>CAZRSF010000001.1:0-78862 GCA_964602655.1 uncultured Candidatus Moduliflexus sp.
AACCATTACGGATAACTATTCGGTCATGAAATTTGTTCCAAAAAGATAATGGCAATATGCGATTACATGTAAAGCCTTGTTACGCTGAATACGAACGCGGCGTCAATCCGAACATCGAGCAGATCGTCAGCGCGTTTGCTGCGCAACAGCACGAATTCGACGTGGGCTACCGGATGCAGGTATCGGCGGTATTCTCGTCGAATATCGAGGGGAATACGCTAAATGTCAATTCGTACATGAACGCGAAATTGCGGAAAGAAACACGCTCGAATCAAAAAGAAGTGGCGGAAATTGACGATTTGGTCGAGGCGTATCATTTCGCGAAAACTCACAAATTGACCGAAAAGAATTTTTTGACCACGCATTCGATTTTGTCGAAACATCTGCTGATTGAATCGAAACAGGGCGTTTACCGGAATGAACGGATCGGCGTGTTCAGCGAATCGGGGCTGGTCTATTTGGCGGTTGAAGAGCAATTCGTTCCAGATCAGATGCGCCTGTTTTTTCAGGAGATTGCAAAACTTTTGAAATCGCCGCTTTCAATCACGGAAACGCTCTACTTTGCTGCGCTGATTCATCTGCGCTGCGCGCATATTCACCCGTTCAGCGACGGAAACGGTCGCGCGGCGCGGCTGTTGGAAAAATGGTTTGTTGCGTCGAAATTGGGAGAACAATACTGGCTGCATCTTTCTGAAAAATATTACAAAGAGCATCAGCAAGCCTATTATCGCGCCCTGAATCTTGGCGTGAATTTTTATGAATTAGATTATTCGAGATGTACGCCTTTTTTATTGATGTTATCGGAAAGTTTCTCTGATTAACACGAGCAACCCTGACAGGGTTTCAAACCCTGTCAGGGTTCAAAAGCCTGCTTATGCAATTCAATTATAAATTCAACGGGAGTTCCGCCGTGACCAGCACGGCGCGGGAAGTCGGCATGTCGTTCGCGCCGGATGTCTTTCGCGAACCGACCTTTTTTATCGGCAAGCTCGGCAAGCATCTGCCGTTTCGCGAGGCGATGTCGGCGTTGCATGATGTGGTGGTGTCGGATTTGCGCTTCAAGCCGAAGGATAAAACCGATTATAAAGCGTGCGCGGCGGAGCAGGAAGAACGCTGGCTCGCGGAAATGATGGCGGGATCGGCGGATGTCAACGCCCGCATCAACGCGGTCAGCGCCGAACTGGAAGCCCTGCGCAAAGACAAAGATCGGATCATGAATCCGTTTTATACGGCGCGGCGCGAATATTTTCAATACCTCTACAAGCGCGACATCGAGGCGTGGATCGTCCTCGACCCGGTGATTACGGTGCATCCTGACGAACTCTTTTTCGAATGCTTCAGCCGCGACGAGTCGTCGTATGGCCGCTTAAGCTGCGATTACAACGTCTTCAAGGAGATCAACGAATTCGAATGCGGCACGACGAACATTGATTATTCCTCGAAATTGTATCAGGAATTCCAGAAAATTCGCGAATACAAGGAGACCTCGCTGAACATAGACCCGACCGGCTTCGAGATGAAAACCGCCGCCGAAGCCGATTACAAAGAGGTCAAGATCGACCTGCCGGATAGCTGGGTGCGCGGCTTCCTGCAAGTTAGTTCCGCGATGGCGCTTCCGGCGATTCGGTTCGACCTGCATCCGATGGACATGCACAATTTCTTGTTCGTGCTGAAACGGCGCAAAGAGAAGGCGAGTCCGCGCTCGTTGCGCTACCGCCTGACGCCGGGCGAGCCGGTGCGCGTGCTGTTCGAACCCTGGAATCATGAAATCGTCTGCCGCCGCTCGATTTACACCGGCAGCGACGCCGTCGAAGTCCGCGTCTGGGGGCGGCGGCGTTTGATGATGCTGGAACGCCTGATTCCGATTGCGCGGCGTTTCACCGTGACGCTGTTGGGGACGGGAATGCCGTCGTTTTATCTCGCCGATCTCGGCGACATGACCTTCACGCTCGGCTTATCTGGCTGGACGGCGAACGACTGGTCGCGGCAAGGGAATTTCGATCTTCTTGCGCCTCGCGCCGATGTGGATTCGCTGACGCAGCAGCGCGTCTATCTCGCATTGCGGCAGAACTGGCGGGAAGACGCTGATTCGCTGGCAAGCCGCCTGAATTTGGAACGGAAAACCGTGCTTGGCGCGTTGTCGGCATTTACGCAGGCCGGACGCGCGATTTTCGATTTGAACAAACAGGTCTATCGCATCCGCGAACTGAGCCGCGAGGTGCTGCCGGTGGAGAAATTCCGCTTTGCGAACGAACGCGAAGCCGCCGCCGCGACATTGCTCGAACGCAACGCCGTCACGCTGAATCCGCCGACAATGAGCGACGGAACGCTCTCGCTGCTCGGCACGGTGAAAGACGGAGAGCGCATGTATGCGCCCGACCTCTCGATTGATGCGGACGAACGTCTTGCCCGCGCTTCCTGCACCTGTAATTTTTATCAGCAGAACAAGCTCTTGAAAGGGCCGTGCGAGCATATTTTGGCGCTGCGGATGTGCCATAGTCGGCGCTTGTGCAACGCATAGAGGCAGAAAAAACGTGAACAGAAAACACATTCGACAATTCATATTCGTCATACTATGTTGTAGTTGTCTCCGCGTTAGCTGGGCAGAACAGGAAATCGTGATTGGCGAATACACGTTTCGCGAGACATCCGACGGCGCTCCCAATGAGAGTTGGGTCGAAATTTTTCATCGAGATAAACGCGTTTATCAAAATTATTTAAGCGCACATTACATCAGCTATATGACGGTTGAAGGCGGAATGGCTCGCGATGAAAATGGCGAACTCTATCCGTTGCCATTAGGAAGAGATTTAACCGGAGACGGCATTCCCGATGTCGCAATTTTTGAAAAAGAACTCTACAACAGAGGCGGCGTTTGCTATATGACGCTTTTCGAAATCGGAGAATGCTTTCGGCAGATTGCCACGTTTTCGGACTGCGGCGACTTAGAAGATGTGGATGGAGATGGCGTGTTCGAGGTGAATCTGTACGATGACGCATTTCGTCATTGGAAAGAATACATGACGTGGGGCAACGGGCCGACGCCTCCTACAGTCATCTTGCGCTATGACGCGCAGCAGGATAAATATGCGCTTGCCGAAGAATTGATGTATCGCTCCGCCCCCACCGAAGAGATGTTGCAGTTAAGCATTTCAAACATTCGGAAGGCCGAGAATGAATACCTCAAAGACGCCCCGCCGTTGATCTTATGGGAGAAAATGCTCGATCTGATCTATTCCGGGCATGAAGATGTCGCGTGGCGGGTGTTCGATGAGGCGTGGCAGCCGCGTTTCGGCGATAAAACGAAATGGGCGGAGGATTTCAAGGCGCAATTGGGGCAGAGCAAATATTGGAAACATCTGTATCCGATTCAATTCCGGGATTCCCTCGACCTCGGATATCCTGAATTGCTGCAACGCCCAAGTTATCCGCCAGGGAAAGAACTTCCCGCAGAAACAGTGTATGAAGCGCAATGTGGAAGTTACGTGACCTGCGATCTGGAAACATGCAGAGCGTCTATCAATGAAATGTATCCCGATGAACTGATCTATTACCCGACAGACAAAGAAACGCCGATTCATGTGGTGATTATGATGATCTATCAAAAACAGCCCAAATTATACAATCTGTTCGGAAAATATGGTGATTCATATCCTGATGCTCAATGCGATATTGGAACGCCGGTATTTATTATTCATAAATCCAGCCGCAAAAAAGCGAAATGATGATAGTATCATCTGATGCTATCATGTTTAGAATTTCAATCACAGTTTGACATGTTGCAATCTTTGCAACACCTGAAATTTTTCTTGACGTAATCGTCGTATTTTATGTAGTGTAACATTTGGGAATCGTGAAAAGTTCTTGCAGGCGGACGATGGATCGTCGTCCATGTTGACAGGCTTCCCATGCTTCACTGGCCTGTTCGCGACTGTGCAGAGACTGACTACTGACGACATTTCCGGTGTCACATCCGGGATGTGAAATTGTCGTCAGTAGTCGCTCTGCTTGAGTTGAACAGTCCAGTCCTGAGGATGTTCGAAGTGTTTCGCGATTCCCGCTTTCCCCTAAATGCTATGAGCAACGCCGAAAATTCCCAGGATTCCCGCTTAACACGACAGCAGATTTACGACCGCATTCGGGCGACTTCCAAACAAGAATATATTTTAGAAGAAATGGTGCGGCTCGGATTCTGGCCGGATCAGCAAGACGCCCCGACTCTGCCGGAACAACTGATTCGCCGCGAAGGCGAACTGACTCGCGAATTGACCGAACTCCTTGAAAAACAGCGCAAATTCGACAACCGCCAGCAAATGCTCAAAGAGATGCGCAAAAAACGGCTGGAGGATTCGCGCAAAAAGCAGGCGGAAACGAAAGAACGCCGCCAGCGCGAACGGGACGAACGCGCTCGCCGCTGGAAAGAGCTAAAAGCGCAGGAGATCGGCTATCTTGGCGATGGCGTTTCTGGCGGGTTGCAGAATAAAGAATATTCCGCCGAACGCTTGGCGCAGAACAATCTGCCAGCCTTCGCAAACGTCAGCGAATTGGCGCAGGCGATGGGGATTTCGGTCGGCGAGCTCCGTTTTTTGACCTTTCAGCGCGACGTGTCGAAGGTATCCCACTACAAACGCTTTTACATGCCGAAAAAATCGGGCGGAATGCGGCTGATTTCCGCGCCGATGCCGCGCCTGAAAGCTGCGCAGCACTGGGTGTTGGAACATCTGCTGCAAGCCGTGCCGCTCCATCCGGCGGCGCGAGGTTTCCGCTCTGGCGAATCCATCGTCACCAACGCCGCGCCGCATGTCGGGCGCGACGTGGTGATCAACATGGATGTGAAGGATTTTTTCCCGACAATTTCCTATCCCCGCGTCAAAGGCGTGTTTCGCGGATTGGGCTATTCCGAACAGCTTGCGACGATTTTCGCGCTGTTATGCACCGAGCCGGACGTGGACGAACTCGAATTGGACGGCGAGACGTATTATGTCGCCGCTTCCGGTCGCCATCTGCCGCAAGGCGCTCCGACAAGTCCGGCGCTGACGAATATTCTCTGCCGCCGCCTCGACAGCCGCTTGCTCGGCATGGCGCAGAAAATGGGCTTCGCCTACACGCGCTACGCCGACGACATGACCTTTTCCGGCGCGGAAGACGCGCTGCCGAATTTGACGAAACTCCTCTGGCGCGCCAAGAAAATCATCAGCGACGAAGGCTTCACCGTGCATCCCGATAAGCTCCGCATCATGCGCAGCGGCTCGCGGCAGGAAGTAACCGGCATCGTCGTGAATGAAAACATGACGCTTGAACGCGACACGCTGCGGAATTTCCGGGCTTTGCTGTTTCAGGTCGAAAAAGACGGCTTGCGAGGGAAAACGTGGAAAGGGGGCGAACTGACGCCCGCCCGCCTGCGCGGATTGGCGCATTATATCGCGATGGTAAACCCGGACAAAGGCCGTCCGCTGCTTGAGCGCGTGAATGCTATTTTACGCCCGGCGTGACGGGCGTTATTTTTTCTTGCGCATCCAGAGAGATGCTGGCACGAAAAATAAGCCCAATAGCGCGACATATCCAATCACAGCAATCCACTGGTTGATCAAGGAAGACAGCGCGGCAAGCAGATACAAGAACGGCCCTCTCCAGTAGTGGCGACCAAGACGCTGAAGCGCTTCTGGATCGGCGTCTTCTTTCAGCAAATGCGGCTGCTTGCTCGCATACGACCACAACAGATTGAACGGAATTCCTCCAATCGCAATCCACAAACCATAAATACACGCCGCGTTGATGAGTTCGGGCTTGCTCTCAAGCAAGTGTCTTCCTAACATCGAAGACGCCAGCGGAATCAGCACGACGTTTAGCATCAGCAATGTATTCAGCACGATCAGCCGATAATCCACGCGCTTGATATGGTGAAACATTTCGTGATGATTCATCCAGACGACCGTGATGATAAAGAAACTGATGAGAAATGAGATAATTGACGGCCATTCCTGAAACAGATCGTTGAGCACGCCATGTTCCGAATGCTCCGGCAGTCGGATTTCTAACACAAGTAAGGTCACGACAATCGAAAAAATGGCGTCGCTATATGCAATCAGGCGCTCCGCCGGGTAGGTGTGTGGAGTCTGTTCAGCCATATATTCCATCCTGTGTTATTGATAATATTGGTTTCGTAGTAACGCCTTATTTCAGGGATAAAAGCGCTCCGCGATTGGAAGTACGAAACTTGACGCTACAGCGTTATT
Organism: uncultured Candidatus Moduliflexus sp.; assembly: GCA_964602655.1. Taxonomy (GTDB): domain Bacteria; phylum Moduliflexota; class Moduliflexia; order Moduliflexales; family Moduliflexaceae; genus Moduliflexus. The sequence continues at coordinate 6,237 of CAZRSF010000001.1, forward strand.
GCCACCACTACATTGAGCATATTTCGTTCAGCCTCATCATTTATTGAGCCGTTCTGAATATCGCATCCATCGCCTCTCTATCGTAATCAAGCAGGTAGTCAGAAAATCTCTCATACAACTTCTTTAATAAGGCACGATTGGGTCCGGCAACATCCATGCCTCTATCATCATACGGCCATATCATAATGTGTTGCGGCAGATCGAAGAGATAGATTATCCCTCCAGGATTAGGCCGAATATTGCCAAAGTCTCGTACCAACGCGCACCAGAGAACGTTCCGTAATTGCGTCACAGGTAGGTTGAAGATGATAGAGTGATACCAATAGTCTTCATTATCCGACATCCTTTCATTAGTCCCATCGTCTTTTTCAGCCCACATCTCACGCGGTTTCGGAATTCGGATATTCGCCTCGGCTAATCGCTTAAACAGTGAATATGATGACACAAGAGAGGCTTTTCCATAGAATTTGAGACAGATCGTGATATGCGGCGAATGTTTAAAAATATATAAACATATCGTTTCCGCTTTCCGATAGGCCACCAAAAACTGTGCAAGGGCATCTCCGCCCTCAGACAATTCAAAGCGAAGCGCTGTCGAATAACGATAAAATAATGGCCGTAAAAAAGCGTTTCCTTCAAAAATCTGATGAATCTCTTGTTTTAACGTCATCTCTAAGCCCTTTCAATCTTGATGTTTCGTTATGGAATTGGCGACAATTTTTGCGCTGATATAGCGAAAGATTAACAATCTACATAGACCTGTCCGGAGGCTCTGCCTTTTCTGCCAAAAAAGTACGAACCGCCATAGAGATGCCAATCAAGCGAATTCAAGTATTCAACGGCTCGATCTGGCGAGAGTGTCTCGGCGGTTTCCGGCGTAACCAACCCCATGAAATACCGCCCTGAACCGCGAAAAGACTCATATTCGACGAAATAATGAAGCCAGTAACGACCGCAGGTTTTGCACCGTAAAATATTAACCTCGCCAAATCGTCCATGCGTGTCATCAATGCCAAGAAATATGATTTTATCGTACTGATCAAAACTCAAGGGTTCGCTTAAACAGCGGCAAACATCAGCGCTCATAAATTATACGTCCGACACGATATTCGCCATCCGCTGATGATCGACGCGGCAAATTCTGAGGTAGTCGCACCATTCGCATTTGGCGGCAGTTTCGCCGAGCGTGGTCGGATGAAAGCGCCCGTCTTGAATCTGCGTATGAATCTGCGCGGCGCGGTTGGCATAGTCTCGCAACAGCGCAAGCAGTTCGTCGGAACTCTCGCACAAGCCTTTCGCGCCGGGAAAATAGCGCGAATCGTCTTGTGCGCCAAGCGGACTTTTCGCGCCGATCTCATGCGGCGATTTGACCTGATAATACGCGCCGCCGATCACATCGAACGTCTCGCCGAGCAGCTCCCGCAACGCCAGAAGATACAACGGCAGTTGAAAATGCAGGCCGCGTTTGATCTCCTTCATTGACGGCGCGCTGCCGGTTTTATAGTCCACAATCAGCGCTTTGGGTCGCGCTGCGCCGCCATTTTCTCCGGCGTCCGCGTCAATTCGATCTATTTTCCCCATCAACTGAAGCTGCTGCTCTTGGCCGCTTGCATCAAGGCCGCGCAGCGTGTACGGCGCGACGGAGAGGCGATAGCCAGCGTCGGCATTCATGCCGAACGCGGCGGCGAGATAACGCGGTCGCGCTGCGCCTAACCTGCCGGATTCCTGTTCCACGAATTTCGATAGTACTCCTTGCCAATCTGCTCCGGCGTATTCCGCGTCATCATCCGCATAGCCTGGCAATCCCGCGGAGAGGCCGAAAACAGTCATGTCCCAGAATGCGCCGCCGAAATCATAGTGCGCCAACTCTGCGCGGAGCGTGTCTGCGATGCGCTGTCGCGCTTCTATCAGCCATGTTCCGGGCTGCGCCGCTCGCTGCAAAAATGCCTCGTCCGCCATGCCCGGCTGTTCGCCCGCATAAAATCGGAATAAGACCGCATGAATCAACGCGCCGAGCGTCAACGCCGAGAACTCCTGCCCTACCGGCGGCAACGGCGCAAGTTGCAGAATGCGCTGGAACAGGAATTTGATCGGACAGCGGGCGTAGAGGTCGAACTCCGCCGCGTGATAGACGTGCTGAGCGTAACGGTCGCTTAACAGGCGTTTCGTCCAGTTTGCCGTCAACATCCCATCGAATTCCGAAAACGCCGTTTCGCGCCGTCGCGCTTCGTGTTCGAGGCTTTTCAGAAAATGGGCGACTGTCATCGCGTCGCGCTGCTGCCGGAATGTTTCGAGCGCGGCGCGAATCAGGCTCGGATGATTGTCGGCTGTCGGCTGCTTTCCAAGCCATTCCGCAAGGTCGGAAAATGTGTAGCATTGCGCGAGTGAGGAATCCTCATTTTTGCCCTGAAAGGGCGTAGGAATACAGCCTGGGGATTCATCCCCAGGAACAGATCGCATATCAGAGGATACGCCCTGAAAGGGCGCAGGAGAAGATTCCACCGCACTTTCAGGGCGGACGGCGGCAACGTCGGGTTTCATGGGGATAAATCCCCATGCTGTATTCTTCTGCCCTTTCAGGGCAAACGTCTCGTCGTTTCGAAGAACGGTTGACGGATGGTTCGAAGCCTCCAATTCCGCTTTGACGCGCTCGATGTAGGTTGATGGCAGCAGGTCGCTTTCGTCTTCCTGACGCGGATACGAGAGATACAGCCGGTCGGTCGGGTTATGAATCGTCAAATAAAACAGATAGGCGCTCTGCTTGAGTTTGTCCGCAAACGTGGGCAGGCCGACGATTTGCGCGTCCTGCTCGGACAGAAAGATGGACGTGTCCTCCTGCCCCGGAAAGTCTTTTTCCGCCAATCCGCCGAAAAAGAGGTGGCGAAACGAGGTTTGCCGGGCGTCCTGCGCTGTCATCACGAACACCGCGTCGTCGAATTCCTGCCGGACGTAATACGTCTCGCTTTGCACCGTCAATTGGAGCAGATCGAACAGATCGCGCAGTGGCATTTCCGCACGAGTTTTGGCGAGTTCCTGGCGCAACAGGTTCATCAGATTCAGCAAGCGTTGCAAAGCCGCGAATTCCCGCTCGCGAATGGCGCGATCCGGCGCGCGCAGAATGCGTTCCGGGACGCGCAGGCGATGAATCAGCGTGACAAGCGTTTGCAGCATTTCAACGGCGGAACGCGGTTCGGGCGCATCGAATGGGGCGAGCAGGTCGAAAAAATTCAGCAACGCGGGCAGCAGCGCGTATTCGACCGGATAAGGCGCTTCGACCTGTTGGCGACACGCCGCGATCTGTTCGAGCCAGGCCGCCTTGCCTTGCATCACGCCGAAGGAGCGCAGCAGCGCATCCAATGCCGGATAGCTCGCGGAATTCAACGGCGGCGTCCCTTCGACTTCAATCAACGGCGACGCAAAACAGGCGCGAATCGCGTCGTAACTATACTCGTCCAACGCGACCTGCATCAGGCGGAAGATCGCCGTCGCGACCGGCGATGAAGCGAGCGGATTCCCCTCGAACATGGTCAGCGGAATGCCGTAACGCGGGAAGATTTCGCGAATCAGCGGCGTGTATGGTTCGAGTTTCGGAAACGCGACGCCGATGTCGCGAAACGCGCCGACATGGCGGTCGCGATAGAGCGTTCGGATGGTCGCGGCCATCCAGGCGACTTCCGCGCTTCGGTCTTGCGCTGAGCGAATGAGAACGGAATCGAGCGGGCGATGCAGCAGCGCGGCGGGCTGTTCCTGGGGTTCGGCGCGTTCCGCGACCATCAAGCGGCGTTGCGGCGCGTACGGACGCACGGAGCAGCCGGAACGCTGAAGAAACGCGCAGACATCTCGCAGCAAAGCAAAAGTTTTGACGCCGCGCTCCTGTTCCGGCCAATTGTACGGATTATACGGCATGTCAAGCGTGAAGACCGTCTGTTCGAATTGCGCGAACAGGGCGAGCATGACGTGCTGATCCGGGGCGGGAAGCTCGTAATAGCCTTCCAGCACGAGCAATTCCGGGGACGGAACGACGCTGCGGATGTCGAACGTTCCGGCGGCGGCGCATTCGGCGGCGGTCAGAAAGATGCCGGGCTGGTCTGTGACGCGCAAGTCGTCCAATTCGCGGCAATATAATTCGAGCAGCGCGGTCAAATCGTGATAGAGCTTGCGCTGACGCCCCCGGCAGCGTTGAAAGCGTTCAGCCAATCGGTCGGCGTCATGCAGGCCGATCCGCCGAATATCCACGATAAATTCCAGCAATTTCGCGACAAGGCCGGGATGTTCGCGCACATGGCGCAGAGGAAACGTCTCGCCGAATTGACCGGCATGACGGCGAAGCACGTCTTCCAGCAGCAATTTTTGCTCCAATCCGCCGAGCAGCCGTTTGCGTCCGGGCAGCGTCCGATGCCACTGCCGCAGCAGATCGGAAAGCGTCGAGATCGGCAGGTGAAAGCCGCCGCCCGTTTCGCGCAGCGCCCGCTGTCGAAGCTGCCGCGTGCGGGCGTCGCCCCGCGCGAGATACAAACAGGATTGCCCCTCGCCCGCCCGAAGATAGCCGAGGCAGCGCTGAAAGACTTCTTCGCTTTTGCCATCGTATGCTGCGCCGTACAGCGCGGTCACTACCGCCATAGCTTTTCCATCCTTTCGCTCACGAAACTATTGACAGAATTTGATTGACGAGAAATGATGCTACGGAAATATTGCAAAAGAAAGACAATAAAAAAAACGCGCAGATTGAAAATTTTTCTTCACGGTGACGAATATAACAATTAGCGGACGAAATGATCGTTTCGCTTGCTGTTTTGTCAAATTTAAAACGACAACGCGTACTTGAAATATTTTCACATCAGAGCATTACATGGGAGAAAACATGAGACGACGTTCTCAGTTGATGATGGCCTGTTCTGTATGCGGGTTGTTATTGCTCATCATCGGACTTGTTGCCGGTTGCGGCGGCAAATCGGACGAGCAGATCAGCGATGAGGATTTGCTGGATGAACCGCTCGAAGGCGACGAACAGACACCGCAAGCCGCGGAGAGTCCGAATGCCGTATCACTGCCGGACACGGTCGCGGCAACGGTCAACGGTGAAGAGATTACGATCTCAGCCCTGTCGGAACGCTTACATGTCGCATTGAACAAAGAGGAACAGCGTGAGCCGGATGACTACGTGCTGCGGCAATTGCGGGAAACGACGCTGCAAGAGTTAATCAGGCAGCGCCTGATCGCGCAGCAAGCCCGCGCGCAAAACGTGACCGTGACCGACGACGAGTTTCAGCAGTTTGTGCGGCAGGTGCAGGAAGAATACCACGGCGAGGACATTCAGGATATTCTGAAGGAACAGGGACAAGCTTACCCTGAGTGGGAAATCGCGCAGCGCGAAACGCTGTTATTGGAAAAACTCGCCGATCTGAATATGCAATCCATGACGACCGTTGCGCCGCAGGAAGTCGAGCAATACTACGAACGGCATAAAGACAAATACGATTACCCGGCGCAAGTGCGCGCGAGTCAGATTTTGACCTACGAGGAACACACGGCGGCACAAGCGCTTCAAGCGATTCGGAACGGCCTGCCGTTCGACGAGGCTGCCCGGAAATATTCGGAAAGCGAAGATGCGGCGAATGGCGGCGATTTGGGCTTTTTCGCGCGCGGAGTCATGCCGCCGGAATTCGATGAGGTCATCTTCACGCTCAAGATCGGAGATGTGAGCGAGGTGGTTCGCACCCCGTATGGCTATCAAATTTTCACGCTGACCGGCCAGCGCGACGCGCACACCGTGACATTCGACGATGCTAAAGCACAAATCGAACGACTGCTGAAAAAACAAAAGCGCATGTTTGCCATTGATTTATGGATGGCGGAACTTGAAACGAACGCAACAATTATATTCAACCAATCTCGAATTCTCCAAGTCAATTAACTCAGGCAACGCTATTGAATCGCAATGAACGCTGCTATTCGAATAGCGCGTGCCGGATACGTTATGAAGAAGGTTGTCACAGGATGTCTTGCGCTGTTAGGATTACACATCGGCCTCGCGGCTGCCGCGGCTGAACGCATTGATGGCGTTGTGGCGGTGGTGAATAAAAACATCGTCACGCTTTCCCGCCTCCAGGAAATCGAACAGGAATTTTCGAATCAGGGGCGCTTGTCTGCTGCTGACGATGAAAAAACGCGGCGGGAAAAAGCGCTCGCCTTTCTTATTGAAAACGAACTGATCATCCAAAAGGCGGAAGAAAACGGCGTGGCCGTGACAAACGACGAGTTGAAAGCCGCCCTGGACGATGTCAAAAAGCGGAATAACATTTTTACCGACGACGAGCTAAAAGCGGCAATCAATAAGCAAAGTACGACATGGGACGAATATCTTGACGATATCCGCAAACAAATCAAAATCGCCAAGCTGATGAATTTGGAAGTCCGGTCGAAAGTCCAGATTGCCGAGGACGAAGTCAGCGTTTATTTTGAGGAACATCGCGCCGATTTTCCGGCAGCGCCTGCCGAAGTGCATGTCCGGCAAATTTTTCTTTCCATCGGGCCAGATGCCAGCGAGGCCGATGCGCTCGCCGTGCAGAATAAGGCGACTCGTATTGTTGAGGAATTGCGCGGCGGCGCGGATTTTGCGGCGATGGCAACAGAACATTCGGAACATCCGTCCGCAGCGAATGGCGGCGAATTGGGCAAATTCAAGGAAGGGCAGTTAGCCGCGCCGTTCGATTACGCGTTCAAGATGTCTGCCGGAGAAATCAGCGATCCCGTGCGCTTCAACGATGGATTGTATATTTTGTACGTGGATACGAAAACCGGCGGCGAAGAAAATGCGCTGCAAAACGCTAGAGAGGCGATTCGCCGCAAATTGTTCGAACAAAAAGCCGATGCGCTGTATAAGCAATGGATCGTAGATTTGAAAAAAACCGCTTATATTGAAATTCGATAATCATCATCGCAAAAGATACGACATTGTAGGGGCGTTCGATTGAACGCCTTTTTCAGCCCTGTCAGGGCTTCTGAGTTGCCATTATGCGATTGGATTACTTCCTCAAAATCAGCCGCCTCGTCAAACGGCGTCCGTTAGCCAAAGAGATGTGCGACAAGCAGTTGGTTCAGGTAAACGAGCAAGCGGCCAAAGCTGGAAAGGAACTACGGGTGGGCGATATTCTCGCTCTGAAGTTCCGGCATCGGCGCATGAAAGTCAGAATCGAACGCCTGCCGGAACGCGCTGTCGTGAAAGATGATGCCGCAACGTTGTACACCGTGTTAGAGGACATTCAGGAACACGAGGACGAACTGTCGTGGTAAGATTCAAACAACTCAAGCCGGGAAAATTGTATCGCCTGACGTGTGGGGGCGTCAGCATTGCGCTGGCAAGCGTGGCCGTCCTTTTTCCTCAAGCGATTTCCGGTTTGTTTGCGCTCGTGCTGATTGGCCTGGTCGTCGCTGGAATCGTGTTGGACGCGTATCTGAATCGCGTCGTCACGCACTTGAAAAACGTTGAAGCCAAAATTCAGGGGTCGTTCAAAAATTTCGAAGATCGGGAAAAGCAGTATCAATACAGCGTGGACGAGATGCAGAAAGAGCTTGCCCGGCTGCAACACCTCAACATCAGTTTGCAGGAAGCCAAAACCTTCGAAGCGATCCTGTCGCAGCTTGCCGAAGCCGCCTATTATATCCTCGAATTCGAGCGTGTGCTGATTTTTCTGTTCAATCCGATCACCAACATGTTGGAATGCCGCGAGGTCAAAGCGGCGCGCGACATGCCGATTGAAGGGCTTCACGCGCCAGTCACGCCGGATGGAGGCGTTCTGGCGAAAGCGTTTTCGGAGCAGCAGATTTTTCATATCAAAGACGTGGCGAATATGCCGCAGGACTATCAGCTTGCGCCGCCGTATCAGGACATTTTCCCTACGCAGCCCGCGACGATGGTTCTGCTGCCGTTAGTGGTGAACGACCAGAAATTAGGACTCCTGTTAGCGGATCATACGTCGCCGCAAGAATATGCGACGCATCAACCGCTGGAACTCTTAAAACTCTTCGCATATCAGGCATCGCTCTCGATTGCCAACATCAAAATGCAGGAAGAACTGCATCATTTGAACCTCGAATTGGAACAGAACTATCAGGAACTCCTGAAGCGTCGCGAATTTTACGCGCTGATCGCGCAAGACCTGTCGTCCGCCATGACAGAGATGTCCCTTTCCATCGCGCAAGTGACGGAGAGCGCACAGCATTTGACCGCGCAGAGCGAACATTTGATTCGGCAGGGGAATGAATTGTTGAAACACCTCTCCAATATTGACGACATTATCGCCTCGATCAACAATGTCACGCGGCAAACCAAGCTCTTAGCGTTCAATGCCACCATCGAAGCGGTGCGCGTGGGCGACGCCGGGCGCGGGTTCGCCGTCGTCGCCGAAGAAGTCCGCAAGTTAGCGCAGCACAGCGCCGACGATTCGACCACGATCAAAGCGACGCTGCATACGATGCAACAGGCGATCAAAGCGATTGCCGAAGTCGCGGACGTGACACATAACATCGCGCTGCTGCAACAACAAGGCACGCAGCAGATGAATATCGTCACCAAAGACGTGTTGAAACGGACGGAAGACCTCGTAGATTCCCTGCAAGTCTAACACATTGCGTCGTCTGGCTAAGCGGTCGCTTTGTCGCGATGTTTCGCCTGACATGCCGGATCATTGAGTGGCTGTCATCACCTGGCTGGCCGTGTGCATCGTTCATCCCCTCCTGAAAGGTCATGAACGATGCATACGATGGCGCTTTGCGCGGAAAATAACATCGCCATTTCATTCTTGACGGAACACAACCATTTTCTTGCGCAGATCAATGGGCCGCAAATAGGTGGCAATGGCTTTGGCATCGCGGACTGCCTTTTACAGGGCAGGATTTCACGACGCTGAAGTTGTCAATGAGATGAACGGTGTATTTAAATTAAGAATTGGTATCACATCGTTTTAAGAAAAGCGAACTATCTTTGATGATTTTGACGATGCTTACAAAAATCACGAAGAATTCCAACCGTCCGAGAAACATGCCGATGGTTTCCGTCCACAGCAAACCGGTTGGGGCTGTCGCGCTGGTTATCCCGATGGAAAGTCCGACATCTCCTAATGCTGACGCAAATTCGAACAGCGCATCCCTCGTGGAATAACCATACGCCATCAGGATTCCGCTGCCTAAAAAATAGGTCACAAGATACAGAAAGACGAACGCCACGACATTTTTGATATGGCTATCACTGACAAATACTTTCTGTTCGCCCTGCCAGACCGCGTTTTCGACGATTGCCGTTCTCGGTTTGAAGAATCGGGTCATTTCCCAGACCACTGTTTTATAGAGCAGATAGATACGATACTGCTTGATCGCGCCGGCTGTCGAACACGTGCCTCCGCCGACCAGCATCAAGACTGTCAATACAAAGACTCCAAGCGCGTCCCACTTTTGATAGAACACCGTAGAAAATCCTGTCGTCGTCAGCGCCGACACCGTTTCGAAAACAGCCACGCGCACGCTTTTTGCCATCGGCAGCGCAAGCGCGGGGCAGGTGAACAGCCAGAGCAGCAGCGCGCCAAGCACGATCATCAGCGTCATCACGCGGACTTCGCCGTTCTTGATAAATGCCTTGAATTTACCGAGCAAAAGCAGGTAGGAGGTCAGAAAATTCAAGTTGCCGAGAATCATCAGCACCATCGTGATCGCCTCGATGAGCGGGGAATCCCAATAGCCGATGCTTTCGACCTTCGTTGAAAAGCCGCCGGTAGAAACCGCTGGAATGGCGTGATTGACAGCGTCGAACATATTCATCCCGGCAAGCCATAAGGCGACAATGCCGAACAGCGTATAGCCGGAATAAATGTAAAGCACTAATTTGGCGGAATGACGCACATGCGGCACGAGTTGATCCGTGCGTCCTTCCGCAATCGAAAGCCCCGGTCCGGCTGGCCCGGCGATGGCCGACAGCATGATAATCACAAAGCCCGAACCGCCTGCGAATTGCATAATCGAGCGCCAGAGCAACACCATTTTGGGCGCGGTCGTGACATCCACCACCGAAAGCCCGGTCGTCGTATATCCGCTCACCGCTTCGAACACCGCTTGCGTAAAATTCAGTTTCGAAATCAGCATGAGTGGAAACCCCGAAAAGACGCATGCAGCGACCCAACTGAGCAAGACGATGACTCCGCCTTCTTGCACCGTTAACACTGCCGGTTCTTTGCGTTGAAAACCGCGCCACAGCGCGATGCCGATCCCGCCAAGCAGCGCGGCGGGCAGCAGAAATCCGACACTATACCGCGCTTCTTCCGGCCAAAAAAACAACACCGTCAGAGGCGTCAAAAGGAGGAGACTGACGATGATCAAGATCACGCCCGTGTAGGACAGGATCGCGCAATAGATATGTTGTAAGTGTGCGCTGTTTCTCATAATAGTATAATTTTTTCGTACCGCCGACGTCCCCGTCGGCCTGCGAACGAGGACGTTCGCGGTACGGCGCTTTTCAGGAATATCCTCAGTCTTGTTTTATTCGTTCGTCAACAGCCGGATGACAGTTCCGTGATTTTCCGGCACGGTCATGACAATCAACTTATCATGCCGTTCAAGCCGGGTATTGCCACGCGGCACGATGGCGAGATTGTCGCGGATAATGCAGGCGATCAGCGCATTGTCCGGCAATGCTAATTCGCTCATGGATTTTCCGAGAATCGGCGAATCATCGGTGAGCGCCACTTCCGTGACATTGATTTTGCCCTCTTCGATAGGAATCAGATTGATAATCTCATCGAATCCGGTCTTTTGCTCGATCAGATTCGAGAGAATGCGCGTGGTCGAGATCGCTTGAATGCCGAGCTTGCGAAAGACGGCTTCATTCTCAGGATCGTTGACTAAGGCGATAGTTTGAGGAACATTGAATTTCATGCGAGCGATCTGGCAGATCACCAAATTTTTCTGGTCTTGCGACGTGACGGCTAACATCGCATCAGTGAGGTACGCGCCGGCTTCTTCTAATATCTTGGGGCTGCTTCCATCGCCATGCACGACGGTGGCGCGAAGTTTCCGGGCTAATTGCGTGCATTCGTCGGCATGACGGTTAATGACCGTCACGACATACCCTTTGGAAATAAACGACCGCGACAGAAAATACGCCATTTCTCCGCCGCCGACAATCAAAATATTCATAGAACGCTCCTGTGGTCAGTAATCTTTATGGAGTATGTCGTACCGCCGACGTCCTCGTCGGCTTTACGAAGAGAGGCCGACGAGGACGTCGGCGGTACGAAGTGGACGGCCAAAGCAAGCTTTGGCACTCCTGATAACACCTCACGATGAACTCCTTTCGGCCATCACCGCGTCAAAGAACAGATTGCCGACAATCGAAGTCGGACAGATGATCTCAATCCCGCTCTGGCGATAAATCTCTTCCTTCTGGCGCTCGAAGACTCTGGCGATCACCCTGGGAACCTGGAACAGCGTTTTGGCGATCTGCGCGACCATCAAATTCGTATTATCGTCTTCGCTGACGGCCAGCACGACATCAGCCTTCTCGATTTTCGATTGTTTCAACACGGCGAATTCAATGGCATCGCCTTCGACCTTGAAACCGCTGAATTCGCCGGAAAGCTCTGAAAATGGGGCATCGTCCCGATCAATAATCACGACGTTATGCCCATGATGGCTGAACGTATTCGCCAAAAACGCGCCGATTCTGCCACAACCGGCGATCACGATAAACATCGTCTGTTTCTGCGCCATAAAGGACTCCTTTCTTATTCAAGATGAATGTGTTCATGGACATGCCCGGACGTCGTTCGGCTGAGATTCTCTCTGGCCGGAGCGTATGTCGGGTCTAACGAGATCGCCGCGCGATACAATTTTTGGGCTTCCGTCACTGCGCCGCTGATCTCCGTTAACGCGCCTAAAAAATTGAACGCTTCCGGCCTATTCGGCGCGATGGCGATGGCTTTGCGGACAAATTCCATCGCTGTCGTAAAGTCTCGTTGTTCCACGTATTTTTTGGCAAGTTCCATAAATTCTTCATACCTGACAACATGCTGTTCGTCAAGGGTTCTGCGGTCTAACACCAGGGCGACGGCATGACGGATTTCGTCGGGCGTGAACGGTTTCTGCAAGAAATCAACCGCTCCCGATTTCATCGCGTCCACGGCATTGGCGATTGTGCCGTGCGCCGTAATCATCACGACGCTGATGCCCGGCTTGATTTTCCGAATACGTTCCAGAACGGTCATGCCGTCCATGCCGGGCATTTTGATATCCAACAGGATCAGATCATACGCCTTTTGCGCGATTTTCGCCAACGCTTCTTCGCCGTTCACGGCGGTATCCGTCTCGCATTGCATGGATTTCAGCGTGGCTGAGACGGTCAAACGGATATTTTTTTCATCGTCAACAATCAATACTGATGCAGGCATAGCATATTTCTCCTTACGATAATTTCGTTATACAATCGGCAGCGTAAACGTAAAGGCGCTGCCCTCTCCGGGCGTAGAATCCACCCAAATCGCGCCGCCATGAGCGCGAATGATTTCTTTGCAGATCGCTAAACCCAATCCGGTCCCGCCTGTGTTCCTGCTATCGTTTACCTGGACGAATTTATCGAAGATTTTGGATTGATACTCATACGGAATTCCGGCGCCGCTATCCTGAACGGAAAGATGAAGATGCGCGCCGACTTTTCGGGCGGAGAGTTTGATGAATCCCCCTTTTTCCGTAAAACGCAAGGCGTTCGCCATCAAATTCGTCAACACCCAGGCGATCTTATTGACATCGGCCTTGACGGTCGCCGAATTGTCGTCAACCTGAGAAGAGAGTTCAACCCCTTTCGCCTCGATTTGCGTTTTCAACAGCGTCATGGCTTTTTCGATCAATGGAACAACCGACACCGTTCGAAAGTCCAATTCCATTTTGCCGGCTTCGATTTTGGATAAATCCAACAGATCGCTGACAAGGGCTTTGAGGCGCTGCGTCTCTTCGTACGCGGCCTCAAGCAGTTCGCGCTCTTGTTCGTCCAACTTCGCAGTCACGCTCTCGCGCAAGAGGCTGATGCTCATGTTGATGCTGGTGAGGGGAGTTCGGAGTTCGTGCGAGGCAATCATCACAAACTCGCTTTTGAGGCGGTCAAGCTCTTTCAGGCGCGTAATATTTCGCAGCAGAAGCGCCGCATAAAAGAGCGATTCCGTCTCTTTCATGCGAATCGGCGTCATGGAAAATTCATAATACGCGGTAGCCTGCCCGGTTCGGATGGAAAACACGTTTTTGCCTTCTTCGATATGCGGCGGTTTACCCGATTCGACCGTCTGTTTTACATAATCAAACAGTTGCTCGTTTTTGAAGACTTCTAAAAAATGACGATTGCGGCATTCTTGTTCGTTCACATCGAGAATTTTGACCGCCATTGCGTTGATAGTGACAATTTTCAATTCAGCGTCCACGACCACGATGCCATCATCAATATTGCGTAAGATCGCGTCGTTTTTCTTTTGTTCCAGGATTTTCTGCTGAATGTTCAACTCCTGATATGCTTTGATCCGTGTTGCCATCAGATTGAACTCTGCGGCTAATAAACCAAGTTCGTCGGATGACTGCGGCGCAAGTTCGATCTCGTAATTTCCGTCGGCGATTTTTTGCGTGGCGATCATCATGTGTTGAAGCGGTTTCACGATGATCGTTGAGAGCAATAGACTGAAACCAATCCCAAACCCTACGGCAGTAATGCCAATCACCAGTAACGACCAGCGCGCTTTTTCAGCAAGCGCTCCCGCTTTTTCGCTTGTCTGAAACATAGCGGTTTGGTTGATTTCTCTCAGTTTAAAACAATTCTCGCGGACGCGCAAAACTAATGGCAATATCTCTTCGCGATATTTTTCAGAAGAAAAATTCGCTTCGGAAAACTTCGTCAGATAATGCGAATATGATTGCTCAATGGCAATAAGAACATCTGGTTCGCCCTCTTCTGTAATGTTATCCTGCGCTTTTCCAAGCCATTGTAAAAATTGGCTTTCATTGTTATGAAACTGCTGGAGCATCTGATCATGATCGCCAAGCAGCATCAATAACATCGCGTTATCCTGTCGATCAATCGCGTTAATCATGTATTCAGCAGCTAAAATGCTTTTGTAATTTCTTTTGAGAATGTTGTCGCTGGCCTGTCCGAGGTGAAGCAGGTTGATGAACGCCCAAACAAAGACGATAATTGTCAGGATAAGCGAAACCCCGTAGCCGCATAAAATCTTTTTGCGAAGCGTCCAGTGAATCATAGTTCGGAATGAAAAAAGGAACATTTTAAGCAACTTTCATACAATAATGTTAAATACTTTTATTATCTCAACTTTTATGTCAGGATTGTCAAGGGAAATTCGGAGAAAATGAACTCCCAAGAAAAAAGAATGCCGATGCGCTGGCGTTTTCATATCAGATCGCAGCCGAATCGTTCTATTCTCATCCCACAAAAAAAAATTTCCTCCTCTTGACTTTCTTTCGACGTGGATGATTTCAACAGTATCTTCTGTTCATTGTAGAATAATTTCAACCATGTCAATGAATGCGGATGTCGTGAAGTCGAGCGGCCTCGCGCGATCCGCACTGAGGGAGAGTATGATGAAACTGTTTATCGTCTTTTATTCGATGTACGGTCATATTTATCAAATGGCGCAGGCGGTTGCCGAAGGCGCAAAAGACATCGAAGGCGTACAGGTGGAACTGCGCCGCGTCCCGGAAACGCTGCCGGAAGAGGTGTTGCAAAAAATGGGGGCGGTCGAGGCGCAAAAAGCGTTCGCGCATATTCCAGTGGCGACGGTGGATGAGTTGGCCGACGCGGACGCGATTATGTTCGGCGCGCCGACGCGCTTCGGCAACGCGGTCGCGCAGATGCGGCAATTTTTAGACGCCACCGGCGGACTCTGGGCCAAAGGCGCGTGGGTCGGCAAAGTCGGCAGCGTGTTCACCAGCAGCGCCACGCAGCACGGCGGGCAGGAATCCACGATTCTGTCGTTCCATACCTTGCTGCTGCATCATGGCATGGTGATTGTCGGGCTGCCGTATAGTTTTACGGGACAGACGCGGATGGACGAAATGACCGGCTGTTCGCCGTATGGCGCGTCAACGATCACCGGCGGACGCGGCGAGCGGATGCCGTCGGAAAATGAACTGGCAGGCGCCCGTTTCCAGGGCAAACATGTCGCGACCATCGCCAAAAAACTGGCGGGATAACGAGTAATAAAAAACACCTCACAGGTCTTCAAGACCTGTGAGGTGTTTTTTTCTATAGATGACAACCACAATTCGTTCGATTCAGGCAAGCTGGCGCAGCGTTCCAACGACTGAGGGCGCAGGCGTTTATTTGCGCCGCGCGTTCGGCTATCAACACATGCCGCAATTCGACCCATTTTTGCTGTTGGATGATTTTCATTCCGACAATCCGGCAGATTATATCGCGGGTTTTCCCTGGCATCCGCATCGCGGCATTGAAACCGTGACGTATATGCTGCATGGCGAGGTGAAACATGGGGACAGTATGGGAAATCATGGGGTAATCGAAGGGGGCGACGTGCAGTGGATGACCGCCGGCAGCGGTATTATTCACGAAGAAATGCCGCAAAAAACCGATTCAGGTTTGCTCTGGGGGTTGCAGCTCTGGGTCAATCTGCCCGCTTCGCATAAGATGATGCCGCCGCGTTATCGCGATGTGCGCAGCGCAACCATTCCCGAAGTCACAGTTGACAATGGCGTCCGCATCAAAGTCATTTGCGGGCGCGTCGGCAGCGTCAACGCGCCGGTGTCGGATATTGTCGTTGACCCGGAATATCTCGACGTGACGATTCCGCCGGGCGCGACGTTTACGCATCAGGTCAAAGACGGTTATACGGCGTTCACCTACATTTTAGCCGGAAACGGTCAGTTCGGCGGCGCGGCGCAGTCAACGCCGTTCGAAAAAGAGATGCTGACGCTGTTCGAGCGGCATGGCGATCAAATTCACATCGAAAGCGGCGATGACGGCGCGCGGTTGCTGCTGATTTCCGGCAAACCTATCGGCGAGCCGGTCGCCTGGCACGGCCCGATTGTCATGAACACGAAACAGGAATTGCAGGTCGCCTTTCAGGAATATCAAGACGGGACGTTTATCAAGTAACTCATGTTACGCAACAGATTCGATCCGAATGGGGAATCGGCGAAAAGATGTCGTGGCGATGTCCAGCAAAGGTCTGGCTCAAGTCCCTGACGCGTTTGTCTGTGGTTGGCACGACAACGTGTTTGACCCGGTGTCCTTTTTTCTTGCCGGAAGAATACGGGCGTTGGGCGTCTTGACCTGTCGGGCGTCGAATCGGGCGCTCTGTCCCATCGCCCCTCGTCCTTGACCAGAGGAAATCGTTGGAGAAATTCGTCGTCGGTGGCAATCTTCCGTGCCGGCAGCACCGTTCGAACACCGCTAAACGAAGCATTTTTTCCTGTATGCTTTCCACGATATTGATGTCATTCGAGAGGGCGCTCGCGCAAATGCGCGTTACGCGAGCGCCCATACACCCGGATACTCAGGCGGTTTTTTGTTCCAACAGTGCGCCTGATTGTTGCGGCACGGCATAAATCATCGGGATGCTGATCAACGTGGTGACGCCTTTCACCAGGATATTGCTGATGATAATGCCGCCGACGACCGATGTCGGCATTACGCCGTAAAAGGCCACTAATGAAAACACGACGCTGTCAATCGGTACGCTGACGGCGTTGCTGGAAAGCACGCGCCCCCATTGCAGACGCGAAAAAAAACGTTTTTCCCACAGCCGATAGACTTCCGTGTCAATCAACTCGGCAATCACTTCCGCCAAAATCGAGGCCATGACAATCCGCCAGACCGGAGAAAGCACGGCGGCAAAATCCGCCTGCTGCCCGGCGTTCGGGTCTGCCGGAAGTTTGGCGACAAACCAGAACATTCCTGCCATGAGCAGATTGATTCCTGCGGCGGCAAAAATCAGGGTGCGGGCGGCGGCAACGCCGAGCGTCTTGTGCACAAGATCGCGGAGGGTAAAGGTCAACGGATAGATAAAGGTGCCTGCGTCCATAGACAGGCCGAGAAACATCACTATTTTCAAACTGCTGACATCCGCCAGCATCTGTGCCGCAATATAGGCGGCAATCACGAGAATCGCTCGTTGCATCTGACACGCTCCTTGTTTTGATAACCGGGGTGGCTCTGCGACCCGGATACGCAATGTTAATGGTGAATACATTCAACCTTTTTTCTCAAAAAGGTGAACCTCACTTTTCGAAATGGCCGGAGAATGTCAAGCTCAATGTTGCAAAAAAAATTGGACAACCTTGCCGTTCCTGTTGATTTCTTGCTTGACATTTATGTTCCGGGTTGCCTATGGATGTCGGTGACAAAAAATCGCAAGGATGTCAAATTTTACGCGACCTGCCACTATGCCGGAAGCCTCTTGCTGGCAGGCGTATTCGTAAACGTGATGCGACTCTTCGACTCCACGCAAGCCCCAACCGGCATTCCTGAACAGCGGATTGCCGCCATGCTCGCCGATGTCCGCGAAGAGCGACTGCGCGAGATTGTCGAAGCCATCGCCATCCCGCGCCATTTTTCCGCGCATTTCGAGCAAAATCAGTGGACAGAAGAATGGCTCTGTCAACAGCTTGAGGCCGCCGGTTATATCGCCGCGTTGCAGGGGAAATACTGTAATATCGTGGCGCGTCCGCCGGACGCGCTGCCGGGGCGCACGATGATTATCGGCGCGCATTACGACAGCGTGGCGGATTCGCCGGGCGCGGACGATAATGCCAGCGCCGTCGCCGCCACGCTGGTGTGCGCGGAAACGCTCGCGCGCTACGTCCCCGATGCGCCGGTCTGTTTTGCGCTCTTCAATCGCGAAGAGGATTTTCTCATCGGCAGCGCCGATTTCGCGCGGGAGTTTTTGCCCGCCAGCGGCATGACGGTCGAGGTCGCGCATATCCTCGAAATGGTCGGTTATTGCAGCCTGATGCCGAATTCGCAGCGCAAGCCGCATCTCTTGCCGCTCGCGCTGTCGTCAGTCGGAAATTTTCTCGCGTTCGCCGCGAATCGTCAGGCGCATCCGTTCATTGCGCCGCTCGTCGCGTCAGCGCGAACCTACCTGCCGGATTTCCCGGTCATTGGGGCCGAATTAGGCGGTCTTCGGGATGTCGGCGCGTATCAATTGCTCCGCAGCGACCATCTTCATTTTTGGCGCAGAAAGATTCCGGCGTTGATGTGGACGGATACCGCGTTTTTTCGCAACCCCAACTACCATCGCCCGACCGATACATCGGATACGCTCGATTATGCGTTTCTGCGATCCGTCACGCAACTCCTGCTGCTACAGGCGTTCGCATTTTCAAGGACAGTAATACCAGTTGCCTTTTGAACGATCATCTTCGCGTTGTACGTCGAAACTGCGTTTCAGTGAGCGATTCGTGAAGATGATGTCGGTCGAAATGAAATTTCGACCGACGATCTGACCCGCAATTAACGAACCAGTCAATCCGATGAAACATATACAATCGAAGATTGTCAGTAGTTTTTGTCTGACAGCGTTTGCCAGTCTTGCCATCTTAGGATTCATGATCTTATGGAAGCTTGACACAAGCATTTCAGCGCAATCGGCGCAATTAGCGGCTGATATGGCGGCTCAGAAATATGAATCGCTGCAAGCGCCCCTCCGGATGTTCGACACGCTGATTCGAGAAGACATCCGTCATGCGACCAATGATTTACGGCAAGATTCGCAGTTACGAGCCGCGCTGGAAACCCGCCAATTCGTCGTGATGAGGTCAAAACTGCAATTAACCGCCCAGACGCGAAACATAGATTTTATTCTGCTGTTGAATGCCAACGGCCGGTTAGAAGCGTCGTTTCCGTTGGAACTCAACGATTTTGAGGTGGAACAATATGTCCGCGCATGGGAACTTGGCATACGCGCCCAACAATTTTTTACACATCAACCGACCGACAATGCGACGACGCTCTGGGATGCGCTTTCGAGGCACGATCTGCGCGCGCTCAACATGTTGAAATTAGCGCATCGCGATATTGCCGGGCAAGGCGGACTGAGCATCGCTGCGGCAGGGATCGTGAATAATGACTTTGGCGAGCCGATTGGGATATGTCTGGTGGGGAAACTCCTGAATCATGACAATGAGATATTGAAATATTTACAGGGAATCGGCGGCTACGCCAGCGTCATCTATATTGACGCCGTTCCGATTGCGCAAGCTGGATTCGAGCGCGATGCCGCGCAGGATGTTGATCTTGCGACTCTTCGCATCAACCCTGAGATTCAGACAGCGATGTATCAGGCTGACGCAACGAAAAATCTGGCACTCCCGCTGGCCGGGCAACGCTATTTGACGGCCTGTACCGCGCTGCGCTCGTTGAATGCCGAGAAGATTGGCATCTTCTGTTCCGGGATTCCGGAATCGCAAATTACCAGCCTGCAACAAGCCATTTTTGACTCCAGCACGAAGACGAAACGCAGCATCCAGATATGGATGATCAGGATCGGACTCGCCTCGCTCGGTTTGTTTACCCTGGTCGCGGTCGTGGTTTCCGCCAGAATTGCCCGCCCTTTGCGGCAATTGTCCGAGATTGCCACACGACTTGCGCTCGGAGATGTGCAACAAGAGATTCGCATCACCTCACGCGATGAAATTGGCCGGTTAGCCGATGCCTTTCGCGAACTCATCGTCTATATCGGCCATCTTGCCAGAGTCTCGCAACAACTTGCCACTGGCGATATTCAGGTCAGTCTCACCCCGAAATCGAAACATGACATTCTCAATCACTCCTTTGCGGCAACGATTCAGTACGTTCAGGACGTTTCGGCGGTTGCGGAAAAAATTGCCAATAAGGATCTTCAGGTCGAAGTGATCCCGAAATCGGATCGCGACATCCTGAACAGATCGTTACAACGCATGGTGACGACGCTTCAGACGATGATGGCTGAGAATGCCCGCGCGCTGGAAATCGTCGAATACCAGAACTGGATTCATACCGGTCAGGCCGAATTAGGCGAAAAAATGCGCGGAGAACAGGATGTGGGAACGTTATCGGAACAGATTATTACCTACATAGCCAGACATGTCGAAGCGCAAGTCGGGTTATTGTATGTGATGGAAGGGGAATATTGGCTGCGTCTCGCCGGTAGTTACGCCTATACGCCAGGCCAGGACGACCGCAGCGTGTTGCGCATCGGCGAAGGGTTGGTCGGTCAGGTCGCATGGGAGAAGACGCCGCTCTTAGTGGCCGATGTGCCTGAGCATCATCTACGGCTCAGTTCAGAACTCGGCGACATCGCGCCCCGGCAAATTCTGGCGCTGCCCTTTCACGATGAAGGCGTGGTGAAAGGCGTCATCGAATTGGGCACTGTCCGGGAATTCACCGCGCGTCAGCAAGAATTTCTCAAATCAGTGCAAGAACCGATTGCGATTGCGCTCAATTCCGCGAAATCGCGTCAAAAATTGCACGACTTGCTGAAAGAGATGCGACGGCAGGCTGAAGAATTGCAAATGCAGCAGAACACGTTGCAACGCGCCAACCAGGATTTGGCATCGCATGCAGCCGCCTTGCAAGCCTCCCAGGAAAAATTACGACAGACCAATGACGAATTGGCGAATCAAGCAAAAGCCCTGGAGCAGCGCGAGAAATCGTTACAAATCAAGAACGCAGAATTAGAGGATGCCCGGAAACTGGTTGAGGAAAAAGCCAGAGATTTGGAATTAGCGAATCAATATAAATCGGAATTTCTGGCCAATATGTCCCACGAACTGCGCACGCCGTTGAACAGCCTGTTGATCCTGTCCAAACTCCTGGCCGATAACAAAGAAGGGAATCTGACCGAGCGGCAGATCAAATCGGCGCAAATCGTGTATTCATCCGGGGCTGATCTTCTGGCGTTGATTAATGACATTTTAGACCTGTCGAAAGTCGAATCCGGGAAGATGACAGTGAACATCGGGGCGATGAAGCTGGGCGGACTGTGTCAGTATATTACGCAGCATTTCCAGCATGTGGCCGCTGACAGGGGGCTCTCTTTGCAGGTCAACATGGATGACGGACTGCCGGAATTCGTTGAGACCGACCGGCAGCGCGTGGAACAAATCGTGAAGAACTTGTTATCGAACGCCATGAAGTTTACGTCAATCGGGGGCATCAGCGTACGCATCAGTCGTCCGGCGGCGGGCGTGGCGTTGTCCAACAGCGGCATAGACCCGACGCATGCGGTGGCGATTGCCGTGGCGGATACAGGGGTGGGAATTCCCGAAGACAAACAGCGTGTGATCTTCGAAGCCTTCCAACAAGCCGACGGAACGACCAGCCGCAAATATGGCGGCACGGGGCTGGGCTTATCCATTTCACGGGAGTTCGCCGTGTTGCTGGGCGGCGAGATTCAGCTACAAAGCACGGTGGGCGCAGGGAGCACGTTTACGTTCTATCTGCCGGAACATCCGAGGCAAAAGGCGCGCGCAGCCGCCTCAGACACCACCGCAGACGACGACCGTCTCGCTGAAGACGCCTCGCGCCCGACCTTGGCGCTGCGCGAAGATGACGCGGCTATTGAGAAAGACGCTATGTTCGCCGGAAAAACGGTGCTCATCGTGGATGATGATCTGCGCAACGTGTTTGCGCTGCATAACATGCTGCAAGAACAGGAGATGACGGTGTTGACGGGAGATACTGGAAAAAAAGCGTTGGAATTACTTGACACGCATCCAGAGATTGACCTGGTTTTGATGGATATTATGATGCCCGAAATTGATGGATACGAAACGATGCGGCATATCCGCGCGCTCGAACAGTTCGACACGCTGCCGATCATTGCGCTGACGGCCAAAGCGATGAGCGACGATCGGCAAAAATGTCTTGACGCCGGCGCCAACGATTATCTATCGAAACCGATTGAAACGGACAAACTGCTCTCGCTGTTACGCGTCTGGTTATATAGCAGACATACATAATACCAAAACGCTCATTTTCCGATGAATCGTGCCATGACGCAACTGATTGAGGAGGAATAGATGTCAGACGCTGACAAAGCCACAGTATTATGCGTTGATGATAAGGCGGAAAATTTGTTTGTCCTGGAACGCATTTTGGAGGATTCGGGCTATACCCTTTTGCAAGCCAATTCCGGTTACGAGGCGTTACGGATAGCGCTGAAGCATGAGATCGATCTGATCCTGCTGGATGTGAGAATGCCGGGGATGGACGGTTATCAAGTGTGCGCGCGTTTGAAAGAGGATGAACGCACGCGCGATATTCCGGTGATCTTTATCAGCGCGTTGGGCGACCTTCGCGATAAAGTCAACGGTTTCCAGGTCGGCGGCGTGGATTATGTCACCAAACCCCTACAGGCCGAAGAAGTGCGGTCCCGCGTGAAATCCCATTTGGCGATTCAGCAGCTACAGCATGCGCTGCGAGAGAAAAATCAGGAATTGAGCGCAAAGAATCAGGAATTACAACACGCGCTGGAACGCGAGCAGACATTATTGGAACGCGAACGAACATTGACGGAAGATTTACGCATGAGCCTCAGCCTTTCTCTGCCCCATGAGTTGCGGACGCCGCTGAATGCGATTCTTGGATTTTCCGAATTGCTCATGCGGCTGCCCAGCGCCCCAACGTTAGAACAGGTTAAACAATACGGCCAAAAGATTTATGATGGCGGGCGTCGTTTAGAGCGAATTGTGGAGAACGCGCTGTTCTACGCGAAATTACAAGTCGTCATGTACACGTCGGAAGAGAGCAGGATGATCCCCCACGCGGAAAGCGTTGACGTCGCAGAAGTCGTCGCGACGGTGGCGCAGCAGCAAGCGGAATGCGCCGACCGACAGGCGGATTTGATTGTAGAACCGCTGCATGTGACCCTCCGCGTCTCGCCGACCAACTTGACCAAAATCCTGATGGAACTGCTGGACAATGCCTTTAAATTTTCCAAACCCGGCACACTGGTACGTATTGCGACGACCGTCGCTGACGGCCAATGCGTCGTGCGAATCAGCGATCAGGGACGCGGCATGACCCGAGAACAGATCGCCGAGATCGGCGCGTATATGCAATTTGACCGTCGCCGACATGAGCAGCAGGGGATAGGTCTCGGCCTGATCATCGTGTCGCTCCTGACACAATTGGAAGGGGGCGCATTGTCCATTGAAAGCGACGTAGATCAGGGCGCGACCATCAGCCTGACGTTCGCGGGCGAAGCGCATGACCCCCAACCGGACAGACCGGCGCTCCCATTCGGGCGGCGTGAGGGCGAGCCTGCGTCTCGCGCCATTGTTCCGCCGCCGCCAGAAAGATTACGGCGGCTGCGCGAATCGGTCATAATCGGTGATATTATGAACATTCAGAAGCAAATTGAGGAGATCAACGCCTTAGCCCCCCAATATGCCCCGTTTGCCGAGAAACTTTCTCCTCTTGCGAGAGACATGAATATCAGCGCAATCGAACGGTTTATCGAATCATTCCTGCGCGATAAGGGAAGCGCTGTTTCAACGTGTGATTGACAAGCGGCATCCACGCCCCTGCGAACGGGGAGGTTCTATGCTTCTCGCATCAGCAGTTCTGCGATCTGAAGCGCATTCAGCGCAATGCCGCGCCGCAGGTTATCCGCCGCGATCCACAAATTGATGCCATGTTCGACCGACGCGTCTTCCCGAATGCGCCCGACAAACACGTCTGATTCTCCGGCAGCGTTGACCGGCATGGGATAGAGATTGTGCTGCGGCTCATCCATGACCTTCACGCCCGGCGTATTGCCGAGGATGCGCCGAATGTCATCCGGAGTGATCGCGTCCCCGGTTTCGAGATTCACGGACAGGGCATGACCGTAAAAGACAGGCACATACGCCGTCGTCGCCGTCACGCGCAACGCGTCGTCCTGGAAAATTCGTTTCGTCTCTTCGATCAAACTCATTTCCGCAAAGGTATAGCCGTTGTCTAAAAACGCGCCGACATGCGGGATGGTGTTGAACGCGATTTGATGGGGATATGCCTGACAAATAATATCCCGTTGGATAAAAATATGCCGCGCCTGCGTTTCTAATTCCGCAATGCCGTCGCGCCCTTCGTCCGACACGGCCTGATAGGTCGAGACCACAATGCGCGCGATGCCGACTTCATCGTAAATCGGCTGCAACGCAAGCGCGAGCAGAATCGTCGCGGTCGTCGGGATCGCGATAATGCCGCGATGGTTGCGAATCGCAAGCGGATTCACTTCTGGAATGACCAGCGGCACATGCGGCTCACGGCGAAACGCGCCGCTGAGATCAACCGCAATCGCGCCGGCGGTTACGGCGTGTGGGGCGAATTCTTTGCTGATGCTGCCGCCTGCGCAAAATAGCGCCACGTCAACGTCGCCAAACGCCTCTGATGTCAATTTTTCGACGCGCAGATTCTCGTTGCGGAACGAAATGCGCGTGCCTGCCGTCCCTTCCGCGCCTAATAATCGCACCGTTTCTATCTGCGTGTCGCGCTGCTCGATCAATTCGAGCAGTTCATTCCCAATCATCTCGCCTGCGCCAACAATTGCTATCGTGTAATGCGCCATACGCTTGTTATCTCCCTTCGCAAATCAATCGAACGTCATCAAAATTCCCCTGCCTATCGGGAGGGGCAAGGAGTGGGTAATATTCTAAAGCGCGAACGCATCGCGCCTGCGTTGTCTTGTCAAGTTATTTCGCGAGGCTTGGCCCTTAACGTCGGCGATTCCCTCATCCGATTAAACCTGCTTGTTTCCCACTTGACTTTTTTTGCGGTGTCACGAATCCTAATCAAAATCAAATCGAACGGATGCCAAAAGAAGCCGAACGCTTATTGGATTCACTGAAATCGCATCAGCGAGGAAACACAACATGATGCCACAACAAGGAAAATTCGAATTAGTCTCGCCCTTTACCCCGCGCGGCGACCAGGCGCAAGCCATCGAAGCCCTGACGCAGGGGATTCAGCAGGAGAAAAAACATCAGGTGCTGCTCGGCGTGACCGGTTCGGGCAAAACCTACACCATCGCCAATGTCATCGAGCGCGTCCAGAAACCGACACTCGTCATGACGCATAACAAAACGCTTGCGGCGCAGTTATACAGCGAATTCAAGGAGTTTTTCCCGAACAACGCGGTCGAATATTTCGTCAGTTATTACGACTATTACCAGCCTGAAGCCTACATCCCGACGACAGACACGTATATCGAAAAAGATTCTTCGATTAACGAATACATTGACCGCTTGCGCCATTCCGCCACCCGCTCCCTGCTTGAGCGGCGCGATGTGATTATTGTCGCCAGCGTCTCCTGCATTTACGGCCTCGGCGACCCGGACGCCTACTACGGCATGATCTTTTCGACCGAACGCGGGCAGGTGGTTGACCGGCAGAAAATTTTGCGGCGCTTGACCGATATTCAGTACGAACGCAACGATATGGATTTGCATCGCGGCACGTTTCGTGTGCGCGGCGATGTGATCGAAATCGTCCCGGCGAACGAGGACAATACCGCCGTGCGGATCGAATTGTTCGGCGACGAAATTGACCAGATTTCGACCTTCGATCCGCTCACCGGCAGGCGGATTGACACGCTCGACCGCGTGGCGATTTATCCCGCCAGCCATTACGTGACGCCCAAAGAGGAAATGGAGCGGGCGATGGAAGCGATCAAAGCGGAATTGCTGGAACGGGAAATCGAATTCAAACACGCCAATAAGTTGCTGGAATTGCAGCGGATTCATCAGCGCACGATGTTCGACCTCGAAATGCTGCAAGAGGTCGGCTTCTGCCAGGGCATCGAAAACTATTCGCGCCATCTCAGCGGGCGGAAGCCGGGCGAAGCGCCGCCGACATTGATCGAATATTTCCCGAAAGACGCCCTGTTTGTGGCGGACGAAAGCCATGTCACGCTGCCGCAGGTGCGCGGCATGTATCACGGCGATCAATCTCGCAAAACGACGCTCGTGGAATACGGTTTCCGTTTGCCGTCGGCCAAAGACAATCGTCCGCTCTCGTTCCAGGAGTTCGAGGCGCAAGTGCCGCAGATGATTTATGTCTCCGCCACGCCCGGCCCGTATGAGCTGCAAAAGACTGACGGGAAATTTGTGGAACAGGTGATCAGGCCGACCGGACTGACCGACCCGGACATCGTGATTCGCCCCGCGACCGGTCAGGTGGACGATCTGCTCGGCGAAGTCCGGCTGCGCGCCGCGAAAAACGAGCGCGTGTTGGTGACAACGCTCACCAAGCGCATGGCCGAGGATTTGGCCGAATACTACGAAGAATTGGGCGTCAAAGTCAAATATCTGCACTCCGATATCGAGACGATGGAACGCATCGAAATCATCCGCGATCTGCGGCTCGGCAAGTTCGACGTGCTGATTGGCATCAACCTGTTGCGGGAAGGGCTGGATATTCCCGAAGTGTCGCTCGTCGCGATTCTCGACGCCGATAAAGAAGGCTTCTTGCGTTCGACCACGTCGCTGATTCAGACTGCCGGACGCGCGGCGCGAAACGTCAACGGCCAGGTCATTCTCTACGCCGACAAAGAGACCGATTCGATCAAGGCGATGATGGGCGAAAGCCATCGCCGCCGCGAAAAACAGCAGGCGTACAATGTGGAAAACAACATCACGCCGGAGACAATTCAGAAGTCCATCAAAAACATTCTGGAAAGCCTGTACGAATCCGATTATTACACCGTGCCGATTGCGGCGGAAGAGCAGAACGGCTATCAGGCGACCGGCTCGAATCCGAAACAACTGATCGAGACCCTGGAAAAACTGATGAAAGACGCCGCGAAAAAGCTCGAATTCGAACGCGCGGCGGAATTGCGGGATCGGATTATGGAATTGAAGAAGAATTTATAGACGGAAAGAGGGAGGTAAAACTTATGACGATTTCAGTCCGATTACCCGACACGGTTGCCTATGTTGCCTGGGATCAAGAGTATCTTCAACGAGCATTTGTGGCCATGCTTTATCATTTAGGCAAACTCTCTGAGAAAGAAGCCTGCGGCATTTTAGGCATGACGCGCCGGGCATTCGAAGCGTTATTGCCGACATTCGGCTTTTCCGTGCTTTCGGATATGCCAGAACAGGTCGAACGGGAATTGCAGGCATGAACGATCCAAGACGAATTGTCAGCAATACAGGGCCGTTGATTTCGTTAGAAAAATTGACTGATGGCTATGAATTGATGCGGAGGATGTATGATGCAATCCTGATCCCACACGTTGTAGTTGAGGAGGTTGCCGCAGATCAGTTTTCTACGCCGACAGCATATTTGCGCCATTATGGCATTACTGATTTGATTGAGGTGCATAGCGAGATCGTCGCTCCGGACCTTCCGGGGTTGCAACGACTCCATGAAGGCGAACGTCAGGCAATCTGCCTGGCGCTTGAATGCCGACTTCCGTTATTGATCGAAGAAACGCTCGGACGCGAGATTGCTGCTTTGGCGGGCATTCATTTCTCAGGCATCGCCGGACAAATTGTCAAAGCATTTCGAGCAGACTTGTTATCATTCGACGAGACGCAGGAAAAATTATGGGAATTATTGCAAGTAGGGCGGATCAACCGGAAAATCTATGAACAATTGCTTGAAAGCCTACCGCGCTCATAAGTTTGTGAGGCTTCGCGCATCGAAGCATTATAGAGAACAAGACTTCGGCGCGACGCATCGGCGCCAGTGCGTCGAGTAGAAGGGAGGAATCTATGACGAGAGTGATTGTCGAAACAAGCAACCTATGGACACAACAAAAAATCCGAACGTTAGTGCAATCGGAAGTGACGCTCTTGCGCCATGCGTTAAGTCGGACGCAGCAAAAAGTTCAGGCGTTCGAGCGTCAATACGGCACACGCAATCGAGATGAATTATATGGCCGCGTAGATGATTTAGCCTTAGTGGAATGGGAAGGAGAAATCGAAACAGTGGACCGCTTGCGACTAAAATTAGCCGCAATGGAGGATATTTCTCTTGAATATCAATGAGTATATTGCTCGAACCGAAACGCTGATCTCGTTATCGCCGCTTGTCGCGAGTTATACGCTTACGATTGATCGTAAAACAGCAGAGATCGCTTTTTTATCAGGCAAAATCGAATTGAGAGACGGGTCTTCGCTGGATTTTAAGGAATTTATCGAGCAAATTGATGAGAAAATCGAAAAGTATAAATATGGATACAATTACCGACGCGAGGAGATTGTTCTCTTCAGATACGATAACGCCCTTGATCCTCGGGCGCGTCATTTGGATTCTTATCCGCGCCACAAACATACGCAGAATGGGGAACTGATTGCTGCGCAGGCCATGACATTAGACGATGTGCTGGAGGAAATCGAGGAATTGATTTTCGCTTCGGGAGAAGGGTAAACACGCGATACATAAGTTGCAAATATTCTGATCTGTCGGTTCGGCCTGCTACGCTGAATCGTATGAATTCGCCCATAAATCGTTGTAAATCAGTCTGGTCAGCTTAATCTACGTTCTATTTTTATGGATATACATCTTGCCAAAAGCGCCGGGTTTTGTTCCGGGGTGAAACGCGCGGTGCGGATTGCGCTGGAAACTGCCGCGCAGGAAGCGCTGCCGGTCTATATGCTCGGCGAAATCGTGCATAACGAACATGTCGTCAACGAATTGGACGCCGCCGGGATTCGCATGGTAGATTCGATTGAGCAGATCGAATCCGGCATGCTGCTGATTCGGGCGCACGGGGCGGTGCCTGCCATCTATGACGCGGCGCAGCGGAAAGGGATTCGCATCGTGGACGCCACCTGTCCGCTCGTGCTGGAAATTCATGAGGTCGCCCGCAAATTGCAGGACGAAGGCTACCGCGTGGCAATTATCGGCGATCACGGCCATGACGAAGTCATCGGCATCGCCGGACAGGTGGATCGCGCCATCGTCATCGCCTCGCCGGAAGAAGCGGACACCGCGTTGGATCACTACACCCGGATCGGCGTGGTGGTGCAGTCCACGCAGGATATTGAAAACGTGCAGCGCATTCTCGCGGTGTTGGCAAGCAAATGCCGAGAGATCAAGTTTATCAACACGATCTGCGCTCCGACCAAAAAACATCAGGAAGAGATTCGGCGGCTGCCCTACGAGCATGATGTCGTCATTGTCATCGGGTCATTTTCCAGCGCGAACACCTGCCGCCTGACCGCAATTGCCCGCGCCGTGAATCCTCGCGCGCATCAGGTGGAATCTGCCGCCGACGTGCAAGCCGAGTGGTTTGTCGGAGCGCAATCCGTCGGCATCTCCGCCGGAGCGTCCACGCCGGACAAGGTGATCGAAGATGTCGTCGCCCGGATTCACGCTTTGTCGAATGAAATATGAGCAGCCGATTTTTAAGCCCAGCCATAAATGGCCGGGCTCAAATCTGAAGCAGGCTGAAGCCCGCTGAAAAGCCGGACAGGGCGCTTCAGCGTCCTTGAGCCTTGAGCCCGGCCATTTATGGCTGGGCTGTTGCGTCCGCAATACAGCTTCACGCCGGGTCATGTTCCTGCGCGGCCTCGCATTCCTGCAACATCGCTTGCGCCGTTTCCAATTCGGGCGAGCGCAGGCGCATGTAAATCTCGACGGCGCGGCGGGCATACGGCAGCGCGGCGGCGGGCTGGCCTTGCCTGGTCAACGCTTTGGCGAGCCGCCCACAATCAAAAGCAATCAATTCCTGCCATCCGATCTCTTCATCAAGTTGCAACGCCTCCCGCGCCAACGTTTCGGCCTGCGCCCACTCTTCGCGGGCAAGCGCCAACGCCGCGAGATTGCCGGTGTAAGTCACGACGCCTTCGAGATCGTTGATCTTCTGCGCGATCCGCAGCGCGGCGCGGTAGTCGCGCTCCGCCGCCGCATAATCGCCGGAGAGCCGTTCGACTTCGGCGAGGCTGTTCAAGCCGCTCGCCACGTTCCTGCTTTCCGGCTCAAATGCGCGCCAGAGTTCCACCGCCTCCCGATACGCCGCAATCGCCGCCGGGTAATCTTTCGCCAATTGATGCCCGATGCCGCGCAACTGAATGGCTGTCGCTTGTTCCCACGCCCCGGCGTTGGCCTTTTTCCAGTGCGCCGCGCAGCGTTCGGCACAGGCCAACACCTCGGCGGCCTGTCCGCGCAAATAAAACACCCAGCCCGCGTAAAATGCCCGATCTCCCGCCCGCTCAAGATTATTGGCGGCGAGCGCGACGGCTTCGGCCTGCTGGTTGAGCGCAAGCGATTCATCCCAGCGCCCGGAAAAGTTCAAAAACTGAAAGAGCGCATTGCAAACGTCTTGCAGCCGGTCGTTCGCGCCGCTCAGGAAGAGCGGCAGCGCGGCAGCCATCGTGCCCCATTCCGCCTCCAACGCCGGAAAGCGTTCATAATTTCGGAAGCCATTTTCAAGCGCGAGGGCGTAGGCGCGGGCGGTCAGGCGGTCGCCGGTCGTCTGCACCGCTTCCGGGCGTTTTTTCCGCAAAAAGGTCGCGGTCAACGGCGGCAGCGCGAACGTCTCCATCGCTTCGTCGCTGACTAACAGGGCGCGGTCGGTCAAATCTTCCAATGCGGTCAAAGCGGCTGCTGGCGTCGTGTCCGCCACGTTCGCGATCCATGCGGTTTTCGCCGGAAGCGTAAAGTGCGTCAGCGCGGCCAACACGCGGGTTTCGTTCTCCGTAAACGTGTCGAGCAGGTCGCCGAAAATATATTCGAGCGGATCGTTCTCCGGCGGCGCGGCGCGCAGAAAGGCGCAGGCGTCCGCCACCGTCCGGCATTGGCTGCCCTGCCGCCCCAACTGGCCTGCCACCCAGATCAGCAGCAGCGGATTGCCGTGCGTCTCTTCGTACAGGCGTTGGCGTTCGGCGTCGTTGATTCGGGCGACGCGGCGGTTCTTCTGCGCCAATTCCGCAATCAAATCGAACGCCTCCGGCTGCGTCAGGCGGTCGAGGCGGATGCTGCGGGCGTCAATGTCCGTGCGCCGCCGGCTCGTGACAATCGCTTTGCAGGTCGTCGGCAGGCGGCTGAGAAACTGGTAGAGCCGGACGCGCTCGGCTTCGACAAAGGTTTCCACGTTGTCAATGATGATTAACGCCCGCTGATCGGCGAGAGCGCGGCGCACGGCGTTGATGCGTTCGGTCGGTTCAAGCTTTGTCAACTCCGGCTGCCCGATTTCGTTGGCTAATTCCGACAGCAGCGCAAGGTAATTCGGGAGCATGAAATCTTGAAGCGGCTGCTCGCCTGCCGGCGTCAGTTCCCGCACTTTAGCGGAGAGGAAGATTTTGCGCGGAAAGTCCGCCGCCGGCGCGAGATGTCCGGCGCGAATCGCGAGCGCGGTCTTGCCGATGCCGCCGGGGCCGTCAATCAACGCGCCCCAGGTGCGGGCGTCCGGCGAAATCGCCTGCGCGATGCTGGCAAGCTCTTTGACGCGCCCGAAAAAGTAGGGCTGATGCGGCAGCGTGGAATGACAGCGATGCGGCGCCGCAGCCTGCGCCCGGCGTTCCGCGTCGGACATGGCGGCGACGGCGTTCCGCAATTGTTCGGCGTCAGCGCGTTTGTCCAGTCCGACCAATTCTTGTGCCGCCATTAGCAGCGCATCGAGCGGGTCGCGACCATCGTTCAGCTTGCCGTAATTGGCAAGCGTCTCCACCAACTTCTGGCAAAAATACGCGGGCGCGACCTCGCAGTCAATTTCATTGCGCAATGCCAGATCAAGGGCTGCGCGAAGGACAAGAGCCTCTCGCCCATTTTTGCTTTGAATCGAGGGTAACTCCTTCAAAAAGTCCGCGATCTCATTGTAGATGCTCATCTCGTTTTCTCCTGAAGCAAGCTGTCAGACACCTTGAAGGTACAGGGCTGTGAAGTTCTGTCATGGCGAGGAGCGTCAGCGACGAAGCCATCCCGTAATTCCGGCGAGATGGCTTCGCTGAAAAGCGCTCGCCATGACAGGTGTTTATGAGAACGTAACAGCCCTGCCTTCAAGGTGTCTGACAGCGTTATTATTGCGGCAGCCAGACGCGAAACGTCGTGCGTCCCGGCTGACTTTCGAACTCAATCTTGCCCTGATGTTTTTCAATGATTTTGCGCGAAATATCGAGGCCGAGGCCGCTCCCTTCGCCTGTCGGTTTCGTCGTGAAAAATGGCTCGAAAATGCGGTCTTTGATCGCGTCAGGAATGCCGTTGCCGGAATCGGTGATTTCAATCACCACGCCTGAAACCTGTGAGGTCTCAAAGACCTCACAGGTTTTGACGACGATTTCCAGCCGCCCTTTGCCGCTCATGGCCTGGATCGCGTTATGAATCAGATTGGTCCAGACCTGATTCAATTCGTCGGGATAGCAGCGGATCGGCGGGACATCGTCGTAGCGTTTGACCACTTCGATGCCGTGTTTGAGTTGGTTATAATAGAGCGTCAGCACCACATCCAGGCCGTCCGTGACGCGGGCGCTCGTCGCTTCGCCTGAAGCGTCATTATGGGCGTAGCTTTTCAGCGCAAAAACGATTTTCGAGACGCGCTCGACCGCTTTGATGATGTTGTCGCTGTTATGCCGCTGCGAGGCGAGATGCGCCGCCGCCTTCAACAACATGTCGAACTGCGGGCTTTGCGCGATGACGCACACGTCGTCCACATCGTCATAAACGCCCATATCGCTCAGCGTATCGGCCAAGATCTCTGCATCAGCAAAGCCGCGCGCCTCTAATTGCTGCAACAGATCGCGTTTGCGCTGGCGCTCTTCCCGCGACGTGAGCGAGGTTTTCGGCTGACATGCGCGTCGAGCCAGATTGATAAACGCGATCTGCTGCGCGTCCTGCATGGCGCGAAACTCCTCTGGCAGCAGACGCAGCGCGTCTTCCAACGCATGAAGAATATTTCCGGCAGAGGCGTTGATCGCGCCAATCGGCGTGTTGATCTCATGCGCGATGTTGGCGACGAGTTTGCCAAGCGCCGCCATTTTTTCGGACTGGATGAGCTGAGATTGCGTCTGCTGCAAATGCTCCAACGCCGCCTCCAATTCCGTATTCGTTGCCGCAAGCTCCGCCGTGCGATGCTGCACCTGCTCCATCAGCGTCGCCCCGTACAGGGCATTACTCAGCGTGACCTGAATTCGGTTGTAGAACATGTCATGCTGCGGTTGACCATTGAAAATGATCGCGCCCAATTGATGTTCGTGAAAATGGAGCGGCCTGATGATGAAATGATAGACGCCCGATGGCCGAAAATCGAGCGGCAGCAACTGCGTTGAGCGAAAACGCGCGCCTCCCGGCGGCAATGCGAGCCTGACGCCGTCGCGATAGGCTAACACTAAGCGCGACCATTCCGGCGCTGGCTGCGAATAGACATACGGCTGAGGGTCTTCGTACAAAAACAGATAGCATTCGTCAATGTCCATCTGCGGCAGGCCGGAGACGAGGATATCCAACGCCTCCTGACTTGCAAACGTGTGCATCAATTGGTTTTCGAACTGCTGCACGTAAAAATTCATGGAGCGTTTTTTTTCTTCTTTATCGAGTTGGATGATCCTGATTTCATTCCCGATTTTGACGCGAGCTTGCTGCCAGTATTGTTCGGCGCGCATGAGGCTGTCCAATTCTCCGAACGTCGGCATCAACTCGTTGCGCAGCGCTGTCAGGGCTTGCTGCCAGCCCCAGGCATCGGCATGTTTCGCCATCGCCTGCCGGACAATCTCGTCTAACGTGGTTAAAAATCCAGGAACCCGCTGCGGCGGCGACTCCAGATCAGCGACAACCGCGTTGAGCAGGCGGTCCGCTGCGGCCAGATTTTCAGGCGTCGCGCCGACTGTTTCGGCCATCCGCGCCACAATCCGGTCATGGCGCGCGCTCGTCCATCTTGTTAATGGCAGCGTCTCTTTGCCGAGAGTTGCCGCGCCGATTTCAGCGAGAATGGGATCGAGGCATCCGCACGACTGGCGTCGAATCAGTCTGCCAGGCAGCCGCGTCTGCGCGTGTACCGTTTTTCCCGCCAGCACGTCGCAGAGCAATTTCACCGATTCTTGCCCTAATTCGAAAAACGGCGGGCGGATCGTCGTGACCGGCGAACTGACCGTTTCCATAATCTGGCTGTCGTCATGCGCCGCGACCGCCAAATCATCAGGAACGCGAATCCCGTAGTGCGGCAATACTGAGAAAAGCCCTTCCACAAAGCCTTCTCCCGGTGCGACCACCGCCTCGACTTCGCGACCGGGACGCAGATTATTGTCAGCGAGCCATTGCGGAAACACCTGGCCGCTTCGAAGCCAGTTCGTATCGTGCAAGGCAACCAATTTCGGATCGAGCGGCAAATCATGTTCGCGAAGCGCCTCGCAATAGCCGCGATACCGCTCTTGCGCCCATGACGCTTCTTCCGGCCCTTTCATAAACGCGATACGGCGATAGCCATGTTCGACGATCAAATGGCGCATCAGGGTTCGGATGCCTTCCGCCTCGTCGATAATAAGGCTGGGAATGCCTTCCCAGAGGGTTCCTTCGCTGATCATCGGCAATGGTTGATAACGGCGCAGAAACGTTTCCATCTCCGCGCGCGACACAAATGTTTCAAGCACGGATGAAGAGACGATCAGCCCGTTGACCCAGTCGCGATCCACAAGTTCGTACAAAATATTTTGCTGTCCCCAGAAATAATCGGGATAGCGCAGCGGCATTCCTGAAAAAGAGAGCAGATTCACGTCTCGCGCAAGAATCTCATCATACGTCCCGGAGAAGATCATTTCGGAAATATTGCCGATGTATGTTGATAACAGGCCAAGGGTCTGGCGTGTTGGAAGATGATCGAAATATGGAGTCATTCGCGCGCGGCCTCGCCCGTTGTCAATATCCTTCCTGATCTGAAAGGCGCATTGACAACGGGCAGATAGCGGTATTTTTTAGATGTTCGTTTTTCTAACATGGCAGCCAGACGCGGAACGTCGTGCGCCCCGGCTGGCTCTCGAATTCGATTTTCCCGTGATGTTTCTCAATAATCTTTTTGCAAATATCGAGGCCGAGCCCGCTCCCTTCGCCTGCGGGTTTCGTGGTGAAAAACGGTTCGAAGATGCGCGGCTTGATGTCATCAGGAATGCCGCTACCGGAATCGGTGATTTCGACGACGACCCCATTCTGTAGAGACGCACGGCCGTGCGTCTCTACGGGGTGCACCGCCATTTCCAGCCGCCCTTTGCCTTGCATGGCCTGAATCGCGTTATGAATCAGATTCGTCCAGACCTGATTCAATTCGTCAGGATAACAGCGGATTGGCGGGACATCATCGTAGCGTTTGACCACTTCGATCCCGTGTTTCAATTGATTGTAATAGAGCGTCAGCACCACGTCCAGGCCTTCGGTGACGCGGGCAAGCACGGTTTCGCCGGAAGCGTCGGCATGGGCGTAACTTTTGAGCGCAAAGACGATTTTCGCCATCCGTTCGACGGCGGCGAGAATATTCGCGCTGTGATGCTGCTGACTGGCAAGGTGATACGCCGCCTGCAACATCTGGGCAATCTGCTCGCTCTGCAACAGCGTCACGACAGGGGTAATGTCGTCGTATATCCCCATATCCACGAACGTGTCGGCAATCGTATCGGCATTCATGATGCCTGCGGCGTCTAATTCCCTCTGCACGGCGTGGCGATGGGCGCGTTCTTCGCGGGACGTGATGACCGGCTTCGGCTGCGTCGCTCGCGCTAACAACATGAGGAATTGTTGATACTGCTCGGCAGGCAGCGCCCGGAGCAGCGGCGGCAGGTCGCGGATGGTTTCATTCAGCGCATTCGTAATGCTCACGGTCGAGGCGCGGATCGCGCCGAGCGGCGTGTTGATTTCATGCGCGATGTTGGCGATCAACTTGCCGAGCGCGGCCATTTTTTCTGATTGAATCAATTCCTGCTGCGTGGCTTGAAGGTGGATGAGCGCTTGCGAGAGTTCCTGCGTCCGATCTGCGACCTTCTGCTCAAGCGTGCGATTATATTCTTGCAATTGCCGTTCGGCTTGCTCAATCGAACGCACCATCGTATTAAACGACGCCGAGAGAAAGCCGATCTCATCCTGATACCGAATCGGCGTCGCGACATTCAAATTGCCGGCCTGCACCTGCCGCACCCCCTGGAGCAATTCTTCCAGCGGCGTCATCAGGTTGACCCGAAAGAACAGCGGAAAGAGCAGAAAGATGAATAGGAGACTGCCGAACAAGACGAGCAATGTGGGCGTCATCCTGACGAAGAGATAGCGTTGCAATAACATGAGTGGAAAACCAGCGGCGTAATGGCGCTGGTTCACCGTGATCTTCTGGATGTACACCAGTTCCCGCGTTGGGATGAGGACGCAGATGCCTCCTGTCGAATCGAGCCACTCGCAGTCTTGCGGGCGAAAATGGGTGGCCGTCGAGCCATCGCGCATCACATCGATCAGATACATCGGCGGTTCATCATGAGCGGCTGAGGCGAGAAAATACAGCGTTTCAGGAACATGGTCAGCGCTCAACGCGGCGGGCTGTCGCTCCAAAAGAGACGCGATGCGGGACACATCGGATTGGCGGACGTCCTTGTAATCTACATAGGCGCGATAGAGCGTGGCTTCTCCGATAAACATAATCGTTATAAACACGATGAAGAGCGTGCTCAGAATGAATTTTGCCAGAAATGGGTGCGGGTCTGGGGTATAATTCAGATAGGTGAGGATCAAGGCAAAAAATAACAGACACAAACAGAGATGCAGCACTAAAAAAAATGCGTACAGAGGCATGTCCGAAAGAGCGATAAAGTAAATGGCTGGCCAGCAACCAGACAAACTGCCGATCAATATCGTCAACAGGAAACGATGGCTCGCCTGCGCCTGTTTCCCTGATGGATGGCGCAACGCCGACCAGAATCGGCTCAGCAGTGGCAACGCAGCAATGGATTCGCCTCGCGCAGCGCGGTCAGCCTCTGAAAAAAAGACGACACGTCGCCAGAAAATGCCCGTAATCGCGAGAATGCCGAGCGTGAAGAGGCCAAACATTCCGCCGATCAAGGGCATCTGCCATGACGGAACGGAAAGCGACGCAATGGTCAGCAACAGATGCAGGCTCAGCAGCAAAAGTGTTCCCCGAAAGACCAGAGCCGTTTCTCGCTGATGCTCAACCGTAGCGCAGGGGAACTGATAGGCAAACTGCCCCATAAAAAGCAAACTGAGAATTAACAGCCAGCTTGCGCCTGGCAACACATAAGTCCATGTATCGAAACGAGCGAGGTTATCGCCAATGGCAAATGTCAAAAAGGCCATCATAAATACCGCGAAATAGCGGATCAACAGCCTGCTGGCCTGAGATTTCTGGCGCGTGCGCAAGAGGATCAGGAGAATAACAGCGCACCAGATGGTTTGAATAATGTAAGCAATCCCCCCGGGCTGCAATAAACACCATGAAAATAACGTCTGCATATCTCTCTTTTATGAGTAACTGACCTTACGCATGCCGATTGAACAGGCCACCGCAGATTCCCCTCCTGGGAGGCAGGGCTGTTAAGTTCTAAATTTTACAAGGGGCGAAGAGGCCTCTCGTTCTACGCTCCGCGTAGAATGCGGCTTCTTGGACGCTCCGCGTCCCGTCTCGCCGCAGAGCGGCGCGTACTGGACGCGGAGCGTCCGACAGATCAACATTCCACGCGGAGCGTGGAACGAGAACTTAACAGATCTGCCTCCCTGGAGGGGAGTTCACGGCCATTGGCATTGAATCTGCTGCGTAACATCAGTTATTTATCATCTCTTAAAGCTTGCGGTATCGGCAAAAAGACGCGGAACGTCGTGCGTCCGGGCTGGCTCTCGAATTCGATGTTGCCCTGATGTTTGTCAATAATCTTTTTGCATATATCGAGGCCGAGGCCGCTCCCTTCGCCTGCGGGTTTGGTGGTGAAAAACGGCTCGAAAATGCGATCTTTCACATCGTCAGGAATGCCGCTGCCGGAATCGGTGATTTCGACGACAACCCTGCCTTGTAGAGACGCACGGCCGTGCGTCTCTACAGCGTGCGTCTCTACGGTGTTGACGCTGATTTCTAACCGTCCTTTGCCGCGCATGGCCTGAATCGCGTTGTGAATCAGGTTCGTCCAGACTTGCACGAGATCGTCGGGATAGCCTAAAATCGGCGGCACGTCGGCGTAGCGTTTGACGACTTCGATGCCGTGTTTCAATTGATTGTGGTACAGCGTCAGCGCGATGTCGAGGCCGTCGGCGATGTTCGCCATGCTCATGCCGCCGGACATGTCGAGATGGGCGTAGGTCTTCAAGGCGGAAATGACTTTCGTGGCGCGATTGACCGCCGACATGATATTCTGGCTGTGATGCTGCTGCGCGGCCAGCGCATAACCGGCTCGCAGCAGCGTCATCTCCGCGTCCTGGCGCAGCAGCGGCAGAAATTCCTCGACCTGCGTATAAATGCCCATATCCACGAGCATGTCGGCCATTTCATCGGCTTGCTCAAGATCGGCAGCCTCCAATTCCTGATGTAATGCGCGGCGGAAACGGCGTTCTTCGGCGGTCGTCAGGGATTGTTTTTCCTGTAACGCTCGCGTGATCAGGCTGATAAACAGGGCGTGCTGTTCCGGGTGGACATCGCGGAGGGCGACGGGAAGCGTATGCAGCGTATCGTTCAACGCGGCGAGAATATTCCCGGCAGACGCTTTGATCGCGCCAATCGGGGTATTGATTTCATGCGCCACATTGGCGACGAGCTTGCCGAGCGCCGCTAATTTTTCGGATTCGACTAAGCGCTTTTGCGTGCGTTGCAGCCGTTCTACCGAGTCTTGCAGATCAACAAGCGCATGGCGCGTCTGGTCGGCCAGCCGCGCATTTTCCAGCGACACGGCCACGTGACTGGCGAACGCAAACACGATGGCGGCATCTTCGTCCGTATAGGGCGTCTCGTCGGCGCGTCCGACCGCCAAGACACCAATCGGGCGATCTTGCACTAACAGCGGCATATTCATCAGAGAACGAATGGCGCGGGTTTCGCTGGACGCTTTCCAGCGGTCGTCCTGACTGACATCAGGAATGACAATCGGGAGCTTGTCAGTCAATACCTGCGCGTTCAGCGGATATGCATGCGCCGCGAACGTCAGCGGATGATAGGAATCGCCGCGCTCGCTGCGCCGGACGACGCGCGTCAGTTTCCCTTCGTATTCCAGCATGACGCTGGCAAAATGATAGTTCACCACTTTTTGCAGCTCGTCCAGCAGCAAGCCGACGACGCGGCGCGGTTCTAATGTGCTGCTGATAATCGTGGCGGCTTCGCGCAGCGTTTCCGAGACGATGCGCCGTTCCTGCTCGCGGCGCAGCGACGCTTTCAATTCATCTTGCGAGGCCCGCAGCGCGTCTTCCGACTGTTTGCGTTCGGTGATGTCATGCAGAATCAGCAGCCGCCCGATTATGTCATGGCCTTGCGCATCGTAGAGCAGCAACAGCCGGGCATCGTAATAATGACCGGATAACGCGATCTCTGCGTGGAGATCGCGCGGCGTTTCGATGATCTGCTTCCAGG
The DNA here is from genome assembly GCA_964602655.1 of uncultured Candidatus Moduliflexus sp. Taxonomy (GTDB): domain Bacteria; phylum Moduliflexota; class Moduliflexia; order Moduliflexales; family Moduliflexaceae; genus Moduliflexus. The sequence goes on from CAZRSF010000001.1 coordinate 45,728, forward strand.
CCGGATTGTCAGGCGCGACGGCCTCGAACGGCTGTCCGAGCAGTTGCGCGGCAGGCTGACCGAGCGCTTGCGCGGCAGCGGGATTGATGTCCGCAATTCGGCGCTGATGGTCGAGCGCGATCATGCCGTCAGGCATATTTTCGATGAACTGCGCCCGCGCTGCCGGAATCACGTCGGGCAGGCGGTCGGAAACCACGCGCGCCGCGATTCCGCGCCGGGCGATTGCGGCGGTCAAGAAGCCAAGACTGCCAAATAATAAGAGAGACCAATTCATGCGGTTATTTCCTTTTTGTAATAGCAATTGTGTTCGAATCGATCATAAATTCAGTCTCACGCGCTCCCTGCTGAGTGATTCGGCAGATAGACGCGGAATGTCGTGCGCCCTGGCTCGCTCTCGACTTCGATAGCGCCGTGATGTTTTCGAACGATTCGTTTGCAGATGTCCAATCCCAATCCGCTCCCTTCGCTATTCGCTTTGGTCGTGAAGAATGGCTCGAAGATGCGCGCCTTGATGTCGTCGGGAATGCCGGGACCGGAGTCGGTGATTTCGACGATGACGTCAGACCCACCCCTTGCCCCTCCCAGGAGGGGAATTGACGGATTCCCCTCCTGGGAGGGGCAAGGGGTGGGTTGTCGTTGTGAAATCGAAATTTCCAGCCGACCTTTTCCGTTCATCGCCTGAATCGCGTTATGAATCAGGTTCGTCCAGATTTGCATGAGTTCGTCGGGATAACATGCGATCTCCTCCACCGGCTCATATTGCCGCACGACCTCGATGCCATGTTTGATCTCATAGTGGTACAACGTCAACACGGTCTCGATGCCTTCGCGCACATCGGCCAGGCGCGGTTCTTCGCGATAATCGGAATGCGCGTAATTTTTCAAGGCTTTGATGATGTGCGAGACGCGGTCGATCCCGGTGGACATGGTCTGCGAGCGCTCTTGCAGCCCGGACAATTGGTAGGCCATATCCAGAATTGCGTCGGCGCGCGGGGAGCGCAGCAGTTCCAAGTAGGGCGTCACGTCTTGCGTGATGCCCATATCTACGAAGAACCCCGCTAAATGGCTTTTTTCCGCGAGATTCGCCTGTTGCAGCATCTCGGTGATATGCTGCCGCGCCTGTCGCCGTTCTTTGCCGCTCAGCGTCGCGCCAGACATGTTGGCCTGTCGAACGAAGGCGAAAAATGGCGGACGTAATGCGGTCGGAAGCGTGTCGAAAAACTCCGGGAACCGTTCAAGGGTCTGCTTGAGCGTTTTGGCGATGTCCCCGACCGATGAGCGCAGCGCGCCGAGCGGCGTATTGATTTCATGAGCAATTCCGGCCATCAACTCGCCTAAGACGGCCATTTTTTCCGCTTGCAGCAAACGATATTGCGTAGTTTTGAGTTCGTTGACCGAGCGCGTCAATTCGTCGTTTTTTTGGCGCATGCGTTCGCGCAATTGTTGTTCCGCCTGATGCAATTCGTCGCGCAGAATTGCGCCGACAATGGATTCGGCGACGGTTTCGGCGATATTGATGTCGGTTGACGTAAATTCCTGATCCGCGCGGTCGGTTTCGATAAACAACACGCCGAATAACTCCCCATCGGAACAGATCGGCGTCACCATCACGCGCTCCTCCCCTGTGCTCGGAACGGAGCGCTGGCGCAGCGCGTCCAACACGCGCGAGGCTTCCTGGAGCGAGACGACAGTGGTTTGACACATCTGGACATTCTGACAGACGGGACAGGTGGGGTCGAACGTGATCATCGCGCCGGAAAGCACGGGCGCGGCCTGATGCTCGGCATACGACGCCGCGATATACATTTCGGTGTTGTGTGGGCGATTCAGCAGGCCGATGCTGGTGCGGTAATTCTGAAACAATTCGGTGATGGCATGACACGCTAAGTCTAAGGAGGTCTGAATATCGCGCGATTGTCCGGCGGCCTGGGTAATCATGTTCAGCGTTGCGAGTTCCTGCACGCGCTTTTCCAACTCCTGATTCACCTTTCGCGCGGCCTGTTCCGTTTTTTTGCGGCTTTCCAATTTCTCCATCACGCCGTGAAATGTCAGGTATTGCAAGCGCGCGACAAGATAGACGAAGACCGCGCCAAAGAAAAAGACCACGCCGGTCACAATCGCCATCCACGAAAGCTGATTACCGAGAACCAACGCCAGCGCGCCGCCATAGCCGCCTAAAAAAAAGACCATCAGCCAGAACAGGCGCTGCCAGTGGATCAATAACGCATTCTCCTTGAGCAAATGCAAGATATGCCTGGTACGGAGAATCGAGAGAAAGAGGATGAACGCGCCTCCAAAAATCAGCGCGGCAATACCGAGTCGCTCAATCGTGATATTCATGTGTGTTCTCCTTTGTAGGTTGTGGCTTCTCCAATCAGCGTCAACAATGACTCAATGCGCTATTTCACGATAAATACCGTAATTTCCTCGCTGCGGACGATTTCCCCCTGTTGTTCGCCTTCGGCGTAAATGCGATGCGTTCCGGGGGCGATTTGCCACGCAGATCGGAATGGCGGCGCAACCGACGCCCATGCCTGCTCGTCTATGTACCAGGTCACGCGCTCGACGTCGGGCGGCGCGATAGCGGCAAGCTGCACGGTCTGAAACTCCCGCCGCAGAATCGGATCGAGCGCGTACACATCGCCATGATTCGGATGCGCGATCCGAATCGTCGCCGACTCGTCTTGCGAATGCGAAGACGCACGCGTCGGCGGATCGGGATAGCCCATTTCATGCGCCCAACTCTGGTACAATGGCGGAAATTGAACGAAGACTTTTTTGACGGCGTTCGGCGCGTCTGGCTGCGTCAATAGCCCGTCATCCGCATCCACCCAGATGGCGCGGTGCATGTCGCAGGATTCGGTCGGCGCGTTCTCCTGAAAAAATATCTCATCCATGCCGTGCGGGCAATCTTCCTGCGCAAGCTTCCCGGAAAGCGGGCAAATCCGGCGCGTCGCCAGTCCCTCTGGCAGCGGTTCGAGCCAGTTCGGCGGATTGTAATGGCGATACAACGCCAACATGACATCGCGATAAATCGGCGCGGCGCCGGTAATGCCGGAGACTTTGCGCATCGGCGTGCCATCGAAATTCCCCACCCAGACGCCGACCGTGTAATCGTGAGTAAAGCCGACCGTCCAGTTATCGCGATAATCTTTCGACGTGCCGGTTTTCACGGCGGTGACGAACGGCAAGCCTAATGGCGTATCTTCGCCGAACGCTCGCACAGCGGCTTGCCGATCCGCTAAAATATGCGCGATCAGATAGGACGAACGCGGCGCGAACGCCTGCATTGAAGGCGCAACCGGATCGTCTATGCGCGAACGCGCTTGCAGCGTTTTACCGCCTCGCGCCAGCATCGCGTAAGCGGTCGTCAATTCCAGCAGCGTCACTTCGCCGTTGCCGAGCGTCAAACCGGGGCCGTAAAATGACGGCAGTTCTTTCAGGCTGACAAACCCGTATTGATGCAAGCGGCGGTATAGCGTTTCGACGCCGACGTCTTCCGCTAAACGCGCCGCAGGCAGGTTATACGAGCAGGCGAGCGCTTCCCGCAGGCGTACCGGGCCGTGAAATTTGCGGTCATAATTCTCCGGCACGAACGCGCGCGGCGCATTCGGAAAATCCTTGATGTCCGGCAGCAGCGTCGCGGGCGTGTAATTGCGCTCTAACGCCAATTGATAGGTGAACGGCTTTAATGTCGAACCGGGCTGACGCAGTGCTAACACGCCGTTGACCTGCCCGGAAATCGTGTCGTCGAAATAATCTTTCGAGCCGACATATGCCAGAATGTCGCCGGTGTCATTGTTCAGCACAAGCACGGCGGCGTTCGTGACATGATAATCTTTTAACTCATCAAGCCGCCGCGTGACAATCTCTTCAACCTGCTGTTGCAGATAATAATCGAGCGTCGTCTTGATTTGCTCGTTTTCCCCTCCTGGGAGGGGCAGGGGTGGGTTCTGATCCTCGTTCCACGCTCCGCGTGGAATGCCAGCCTCGGACGCTCTGCGTCCATCTCGACGCGGAGCATCGGAAACGCCCATTCCACGCGGAGCGTGGAACGAGAGATTCAGCGCGTCGCAGAAATGCGAGGCTTTGAAATGGATATTTTTTGAGATGATGCGCAGCGTTTCGCGGCTGGCAAGCTGAAACTCATCTTCCTGAATCGCGCCGCGAGCCTGTAATTGTTTCAATAAGCGTTGTTGCCGCTGCATGGCGCGTTCCGGCGCTCGATACGGGTTGAATTTCGACGGCGCTTGGATCAGACCGACGAGAAATACGCTTTCGGCGAGCGACAAATGCGCGGCGGGCTTGCCGAAATAAAGGCGCGAGGCGGCTTCGATGCCGAACGCCTGATTCGAAAAGCTGACGCGATTGAGGTATTGCGTCAAAATCGCCTGTTTGGAGAGATGCCGCTCGACCCGCAGCGCGAACAGCATTTCGCGGCATTTGCCCCAAATCGAACGCGGAAAACCGACCTGCTGCTTGACAAGCTGCTGCGTAATTGTGGACGCGCCCGACACCACGCGCCCGGTCACGAAATTTTGAAACATCGCGCGGCCTAACGCCAATACATCCACGCCGGGATGCGAAAAAAAACGTCGATCTTCGACTGCCACGACTGCCCGCCTGACATTGTCCGGCAGTTCGTCGAACACCAGCCATGTCGTCCGTCCTCCAGCCGCTGATAAGGTTTCCCGCAGCAACATGCCGTTCCGATCCGTGATTTTGATTGACACGTCATTCTGGATTGCAAAGAGGTTTTTCGGCAGCGGCAGACCGAGATACCCGACGACCGCGCAGAAGAGTAAGATGCAGACTGCGCCCGTCGCCCATCCGATTTTTTTGAGGCGTGATTTCATCACATCTCCCTTGAAAATAGACTTTTTATGCGTTGCCGTGTAGAGCGAAACTTCAGTTTCGACCGCCACGAATAATTCCTTTCGAACAAAGGATGTCATCTTCCGCGTTCCGCGTCAATAAGAATTTGACAAAAGACATCTTTCTTTTTTATTGACGGCAGAATCGAATTTTGTAACTATTATCATAAGGGATGGGGAAAATGATTCTTGTTGGATCGTAAAAAAAGCTGTCAGACATCTTCGAACTGCCTGACAGCTGAATGAAATTTGGAGAAACACTGATGGCCGCATTTCGAACCCATATCACTGCTGGCTTGATTGTCGGGTATGCTGCCGGGGCGTTTGCCGTGCTGACGCGCTGGGCAGTCGCACCGCTGACGCCATTCGCCATATTCGCCGCCGGATGTATCGGCGCGTTTTTGCCTGATATAGATAGCGATTCCGGTAAACCATTCAGCATGGTGTTTGGTCTGCTTGCTATGATAGGGGGCAGCTTGTTATTTCTACATATCTTGAGCCAGCCGCCGCTCCCCTGGTATCTTTGGATCGGCTTTCCGCCGTTGGGTGCGTTAGTCATTCGCTACGGCGTCGGCAATCTTTTTCGGAAATACACCGTGCATCGCGGCATTTTTCATTCGATTCCGGCGGCGCTGATTGCTACGCTGACCGCGCCGCTGGTGTTGCGGTCATTTCAGATGAATGAACGCGACCTGTTTGCGATTGCTGCCAGCATCGGCCTCGGTTATTTGAGTCATCTGATTCTCGATGAAGTCTATGCGTTCGTCAATTTCGAAGGGCTGAAAATCAAGCCGAAAAAGTCGTTCGGCACGGCCTTGAGTTTCGCCGAAGAGTCGAAAGCTGTGACGGTGATAGCGTATGTCATTTTAGCGGCGCTGGCGATAATTCAATGGAACTGGCTGCTCGCCGTCTGGCAGGATGCGCGGCTGATGCTGGAATAATACTGATGCGGGAGGATATGATGATGAAAACATATAGCACGATATTGATTGAAAAAAGTGCGTTGTCGAGCATTCAAGAGAGTCTTGCGCTGGGCAAACATATTTTAGAACAAAAATTGACGACTTATCAACGCCGTTTGCGCGAGTTCGAAGCGACATTCAAGTTTGACACGTCAACGTTTGCTGAACGATTCGAAAATGGCGAATTAGGTGATGATAAGGTCTGGTTTGTCTGGGATCATGCGCGGAGCGCCGCTGCCGTGTTAGAAAAGAAATTGCATGATCTGGAAACTGTCCGCTATGAAGCTTGAAAACCGGCTTAAACAGATTGAAATCGCGATCAAACAAGCCGATTGGTTCAGCGTTGATTCTTATGTCAATTATGAGACGGATTTTGCTGTTGGAGCATCGCTTATTGAGGGAAAAATCGCCTTTTCGAATGGAAATATCTTGGAATTTGTCGAATCAATAACGGCAGAGCGGTTGAAGTACCGTTATCAGTATATGAACGCTGACGGCACGATGGTTTTTCGATATGATAACGCGCCGCATCACCGCAACCTTGCAACTTTTCCGCATCATAAGCATGTTGGCGAACATGTGATTGAAAGCGAAGAACCGACGTTGCGGGTAGTGATAGAAGAAATTATTGATTTACTGACAACGTAGATATATTGTAAAATATCAAAAAATAGGAGAAATTACATGAGCAATCTGACGATTGAGCGGGCGTTAGCGGCGGCGTCCGAAACAAAAGGTTTTATTTCCGGCAACGGCTGCCGTGCCGACGTGCCGCAGATTTTTCAGCAGTATTTCCCCGGCGCGACGGCGTTGATTGTGGCGGACGACAACACGTTCCGCGTGGCGGGGCAGGATGTGTACGAGCGTTTGCAGGCGGCGAAGATTCCGACAGAGTCGCCATTTATCTTTCCGGGCACGCCGGTGCTACATTCCGAATATCGCCATATCGAAGCGTTACGCGCGCGGCTTGAACCGCTGGCGAACGTGATTCCGATTGCGGCCGGTTCGGGAACGATCAATGATCTTGTCAAACGCACGGTCTATGAGCTTGATCGACGCTACATGGTCGTCGCGACCGCTGCGTCGGTGGACGGCTATTCCTCGTTCGGCGCGCCGATTGTACAGGGCGGGTTCAAGAAAACGATGGAATGCCCTGCACCGCTTGTGATTGTGGCCGACATCGAGATTCTGCGCAACGCGCCCGCTGAAATGACGGCTGCCGGGTACGCCGATTTGATGAGCAAAATCACAGCCGGCGCGGATTGGATTATCGCGGACGCGCTCGGTATCACGCCGATCCGCCCTGACATCTGGGAGATGATTCAGCCGCCGCTGCGCCACTGGGTCGCCGCGCCGGAAAAGCTTGCTGCTGGCGATGACGAGGCATTTTCAATGCTGTTCGAAGGACTCAGCATGACCGGCTTCGCGATGCAGGCGATGCGGGATTCCCGCCCCGCGTCAGGCAGCGAGCATCTGTTCAGCCATATCTGGGATATGCAAGACCATCGCGATGCCAGCGGGAATAACGTCTCGCACGGCTTTCAGGTCGGCGTCGGGATGCTCGGCGTGACGGCGTTGATGGAAACGGTCTTTCGCCGCGATATTCGCGCATTAAATATTGACGCCAGATGCCAGCAATGGCCGTCGTGGGAAACGCGCGAGGCCGAAATCCGGCAGGCGTTCGCGGGGATGCCGATTGTGGATCGCGTCTTGATGGAAAGCCGCGTCAAATACCTTGAACCGGATGAATTACGCGCCCGTCTGCATCTTGCCTCCGGGCTGTGGAACGAGTTGGGACAGCGCGTGACCGCGCAGATTCTCCCGTATCCCATTCTCCGGCAGAAATTGCAGGTGGCGGGCTGTCCGTTCGCGCCGGAACATATCAAACTGACGCGGGAACAGATGAAGCAAACCTATTTCATGGCGCAGATGATTCGCAATCGTTACACGATTCTGGATTTCGCGTATGAATTAGGCTGGTTAGAGGAGTGTGCCGACGAAATTGTTTCGTCGTCGCACTATTTTTCGTAATAATACTGGAAAAGACTTGTGAGGTTTTAAAAACCTCACAAGTCTTATTTTATAAGGAAACCATTATGGCACCGTTTCAATCAATCTTTAAAGGGGTGTTTTCAATTTTTACCAAGGCCATGTTTGCGCTCGTCAGTTTTTTCGTGATGCTGATGCTCTTCAGCCTGCTGTTTATCGGCCTCGGCGTTGGAATCGGCTCGAAGATGGGCGGCGGCGCGTTGACGGAGTTGTCGGAACAAGCAGCATCGAATTATGCCTATATTTCCGGTAATGAAGAGAGCGCTAACCGCCTGCTGCGCATTCCGATTCAGGGAATCATTTTAGGCACGATGCCATCGAATTTTCCGGTATTTCTCGCGGATAATTTAGCGTTTGGCTACGATATTCAGGCGCAATTGGAACGCGCTGCCGAGGATGAAAGCATCAAAGGCGTATTTTTACACATTCAGACGCCGGGCGGCACGATTTTCGGCTCGTATGCGATTGCGGAAGCGATTACGAATTTCCGCGAAACCACGAATAAGCCGGTATTGGCGTATATCGAAGGCTTAGCGGCATCCGGCGGCGTCATGGCGATGGTGACGGCGAATGAAATTTATGCCGATTACGGCAGCCTGATCGGCAGTATTGGCGTGATTGGGCCGCAGTTGCTCTACTATAATCAACCGACGGCGCTCGACGGGGGATTATTCGGGGGTGGCATCACGACCAAAGGCGGCATCGAGCAGACGATTCTCTTTGCCGGAAAAGGGAAGGATTTGGGCAACCCGTTCCGTAAAATCAGCAAGGAAGAATTAGAAAACTGGCAGCGCGGCCTTGAAATCGAATATGCCCAATTTGTTGGTCATGTCGCCAAAACGCGCAATATTGACGAATCCATCATCCGCGACCAGATGGGGGCGCAGTTGTTCGACAATCAGACCGCCGAAGGCTACGGCCTGATTAACGGCACGCTGAATCAGAACGCCGCGCTTGACAAGCTCGCCGAATTAAGTGGCGTGTCCGGCGATTATCAGCTTGTGCGCCCGGTTCGGCGCAGCAGCCAGATGTTCGCGCAATTGCTGGAAGGCTGGACGCGGCTGTCAAACAATTCTGTCGAACTCGAACGCTTCCGCCAGCAGGCGATTCAGGCGCAAGTCTGCCAGAAAACCGCGCATCTGTCGTTAGTGTATTACGGCGATCTGTCGGGACTGTGCCAGTAAACTCAGAATGGGATGGCGATCCAAATGGTTTTCGCCATTCCCATTGAATTTTCCTTGACATGCTTCGTGAATATTCGTTCAATATGCCAAGAATTCGTCGTTAATTCGCATTGATTGAAGATGTTGAGATGAAGGAGAAACGATTATGTTATTACCATTATTAGGTTTAAGCGTATTAAATGCGATTCCAACGCAAGCGATTACCGGTCTTTTGGCGGGAACGTTGAAAATTACTGGCGGAGTGATTCGATATGCCGCCGGAACAAGCAAAGCTGGCCAGATTTTTATGCACCTTCTTCCAATGGAATCTCTCGTTCTCAATGAGTTTCCCGGCCTGGACTTTTTTCCCGGTATTATTGCGAATTTTCAACTTCATAAATTATCAGGAAAGATTGATACATTGCAAAAGATGACCGAACTCAATGCTCATCAATTACTGAAATTGTCTTCTCAAGTTGGCTCATTAACTCAGGTAACGCAAAACATGCTTCATCTCGTTGCAGGAACAGCGGTCTTGTCTGGCCTGAGTTTAGTGGTTAGCAGCGTTGGCTTTTTGGCTGTCAATAAAAAGTTAAATGCAATCAATCAATGCCTGCAAACAATTCAAAAGGATGTCCAGGCGATTAAACAGTTCTTAGAAATGGCCGAAAAAGCTGAACTTTTTGCGGCACTTTCTGATTTAATGAAAATCAAAGATTCAACTCCTGAAAAACATCGAGTGATCCTATTAAGTAATGCAGGTCATTCGTTGAACAAAATCAATAAAAAATATCAGGAGCTATTGGCCAACTCAACTTCGCTCAATGAAGCTATTGCTTATGAAGAATATTTTGCGTTGACCGCTTTAGCAAAAGCCAGATGTTCGTCAGAATTAGGAATGTTTTCGATTGCACGTCAGGAAATTGATGAAATGACTTCTTTTTGGCAATTTCATGCGCGACGAGTTGCCAAAGATATGTTGCTCGGTCAACATCCTGAACGATTATTAGCAACGGATTTTGCGTCTGATGTGCCTGTTTCAGCAATTGTTTCATGGATGGATTTTGCGTATAACGATGAAAAGGGATATGGTTGGATTGATGAATTACGCCAATCCATGAATGCAAATTGGTATGGGAAACATTTTTGGAATATAAAGGCTTCCGGCCTGAATAAGGGGCATGGGATTGGAATTGAACAAGAGAAGAGCATCACGATTCCGACCTTACAAAAACTTTTTGCCAGAAATGATGTCTTTGAGGTGTATCGTGTACAATATGAGCTTTTAGAAACGCGCCAACTTCGCCCATCGGAATTTCAGCAGCAATTAGCGCAACTTCCCAAAGAATCGGCGGTTGGTGGGTGTTTTGTGTTACAGCCTGCAAAAATGGAAAGCAGGGAAGTAGTGAAGGCATGAAATTTATAAAACATGATTGATTTAATGGAGACGAGACTTTATCAAAAATATCCGTTCGTCTTTGATGAAGTCTCATCAAGACTATGAGTCCGAGTTTTTATCATTCCGCAATTATGGCGGTTATCGCCTCGCTGATTAACAATCTCCGCCGTTTCCGCGCCTTTACAGAATTGACTATTGTCATTGGCGACAAAGATTACACGCCGGATATTTCCGTCTATCCCTGGAAAAAGGTGGATTATTACAGCGGCGACATTATCAAAATGAAAGAATTGCCGCTGTTGGCGATTGAAATTCTTTCGCCGACACAAGGAGCACAAGAACTTTTTGATAAGGCGAAAACCTATCTGCAAGCCGGTATTCAATCTGTCTGGATTGTACAGCCTTTAGCACATACCGTTTCTGTTCTGAATCAACAGGAAATAAAACATCATCACGAAGGCATAATTGAAGACATCACCGGAATAACGCTGGATATCGCCACAATGTTTGACGAAGACGACGACGAAGATAACGCCTCTACTGTGTAGTAATTCATCCCGAAAAAGCCGCCGCTTCTCCACCCTCTCTGTTTTCTCTCATATTTATTTCTTGACACGTTTTTGCCAAGAGGGGTAATTTTTTTCCCAAAATTGTCGGATATTCAGATCAGATTAAAAAATTGGTACCAACAACTTGAATTTCAGATAAGGAGAAAATGTATGGCAGAACGCTCAGACGCATTAGGTATGATTGAAACGCGCGGCTTCACGGCGATGGTGGAGGCGGCGGATGCGATGGTGAAAGCGGCGAAAGTGGAATTAGTCGGGTTCGAAAAAATCGGCGGCGGATATGTGACGGCAATTGTGCGCGGCGACGTGGCGGCAGTGCGGGCGGCGGTTGATGCCGGAACGCGAGCGGCAGAACGAGTCGGCGAAATCGTCTCGACGCATGTCATTCCGCGTCCGCATGAAAACGTGGATGATGTGCTGCCGCTTGGCCGGAAATCTCAGGAAAAAAATTAGGCTGTCGCATGAATTGGCATGATTTCACGCCCTCCGATTTCGAATACGATTTCGAACAAGATGAATTGGCTGCTCATCGGCTCACATTCGAAGAAGTTGTTGAATGTTTTTTCTCTGATTATACTGTTCGTCGCAATAAATCTTACCGGGATCGTTATCAATTAATTGGACGAACATTCGGCGGGAAATCAGTGAAAATCATATTTCAACTTAAGCCGAAAAAGATTGTGCGAATTATTACAGGATGGATTATATGAAAAATGCGAGCACGAAAAAGGCGATATCTGAAAAAGATATTGATCGAGCGGTAATTGCCGAGGCCAATGATGATTCTGCGTGGGAAGCCCCTGTGTCTGTCCGCAAAACAGCGCCGACATTAGTCTCGTTGCCTGCTGAAATTGCTGCAAGAGCAGCATTCGTGGCGCGATTGCATCGAAAAACGAATCTTGAGCAGTGGATTACGGAGATTCTTCAAGAACGGCTGGCAATAGAAGAGAATATTTATAGTGAAGTAAAACGCGAATTAAGCGTAAAAAACATTCGCTAATAATTGTGAGTTCAGGCTATCGGCTTGAAATGCACAGAAAGGAATCTGTATGAGCATTGATTTACGCACGTATGTCTTTTTAGATTCGCTGCAATTGCAGATGGCGTCGTTTATTTCGACGATTTCCAAAGGCTATTATCCGGTGGCGGAACAGGCGTGCTGCATCGTGGAAATCGCGCCGGGCATCGAAATCAACCGGCTGACCGATGTGGCGCTGAAGGCGACCAACGTTGCGCCGGGATTGCAAATCGTGGAACGCGCCTTCGGCCTGTTGGAAGTCCATTCCGACGAGCAGGGCGATGCGCGGCAGGCCGGAGAAGCGATTTTGCAAGCTATCGGCAAAACCGAAGCCGACCGCATCAAGCCGAAAGTCCACACCAGCCAACTGATCCGCAATGTCACCGACCATCACGCCCAACTCATCAACCGCACCCGCTACGGCAACATGGTTTTGCGAGGCGACACGCTCTACATTCTCGAAGTCGAACCTGCCGGATATGCTTACTATGCCGCGAATGAAGCGGAAAAAGCGTCGCATATCAATATCATCAACGTGCAGGGCTTCGGGCAATTCGGGCGCGTCTATATTGCGGGCGACGAAGCGGAAGTCGTGGAAAGCCACAGCATCGTCGAAACGCGGTTAGCGTCGTTGTCGGGGCGAACAATTTAAAGGAAAAACGCTATGATCTTGGCGCGAGTGGTTGGCACGGTGGTTTCTTCCCATAAAAGCGAGAAGATCGAGGGGATCAAACTTCTGCTGGTCGAAAAAATTGATCCCGACACCATGCAAGGGAAAAAAGATTATGTGGTGGCGATGGATGCGGTCGGCGCAGGCATCGGCGAAATCGTCTTTTTTGTCTCCGGCAGCAGCGCCCGCCTGACCGAGGTGACGGCGGGGAAGCCGTCGGATGCGGCGATTATCGCGATTGTGGACATCGTCGAAAAAGATGGGCGCGTGACGTATCGAAAAGACGCAGAACAGGAGGCGGCATGACGTTAGCGCGAGTGGTCGGCACGGTTGTCAGCGCACAGCGGGCGGATGGGATCGCAAATCCGGTCTATCTGTTAGTTGAGCGGTGCAATCAGCAAGGCGCAGGCAAGCAGGATTTCCTCGTTGCGATAGACATGATGGGCGCGAAACAGGGTGAAGTCGTGCTGCTCAGTACCGGCAGTTCGGCGCGGCAGACCGAATTGACCGACGATAAGCCGATTGACGCCGTGATTATCGGCATTATCGAAACGATTGACGAACGCGGCGCGGTGACGTATCAGAAATGATGAATACATTCGTATTGACGCCGATTGGCGTGATTCATTCCCCGTTTCAGACCAAAGACGCCGCGCCGATTCAAGGCGCGTTTGCCGCTGATGCTGTCGGGCAGGTCGAACTTTTCCCGGAATACGAAGACGGATTGAAAGATATTGAGACGTTTTCGCATCTGATGTTGATATATAGGTTTGACCGCGCCGGAGCCGTCGAACTTGTGCGCCAGACGTTTTTAGATGACACGCCGCACGGCGTCTTTGCATCGCGCCATCCCTGTCGCCCGAATGGATTGGGGATCACGATTGTACGACTGACGCGGCGCGAACGCAATGTGCTGCATGTCGCCGGAATTGACGTGCTGGATGGCACGCCGCTGATTGATGTCAAACCATACATTCCGCGTTTTGATTGCTTCCCGGATGCCAATGAAGGCTGGGTCGCGACCAAACAACAACGTCAAAAACCGAAAGGAAGAGAATAAATACGATGGCAATTCCTGATTATCAATCAATTATGCTGCCGCTGCTGCAATTTTACAAAGATGGGCAGGAACATTCGTTGCGAGAAACAATTGATGCCTTAGCGACTCAATATCATTTGACTGATGAGGAGCGCAATGAACTTCTGCCAAGCGGGCAACAATCCATATTCGATAATCGAGTCGGATGGGCGCGAACATATTTGAAAAAAGCCGGTTTACTTATTGCTATACGACGGGGCTATCTTCAGATTACGGAACGTGGAAAGCAAGTCTTAAAGCAAAACCCATCTGCTATTAATATTGAATTTCTCAAACAATTTCCCGAATTTGCCGAATTTCAATCCAAGAAAAATACGCCGCATGAACCGCCTGCTCCTAATCCGCCGATATTCACGAGTAAAACTCCAAAAGAAGCGATGGAAGAGGCATATCAGGTTCTTCAGGAGGAACTTATCACCGAATTATTGCAAACGATCAAGCAAAATTCCCCGCAATTTTTCGAGCGCCTTGTGATTAATCTTCTTGTAAAGATGGGGTACGGTGGTACACAAAAAGATGCAGGGCAGATTCTTGGAAAAAGTGGCGATGAAGGCATAGACGGAATTATTAAAGAAGATCGTCTTGGTCTTGATGTCGTGTATATTCAGGCGAAACGTTGGGATGGAGTTGTCGTTGGGCGGCAAGAAATTCAAAAATTTGTCGGCGCGTTGCATGGGCAGCAAGCGAAGAAAGGTATTTTTATTACCACGTCAAATTTTTCCAAAGGCGCAACAGAGTATGTCGCCCATATTGATACGAAAGTTGTTCTGATAGATGGCGAGATGTTGGCACAACTCATGATTGATTATAATATCGGGGTCGCAACGGTTGCCACTTACGAATTAAAGCGAATTGATTCCGATTACTTTAATGAAGAATAGGCCAGATTGAATATGCACATCACAGAACAGCAGATTCGCCAGATTGTGGAAGGCGTTGTGGATTCGTTGCAAGTGACGCCGCGTTCGGCAACACATGCCGCGCACGGCATCTTTGCGGAGATTGACAGCGCGATTACTGCCGCAAAAACCGCGCAGCGCGAGTTGATGCTGCTGACTTTGGAAACGCGCAAGGCGATGATTCAGGCGATGCGGAAGACGATTTTAGCGCATAACGAATTGCTGTCGAAAATGGCAGTTGAAGAAACCGGCTTAGGCCGTTTCGAAAACAAATTGATCAAACATCAGCTTGTCGCCACAAAAACGCCGGGCGTGGAAGACCTTGAAGCCGTTTCCTATTCCGACGATCATGGCCTGACGCTTGTGGAACGTGCTCCGTATGGCGTTATCGGCGCGATTATTCCGGTGACGAATCCATCATCAACTGTTGTGAACAACAGCATCGGCATGGTCGCCGCCGGAAACGCGGTGGTGTTCAATCCGCATCCCGGCGCGAAAAAGGTTTCCTGCCTTGCGGTTTCGCTGCTGAACGACGCCATTGTCAGCGCAGGCGGTCCGCGCAACCTGCTGACCTCCATCGCGAATCCCACCATCGAATCGGCGCAAGCGCTGATGAAGCATCCGCAGATCAATCTGCTCGTTGTCACCGGCGGTCCGGCAGTCGTGAAAGTCGCAATGAACAGCGGCAAAAAAGTGATTGCCGCAGGGCCGGGGAATCCGCCCTGCGTCGTGGACGAGACTGCCGACATCGAAAAGACCGGAAAAGACATTGTGGACGGAGCAAGCTTCGACAATAACATCGTCTGCATCTGCGAAAAAGAGGTGCTGGCGGTGGCCTCGATTGCTGACCGTTTAAAGCAAACCATGCTAAAAAACGGGGCTTATGAGTTGACTTCTGCCCAAATTGACCAGATAACTAAGTTAGTTATTGCTGAACCTGGCGCGCCCGGAAAAGAAGGGATGTCGAATAAGCAATTTGTCGGCAAATCGCCACAGGTTATCGCGAAAGCTATTGGTTTGAATGTGCCGGATTCGGCGCGGCTGCTGCTCTGTGAAGTCGGGCGCGAGCATCCGCTGGTCTGGACGGAACAACTGATGCCGGTCTTGCCGCTCGTTCGCCTGAAACATGTGGACGAGGCGATTGATTTGGCGGTCGAATGCGAACACGGCTTCCGGCATACGGCGATCATGCACTCGCTGAATATTCAGAAACTTTCGAAAATGGCAAAGTTGATGAATTGTTCGATTTTCGTCAAAAATGGGCCATGTTACGCCGGATTAGGGCAAGGCGGCGCAGGCTTCACGTCGTTCACGATTGCCAGCCCGACCGGCGACGGCTTGACCAGAGCCAGAACCTTCACCCGCGAACGACGGTGTACGTTAGTGGATTATTTCAGAATTGTGTAGCACGGAATGGAGAAGTTGTCAGACACTTTTGAAAGTGTCTGACAACTTTGCAAAGGTATTATCAGAAATGCAATACGGGAAAGTGATTGGGCGGGTCGTGTGCAGCAAGCAGTTAGCGTATTTTGACGGCTTAAAATTGCTGTTAGTGCAGCCGGTCAACGAACGCCAGGAAGCGGTCAGCGATGCGTTGGTGGCATTCGATGCCGCTCGCGCCGGAGAAGGCGATCTCGTCTGCTATGAAACCAGCAAAGAAGCGGGCTGGGCGCTGCATGAATGGTTTACGCCCGCCGACGCCGCGATTCTCGGCGTGATTGATCGGATGTATGTTGATTAAATGATTCAGAGCTTATGACCAGAGTGCAATTAGAACATCTTATCAGAGCGTGTGGCGCTATTGCCAATACGCAGGATGTAATTATTTTAGGAAGTCAATCTATTCTCGGTCAATATCCGAATTTTTCATTGCAGACGGCATATCAGCAGATTCTCGTCAGATCGAACGAGGCTGATATTCTTATTCCAAATCATGAGGAAATGGCTGATTTGATTGATGGAAGTATTGGCGAGCTTTCGGCCTTTCATGATACGTATGGTTATTACGCACAAGGCGTTGATCGAACAACAGCGATATTGCCTCAGGGATGGGAAGAACGATTATTGTTGATCTGTAATGCCAATACGAATTATATCCGAGGGCATTGCTTGGAACTTCACGATTTAATGATTGCGAAATTATACGCTGAACGTCAAAAAGATATTGAATTTTTTCTGGCGGCAATTTCACTGGGGCTTCTTTCGGAATCAATTCTTTTCGAACGGCTTGCGCTTACGATTATTCCAGAAGAACGGCGTCTAAGCATGAAATGCCGTATTGAGGCTAGCTTTCACCATGAATAGACAACAATTGGCCGATCAGCGTTCACGCGAATTTCATAAACGTATTGCCCTGAAATTAAAGATATCTCCTGAATTATGGAAAATCCCGGAAGAAAACCTTCAGCGATGGATGACGACGTATCATGCGCCAGCGCTTTCAGAATGGCAGCAGATATTTCGAACATGCACAAAAGAGGAGATATTGGCGCTACTTGAAAGCGATTCGGAAGATGCTGACCGTTTGCGATCATCAAGCCCATTTACAAGAATTTTAACACAAAAAGAACGCAGAGAGATTTTACAACGATTTAAAAATGAAGAAGTGATTATTTTAAATGGATAATTCGTTTTTTGATGAATAGGTAATATGATTCTTGGCAAAGTTATCGGACAGGTGGTTTCCACCGAGAAACACCCTGATTATCATGGATATACGCTGTTGATGATTCAGCCAACAACTCCTGACGGAGCGCCGAAAGGCCGCTCGTTTATCGCCATTGACGCCGCGCAGGCCGGAATCGGCGACACGGTCATCGTGATAGACGAAGGCGGCTCAGGCCGCGCGATTTTAGGCGTCTCTGAGCAAAAGACGCTGCGGACGGTCGTCGCCGGGATTGTTGATGCCATCACGACAGATTCGAATATATGAGGCAACCTGTTATGACACACGATACGTTAGAAAAGATTCTCAATGAATACCGCGCGCTGCCGGAGGAAGAAAACGACTCCGACGCTGCCGATGAAGACAAGTGTTCCCCGGAAACATTGCATCGCTACCTCGAATGTCTGAGCAACGGAAAACACAAAAAACGCCGACGCTGTATTTCCGGCGAATTGGGATCAATACGATTGGATTGATATGCATGTACGTCGAAACTACAGTTTCGACGTACGTTAAAAAGGGAGCAAACATGGCAGAATCGAATGAACGCGATACGGTGCGCTCCGTCGCTATCGGTTCGGATCATGGCGGATTCGAGGCCAAAGAGATCATCAAAACCTATTTGCAGACGCTCGGCTATCGCGTGACCGACGTGGGGACGCATTCGAAAGAGAGCGTGGATTATCCCGATTTTGCGGCGGCGGTAGCGCGAAACGTCGCGAGCGGCGCGTGTGAACGCGGCATCATGATTGACGGCGCAGGGATCGGCTCGGTGATGGTGTGCAATAAAGTGCGCGGCATTCGCGCCGCGATGTGCTACGACCTGCGCACCATCGTCAACAGCCGCGAGCATAACAACGCCAACGTGCTGACACTCGGTGGGCCGCTGCATTCTGCGGCGGATTTGTGCGAAATGGTGAAAGTCTGGCTGGAAACCCGCTTCGCCGGAGGCCGCCACTGGCCGCGCATCAACAAAATGATGGCCGTCGAACGAACAACATACGATGTTTAATAGAACACTGATTGGACTGATTTGGCTGATTGACACTGATTAAGTAAAATGTAAAAAATAAGTTCGTAGTAGAGACCTCACAGGTCTTGGAGACCTGTGAGGTCTGAGCCGAAGTTATTTTTTGAACTTTACTAAAAACGAATATTATCAGTGAAAATCAGTCGGATCAGCCCAATCAGTGTTCTATTTCTTTATGGAACGCAACGAATTGATTCAACAGATTACCAAAGACGTAATGCAACAGCTTTCGAAACAACCGGACGCACAGGAGAAACCCTGCTGCGGGAATTGCGCGGGGCAGCAGCCCGCCATTGCGCCCGCCGACTTAGCGCAATATATCGATCACACACTCTTGAAGCCGGACGCGGTGCAGGCCGAGTTCGACAAACTGTGCGACGAGGCGATCAAATACAAATTCAAATCGGTCTGCGTCAACTCCTGGCGCGTGGCGTATGTGACCAAAAAGCTGCAACGCACCGGCGTGGCGGTCTGCTCGGTCGTCGGCTTTCCGCTCGGCGCGATGGATATGCGCGCCAAAGCCTTCGAAACGCGGCAAGCCATCGAAAACGGCGCGAAAGAAATTGATATGGTGATCAATGTGGACGCGCTGAAATCCGGCGATTTGCAGACGTTCGAAGAAGACATCCGCGCCGTGCGCCGCGCCACCACCGGCACGACGATTTTAAAGGTGATTCTCGAAACCTGCCTGCTGAAAGATCAGGAAAAAGTGCTTGCCTGCGAAATCGCCAAAAAAGCGGGCGCAGATTTCGTCAAAACCAGCACCGGCTTTTCTTCCGGAGGCGCGACCGTCGAAGACATCGCCCTGATGCGCCGCGTCGTCGGCCCGAACCTCGGCGTCAAAGCGAGCGGCGGCATCCGCGATTACGCCAAAGCCGCCGCCATGATTCAGGCCGGCGCGACCCGCCTCGGCACCTCCGCCAGCGTCGCCATCGTCACCGGCGCATCCGGCAGCGGGAAGTATTGAAATGTTGAGGTAAGGAGTGCAAAAGCTTGCTTTTCTGTCCTGAAGAAGTCGGATTGCAATGCGTTTTGCATCGCTTCAATTGCTGATTTTTAGAGGAGCGTATGCCAGAATTAAGCCGATTTTATGGGATTATTATCTATTTGTTTGCGAAAGATCATGTGCCGCCGCATTGTCATGTCAAATATGGCGATGAAAGAGCCTTAGTCAGCCTTGAAACCGGAGAATTGCTTGAAGGGAATCTGCCTCGGAGAGCCTTGCGTTTGGTGCAGGATTGGATTGAACTGCATAAGGAAGAGTTGTTCGCAGATTGGGAAGAGGCGCAAACAGAGCGTCCTCATATTAAAAAAATTGCGCCACTCGAATAATCGAACGCTATCAAGGGGGAGGAAATATGTTACACGCTGTTCAAGAGATTAAAGAGGTTGCGCCATTTTATATGACGTTGCGTTTCAACACCGGCGAAGTCATGAAAATAGATTTGGAAGAATCGTTACACGAGTGGACATCATCCCCAACCAGTCTGTTTCGGGATTTGTTGAATGACCAGTATTTTATGAGCGTCAAACTCGATCCTGAAATGGAAACGATCTGTTGGGAAAATGGCATTGATTTGTGTCCCGATGTCCTCTATTCGATGGGTAAAGCGTTGTCATAAGACGGAAAAGTAAACAAAGGGAATCGCACTCTGACGAGAAATTGAATTGCAGGGCGCGACCCGCCTCGGCACGTCCGCCAGCGTCGCCATCGTCACTGGCGCGTCCGGCAGCGGGACGTACTAAGATGTTGCGTTTCAAGAATTGGGCAAAATGCTTTGGGTGTGTTGTGATTGTTAGCCGTCCATCCATGAGGCTCTTTCTTTTTTGCAATCCACAATTCACGTTGACAAAAATATTATTTCCAGGGATCCGTTGTGGGATCAGTCCATCGGCATGAATGACCGAAAGATGGGTGTCATGTCTCCACAAGGAACGGCGCAATGATCGATATACAAGAAATCCACGTTCGGAGTTCTCAGCAGGAAAAAAAAGCGTTCGTTAACGCGTATGTTGAAATATGGAACGCCCCAGAAAACTTACAATATCTCTCATTCACGGGCATCCCATTTTCTCAGGACATGGTGACACTCTGGGTGGGTGCCTTGCAAGAACCTGCTGAAATCAGATACCGCATCGCGGTTTCTACTGAGCGTATTGTTGGCATCTCCGTGTTACGGCAGCATGTCCTCAGCGGGTTTGAACTGTTCGGATTAGCCATCCATCCTGAATTCAAACGGCAAGGCATTGGCGCACGCCTGGTCACGGATTGTATCACCTGCTCTCAGACCTATCAATCAATTGATGCGGTCGTATTTACAGATAATCGCCCGATGCTCATCTTACTGCTCAAACATGGTTTCATCCCGGTGGACATGAAGCACGAACTCCGATATGATGGGGTCAAGACGATGTTATTGAAATACTACAAACGGTGATGACATCAATCGTAAAAACGTTGAAAGGTTTTATGGAGTTATTGGTTGCGAATTGAATCAGCTACGGTCTATAAAATGATTGCCGTCATGAATGCGGCGAAGCAATTGGTCGGAACGAATCGGCAGGCCGACGCGGATGCGCTGATTCGGCAGATTGAAGCGCAGATGAAGTAGCAAAAAAAGAGGAACATTCGATGACCGGGCAGGTTCAACAACAAAGATGCGCAATCTGCAACTTTTATGACTAACTCCGGCATTTATGCCGGAGAGATAAGGAAACGGCCTCACTGTCCTCTCCCTTTTCTCTTCGGTCGGCGGACTGCCGGAGAAGTTGGCTCTTCTTTTCTCTCCGGGCTCAAGCCCGGAGTTAGTTATCAAAAGTTACACATCACGTAATGATATATCACATAATAAAGCGCGGCGTTCATCTTTATAACGGGGGAAATGTTGCATGATGCAGATGTTTAAAAATGTTGTATTGATCACGATTTCGCTGATGACCCTGACGGGATGCGTGAAGGTCACGTCATATAAGGAAGAGACCGCCCCCGTCGCAGCGAATTCCCGCGAACCGCATACCTTTTTGCAATCCAGTTTTCAGTTTTCCGAGGACGAGCTTGCGGCCATGGAGCAGGGCGAAATCATTGTAAGGCTCTTCGAAATGCCGACGATAGAAAATGAAGTCGGCGCGTTTGGCATCACGCAGTTGAATGTGCCGAAAGAGGTGTTTGTGGATCAGTTCCGCGATATTGCCTCGTTTACCAAAAGCCCGGAAGTCAAAGCGATTGCGAAATTCAGCACGCCGCCGCGTCTGGAAGATATGCAGGATTTAACGCTGGCTGAAGACGTCGTGTTGGCGCTAAAAACCTGCAAGCCGGGGAGTTGCAAAGTCAAAATGGACGCTCGCATGATGGAACGCTTCTATCGGGAAATTGATTGGAAAGCGGCGGATTATCACGAACAGGCCACGCAGTTGATGAAACAGATGCTCCTCGATTACGTCACGCGCTACTTGCAAGAGGGCGATCAGGCGTTGGGTCAATACGACGATCAAGCCGAACCGCTGCGCATCGCGGATGCCGTTCACGGCGTATTGGAGAATTCGACCTATTTGCGGACGTATGTGCCGGAATTGTACGCCTACCTTGAAAATTTTCCCAAAGGACGTTTGCCGCATGTCGAAAATTTTCTGTACTGGTCTATCGAGCAATTCGGGCTGCGCCCAGTGATCAATCTGTATCATATCACCATCTACACCCGGCAGCAGAACGGCGCGAACGACGTGTTCATCACCTCCAAGCAGATTTACGCCAGTCATTATTTCGAAGTGGCGTTCGGCTTCACGGCATTTGTGGACGAAGTTGGCGGCAAGCGCCCGGCAAACGCCTATTTGATGTACCTGAATCGCTCGCGTTTCGATAAGCTCTACGGGGGATTCAAAGGCGCGATTATGTCCATTGCCAAGGGCAAAGTCTATGAGGGAGTCAAATTCTATTTTCAACAGGTCAAGCATAAATTAGAGACGGTCTCTATTGACACGCAAGATCATGGACAGACCGTCAGACGCTTTTAATTCGTCCTTTCCTGCGTCTATTCCTGTGGTTCCAGCGGCTCGAAGACGTTGTTGAGGTCAATGGCGACATCCTCAAAAATGCCGAGTTCGACGGTATCCTCAGAAGAATACGTGCCATGCAGACGGAATTTGCCGTCAATCAGGCGAAAGACGTGCAGCAGATTTTCGTCCGGGTTGACGATCCAATATTCGCGCACGCCCGCTTCTTCGTACAGTTGATATTTGTCACGCCAATCGGTTTTCGACGTGGACGGCGACAGGATTTCCACTACTAAATCCGGCGCGCCGACGCATCCTTTTTTTACAATTTTTGCGGGATCGCAGACGACGATAATGTCGGGCTGCACGACAGTATCGTCGGACAGATAGACATCAATCGGCGCGTAAAAAATTCGACATTTCGCCTTCGGTTTGAGAAAGCTCGCAACTTCTAATGTCAAATTTCGAGACGTTCCCTGATGGCGCGAATTCGGGGCCGGCGACATTGCGTGTACGCCGCCATGCAGCAGTTCGTAGCGCTGGCCGTCGTTCCAGGCGGCGTAATCGGCTGCGGTGTAATGTTGATGTGCTGTGAGCTGTGGGCTGTTCATGACGAAATCCCTCCAAATACACTCGTGAAATTATCAAAAATCGCTTCTCTTTATAAACTGCGCGGCAGCGCTGGATTTGTCAAATAAAAAATCGGCGCAAAATTCGGAGAAGAATTGGTTGACTTTTCTGGCCTTCCTATAATATCAACAGTCATGTGACATCACAAACAGAACACACGATGAGAAAGAGGGAATCACTCTCTCTTTGCCTCTTCTATGAGAGCAAATATAATAGTGGATGATATTTTCAAGGAGATACACGCATGAAAACACGTAATATCGGCACGACAAATATTCACGCCTCAGTCGTCGCGCTCGGCGCATGGGCGATTGGCGGCGGCACATGGTGGGGCGAATCGGATGATGAGCTTTCGATTCGGGCGATTCATGCCGCGTTTGACGCGGGCATCAATTTTATAGACACCGCTCCGGTGTATGGTTTCGGGCGGAGCGAAGAAGTCGTCGGCAAGGCGATTCATGGACAGCGCGAGAAGTGGGTGATTGCCACGAAATGCGGCCTCTGGTGGAACGACGATTCCGGGAAAATTTTTGTGACGGTGGATGGCAAAGCGATTCGGCGGACGTTGAAACCGGAGATGATCCGCCTGGAATTGGAACGCAGCCTGAAACGACTCGGTACGGATTACATTGACCTGTATCAAACCCACTGGCCGTCGTTAGACCCGGTGAACGAACCGATCTCCAGCACGATGGAATGCCTGCTGCAATTGAAAGCGGAAGGCAAAATCCGCGCGATTGGCGCGTCGAACGTGGATATTCCGATGATCGCGCAATATCAGGCTATCGGACAACTTGACACCATTCAGCCGCGTTACAGCATGTTAGACCGCCGCATCGAAGCGGAAGTGCTGCCGTACTGCATAGAGAATCGGATCGGCACATTGGCCTATTCGCCGCTTGAACAGGGCTTGCTGACTGGCAGAGTCGGCATGGATTTCAAGGTCGAACCGGGCGAGGCGCGTAACGGCATTCCCTGGTTCAAACCAGAAAACCGGCGCAAAGTGATTGATATGCTGGCGGGCTGGCAGGATTTGACCGAAAAATATGGCTGTAAGTTGTCGCAATTAGTGATCGCCTGGACGGTCGCGCAGCCGGGCATCACGTTCGCATTGTGCGGCGCAAGAAAGCCGGAACACAGCATCGAAAATGCGAAAGGCGGCGACATTGAACTTGAATCAACAGATATTCAACGCATGAGAAGCGACGTGGAAGCGCTCGGTTCGCCGGAGTAATAAATTCAGCCCTGACAGGGTTCGAAACCCTGTCAGGGCTTATCAACATCAATAATATGGCCTTTCTTGAATGTAAATTTTATTCGGATGTCTTGGGACTTTCAACCTCCATGTCGGTTGTTTTACCGCAAAAGAATGGCAAACAGTCCGGCATAACCTATCCTGGCAAGGACGGAAAATATAAGACCTTATTTCTGCTGCACGGCCTGAGCGATGACCACTCGATCTGGATGCGGCGCACGTCTATCGAACGGTATGCCGCGTCGTTGGGGATCGCGGTCGTAATGCCTGAGGTGGGACGTAGTTTTTACAGCGATATGCTCTATGGCGGCGCATACGAAACCTTTGTCGCGCAGGAATTGCCCGCCATCGCCCGGTCATTTTTCCCATTGTCGGACGCCCGCGAAGATAATTATATTGCCGGGCTTTCGATGGGGGGATATGGCGCGTTTAAGCTGGCGTTGAATTACCCGGAAAATTATTGCGCCGCCGCGAGTCTGTCGGGGGCGTTAGATATGGCGTCTGTCGGAGATGTCCCTGAGAATGAGGTCAAGATTCATCAGGATATTATTAATATCTGGGGGAATGTGTCAGCTATTGCCAACACGAAGCACGATCTCTTTTTTGCGGCAAAAACACTGAAAGCGCAGGCGCTTAATTGCCCGGATTTGTACATGTGCTGCGGCGATGCCGATTTTCTCTATCAATCGAATCTCGCCTTTCGCGATTTTGCGTTGCGGCAAAAACTCCCGCTGACTTGCCAGATCGATCCCGGCTACGCGCATACGTGGGATTACTGGGATGTGCGCATCCAAAGTGTGTTAGCATGGATGTTCAGTTCAAGCAGTGAATCGGAAACAACCTGATCGATCCTCAAACCTGTCAGACACCTTCAAGGTGTCTGACAGGTGAAACTCTTATTCGCATTCTTATGACACCTCGCGAAATTTACCAGAAGTTGAGCGACAACATTGCGCTTGTTATGCGCGGACAAACGGTAGCGATCAGGAAATTGCTCGCAGCCTTTACCGGCAGCGGGCACGTCTTGTTAGAAGATTACCCCGGCACGGGCAAAACCACGTTAGCCAAAGCATTAGCGCGTTCGATTGACGCCCGCTTCACCCGCGCCCAGTTCACGCCGGATTTACTGCCGTCGGACATTCTCGGCGTTTCGATTTACGACCAGCATTCGCAGACGTTTCAACTGCACAAAGGACCGATTTTTACGAACATCCTCCTCGCGGACGAAATCAACCGCGCCTCGCCACGCACGCAATCCGCGCTGTTAGAGGCGATGGGCGAAGGGCAGGTCAGCATTGACGGCGCGCTGCATCAACTCGATGCGCTTTTTTTCGTGATTGCCACGCAGAACCCGGTGGAATTTCACGGCACATACCCGCTGCCGGAAGCGCAGATGGATCGGTTCGCGCTGCAATTCAGCCTCGGTTACGTCCCACCGTCCGACGAAATCGCCATTTTGTCCGACCAGCAATTCAGCAATAACCATCCGATTGAGCGCTTGACCTCCTGCGTTTCGATGGATGACATTCTGACGCTGAAACAGGCCGTGAATCAGGTACGGATCAGCGAGGAATTGAAGCGCTATATCGTCGAAATCGTCCGGGCGACCCGCATCGCGGATGGCGTGGCGCTCGGCGCAAGCCCCCGCGCGTCGCTGGCATTGATGAAAACGGCGCAAGCGTTAGCGTTATTCGACGGCAAGGAATTCGTCCTGCCGGAACATGTGCAGGAAATCGCGGTCGCCGTGATCGCGCATCGCGTCGTCATGAGTCCGCAGGCGCGATTTTCCGGTAAAACGGCGGTCGGCGTGGTGGAAGAGATTCTCAAAACGCTGCCGGTCCCGGCGTAAAAACCACGACGCGAAAGATTCCCCTCTTGGGAGGGGCAAGGGGTGGGTTCTAAAAAGTGAGGCTGTCTTTCATATCACAACCCACCCCAACCCCTCCCAGGAGGGGAATTCTTGGGCATGTCATTCCTCAGAACGTGGCACTATAAAAGTTTTCGCCGGTCGGAAAGGCAGAGAAACCGGCATCTTACCACGAGCGGGCGGCTGCTGTTCGTTGCGCTGTTCATGTCCGGCCTGATGGGGCTGGACACCACCAGAACCCTGCTCTACCAGATCGCCGCGTTTCTGCTTCCTGTCTTTATCTTCGCGTTTTTGTGGGGGCGCTGGTTTCGGCTGCGCGTCTCCGTCAAACGCGAGCTGCCGAAATTCGGCACGGCAGGCAGCCCGTTGGAATACCGCCTGCATGTCACGAATCATTCCAGCAAACCGGAAAAGGGCTTGACCGTGCAAGAGCGCATCGAACAGCCCTGCCCGACGCAAGAGGAGTTTTTCAATACGCCCGAACCGGGCGAAGAACGGCGCAACCTGTTTGATCGCGTCGTGTTATACTATCGCTGGCGCTGGCTGATGGCGAAAAAAGAGATCGCCCGCATGAAGCCGCAGCCTGCGCCGCTGCTGCCGCGCCATGCCGAGGCCGAGATGCGCGTCGAACTGACGCCGCTGCGCCGGGGCATCTTGCATCTCACCGGCCTGACGTTTGCCCGGCCTGACCCGTTCAATCTTTATCAGGCGTTTGTTCAGGTCGCCGCCGAAGATGCGGTGTTGATTCTGCCGAAACGCTACGATCTGCCGCCCGTCGCGCTGCCGGGCAGCCGCAAATTCAAGCGCGGCGGCGTGGCGCTCGCCTCATCAGTCGGCGAATCCGAGGAATTCGTCGCGCTGCGGGACTATCGCCCCGGCGATCCGCTGCGCCATATCCACTGGAAAAGCTGGGCGAAAACCGGCAAACCGATTGTCAAAGAATTTCAGGACGAATATTTCGTGCGTCACGCTCTGATTCTCGACACGTTTCAGCAAGCCGCGCACAGCGATGTCTTCGAAGAAGCGGTCTCCGTCGCGGCCTCATTCGCCTGCACGGTCAGAACGCAGGAGTCGCTGCTCGATTTGATGTTCATCGGCGCGGACGCCTACTGTTTCACGGCAGGCCGCAGCCTCGCGCATACGGAACAGATGTTGGAACTCCTCGCGTCGGTCAGCGTGTGCAGCGACAAACCGTTCAGCGTGCTGCCGCCGGTTGTCTTCGAACGCGCCGGCATGTTGAGCGGCTGCATCTGCGTCCTGCTCGCGTGGGACGACGACCGCCAAACCTTTGTCACGCGCCTGCGCCAGCTTGGCGTACCGGTCATCATCTTCGTCATCGTCGATCCGAAAATCAAACACACCGCTCCCGCTGACGAACCGCTCCCGGATGGCGTTCATTTCCTGCATGTCGGGCAGATGCAGCAAGACCTCTTCGCCGCGCTGTGAAGGTTTGCGAAAATGTCGGTCTGATGGCTTTTGGCGTATCTTCAAGATAAATTCCAACCCAGCCAGGGTTCGAAACCCTGGCTGGGTTCGTTTCTACTGAACATTATGCTGACCTGGCTTGCATCATTCATACGCGAACAGCGCGTTAAAAAACTCGTTTCGATGCGTCGAATCGAAACCACCATCAACGAAGAACAGCGCCGCTGCTATTCGATTGCGCATGTCGCGTTCGGCCTCGTTAACGTTCGCCGCAAATTAGAGGCGACGCCGACGGCGATCACGTTCGGAGGAGATTCCTTTTTCACGCGAGAATGGAGCATTCCGACCGCCGAGTTGTTTCCGTCGTGCGTGACCTATTTTCGGCAAGAACAATCAATCGTCATCGGCATCAACTATCAGAAAAAATTCTACCCGATCAGCTCGGAACTTTCGACCGATGAAATCGAATCGCTGGCCGAAGAACTCCGCACATTTATTCAGCGGCAGCAACCATCGAGCGCGACTCGGCAAACGGTTTCTCCAAAATTTCAGACAGAACAGATTGAAAACCAGGGAATCCGTTTTTTGATCCCGCATCAGCTTACGGAAGTCAAAACGGTTGCTCGTCTCGGCTTGTTGTTCGGATGTTTCCTTGTTATGCCTGCCATATTTCCTTGGCGATTAGAAGGCTTTTCTCTGTCTGATTACGCATTCTTTTTTTTCTTGGTAAGCCTCTTTCTTATCCCGTCGACGCTGCTTATTTCATTATGTGCGGCGCTCAGGGAAAATCGCGCTTTTCATGCGCTGGAAATCACGCCGAAAAACATGTATCTTGTCAGCAAATGGTTTGCGATACCCTTCGGAGACCGAAAAATCGTGGCATTATCTCAGGTCAAGCCTTCGGCGCTTAACTGGTATTATAAAGAGAAACGCTTGATGATCTCGATCATGTTGGAAAACATGTCGCTGGAATTTGCGCCCGACAAATACGTTCCAGCAGATGCGGACGCGCTGATTTGCAAATTGCGCGAAACAGTTGTTCAGATGAAAAATACGCCAGTTTCAGCAGAAATGCCTTTGGGGGCGTCCTGCTCGCCGGAAGGAATGTATTCCGAAAAAATCCGTCTGGACGAACGCCGCTGGCAATATCGCATCCCTGGCAATTTCAACGAGATCGTTCGCGACCAACTCGCGCTTCCAACCGTTCTGACAATCATTTTTGGCGGGATCAATGGCTTCGCGTGGATTGTCAGCACAACGCCGAGAGATTGGCTCTTTCATCTGTTATTATTGTTTTTCTTCGGTGTTGTGCTTGGCTGGCTGACTATCGTCGTGCATCACATCCTCGGCAAGACGATTCTGACGCTTTCGCCGCAATGGATTCGCATCAAATACGCATTGTTCGGACTCAGTTTTACGCGCCGTGTTTCGGCAAACGCTGTAACTGGCGTAAGCATCGTAGATCGGTATTCTGTGAAGAACAAAGGGCAAGTGGCAAGGACGATTCAGGGAATCAATCTTCGGACAGGGCGAAAAACGCTTCGTTTCGGTTCGCATCTCCCTACAGGCGAGAAAAACTGGCTTGTCGAAGAAATTAAGGCATTTCTTGCCACCGTTTCCATGCCCAGCGACCTTTCGGAACTCGACGCGAAGATCAGGATTACAGACAATCGCATTGAGATTGCGTTCCCCCGGTTTTCGATAATCTGGCCATTCTGGACGAATGAAATCATTTCGATCGCTGCGAATACATTGACGCTTTGCGTCAAAACGTTTAAGCAGGGACGTTCGCAGCAGTTTAATGTCAAAGAGATCAACAATTTTCGGATCGCTGAAAAAGGCGACCGCGATGGAACTCTGCTTTTCGATTATTATCAAGTGCCGATCACGTTTGCCCGCCACCTCAGCGACGCCGAAGCCGCGACGCTCTGCAAGCAGTTGAACGACATTCTGACCTTTCGCTGTCAGGCCGTCGAACAGATCGTCTTCGGCGAGATGCCGCCGACCTTCATCGGGACGCCGGAGACGCTCCTGATGAATCCCGATGTGTCGGAACTCTCATTCCCGTTCATCCGTCTGCAACGCCTGATTCTCGACGCCGCCACGCACGATCCGCGTCGTGTCGAACGCTTTCTGACGTATGCCGTCAACGCGATTGGTCAGCGCAAACTGAAAGAGTCCGTTGATGTCCACATTTACGGCGATCCCGCGTTATTGCAGACGAATCTGCGCAATAATCTGGACAACCTGTTCCGGCGGGTTGAAATTCATTCCGAAATAGGCGAATAACGAGAAAAAAGAATTATGACACAAACCGCGCAAATCGAAAAAATCCGCCTTGACGAACGCCGCTGGCAATATCGCATCCCTGGCAATTTTGGCGAAGCTGTGCAAAGTGAATTACTGCCGTCGGTTGCTCTGACTATTCTTTTCGGAACCGTAACAGTCTCGTTATTTTTTATGGAAGGGATAACGGAAGGGAGAGATGGAAAAATTGTAATGCTGTTAGTGTCCATTTTATTCGCGCTCTCGTTCGTAAATTTAGGCAAAATCTCCCAGCGCATCTTGGGCAAAACAATTGTAACGCTTTCGCCGCAATGGATTCAGATCACATACACATTGTTCGGATTCAGGTTGACGCGCCGCGTTCCGCCCCGCAGCGTTACCAACATCGCAATCGTTCAGCGTTATGTTGGGAAGTCCAACCATCCGGTCAGGGGAATTAATCTTTGCACCCGGCGAAAAACGCTTCGTTTCAGTTCGTATCTCCCTGCTGACGAGAATAACTGGCTCGGCGCAGAAATTAAGGCGTTTCTCGCGACAGTTTCCGCGCCGGGAGACCTTTTGGAACTCGACGCAACGGTTAACATTACAGATAATTGCATTGAGATTGCGTTTCCCCGGTTTTCGATAATCTGGCCATTCTGGACGAATGAAATCATTTCGATCGCTGCGAATACATTGACGCTTTGCGTCAAAACATTTAAGCAGGGACGTTCGCAGCAGTTTAATGTCAAAGAGATCAAAAATCTTCGGATCGCCGAAAAAGGCTACCGCGATGGAACTCTACTTTTCGATTATTATCAAGCACCAATTACATTTGCCCGCCACCTTAGCGACGCCGAAGCCACAACGCTCTGCAAGCAGTTGAATGACATTCTGACCTTTCGCTGTCAGGCTGTCGAACAGATTGTCTTCGGCGAGATGCCGTCAGCATTTATCGGGACGCCGGAGACGCTCCTGATGAATCCCGATGTGTCGGAACTCTCGTTCCCGTTTATCCGCTTGCAACGCCTGATTCTCAACGTCGCCACGCACGATCCGCGCAGCGTCGAACGCTTTCTGACGTATGCCGTTAACGCGATTGGTCAGCGCAAACTCAAAGAATCGGTTGATGTCCACATTTACGGCGATCCGGCGCACTTGCAGGCGAATCTGCGCAATAATCTGGACAACCTGTTCCGGCGGGTTGAAATTCATGCTGAAGTCAGCGAATAATGAGGGTAATGCCATGATAAAGACCTCGCAAATCGAAAAAATCAGCCTTGGCGAAGGACGCTGGGAGTATCGAATTTCTGGATGTTTTAATAAGATGGTACAAGGTCAATTCCTATTATGGATATCTTTAGTGCTTGGGGTGGGGATTTTAAATATCCTTAATCCATTTGATAGCATTAAAATAGAAGACCCCAATGCTTATTATCTCCTTTATTCGATTTTTCTATTGTCTTGGTTGATTAGTGCCGCTCTTTCAGTGATGGTCTTCCATCTTATCTGGGGGAAAACGCTTTTGCATCTTACGCCACAATGGATTCGGATTAGATACGAACTCTGGGGAATAGGGATATCCAGAAAGATTCGAACGTCAGCCTTCACTAACGTTGATATTGTTGATCGTTATCTTTCACCGCATAACCAAGCCCCTGTAAAAGGAATTGATATCCAATTTGGTCGGCAGAGGCTCTTACTTGGTTCTCATCTTTCTTCAGACGAAAAACAATGGCTTGTCAGAGAAATCAAACAATATCTTGCTGATATTCCAACTCCCAATGAATTATTAACCCAGAATTCGAGTATCCATCTATCATCAGATTCTATCGAAATACACCTTCCAGGAGGGAGTAAGAGTTCGTTTCCTACTATTGTTCTGTTCGCAATCTTGACTGGCGGAGGGCTTTTTCTCCTATTGAAAGTTGGATTGTTGCTCCAGTCAAATTCTAAGCCATTTCCGTTTCCTCCTTTTCTTCTTTCTATTCTCCCTATTCTCTGGCTTGCCGCCGAAATCGCTATCCTTATTACCATCACCGATTCGCTGTGGAGTAAAGAAATTATTCGTGTCGAATCAAATTTATTGGTACTTAAAAACGCTTATTGGAGTGGTGGATACGAAAAAAAATTTTTTCTCGAAGAACTCGGAAATCTACGAACCGCCTCTTATCAAGTTGGATCGGGGAAAATTGCATTCGACTATCAGTATAATAATGCACCAATTACATTTGCCCGCCACCTTAGCGACGCCGAAGCCACGACGCTCTGCAAGCAGTTGAACGACATTCTGACCTTTCGTTGTCAGGCCGTCGAACAGATTGTCTTCGGCGAGATGCCGCCGACCTTCATCGGCACACCGGAGACGCTCCTGATGAATCCCGATGTCTCGGAACTCTCGTTCCCGTTCATCCGCCTGCGCCGCCTGATTCTCGACGTGGCTACGCACGATCCGCGCCGCGTCGAGCGCTTTCTGACGTACGCCGTCAATGCGATTGGGCAACGCAAACTGAAAGAGTCCGTTGATGTTCACATTTACGGCGATCCGGCGTTGTTGCAGGCGAATCTGCGCAATAATCTGGATAACCTGTTCCGGCGGGTCGAACAGCGCGACATTCTATCGAATTTTTGATAAAAAAAGCTGTCAGATATTTAGAATGTGCCTGACAGCGTAATACGCGATTTGATTAACTGGTACGATAGCCCGAATCTGTTCGCTAATCCCGGCATTTTCCTGATTTCGAAGCCGCTATCAGGCGTGAGCCGCCTTCGTTCGAGACGTATCGGCGGAATCGTGAAACATCTCCAAAATCATTTCAGGATGTTTGGAAGCAATCATCAGTAACGATTTCGCTGCGCCCCTCGGCTGATGCGTTCCAGTTTCCCATGAATGTACAGTTTTCAAACTGACGCCGAATAATGCGGCAAACGCGGACGAGCTTAACTTCATCGTTTCGCGAATCGTTTTGGCGTCAACCGACGCATCAACCGCATAGCTTCTCCCTTCGCCGCGCTTGATCGCCTGAATGCTTTCTAAGATTTCCAGCCCGAGATTACGTTTCTTCATTATCGAATTCCTCTTTGATTCGGCGCAGAATATGCGCCGGAATATTTTCGGCTTCGTTTTTGGCGTAAATGGTCAGTAGCCAAATTTCTCCGCGCGTGTTGCGCCAATAATAAATCACGCGCAACCCGCCGCGTATTCGTCGTCATGCAAATAATTTCGCACCAATTTCGTGAAGAGCGGAGATTCTTTAAAGAGTAGCATACAACCCTTTTATACAACATGGATAGGATTGTCAAGCA
>CAZRSF010000001.1:78872-103371 GCA_964602655.1 uncultured Candidatus Moduliflexus sp.
CTGCAAGGTGTCTGACGGCTTGGAGTGTATTACCTCGCTGCCGCCTCGCTGACCACAAGTTCCTGCGGCTGGCTTTCGTGCTTGACCGCCGGGTTGTAGTATTCATAGACGGCGGATGTCGGCGTTTTGGCTTTGACCGGGAATTTCGCCCGCAGCGTATAAGCGAACGTCACCGGCGACGCCTGATCCACATGGTCGAGATAGACGATGATCTGCCGTCCGGTCAGGTTGAATTTCGAGATCGTCTTGTTTTCGACTAATGCGGCGAGATCAGCGGACTGCACCTCGAAGCCGGGCGCGATGCCGAGGTCAACGATAATCATGTTCGCCCGCGCCGGACGATTGTTGTTCACGGTGACATGCGCCGTCAGCAGGTCGTTCTGCGCCAACTGCGTCTTGTCGTATTTCACCTCAATCGTCATCGGCGGCTGCTGTTCCGCCGGTTTGACTTTCCAGGGGAGATAATAACGCCCGACGATTTGATACAACGCGCCGCCTTCCCCCGCGAACTTGACTTGCACGGCGTTGTCGCCCTTTTTCGTCGCGTCTTTCAGGTCGAATTGGCGCATCACGTCCACGTTCTCCGGCGTCAGCGCGAAATTCTCGACCGCTTTGCCGTTGATGATGACGCTCACGTCGGCGTTGATGTTGCCGGTCGCGTTTTTCATCGAAAGCAGCAGCGCTTTCATCGTCAGAATCGTCGCCTGTGTCGAATGCCACGTCCCGGCGGCGTCTTTGGCGTCAATCAGATACGTCATGATTTTGCCGACCGTGTCGTAATATTTTTCCGCTTTGAGCAGCGCAAGCGCGACGAGCGCGGTGGTTTCGATATTTGCGGCTTCTCCGTCGCCATACATCGAAGTCGGCGTCTCGGCGATCCACCAGACTTTGCCGTCTTTTTCCTGCTTTTTCTTGAGCAGCGTCTCAAGCGCGTTCAGCGTGTCGGCGCTCGCCGGATCGCGCCAGACAAAGGCGTTCGCAATCAGCGCGAGCGTGTAAGTGTCTTTCGCTTCGGACTGCTTGTTTTTCAGATACGCCAACGCCTTATCCACCGGCTCGCCCGTATAACCCGTCGAAAGCAGCGCCCACGCGATGTAGGCCGTGTTGCGCGTCGTGTCGCTGGCAAAGCGCGAGGCCACGTCGTCGAGATACTGCTCGGTCGGTTTCCACGAGCCGTCGGCGTCTTGCTGCGAAATCAGCCATTGCTGCGTCCGCGCAATCACGTTCGGGTCAACTTCATAGACCTGCGCCATGTCGGAAAATTCCATCAGACCGTAGGCCGTCAGAATCTTGTGCGCCGGCGGATTGCCGAACCACTCGAACCCGCCGCCCGCCACTTCGTAGCTCAACAGGCGTTGATAGCCGGTCGCGATAAAACTTTCCGCCTTCATCTGAATCTCCGGCGTGATTTTTTGCGCCTGCTTCATGTAATCCAACACGAGAATGTTCGGATAGGTCGTCGAAGAGGTCTGCTCGAAGCAGCCATAAGGCATTTGCAGGATCGCGTCCATCCCCTCGACAATCTGGCTCATGATGCCGGGATAAACTTTCACGAAAATCTTGCTCGCGTTATCGAGCGCGTCTTGCGGAATCGTCACGACCTGCGCGATGTCCTTGTCAAGTCGGCCATTCCAGACTGTTTCGATTTTTTCGCCGTCCGGCACGACTTCGATTTGCCGCGCAATCGCGTCGCTCATCGCCGAGCCGAAGGCGTGCACCGTCAGCTTATGCCAGCCGATTTCCTTGACTTTGAGCGTGAAATAGACCACGTCCACCTGCCCGCTGTTCAGCGCGACCGTCTTTTCGGCGATGTCGTTGACAAGCTCGAACCAGGGTTCTTGCGTCAACTCAAGGCGCACGTCCTGTTTGCCCGGCAGATAGTTGTAAATCGCAATCGGAATCGAAACCTGATCGTTCTGCGTCAGCGTCACCGGCAGGTCGATATCCACGAAAAAGTCTTGAAAGACGCGAATTGCCGACGCGCCGCTGCCGAGCGTTCCGTTCAGCGCCGACGCCATGCTGCTCAGCCGCCACGTCGTAATCGAATCCGCCATTGTGAGCGTGATCGAGGCGTTGCCCTGTTCATCCGTCAGCAAGGCCGGATTCGTGTAGAGAGTTTCCGGGAAATATTCGCGGATGCGCGGGCCGGCTGCTGATTTGCCTTCACCGCCGTTCGCCGCCGATTTCTCTTCGAGACCGTCTTTCGCCATCGCGAATTCGGCGTCTCGCATCACCGCTCCATCCATCATCTCCTCTGGCGCAGCCATCGGCGCCATCACTTTTTCGAATCTCACGCCTTTGTCTCGACGGCCAAGCAGCCAGTCAAAAAACGACGGCTCGCGACCTAATTCCATGTAGCTGTCAAAAAACACGTCGTCGGCGCTGCTTTCGGTTTCGTCCGGTCCGATGCAGCGAAAGGTGTGATACGTAAAATCGTCGCCACCTGCGTTCACTTGATACGGATTGCCCCAGGGATCGAGCAGTTGCTCTGGCTTCAGCAGCCCAGCCTTCAGCACCGCGTCAAGCCCCTGTTTTGCGGTCAGCAGCTTTTTCTGTTTTTTGGAAAATTCATAGATCGCGTTGTAAATGACGCGAAAAT
The DNA here is from genome assembly GCA_964602655.1 of uncultured Candidatus Moduliflexus sp. Lineage (GTDB taxonomy): Bacteria > Moduliflexota > Moduliflexia > Moduliflexales > Moduliflexaceae > Moduliflexus. The sequence goes on from CAZRSF010000001.1 coordinate 81,472, forward strand.
CCGCCATGATTTTTTCCTGAATCGCTGGCGCGACGCTTTGCAATTTCTGCGCGAAGGTGTCCACGTTCACGTCATACGCGACGAGGTTTTCCGCCGACGCTAACAGCACTTGCGCCGCTTTTTCGCGGATTTGCTGATGCTCGCCCGCTTCGTCCCGAATGAGCGGCGTGTCGAGAATCACCTGATCCATTGTGTAAGCGTGGATTTCGTAGCGCGGCGTCATGATTTCTTTTTCTAACATGAAGTAAATCTTTTCGAGGCCGGGCTGCATTTCCTGAAGCGCGAAAACGCTTTCGTCCACGATGTTGACGCCGAGCGCGGCCAGGACGGCGTGGCCGGCTTTGTTGCTGACATGAAAATCGAGTTGCGCCTCTTCGCCCGGCAAATAGGTCGGTTTCGAGGCGGTCACGTCAATTTTCAATTCGTCCGCCGCTTCGACGAACAAGAATTTCGTGTCGCGGATGATGTCGGACGTGTTGAGAATGCGGTAGGCGTGGAGTTGCAGCGAGCCGGACGCGGCGGCGTCAATGTCCACTTGCGCCTGTCCGTCGCGCAAATCAACCGCTTTCGTCAGGAAGGTTTGTCCGTCTTTGATCAAATCGAGATAGACCGTGCCGGTCGCTTTGGTGGAAAAGACGCGGGCGGTAATCGTGTCGCCGAGCTTGTAAAGGGCTTTGTCGGTGCGCAAAAGAATCGCGTCGGCCTGCGTGTCGGGATCGAACGCAAATTGCTTGCTCATCGCGTTCCCGGCGCGGTCTTTCGCGGTCACATTCAAAATAAGCTGTTGATTCTGCGCAAGCAGCGGCAATTCGCCGATTCCGGCGGCGTCGGTTGGAATCGAAATCGCGGCGCGTTGGTCGGCGGCGACGGCGAGTGTCACTTCGGCAGGCGTTCCGTCGGGATAACTGACGGCGAAGTAGAAAATATTTTCCACGCCTGGCACGACTGAGCCGCTTTCGGGAACGGCGACAATATTGAACGCATCCACAGCAATCGCCCGCGTCGCGCTTTTCTTTTCCTCATGCTCCGCCGTGTCGGTGACGGCGACTTCGATTTGCGCGAAGGCGTTGCCTTGTTCGAGCGGCTGGCCGACGAAATAATCCGGCAGCGTCGTCTCGAATTCGTAATGGCCGTTTTCATCCGTTTTGCCCTTCAATTCGGCGAATTTCTCGAACTGTGTGTCGAATTTGGAGAGCGTCACGACGACCGTGCCGCCTGCCACCGGCTTGCCGAAGAAATAATCCACTTGCGCCGTCCCTTTGAGCGGCTGCCCCGGCTGATAAAATTTCTTGTCGGTATCGAGGACGATGTTGAATTTCGGCAGGACGTAGCGCTGCACCGTGACGGTTTTTTCCTGCGCATTCTCGCCGAAGAGCGCCCGGATTTTGTACGCGCCTTCGTTCACTTCGCTGGCAAGCTGAAAATCGGCGGAACTGACGCCGAATTTGTCGGTTTTGACCGCCTTTTTGAAGACTTTGTTCCCTTTGGAATCCTCGACTTCCAGCGTCATTTCGGTTTCTCCGGCAGGCAGCAAATCGGGCTTTTTCAGCGCGAGACTGCGGAGATGGATAACCTGCCCGGGCTGATAGAGCGGCTTGTCGGTGGTGAGCAGAATGCTGTACACATCTTTGATGACGATGGGCTGCTGAATCACTTCTTCCGCGTCGTCGAGCGCCACGCGCACCGTCAATTGCTGATCGCCCAACACGCCTGCCGGAAGGGTAAATTGCGCGTTCAACGTGCCGGTCGCGTCGGTCGCGCCCTGAAACAGCGAATTTTCCGCAAGCGACAACGTCACGTTCGCGCCGGAAATCGGCTGATTTGCGCCCGGATCGTTGACGATGACGCGAACGGCGGCCTGACTGTTCGCGTAGAATTGCCGCTGCATCAACAAATGCGTCTGAATCTGCCGCATGGCGTAAAAGAGGCTGCGTTTGCCTTCTGATACGATGTTTCCGCCTTTTTTTATCGTGTAATGCACAAGATACGCGGCCAACTGATTGCGGTCAACGGCGGCGTTCACGATAAGACGAACATCCTGCGCCGCGCTGTTGATTTCGACCGCCATGCTGCTACTGCCGAGCGTTTTTCCGTTCAAATCTTCGATGCTGACGGCGACTTCGTATTGTCCGTAATCGCTGACAGTGGCTTGCAGCGGAAGCAGTGTTTCGATGGTTTGATCTTTGATGGTCGCTCGAATTTTGGTCTGGTCGATCTTCAAGCTCTCAGACCCGCCCGTCGCGCCGGTTAAGATTGCCATCGCGCCAAGCGCGAGCAGTCCGTAACTGATTATTTCGATAAGATGTTTCATGGTTCGGATTCCGTCCGCCTGCCAATGTTATTCGCCTTCGATAGCGTTGGCCGGGGGCTGGAATGGTTGAATGGCATTTGTCGGTAAGAATGAAATGTACACCGAAACTGCGTTTCGGCGAGACGAAATACAGTTTCGCCCTACAAACTAATACGACAGCGAGGGGCGGAATTGCAAGAAAAATTACAACTGAGATTCGAAAGATTGTTAATTTATTTCCGTTTCTTTATTTTTGAGATGCTGAAATAGCAAGCACAGGTGAATAAGTCTTGACTATTTTTTTTATTTATGTCAAAGAGAAATTGAAACAGTTCACGGGGGCGCAACCCCGTATTCGTAAAAGACGGCTTGCGGAGATGCCATTCCGCATGACCGAATTCATCAACATGACACGCATAAATAGGAGGGTATTTCTGATGAAAACAGATCGTCGAGGAAGAAGTTTGTTCTGGGGATTCGCGCTGTTGATAAGCTGTGTCGGCCTGCTCGCCGGATGTTCGGACAGCGATTCTGTGTCCGATTTTCTTTCTGATATTTCGTTATCGGTCAACGCGTTGAATTTCACGGCCACCGTGAATGGAAATCAATTCCAGACCGTGACGATCAAAAATTTAGCGTCGGAAAACATCACGGTTGACCGCGTGACCTCAACCAACGTCGCATTCAAAGTCGGCGGCTATGTGATAGATCAAAAGCTGGTCGCGTTGGAATTGCCCGTGACAATCGAACCGAACGGAGCGCGGGTGATTTATATCGGTTTTTATCCGACAGAAGCCACAACCTCTACCGGGAAGTTAGTCGTTGAAAGCACGGATACGCAGGGCGATCCTGAAACTGATCTGATTGAGTTGACCGGCGTGGGATATTCGTTGAGCAATTAAGATAACCAGAATTCCAACCAGTTGCCGTTCTTCTCATGAAGAACGGCAACCAATTCTCTCGACAGACGTTTTGTTCGGTTTAATCCGCTGGTTCTATCGCAATCGTGACCGTGAAGGCATGGTCGCCGCCGCTGAACTCGATCCTCTCGACGCGGCCTTTGCAGCCTGCTTCGATTGGTTCGCCGGTTTCCCAATCTTCGCCGATAATCGTATCAGGATAGATATGTTCCCCATCCTGCAAATCGAATCGCGCCGCGCCCACTTTGAATTCTTTGTGCGTATGTTGTTTTTTCATAAGAACCCTCCTTGTCAGACCTCACAGGTTTTGAAAACCTGTGAGGTCTTTGTTTGCGTCGTCAGTTATTCCGCGCTGGCAGTTGTAAGTTCGAAACCCGCTGCTGTCATCATCTTTTTGTAAATCTCGGTCTGGTCATAGTACCCGTTGAACAGCTCCGATCCCACGCCGATAGCGGAGGTCTGCTGAATGCCAGCGGTATGGGAATAGGTGCTCCAGCCAAAACCGGCTTTCTTCCCTATGATTGTCGTTAACTTCACGGTTAACGGCTCGTAGCCGCCATACTGGACATACGCATCGTCATCAGCGGGACGCGCGTCTTTGGCTAACATGGAGACGTTAAAGGCTTCCTGCAAAATCGCCAGGTCAGCGTCAGTTAAAACCATGCCGTATTTCAAGGTGTTTTCAGCCTCTTTCCCCGCCTTTTTCACATCGTCGGCAGCGTCTTTCGCTTTTCCGGCGTCAATCGCGGCTTGAAGCGTCGCTTTTTCTTCAGCGGAAAGCGTATATAATCCGAACGCCTCTTTAATCAGCGGCAGGACATCTTCGAATTTTGCGCTCGGATTCGCCTTTTTGAACTCCTCAAGTTTCGCGTTAAAACCGAGATAGCTCATTTTTTGATTTTTCAATTTGCTGATATAGGAGGAATATTTGGTGCCGGCATATCCGAGGCTCAGGCCGCCGGTTTCATGATCGCCGGTGACGACGATCAGCGTTTCATCCGGGTGTTTTTCATAGAATTTCATCGCTTCGGCCACCGCCGCCTCAGACGCGATGATATCCTGAATCACCGAGGCAATGTCATTCGCATGGCACGCCCAATCAACTTTCCCGCCGGATTCCACAAACATAAAAAAGCCGTCAGGATTATCCAGCATTTCAATCGCTTTGGCTGTATATTCGGCAATCGTGACATAGCCAGCCGGTTGATCAATCGCATAATACATGGCGGCGTCGGCATCCACGAGATCATTCATCGCAATCGCTTTGCCAGCGCCCGGTTTCAGCGCTTCAAGTTCGGCGCGTCCCATCGCAATCGTATAACCATTGGCTTTCGCCGTTTCTAACGCGCTCGGTTTACCTTCTTCTTTGCTGGTCGGCGATTTCATCTGCCCGCCGCCGAAGAAATCGAATCCGGAATTCGCCAATTCCATGCAGATTTCATACATGCTGTTGCGGCTTTTCTGATGCGCATAATACGTGGCAGGCGTGGCGTGATCCAGCGATACCGTGCTTAATACGCCGACTTTCCATCCTTTTTCTTTGGCAGTTTCCGCAATGGATTTATACTTGATTTCGCCGGTCGGGTCTGTTCCAAGCACGGCGGATTCGGTTTTAAAACCAGTGGCAATCGCCGTTCCTGTGGACGATGAATCGGGAATATTGCTGGTCAGGTCGAACGTGGTGACCAACCCTTGCGCTGGAAACGTGTTGGTGAGCAATTTAGGGCGATTCATATCAATCGCGCCATCTGAAAGCGAAAGTTCTGCGGCGTACCGCTGGGCTATCGCCGTGCCATCATTGATGAACAACATCACGTATTTGGCCTTTTTCATCTCCTCGGCCTGGGCTGAACATGGCAGAATTGCCGCACAGATGAGCATCAGAGCGCTGAATAAACTGACATACCGTTTCATACGATTCCTCCTGGCTACTGGGTGATAATTACGGAGCGATCAACTGTTGTCGAACAACACAGATCGTTCCTGGATGTGTAAACGAGAATTGTATTCTGTTCAGAGTGTAAAGATATTTGTCAAGAACTATGCGCGACAGAAATGCACAAAAAGGCAGATGAAATTTTTTTACGCAAACAATTTTCGCGACGGTCGCGTCGCTGAAGATTGGAATGGAGACTGGTTAGCCTTTATGGCTTGAATAGTGAACGGAAGCAGGCAAACGGAACAACACGAAATAATGGTGTCAGTAAAATTTACATACTTTGCAAAGAGCGTAACTCATCTATTTATTTTCTGTTATGCGCATAATCTCTTTTCGTCATTAAATAGCATGTCGAAAATTTTTACACGACATCCGCCAATTTTTTAAATATCATTACAACCAAAAGAAGGCGATAAATTTTTTTATTCCTTTCCTCTCTGCCTTTTAGGGCAGTGTTCTCTTCTGCAAAATTCACAATCATTCGATTGGCATTTAGATTGCATTAAGATAAAATAGATTTTCATATAACCTGTGTATCATTTCATATAATCCGTTAACATTACCAGGGAGAAATTATCATGAAAAAATTTGCGTTACTTACCATTATGACCATTTTTGCCATCGGTTTGACAGGTTCTGCTGAAGCGCTCACATATACGTTTAACCCGAGTGACTATGGCGCTCCGAATGATTTGTATGATTTGGACCATTATAAGAATTATACCTGGGGATTCGAATGGGCGGTTCCGCAACAAGAACAAATTGTCAGCGCCTCATTAGTGTTTGATAATATTCGCAATTGGGATAAGAATACGAATGACCTGTTTGTCCATTTGTTAGATGACACGAAGCTTGGAGTGACTGCGTATAACGATGGGAAAGATTATACGCAAGATGATTTTGCGGGGATGGGAATCGAATTGAATCACTGGCAGAATCTCTCCGACAAGGCGCAAGATATTATTTATCACTTTGATATTGCAGAGCTTGCGGCGTTAACAACGTATGCCGCAAATGGGATTCTTGGGTTAGCATTTGACGCCGATTGTCACTATTGGAATGACGGAGTCAGCTTAAAGATCGAAACGGAGAAAGTTGTCATTCCTCCGTCAACAGTTCCTGAACCGGGCACACTCTTCTTGATTGGCGGTGGGTTAGTTGCGTTGGCCGCATTCGCAAGAAAACGGAATCTCAAATAAGACATTTCCTCCGACGCAGACCTTCTTACAAAAAACCTCCGGGTTGCGACCAGCAGCTCGGAGGTTTTTTCTTGCCAGTCTCTTCTCGCGTGTAAGAAATAACCGATAGTTCTCTATAATTTGCCTAAATAGCGTTGAAACGTTTCGCGATCTACGCACTTCTCATGCGCTTCTTCCGGGGTGATCTCGCCTTGTTTCAGCAGATCGACAATCGCCTGATCCATCGTTTGCATTCCTTCGCGCCGACCGGTTTGGATGATTGATTGAATTTGAAACGTTTTGCCTTCGCGGATAAGATGCGCTAACGCAGGGACGCCGACCAGAATTTCCACCGCAGCCACGCGCCCGAAGCCGTCGCAACGCTTGACGAGTTGCTGGGCAATTGCGCCGCTTAACGATTCCGATAACTGGGTACGCACTTGCGCCTGTTGATTCGGCGGAAAGACATCAATGATTCGATCAACGGCTTTGGCGGCGCTGCCGGTGTGCAGCGTACCGAAGACGAGATGGCCGGTTTCGGCAGCGGTGATGGCGAGGGAAATCGTTTCCAGATCGCGCATTTCGCCGATGAGAATGACATCCGGGTCTTCCCGAAACGCCGCGCGGAGCGCGCTGGCGAACGTGGCGCAATGCGCGCCGATTTCGCGCTGATTGATGATACACTGCTTGTTGGCGTGGAGAAATTCCAGCGGGTCTTCTATCGTAATGATATGGGCTTTGCGATGCCGATTCATGTAATCGATCATCGAGGCCAATGTGGTGGATTTGCCGCTGCCGGTCGGGCCGGTGACAAGCACCAATCCTTTCGATAATCGGGTAAATTCGGTGACGGCGCGGGGCAGGCGGAGTTCTTCCAGCGGCGTGATGCGCTGCGGGACAATGCGGAAGACCGCGCCGATGCCGCGCGCCTGACAAAAGACATTCACGCGAAACCGTCCGACATTCGGAATCTGATAGGCGAAATCGAGATCACGCTGCTCGTTGAATTTCGCGAATTGCGCTTCTGTCAGCAACGCGCGCAACATGTCCCGCGCCTCGTCATCCGATACGGGCGGCACGTTCGCCATTTTTTCCAATTCCCCATGTATTCGGCAGGCAGGCTGCGCGCCGCCGATGATATGAAGATCGGATGCGCCTGATATCACGGCCTCTTTGAGCAGGAGATCAATATTTGTCATGCGAAGTCGCGTTGTTCTTCCTGCCAGAGTTCGAAGCCCTGGCAGGAGTGGTCAGCTACGCCAGCAGCGAATAGACGTTTTCGACCGATGTTTGGCCTGAAAACAGCAGGTTGGCAGCTTTGGCTCGGAGCGATTGAAATCCCTGTGCTTCCGCCATTCGCCGAATGTCTATCGGCGACGTTCCCGCGCAGAGCGCTTCTTGCAGCCAGGCGTCCATGCGTAGAGTCTCGAAGAGAATCGCTTGATTGGCGTAGCCGGTCATCTGACATTCCGCGCAGCCGACCGGCGCATAGATGATCGGCGTGGCGTCTGCCTGACGCCATTGCGCGGCGATGCGTTTCGCGTGCTCGGATTCGTCGGGGCGTTTGCACGCCTCGCATAATATGCGCGCGGAGTGCTGCGCGACAAGCGCATGCAGCCGAACCGCGAGCATCGAGGGCTTGACCTGACAATCCAATAGATACGCCAGCATGTCGAAGGCGGTCGGTAATTCGATGCGTCCCAACACAAAGGCGTGACCGGCAGTTTCCATGCACTGCGCGATCACCGCTTCATGTTCGATCTGGTCTGCCAGCAGCGCGTCAACGTCCTGAGGGCGAAGGAGATTCAGCCACATCGCCAATTGCTGCTGCGCCGGATTGGGTATTTGGGCGATTGCCAAGCCGCTCACTGTGGATGTCAGCGATGATAACGGGAACGACGGGGATTTTTCCGCGAATGTCTCATACGGAAGCTGCGAATATTTTCCGCCGATATAACGAATGTGATAACAATTTTCGACGCGGTATTCGGATGTGGCTTCGAGGACGACGGTTTTTTTTCGTTCGGATGTATAGGCATTCAACAGCGCGAAGGCGGTTCGCAGGGTCTCGGCTGCCGGAGCACCGCCAACGAGCACCGCGCCGGTTTTCCAGTACGGAAGTTCGTTCTGAAACGCCAGCATCGCCGCCAGTTCCTGCTCCTGAACGGCGGCTGATGTTTCGCAGCGCACCTGTTCCCAGAGTTCGTTCACAGGTTTATTCATCACATTCACAACGATCGTTTCCCCGGCTTCTGTCGGCAGAATAGACATGGACAGAGCGACAGGCGCGCTCTCTTCTTCCTGCGCCGCGCCGCTTTCCTGATACGTAAATTCTCGGTATTGGGGCTGAGGGGAGTTGGCAACTCCCAGCCCTGCGCTGATTTTCAGGCGGAACAGCAGAATCGAAAACCACTCATGGCTGAGCCGCATGACTTCGCGCAGATTGCCGTTGACGCGATAACTGACGCGACAGGTTTCTATGCCGGGCTGAAAATGGATGCGCGACACGTTGTGCTGGAACGCATTCAGAAAAATTAAGTCCATCAACACCTGCCCGGATGGGTCATTCAGGACTTTTTGAATATCGTCTTCCTGAAACCACTGGGAGGTAAATTGCGGGGGAAGTTCCTGATTTGTGTCGCTTCGTTCTTCCGACGAACCATAAATTTCGTCTATGGCGAGCAAAATATCGGAGGTTCGGCCAAGCGAGATTTTTACGCTGCATTTCGTAATCTGTTCGATGTCTTTGATAATGGTCGTGTTCAGCGGGTCGTCAACCACGACCGTCAACTCATGCTCGATTTTCAGGATCGGGATGACATGATAGCGGCGCGCGAGTTTTTCAGGCAGCAGTTTGGCGACGTCGGGGTCAACCTGATCTTTGCGGATATTGACATACGGCAAGTTCAATTGCTCGGCCAACGCCCAGCGAATGTCATCATCCGACACCACGCCCAAATGCACCAGCACTTCTCCGAGACGTTTGCCCGACTGTTTTTGCAATTCCAGCGCTTGTTCGATATCTTTCTGATTGACTAATTCCACATCCAGCAAAATAGAACCGATCGTTCTGTTTTGTTTCATACGAATCTCCCTTGTGATACGCACTTGGACTGACCGGTGACATTCATGGATACACCGTCTCTGTCGGGCACGCCGCCTCTCAGAGGCATATAAATTATCTTTTTCGGCTCGCGTCGGACATCATGTATAGAACGAAAATCTCGATCTGTCAAGGTTTTGTTATCAGGCCAATCATCCGTCAGACTTCCGAGGTCTCAAAGACCTCGAAAATCTCTCAGAGGGTTGATCCCAAGAATTCAGCCATCCGAAAATACGGCCAGAACATGGCTGCCGCGACAAAGGCTGTTAAAAAACCGAGGATCACGATCAAAATCGGTTGTAACGAGGCAGCCAGCGTATTGATATGGCGATCAATATCCTCGTCGTATAGTTCCGCCACTTTGAAGAGCATCATATCTAATTTTCCGGCTTCTTCGCCAATCGCCAGCATGTCCACGACGACATCAGGAAAGACTTCCGCCTCGCGCAACGGTTGTTCGATTCGCCCGCCGCGTTCGACGTGATGGATGATACGATCCACAGCTTCCCGCACCACAACATTTTCCGAAGTTTCTTTGACGACATCAAGAGCTTGCAGCATCGGCACGCCGCCGCGCAGCAGCGTCCCGAAATTTCGCGAAAAGCGCGAGACGTACAATTTCGTAAAGAGCGGTCCGATAATCGGGATTTTCAGTTTGTTGCGGTCAAAAAACGCTTCATTGCCATGACTATGGGCGTACGCGAAAAAAAATAGCGCTCCGCCGCCGATCAGCAGCAGCCACATCCAAAACAGGCGGGGATCGCCAATCGTCAGCAGCAATTGCGTCGGCCAGGGAAGATCGATGTGTTGTTGTGAATACAGATTCCCGAACATCGGCACAATGACAGCTATCAGCAAAACCACGACAAACACGCCGACCCCCAGCGTAATGACAGGGTAATATACGGCATCGCGCACTTTTTGACGGATCAATTCCTCTTTCTCCATCACATCCGCGACGACTTTCAGCGATTCATCCAATGAGCCGCCTTTTTCAGCGACTTTCGTCATATTGACAAAAAACGGCGAAAAGATGTGCGGAAATTTTTCTAACGCGGTGGAAAATGATCGACCTTGTTCGATATCCTGCGATAATTGCAGGATAACAGCCTGCAATTTCTCGTGGCTGGTACGCTGATGGAGAATCTGAAGGCATTTCAGCAACGGAATGCCGACATCCACGAGCGTGGAGAGTTGGCGGCAAAAAATGGTGACGGCATTCACGCCGATGGCGCGTAATTTGAGCGAAAATTTGGCGGCGCTGGGCGAAGACACTGGCGGTTCTTGCGGTATCTGCTGAGAGGCTGCCGCGTGATTTGCTTGCTGTTCTCCGTTCATAGTCTCTGGCCTCCTTCTTCGATAAGGCGAGGGAGATGGCGGATCAGAGGATGACGCGCAGCGTCTCCTCGACCGTTGTCTCGCCGCGTTTGATTTTTTTGATCCCGCTGGCTTTCAATGTATTCATGCCCTGAAAGATCGCCGCATTTTTCAGGTCTGCGACCGGGGCATTTTTTACAACATGTTCTCGCAGACGTTCGTCTATTTTCATGACTTCGAAAATCCCGGTTCGTCCACTATAGCCAGAATGAAAGCATTTATCGCACCCTTTGCCATGTGTGAACTCGAACGTTCGATCCGGTTCGATGTCGAGAACGCGCAACAGCCGAACGTCCGGCTGATAACGTTCTTGACAATTCGGACAAATTTTCCGCACCAAACGTTGCGCGATGACGCCGATTAATGCGCTGGCAATCCAAAACGATTGGACGCCGAGATACGAGAATGTGGCGACGGCGCTGGCCGCGTCTTGCGTATGCAGCGTGCTGAAAAGCTGCTGGCCGGTCAGGGCGGCTCTCACAGCAACCGAGGCGGTTTCCGGATCGCGAATTTCGCCGACCATCAGCGTATTCGGGTCTTGTCGAAGGATGGCCCGCAAACCGGCGGCAAACGTCAGGCCGATTTTCGAGTCCACTTCGACCTGCGTGATGCCCGGAAGTTGGTATTCCACCGGGTCTTCAATCGTGATAATACTTTTGGTGAGAATATTGATTTCGTTCAAGGCCGCATACAGCGTCGTCGTCTTCCCGCTTCCGACCGGACCGGTGACTAAAATCATGCCATAGGGCATCGCAATGAATTCTTCCACGGATCGCAATTCCTCCGCTTCGAATCCTAACTGCTTGAGGCCGGTCAAGACGCGGCGTTCGTTCAACAGGCGAATCACCAAACGCTCGCCCGTTTTCGTCGGCAACGTGCTGATGCGCATATAATTGTCTATATTGCCGATGTTCATGGTGATATGGCCGTCTTGCGCCTGCCGGCGTTCGGTAATATCCATGTCGGCAAGGATTTTGATGCGGGAAATCACCATGGAATTCATCTGTTTCGGGATTTTCATCACATCGTGCAGCAAGCCGTCGATCCGATAGCGCACACGCAGTTCCTCATTGGTTTGCGGCTCGAAATGAATGTCGGTGGCGTTGGCGTGAATCGCGCCTTCGATGAGCGAGGTGACGAGTTTGACGATGGAGAGTTCGTCATTTCCTGGCAGCGACACGAATGGAGAAACCTGAGCAGATCGGGCGACTTCCGACGAGGCGCGGCGCTCGTGAGATTGCGACAGCAGATCATGCACCGATGGTTCGGGGAAGAGCCGCGCGAACTGTTCTTGCAATGCTTTTTCCGTCGTCAATGCCGGAATGACTTCACATCCGAGAATCATGCCGATGTTATCACGCGCCGCGATGTCAAGCGGATCGATGACCGCGACCCAGATGCGCGCCGGAAGGTCGTCTTGCGCCTGTTCCTGCTTGAACGGCAGCAGATTATGCTCGCGGAGATAACTTTCCGGCAGCAATTTGGCGACGTTTTCATCAATCTCGACCGCGCTGACATCCACAAACGACAGTTTCAAATACTCTCCGAGGGTTTTTGCCAATCCCGACGCAGAAATCATGCCTTCTTCAATCAGCGTTTGGGCGAAGGGTTTTGAGGCCGCAAGCCGCATCTGACAGGCGCTTCGAAACTGTTCTTTTGTGATTTGTTTGGTGTTGACCAGAATTTCCCCGACGAGTTCCTCAAGGTTGCCGTATTGTGCGCGATACATCTGATCTTTCAGCGCGGCATTCATCTGATTCGGCGTAAGAAAACGGAGGTTGATCAGCGTTCGCCAGAGTGGAAGCGCGGTTTTCGACTGTTCCTGGCGGGCAAGTTCCAATTGAAATTTTTTGATGTAGCCATCCTGAACCAGCAAGCGACCTAATTCCGACTCGTCAATCAACTGCCGCAATTCCTCTTCGGTCGTCAAGCCTGTGTCCAACAACAGGTGTTTTAAGGCTTTATCTGCATCATTGCCGCCAAACGGAAGCGGAATCTCATAGGTCATCAAATCTACCAGGCGTTGTTTGGAAACGTAGCGTTTTTTGGTCAGAATTTCTACGAGGCTGGAACCGCTGGCGTGTTGTTCCTGAAAGGCTTTGGCGAGTTGCGCCGGAGAAATCAGTCCGGCATCTCGAAGGATTTCACCTAAGTTCAATTCTTTCGCATTTTTCATTATGGAGGTGTCTCGCTTTCGAAAGAAACTCTCGCTGACGCTTTTTGACAGGCATTCGAAACGTAGAGATCAACAGTGCGCATGTCAAGAGAAAAATTCAGCAGGTTCGGGTTGAGATGAAAAGTACGCGTGCGTGTCAGAAATTTCCCTTGACTTTCCGCGGAATTGCATAAAACTGAACGAATGAAGAGGCCAGAGGGAGGGTAACATTTTGAGAAGGTCTGAAAATATGACGCAACATGCCACAGAATACGAATATGTCTGTTTATATCCGGGAGAATTGTATATTGCCGAGATGCCAACCGTCATTTGGACAGTGTTAGGCTCGTGTCTGGCGATTGTGTTTCACCATCAGGCATCAGGATGCGGCGCGATTTGTCATGCGCAACTCTCCGAGATTGCGGGTGGCGCAAACAGATGCAGCGACGCGTGCCCGAATCCGTGTTTTGCGGAAACGTCGGGTGAAAATCCCTTCAAATTCGTCTCGTGTTCTATTCATTATCTTGTGGGGTCTTTTGCGGCAAAAGGCATCTATCCTCGCGATATTGATGTCAAGCTGTTCGGCGGAGCGAGTATATTAACATCTTCCCCCATAAAAACAGTGGGAGACATGAATATTGAGGTCGCTGAAAAGATGCTGGATGATTATCATTTGCAGATTATGAGCAAACATATCGGAGGCAACCAGGGGCGTACCTTGTATTTCTACTCGGATTCGGGCGAAGTCTTTTTGAAGCGGCATACCTCAATATTGGCAACGTAATTGTGAATGTCTGCATTTCGGCGCTCCATTACGAGTGAGTATTCCACAAGTGCAGGAATTGCGGATTCGCGCATTTCCATCCGCAAAAAAATAGTTGTTGAAAATGTCTTTAAATTTTTTGTTTTTTCTATTGACAAGCAAGATAGGTGTTTATACTATAAGCACAGTGAATTGAAGTGTTTTTTGTTTGAGGACGATTTCCTTACAAAATGCGTATAGTCACCTGTTGTTAACGAGAAAGAAATTGATTGCGGAGGTGTAAAAACATGAAAAAATTGCAAGGTAGGATTGGGATTGTTATGATGTTAGCAGTGCTCATGGTCGTGTCGTTTGGCGGATGCGCAAAACCGCCGACGACAGAGATGAGTGATGCAAAGCTTGCGTTTCAAGAGGCGATGGATGCCGGAGCGCAAACGTATGCGGCTGATCAGTATATGAGCGCTGAGGATGCGCTGAATCAGGCAACCAAATTGATGGAACAGAAAAAATACCGTCAAGCGCGCGAAAAAGCATTAGAAGCGTTAAAGCTTTCCAGAGAAGCCCAGGCGGCTTCGAACACCAACAAAAATACGGCAAATCGCGGTGCTCAGGAGATTTACAACATGGCATTGAGCGCCTTGAATGCTGCGAATGAAGCTGGCGCGTATACGTATGCTGCTCCGCAGATGGAAGATGCGCAGCGGACATTAGAAGAAGCGAAAAAAGCGTATGAAGCCGGGGATTATGTTAACGCGAAACAGTTGGCAGAATCTGCGTTAACCAAAGCCAGAGAAGCAGAACAGGTCGCAAAAGAAGTTGGCGGCGATCAACGCGCAAATCAGGCTCGCCGGATTGCCGGTGAAATTTCTGATCCAGGTGCGACTCCAAGACCGTATCCGACCAATCACATCGTGATTAAAGGGGAAAGTTTGTGGTGGATTGCTGAGTATAAACAGATTTATGATGATCCGTTCCAGTGGCCGGTGATTTACAAAGCGAATCGTTCGCAAATCAAAGACCCTGACTTGATCTTCCCTGATCAGAATTTCGAAATTCCGCGCGAACCTGAATTGACTGATGACATGAGAAAAGAAGCCATCAAGTTTGCGAAATCCAGAGGGGCGTGGAGTTTGCACGACGGCAAATAACAACATTGTGATTGCCGGATAAATCCTTCAAGACAGGGACTACAAAGAACGCGATACGCTGTTCTTTGAGTCCCTGTTCTGTTTTTACGGGGACTGCCTACAAGGATATGAGCAAGATTCGAATGTAATTGGTATGCATCCTTTCTTGATACATATCCCTGTCGTTTTTCGAAATACGCATGAATGCGAATTATAAAAAGGTCATCGCCATTCCCTCCGGAAATTTTTTACAGAATTTCGTCGGGGATTTTGACGAAAACCTGAAACTATTAGAACAAACGTTCCAGATCACACTTTCTAATCGTGGAAATGAACTGACGTTAGCAGGAGACGAGGAAAATGTCGTCTTAGTCGAACGCATTGTGCAGGAGCTTGCGACGCTTTCTGCTCGCGGATACTTTATCGGACGGCATGATGTGCAGGCCGCGATTCGAATTATTTCGCAGGATACCAGCGCCCGTTTAGTGGATGTCTATTTACATTCGATTGAGTTGTCAGCCCGCAAGCCGGGCGTCAGCCCAAAAAGTTTGGTACAAAAGCAGTATATCGAAGCAATTAAAGAATACGATCTGGTATTCGGAATCGGCCCTGCCGGAACCGGCAAGACGTATTTAGCGATGGCGATGGCGATTGCCGCGCTTCAGCAAAAAGAATGCAGCCGAATTATACTGACACGGCCAGCCGTTGAAGCCGGAGAAAAATTGGGCTTCCTGCCTGGAGATATGTACGAAAAGGTGAATCCCTATTTGCGTCCGCTGTATGACGCGCTGTATGACATGCTGGATATCGAACGCACACGCAAATTGATTGAGCGAGGGACGATTGAAATTGCTCCGATTGCCTTTATGCGTGGCCGCACATTGAATGATTCATTCATCATTTTAGATGAAGCGCAAAACACCACTCCGGAACAGATGAAAATGTTCTTGACACGATTAGGCTACAGTTCGCAAGCCGTTGTGACGGGAGATATTACGCAGATAGACTTGCCCGTTGGAAAGAAATCTGGTTTGAAGGATGCGCAGGAGACGCTGAAAGGTCTCTCAAAATTGAAATTTGTGTATTTTTCCAAAAACGATGTCGTCCGACATCCCTTAGTGCAAGATATTATCGAAGCGTATGAATGCGCCGACGAAAAACGACGGAAGCCAGAAGCAAGTGCTGCTGAAGAATGATCGCGTTCATCGTATCTTTTCATTATTATCATGAATATTCTGATTACGAACAATCAAGCGTCATACGAGATTGATATGCAGAAATTGCGTCAGGTCGCGCAATTTCTGCTAACAGCGCTGCAATGTGAAGAACGATGCGAGGTGAGTATCGCCCTCGTTCATGATGACGCGATTCATTTGCTGAATCGGCAATATCGAGGCATTGACCGCCCGACTGACGTTCTTTCATTTGCGCTTCAGGAAGCTGATATGCTCGTGCCCTTCGTGAGAGATTTCGCAGAACAGCCGTTTGTCTTGGGCGATGTCATTATTTCAACCGACACCGCGAGGCGACAGGCGGATGAACGAGGGCATCTCGTTGAAAAAGAATTGTGGGTGCTATTGATTCACGGAATGCTGCATTTGTTAGGTTATGATCATGAAACCGATGAAGATGCTGAAGAGATGGAAGCGCTCGAACGGCGATTGCTCAACGAAATTCCTGTCTAATCAATATGAACTATCACTCTTCCGCAAATATTCTGGCGTTATTTCTGTGTCTTGTCGTATTTCTGATCCTTTTATGGCATTCCTTCCGGCATCCGAACAGACCGAACAGTTCTCGAATAGAGCCACTGCATGAACCCCCCGTTCTTTCCAATCCACTGCGAGAAGATGAAGAAAAACTCATTCGGAATATCCGCGATTTCGAAGATGGCATTGTCCGAGAAGTGATGGTGCCTCGCATTGACATGGTCGCTGTCGAAGAAGCTGCATCCCTTCGCGATTTTCGCCTGATTGCATTAGAAAAAGGGCATTCCCGAATCCCCGTCTATCGCAAAACGGTGGATCATATTGTCGGAATTGCATATATTAAAGATATGTTTCGTTATTGGGACGCCGATGAACATGCCGTGACTGTCACCGCCTTTATGCGGCCTCCCTACTTTGTCCCAGAAACCAAAAATATCCGGGAGTTACTGCACGAGTTTCAATCTCACAAAGTCCATATCGCCATCGCGATTGACGAATATGGCGGAACTGCCGGGATTGTTACCATTGAAGATTTACTGGAAGTCATTTTTGGCGAAATTGCGGATGAACATGACAGCGAAGAAATCGCCCTGATCCGCCAGATTGACGAACATACCTTCGAAGTCAACGGGAAAGCCGCGATTGACGATCTTGAGGAACATATCGGCGCGTTGGGAATCGAACAGCAAGAATTCGACACTGTTGGCGGTCTGCTCTTTGCTATGTTTGGGGATGTTCCGAAAGAAGCTGATGTCGTGACCCATCGTCATCTGAAATTTACAATTTTGAAAGCTGATAAACAGCGTATTTTACAAGTGAAAGTCGAACGAGAGCATGAATCTCCCCTCACACAACCAACGCCCCTGCCATGAATGGCTGCTTCCTCCGTAAAAACGTAACTATAAGGGAATTCTTACGTTACCAGTATTTTTTTTCTTGACGATCTCAAAGAAATGCGTTACGGTTCTCTCTCATACGCAAATAGAGGTGTTCTTTTTTTAGCAATGTTTTCCGAACGTATATCAAGGAGGGCATGTCAATGCCGTTCTCTGAGGTTTCTTCGCACAATCCGGTTGGTTCTCTGCTTACATTTTCGGTACGCCTGCTCAAGTGGTTATGGCATGCGTTGATCGCAGTCTTGCTCTTTCCATATTATCTCATTCGATGGATTATTCGCGGCATACTGAAATTTTTGCATTGGATATTGCCGAACATCTACGCAGAAAATCTGTACCATGCCTCTCGTCTGATAGGAGCATTGTTTTTTATTCTGCTGTTTGGGGCGTTGCTTTGCGTAATTCTCTTGGGAGGTGCTCATCTGGCTGCGGTTTTTGGCGCGGCCCAAATCTTTAAAGATGTAGATGTTGCGCAGGCGTTGCTTGTTGCGGTGAAAGCAATTATCGTGACAGGTGTTATCTTTGTCGCGCTCGCCGCCGGAGGTTTTCTCCTGACCTCTCTGCTCGCGATGTTCGGCATTACCGTGTATTCTTCGACCAAAACGCTGATGGACATTCCTGAAGAACTGACAGAATCTCGCTTGGTGCTTATCGCGATGTTTATCGTTGCCGTCGTCATTTTTGGCGTGGTGTACGCGATGTTTTCAGGGCTACTTCCGATCTGAGAGGAAAAATAAAAACTGCAAAAAGCGAAGAATGTTGATAAGAGACAATTGGAAAGGCACCGTGTGTTTCCAAGTATGTTTCATATCATCTTGTTATGATGAAATCCAAAAATTTTTCAGGGCTTGCAAGGGCATTCTATATATGCTGCATCTTCCTCTGTGTTGGCGCAACCACTGCTCTGATTATGATGCATGCGCCGAAAAAGACACCGGAGGCCGCTGTCGTCGAAGAAACGGATGAAATCCAGCGTGGAGAAGACATCTTGAAAACGTATCAGGAATCGCCGGAAAATAACTGATAACATGTTGTAAGAAGGGCGGAGGAGACGGCATGAACCGTTCGGATTTCCTGCTGATTACGATAGAAATTATTATATGCATTTTTCTGATCGCGCTTGTGGTGCTAAGTCCGAAGATATTCCTGAAAACCAGAACGATTGAAATCCATCAGAAATCTGATGGAGGCATGAGTTCATCTCTTGATACGCAAACTGGCGAGATTCTCATGCCGCGTCCGACACCAACTCCGATCCTTGAAGGTACATTGGGATACGTCCCTCCGGATTCTACCCGTTGGATCGTGGGAGATGATCGGAATTATCCGCAAATTCGTTATCAATGGGTGCAAGTGCAACAGTAGCCTCACAACAAAAGATGTTCGAATAAGAGAAGACGGAGAGAAGATTATGGCTTCAGTGCAACGGTTAATGCTGTATCTCACGCCAATCTGGTTGTTGGAACTTATGTGCCGGCTATTTCCGAAAGTCGTGATTGGTTTGTTATGTCATTGGATGAACGAAAAAAATCCGAACCGCGAAGAACGCCATCTGGCAGAACGCTTTATCAATCCGGTGCAAGTCGCCAATAAGATGTCGAAACTTTCGACCGTCAGTATCTTACATTTATTGGCGCAGGATGAAAGCCTGTGGAAAATGTATACGCCGGGAGGAGGGGAACGAAATAAAGACAAAAGTATTAGTAAGGGCAAAGTCACCTCAATGAAGTTCGTGCCATATATCTTGCTTGAGATTATATTCGATCTCGGCGGCCCCCAAGGAAAAGACAAGGTCAAAGATGTCGTGACGCGCTGCCGCGTGACGCTTGGTGGTCAAAAGCAAGGCGAAATTTTCGAAAACTTCAAAACCGATATTGTGTTGGATTTATTCGAAATGCTGCCTGCCGTAGAAGTAAAAATGCGTTTAGCGTTTTGTAAAGAGGAAGCCGTTGCCCTCTGGCTGAGGCAATGGGATCACCGAATGAAACACATCGGTCGCCCGCTGGTCTCGAATTACTGGGTTGCACAGTTGACTGGGGAACGAGCATTCAAGATCGAGAAATTGATGAAAGATTTGGAATTCAGACAGCGTTTTTAGGCAATAATAATTAAGGAAACGATTCTCGAACAGGAAAAAAGGTTTATATGGATGAGAAGCACATTATCTATACGACAAAGGATATCGAACGCTTTATCAGACAGGGAGAGCGATTCGAAGATGTCCCCTGGCAAGGCGGACGGTTTAGTAAGGCGAACCTTGCCGAAAAAGACCTGAGCAATGCGGATTTACGAAATTCAGACCTCCGCGATGCCGATTTGAAAGAGGCGATTTTAAAAAATGCAGACTTGACAGGTGCGAACTTGGCTGGCGCAGATCTTACCAGAGCTAATCTCGAATCGGCCAAATTGAATAATGCAAATCTGAATCGTTGCCGTTTGAGTCGCGCTAATCTTACGTCCGCTTCTTTTGAAAACGCCTCGCTATATAATGCGCATTTACGCCATGCTAACGTCGATAAAGCTAATTTTACAGGGGCGAACCTGAGAGAAGCTTATCTTGATGGTATATTCGGGTGTGGCAGCGCGAAATTCGACAAAGCAGACCTCACTGACGCCCGCGTCAGATATACGGGACTTGATACGATGGAACTCAAAAAAGTCGGGGCAAAAGGGGGAAGTAAATTTCCGGATCGCGGCTGGAGTACCAATGTGTTCTCGTTCTCAAAAACCTCCTGGACGGAATTTCTGCCGCATGTGTCATTCGGTTGGTTCTCTCGCGCAATCGGTTTGTTTTTTCATATCCTATCCTGGCCTGTGCGTGTGCTCATCAATCAGATAAAACCGTCTTCGAAGGGGACGCATTCATAAAATTTCGAACTGTTCTCTCTTGACAATCTTGAAGTTTATCATATGTCAACATGTGATGTTTTTGCGAACTTACCAATCCTCTCGCCGTAAAAACAGTAACGAGAGGATGACGGGCAATTGACGACATTCGATCACCAAAGGAGAAAAATTGATTATGTTAAGCGCGAAAATGAAAAAGGCATTGAATAAACAGATTAATTTCGAATTCTATTCATCTTATTTGTATCTTGCCATGGCGGCGGATTTTGCGTCCAAAAATTTGGATGGCTTTGCGGCCTGGATGCAACATCAGGCGCAGGAAGAATGGGGACATGGCATGAAGATCTATAAGTATATCAATGAACGCGGCGACAAGGTCGAATTAGACGGAATCAAAACGCCGCCAGCGGAATGGGCGTCACCGCTGGAAGCGTTTGAAGCCTCGTATAAACACGAGCAAGAAGTCACTAAACGCATTGGTGACTTGATGAAACTCGCGCAAGAAGAGAATGATTTTGCGTCAGCCGCCTTCCTGCAATGGTTCGTGACAGAGCAAGTGGAAGAGGAAGGTAATGTATCGAGTATTGTGGAAAAATTAAAAATGGTGGGCGACAGTCCGCAAGGCTTATTTATGATGGATCGCGCCGTTGCGCAACGTGCGTCCTGATCAAGTGCTTTTCGATGCCGTCCGCCTGATGGCGGACGGCTTGCTTCCGTATTCAACCTGCCGATAACGAAGAATACTCCCGAACAAACTCGATAAAATGGTTTCCTTGCTGCACGCTCTGGCAATTTTCATCCGGATAGACAAACACCTGATAGGCCATGTTTAACAGTTCATACAGCTTGACTTCCTGTCCCGCGCGCGGCACAATCTGTTCCAATAAATGCTTCGGCAAAATAAACGTCGCGTAATTTCCTCCGCCTTCGATGGTCTCTTCTGCCATCTGCTCATTGATCACTAAAAAACTGTGAGGACTGGCCGCATAGTTGACTTGGCGCAGCACATCCGCGACCTGATGCGGCGGAAGTCGGCGTAGCAAGCTGCTCAGGAAAATCACATCGAATTGTTCGCGGAATTCTTCGTTCTGCTCTAATAAAAGAATATCCTGCTGCTGGTAGCGAATGCGGGGTTTGTCCAAATAATAGAGTCTGGTGTACAAGTCTTCCCACCGTTTGACTTCTGACGGAAACAGGCTGGCAAGCGTTCGTTCGAGATCGGGGAGATATTTATCGATGCCTAACGCATACTTGATGGGAAAATCCGGCAAACGTCCGTGAAACAGTGAGAGAATGTCCGGCGACACCTGGATTGAACGAAAAATATCGAGATTATTCAGGCATTTCAAGCCGATATTGATGCTGCATCCGCCATCAAGAATACACATTCCTTGCGAGGGCATGTCATGGGAATGCGTGAGAATTCCTCCCACTAATTGCAACGCAATATAACGGTAAATTTTTACCGTGCTGACATCTCGCAGGCAGGAATGCAGAAATTCTTCATCATACTGACTCAGGCAATTCAGAACGACTTGCTGCCATGACGAGATCGAAAAAAATTCATACTCCTTGATTCGGCTTCCACGCAGATAC
>CAZRSF010000001.1:103381-117815 GCA_964602655.1 uncultured Candidatus Moduliflexus sp.
AATCGCCGTGAGCAGGGAAAGACGAAAGGCGCGCGGCGTGATTTCAAGTTGCTGCTGCTGCGCTAATTTCAGGAGCATGGTCGCAAAACTTTCCAGAATATCAGGGGTTTTTTGATGCGTATTCACCAACGCAAGCAGCAGATTTTCGGTACTGGCGTCTTTATGTCCCCGCTGGGCAACCGTCTCGATTTCCTTGAGATATGGAGCGACATCCCGTGCTTCTGGTGTTGTTTCAGAATAGTTCATAACACACGAATGCTGGCAGAAGTACAGCCGCGTCAACTCCTCCGGTTATTGCTTGTGATCGAACGCCTGCTCCAGGCTGGCGATGGCTTGTTGGATATTGTGCTGTAATGCGGTTTCGAATGCCTGAATCGTCTCAAGAATGTCAAGGGACGGCGTCGTCTCGCTGGTTTCAATCGTATCTGCCCAGATGATACGCTCTTCGTCTAACGTCATCAGCGCATAACGAATGCCGACATGAATCGTAGAGGCTTGCTGATCCTCGTACCATTGTTCGAACATCACGATTCGGCCTTGCAACAGATAATCCGCCCCGCTTTCGTACTGCCGCACGTCTTGAAACTTCCCCGATGTTTTGAATGCGCGAAACACCTGTTCGGTCACTAACTCTGTTGGCGGGCGCAGCCATTTCCGATATTCGTAAAAATTGACCTCATACGGCGACGTGCGAAACACTAAACGCTCTTGTTGATACGGCGCGTCTGCTTGAAACGTATCAATCGCAAGAATCTTCGGATATGTTGCCGCCTTTGACTTGCCACTTGAGAGCGGCTGCGGGTGAAATGTGTAATAATGGGTGAGCGGAATTTTGGATGTACATCCGCCTATAATGAGAAGTATGCTGCTGACACTGATAAGGAGAAAGGGTCGTTTCATCGTATTTATTCCTGAAGCTTATCCATTGCGGAACGAATGGCGCTCTTCACATCGTCTCCCCCGGCGTTTCCGAACATCTGTAACACAGAAGAGAGGTCTTTCCCGCCTAATTCCCGTAACAGATACAGCACAACCGTGCGAGCGTCCTCATCTGTTTCGTGATGGAGAAAATTGAGGAGTACGTCAAGAGAGTCCCGCAAGACGATTTTTTCTAATGAATCCGCCGCTTTTTGGCGGACATAACCATTGGAATCTTTCAACGCCTCTAACAGGTGCGGCACCGCGCGAGGCGAACGAATTTGGCCGAGCGCATACACGGCGCTTTTCCGAATGGCGGCGTTGGCGTCGCGCACGGCGTGTAATAGCAGCGACACAGCTTGCTCTGAGCGAAACGAACCGAGCGCATACACCGCGCCCAAACGCACTGCGTCATACGGAGAATCTGCCAGCGTCATCAGCGATGGAATCGCCCGTTCATCGCGGATATTGCCAAGCGCATACGCCACATTTTCCTGCATTTTGGCATCCGGATCATCCACGCATTCGATTAACGCGTCAACCGCTTCGGGAGCAGCGATCATACCCAGCGCGTATGCGGCGCTGCTGCGAACGACGGCATCGTGATCCCGCAAGCAGGCCATCATCGCGGGAACAGCTTCCAGACAGCGCATCTGTCCAAGCGCCAGCAAAATACTGCGCCGTTCTTGATTTCCGCCGCTTTGTAACGATTCCAACAGAATGCGCGTGGCATTCGGCCCTTTGAATTCCCGCAGCATTTCGGCAGCCATATTGCGCACTTCCGGATTCGGGTCTTGCAAAATTTTCAAAATCGGTTGGAGGGCGCGTTCATCTCCGATTTCTGCCAGCGACACGACGGCGCTTTCGCGGACTTCGATACTGCTGTCATCAAGCGTTTTCGTCAATGGATCGATGGCGTTGATGGCTCGCATCTGCCCAAGCGCATACGACGCCCACCGGCGTAAATCCTGATCGTGATGTTCGAGAAGGTGAATCAGGTGCTGTTCGATCTCTGGTGTGCCAATCAGCGCTAACGCTTCCGCCACGCTGCTTCGCACCATCATTTCTGTATCCTGTAACGCGGCGAACAGCGGCGCGATGGCTTCGTTGGCGTGGCGTTGTCCGAGGGCGATGGCGGCGGTGCAGCGAACTTTCGGCAATTCATCCTGAAGCGCATGGATCAAGGCGGGGATGACGGCTTCATCAGACATCTTTCCTAAGGTAAATGTCACCGCCGCGCGAATATTGGGGTTGATATCATCAAGTAACGCGATCAACGCCTGAATCGCTTCAGACGAATGCGTATTGCGCAGCGTATGAATCGCCCGCAGCCGAGCATCGGTCTCTCCTGTCTGTAATGATTCGATTATCCGTTTTTCCGACGTATCCATCTGAAACCCCATCGTCTTGCTCTCTGGTTATTTCGCCATATCACGCTATTTTCGAAGCGAATCTCGCTCTCAATATCCTCTGCTGAGAGGGAAAACCTTGTCAACAAAATTATGGCGGCGGGAAATTTTTCAACGTGTCCGCTGTCGTTTATGCGCGCGTTGCGTCAAAGAAAATTTCAATGCGATGCCGATGATTTCAACAGGTGATGTGACAAATCTGCGCTGAAAATTTGAGGGATATGCAATCCTCATGAAAATTTCTTGACACGATTTTTCCCTATCAATTATGATGCGTATGACATTGCTGTTGTGGTAGGAATCCATTGAGTTTACTGAGAAGAGGACGCATGACGTTACGGAAAATTCTTGAGGTCACGGAAGGACAGGCGCTGACGCCAGATGTTGATGTGGAGATTAATGCCACATCAGCGTTTTCTGCGGATTTGATGAGCGATGTGCTGCATCTTGCCAAAGAAGGGGCGTTGCTCTTGACCGGATTAACGCATCCGCAAGTAGTCAGAACCGCGGAAATGGCAGGAATCGCGGCCATTTTATTCGTGCGGAATAAAGTTCCGCCACCTGAAACGATTCAATTAGCCGAGGAAAAAGGGGTGCCGTTGTTGGCCTCGCGCTACACGATGTTCGAAACCGGGGGGCGGATTTATGCGGCAGGGATGGACAGTTGCGATGCGCCGCGAATAACGGATGAAGTGTGACGCCTCGCATCAAGGCGTATACGGTAGTATCTTTGTCATAACGCGATATACAGGGGTATGCGCATGATGACCTCATCGTCTCTCCAACAAGAACGACAACAGTATATTGGTAAAATTCAGGAATTGATTTATGAATTGAAAATTGATTCCGTGATGCAAAAGGATGTCGTTGTTGTCTCGCCGGAGACGCCTGTTCTGGACGTGAAAAACCTCTTACTCCAGCATCATATTACGGGAATTCCTGTGCTGGAAGGCAACAAACTGGTCGGCGTCATCACCATTGCCGATGTCATCGAATGTTTAGAACATCAGAATTATGCCGGTCACGCAGGAGAAAAGATGGCGCAGCCGCCCTTTCCATCGGTGTATCACGACGAATCCGTCGTGCATGCGCTTAATAAACTCTCGCATAGCAATGAACGGCGCGTGCTGGTGTTTGATCATGACGAGCGGTTTATGGGGATTATCACCAGCGGCGATATTACGAACGGCTTGCTCAAAGCGATTAACCTCGGCTTCCGCCAGGAAGAAATCAGTCAATATCGCGCCCGGCACATTTTTGAGGATATCGAGTCGGATGAGACGAGCTTGGTGCTTCGGTATCAGGTGAAAGGCGGCGATTTTATTCGCGGCGGCGAAGCGTCGAGCAAAATCAAAAAAGCGATGCAGCGGCTCGGCGCGAATCCGCAGGATGTGCGTAAACTTGCGATTGCCATCTATGAAGCGGAAATGAACCTGATCATTCATACGACGTGCGGCGGCAATATTATGGTGGAGATGACTCCCAAAAAGGTCACGATGACCGTGACAGACACCGGACCGGGCATTCCGGATATCGACAGGGCGATGGAAGCGGGATACAGCACCTCGTCATTGACCGTGAAAGCGCTCGGATTTGGCGCAGGGATGGGATTGCCCAATATCAAACGGTGCATGAGCGAGATGAAACTGGAATCTGTTGTGGGCGAAGGGGCTGGCAAAGGCACCACGCTCACGATGATTCTGTATCCATCCTGATTCCGTATGACGATTCGAGGGATTGTCGAAGCGTTGTCGTTGACGGTGTTGTGCGCGACAGATCGACTGGATCGCGATGTAGAAGGCGGATATGCGTCGGATATGCTCAGTTGCGTCATGGCCGGAGCCAAAAAAGACAACATTTGGGTGACGCTGCTGACGCACCTCAATGTGATTGCCGTCGCCGTGCTGCTGGAGATTCCGGCAATTGTGATTACCGAGAATTCTCCGGTGGATGAATCCGTCCTGAAAAAAGCCGACGACGAAGGGATTACGCTATTGCGGACGCCCGAAGACACCTATACGGTCGTCGGAAAATTGTACGCATTAGGCATCAGGTAGGCATATGGAGGTTCGACCGTTCGTCGCAGACTTGCACATCCATTCCGTGCTCTCGCCCTGCGGCGATTACGAAATGGCGCCCGGCCCGATCCTGAAAGAGGCAAAAAAAAAGCATCTGGACGTGATTGCGATTACCGATCATAACAGCAGCGATAATGTCGCAGCGTTTGTCGAAGCGTTTCGAACGAGCGGAATTACGGTGTTGGGCGGCATGGAAGTCACTACCGCAGAAGAAGCGCATGTCTTGACATTGTTTGATGATTTCGACGCCTTGAAGCAATGGCGCGACATTGTGTATGACGCGCTACCATCAATCAAAAATGATGAAGAAGCGTTTGGCGTACAGATCGAAGTCACGTCGCGAGATGACGTCATGAAAATCCATGATCGGTTTTATGCCGGAACGACCGCATTATCAATTGATGCAGTCGTCTCTTGCGTGCATGCGTTTGGCGGGTTATGCATCCCGGCGCACGTAGATAAACCGGTGTTCAGCGTGATCAGCCAGTTAGGAATGATTCCACCGGATTTGGACGTCATCGCGGTGGAAGTGTATCGAAAACGTCGTATGGCCGACGCATACGAGCAATTCCCGGAACTTCGGCAGTATAGCGTCGTTCGCGGGTCGGATGCGCATTATTTGAAGGACATTGGAGTCGCGACCACAACGTACCATATTGCGTCGCCAACCATTCGGGAATTACGCAAAGCGTTGTTGCGTATGGAAGGACGATTTTTTTGTATTACGCCAGACTAAACAGAGGGACGCATCTTTCGCGAAGCGGTGTGCAAGAAGGCGTTCCCGAATCATCTATCATAACCGTATTTTTAGGTGCTTCATGTTTGCCGAGACGAGCGATATTCGCGCCTCTTCGACGGCAGATATGAAGAGCAGAACGTCACTATCATGGAAGGAATTCTTGCCAATCCGGAAATTAAAGACGCCGTGGATCGCATTGTGCTATCAGCCAGAGAAAAACGCGGCGGTTTGATGGTTGTTTTAAATGAAACACAACGGGAAATCGGGTATCTTCCCAAAGAAGTGCAGACCTATATCGCCGCGCAGATGGATGTGGCTCCCAGTGTGGTGTATGGTGTGGTGTCGTTTTATTCGTTTTTCACGATGATTCCGCGCGGGAAACATTTGGTGAAAGTGTGTATGGGAACGGCGTGCTATGTCAAGGGCGCGGGCAAACTGCTGGACGAAATCTCAGAAGCCTTGAAAATCGAAGTCGGCGGAACGACGCCGGATGGCTTATATACGCTGGAAGCGTGCCGCTGTCTTGGCGTATGCAGCCAGGCGCCAGCCGTGATGATTGATGAGGACGTCGTCGGAAAAATCAATATCAAGACATTCATGCAAACGTTAAGCGATTATAAATAAATCGTTGTCTGACGGGGCGGATTTGTGAAAGAACTGTCGCTGCATATTCTTGATATTGTTCAGAATTCCACAAAAGCCAGGGCATCGCATATCGAAATCGAAATCACCGAAGATACGCGAGCGAATCTGCTTTCCTTTACGGTCAGAGACGATGGCTGCGGCATGAAAAAAGAGGTCTTGAAGACGATTACCGACCCCTTTTCGACGAGCCGGACGACGCGACGGGTGGGGCTGGGGTTGTCGTTACTCCAATTAGCCTGCGAGCAGTGTCGCGGTATGATGACCATTACGTCGGAGGAAGGCAACGGTACGACGGTCACAGCGCGTTTTCAGTATGATCATATAGACCGCGCGCCATTAGGCGATATGGTGACAACGCTCATTACGTTGATCACCGGAGCCCTTGATATTGATTTTTCGTATGTTCATCGTGTGGATGACCGCGTCTTTGAGTTCCATACGGCAGACGTGAAGCAAGATTTAGGAGATGTGCCGCTGACAGAGCTTTCTGTCGTGCAGTTTTTGACGGAGTACTTACAAGAGCATATTGAACACCTGTATCACAAGGAGGTCATACTATGAAATCCCTTGATGAACTCAAAAAGATCAAAGAACGAGCGCTTGAAATGAAGAAAATGAAAGAAGGACAGGCTCGCGTCACGATTACGGTAGGGATGGCGACCTGTGGCATTGCTGCTGGAGCGCGCGGCACGATGAAAGCGATTCTGGACTATATCCGCCAGCATAATATGGAAGATGTCACCGTCACGCAAACAGGATGTAACGGGATGTGCGAACATGAACCGATTGTGGATGTGCAAGTGAAAGGCGGTCCCAAAGTTACCTACGGCCAGATTAATCCCGACCGAGTATCGAAAGTCATGGAACAGCATGTTGTGAAAGGTGAACCTGTCAACCAATGGGCATTGAAGGTCGAAGAAGCGGCGGCTTCCTGAGACGATGAGACGCCTGTCAATGTTTTCGTGAGTAAAGGGCGCAACGCAGCCGTTGCATGAGTCCGCAAAGACGACTTTGCGCCCCTGAAATTTTGTTATGGCTGAATATTATCGGAGTTATGTGTTAGTTGCGGCAGACCGGGAGAGTCTGGCAAAAGGCGCCGGCGCGGTGATTACCGAATTGCATAAAGCGCTGAAACGCTACGATCTCCAGGACGAAATCCAGATTATCGAGACCTCTCGTTTAAGCCCGTCTGTCCAACGCGGGCCAGAACTCATTGTGTACCCGGAAGGCGTGCATTACGTCGGCGTGTATGAAAAAGATGTAGATGAACTTGTGCAGGAACACCTCCTGAAAGGCCGACGCTTGCAACGCCTTATCGAAGAGATCGCGCCGAACCAGGCGGACACGGAACTTGGCCCGGCAAAACCCAAAGAAACACGCGTCGTATTGCGGCGATGCGGCGCAATTGATCCGGAATCCATCGAAGATTACATCATGACCGACGGCTATGTCGCGCTTGGGCGGGCTGTGACGGAAATGACGCCGCAGCAAGTCATTGACGAAATGCTGAAATCCGGCCTTCGCGGTCGCGGCGGCGCAGGGTTCCCGACTGGCAAGAAATGGCAGTTTGCCGCCCAGGTCAAGAATGATCAAAAATATTTCATTTGCAACGGCGATGAAGGCGATCCGGGCGCATTTATGGACCGGCGCGTCATGGAATCCGATCCTCATGCCGTCTTGGAAGGGATGGCAATTGGCGGCTATGCGATTGGCGCGAATCAGGGCTATATTTATGTCCGCGCCGAATATCCGGTGGCCGTGCGTCGGTTGAATATCGCGATTGAGCAAGCCAAGCAAATGGGCGTGTTCGGACAGAATATTTTCGGTTCAGACTTTAGTTTCGATGTGGAAGTTCGCATGGGCGCAGGCGCGTTTGTCTGCGGCGAAGAAACAGCGCTGATCGCCTCCGTTGAAGGCGGACGCGGCGAGCCTCGCCCGAAGCCGCCGTTCCCGGCAGTCTCCGGTTTGTGGGGCAAACCGACCGTCATTAATAACGTCGAAACGATTGCGAATATCACGCCGATCCTGTTGAATGGCGCGGAGTGGTATGCGTCAATCGGCACGGAAAAAAGCAAAGGCACGAAGACCTTCACGCTGGCTGGGAAGATTCGGAACAGCGGCCTGATCGAAGTGCCGATGGGGATTACGCTGCGCGAAATCTTGTATGACATCGGCGGCGGCATTCCTGATGGCAAAAAATTCAAAGGCGTTCAGACCGGCGGCCCGTCGGGCGGCTGTTTAACGGAAAAATTTCTGGATACGCCGGTAGATTTCGATTCGCTCATCGCCGCAGGTTCGATGATGGGATCAGGCGGGATGATTATCATGGACGAAGATACGTGCATGGTGGACATGTCGCGCTTTTTTCTCGACTTCTGCCAGGATGAATCGTGCGGCAAATGCGTCCCATGTCGCGTCGGAACGCGCAAGATGCTGGATATACTCGAACGGATTTGCAATGGCGACGGGGAAGATGGCGACATCGAGCAGTTAGAACAACTGGCCGCGCAAATCAATACGGCAAGTCTCTGTATGTTGGGCAAAACCGCGCCGAATCCGGTCATGAGCACGCTGAAACATTTCCGTCACGAATACGAAGCGCATATTTACGACAAGAAATGCCCGTCGAAAGTCTGTAAAGCGTTGCTGCGCTATGAAATCAACCCGGAAAAATGCGTCGGCTGCACGCTCTGCGCGCGGCGCTGCCCGGTGAACTGCATCAGCGGAGATCGCAAACAACCGCATGTGATCAATCAGGCGCTTTGTATCCATTGCGGTCAGTGTTTCACCGCCTGCCGTTTCGAAGCGGTCAAGGTGGCTTAAGGTTATCAAGGCGAAAAGGGCAGGCAGTCATGTCTGCCCTTCAACGTAGAAAACTATGCAAAAAATCGTGATTTCGCAGTTCGGTCAGATTGAAAAATTCGAGGCTGATATTCAGGACGTGATGCTGTTTATCGGCCAGCAAGCCAGCGGCAAAAGCACGATTAGCAAGCTCATCTATTTTTTCAAATCCATTAAAAACGAACTGATCCGTTTTATTTATGAGGCTGAACAAGAAGCTGTTGAATTAGGATTCTGGGGGTTTTTCGGAAGTCAGATAAAACGATTTTTTGAATATTTTGATTATCCTGTTTATCGTCCGTTCAAAATTCAATATTTTTATTCTCCAGATAAATTTATTATTGTTAGCCGTGAAAAGTTTAGGGGAGAATGGAGAACTTCTATCAACTTCAACGAAAATTTCAAACAAGAACTTATCGGCATTCTCGAGCAAGCTCAACAATCCATTCAAACAATAGCGTCTCGTAAAAAACCTCCCCTTCCGTTAAATGAATTATTGCAAATTGAAGCAGAAAAACGCGCTGCATTAAAAGTGATCGAACGTTATCTTGCCGAATTATTTGAAGACGACGCGACTCCGATTTTTATTCCAGCAGGAAGAAGTTTGCTTTCGACATTAACGGAACAGCAAAATATCGGAACCGTGAACCTGGATTTTTTTACCAGAACATTTTGGGAACAAATCAATGCGCTTCGGCCATATTTCAAAGATAATCTCGCGTCTCTTGTCCACGAAAAATTTCAGGATGCCGCCAATAGTCGGATGGCGTTGGCAAGCGAACTGATCAAGATGATTTTGAAGGGAGAATATCGTTTCGAAAAGGGCGAGGAAAAAATTTATTATGCTCCCGATTATGCGGTAAAATTGAATTATGCCTCATCCGGTCAGCAAGAGGCTGTCTGGATTTTACTGCTGATTTTCAAATACTTGCTGGACGAAACGAATGTGTTTATCGTCTTTGAAGAGCCAGAAGCGCATTTGTATCCCGAAGCGCAAAAAAGCATGGTCGAATTGATCGCCTTGCTTGCTAATCAGCCCGGCAATCAAGTGTTGCTGACCACGCACAGTCCGTATATCCTTTCGGCGTTCAATAATCTGCTGTATGCTCATCAAGTCGCCAAGAAAAACGTTGAGACAACACAGAAGGTTGCAGACGTGATTGATCCGAATTGTTGGCTTGATCCTGACCGCGCTGCGGCATATTTTATGAACGGAAAAGAAGTCGAACCAATCATCGATCCCGAATTGCGGTTGATTCAGGCTGAAAAAATAGATAGCGCATCTTCCTTGATCAATAATACGTTTAATACGCTTTTCGATCTCGATGAGTAATCAAAAACAGAATTTGCCAGAATTTTTTATCAAACACACATGCGCGGAATTTTGCGATGATCGGTTGCAGGTTGTTGCAAAGGATAAAGGTAATAGGCAGACGTATCAACTTGAAAACGCGCATCGTCGAACGTGCTGCCTTCTTCGAGTGGACGGATGTTTGCTGTCGAGCGGAGAAAAATGCGACTATCTTCTGCTGACAGATCACGGAAGCGACGCCTTTTTTATCGAATTGAAAGGACAGGATTTGCTCAAAGCCTTTGCGCAGATAGACGCCTCGATTTCTGAGCTTTTGCCGCAATTGCAAGGGTATTCTCTCTATGCCAGAATTGTCTTGAATAAAGTTCGTACTCCTGCGCTTAAAAGTTCAGTGGAGATGAAATTGGAACGAAGACTCAAAACGATCAGCAAGCAGACGCAACGAGCATTCATCAAATATCAAAACCGACTGTTGCATGAACGGCTTTGATGATGACAACGCACATCTTACAAAGAGGTGAAATGTATGATCACAACCCAATATTCACCACAAATTCAGGAGGCATTAGACCAGTTTCACCATGATCGTGGAGAACTCGTCCCGATCCTTCGCAACCTGAACGACACCATCGGGTATCTGCCGAAAGACGTCATGCAAGAAGTGTCGGAACGGCTGCACGTCAGTGAAAGCCATCTCTATGGGGTCGCCACGTTTTATTCGATGCTCTCGACCGAAAAAAAAGGACAATTTGTTGTGAAAATCTGTGAAAGCGCTCCCTGTCATGTGGTTGGCGGGCGGGAAGTCATCAAAGCGATCAAACGACAACTTGGCATTGAGGCGGGCGAGACGACGGCAGATGGAAAGTTTTCGCTGGAAATGGTAAGCTGTCTTGGCGTCTGCGGGGTTGGTCCGGTCATGATGGTGAATAGCGAGACATACGGGAACCTGACGCCAGAAAAAGCCGTCGAAATTCTCTCCGTCCTGTAAGAATGTTGCTGCCAGGCGCGTTCATGGTGTCTGGCAGCGTGAAGGTCATTCTCTACTATGCAACCAGAGTCGGATGGGCTGGAAGGAAGGCGATCCCCAATCCTGCCAGAATGATGCCTCCGACGATTACCAGCGCAAACAGCAGCAGACGTTGGCGGAAGTACTTGCCTGCCGCTTGACGTGAAAAATACGCGCGATAACAATAATGAAGCACCCATAGCCAAGAAAAGAAACCAATGCCATACTTCAGGTAGAAAAGATTGGGAGGAAGTAATTTTCCGGTTTTATTGAAAAAGAGGTACGAATAATTCGCGAAATCAGCCGCGATGGCGAGCATCGCAACTACGGCAAGCATACCCTTTACGCCAGCGCGTTTCTGCAACTTGACATTATTGGAGATTGTCGTAAAAAGAATTCCTGAAAAATACACAATCGGAATCACATAGCAAATATACATCCCTTCGTATGTTGTGAGTGCGTGGTACAATTGTGGCAACATACTCAATTCCTCCTGATTCAATCTACAAGAACGATTCTGTCAGAATATTTTTCGTCTCTTCCCGCCTGTTCGAATAAACATACACTTATCTACGTGTAAGATGAGGATAATTTTCCCCATGAATTTTGTCAACCTCAAATAATTCAAGATGTTATTATCTTGATAACGCATTATTCGTGAGGTACACGTATGATTAACGTTAGCAAATGTAATGCCATCTTATTTCTGCTTGCGATCAAGTCGGTTAAGGAAAAATAGAAAATGAAGGAATGCCATAAATGGCATGTATTAGGAAGGAGAATTCTGGTAATAGCCTACATTCATGGACGATCCGTCGTGATGCTATTATTGGCCTATTTATGGACATTTTTGGCATTCATGCCTGTGGCTTTCTTTTTCTCGTAATACCCAAATTTTTCATCCGACGATGCAGCGTTCGAAGGGGAAGCCCTAATACCGAGGCCGTTTCTTCGCGATGCCATTGATGCGCATTTAACGCGGCCAGTATCGAACGTCTTTCGAATTGGTCTAATTGTTCGCGTAACAGCATTTGGGAGGGTAACAATTCGTCCGCAGGCAATTCTCTGGGGAGCTTGGAGATGTGTCCATCGAACCCAAGCGGTTGACCGGCTAAATAGCGATGAACCACGTTGCGAAGTTCCCGCACATTCCCTGGCCATTCGTATGCATAGAGCGCGTCAACCATCTTGCCCGGCAGATGCGGATGTTTTTGATCGGGCGCGGACACATCTAAAAAGTGATCCAGTAAGAGCGTAATATCGTCTTTGCGGTCTTTGAGGGGGGGGACGGTCATTGTGATGACATGGATACGAAAAAAGAAATCATCGCGCAGCCGACCCTGCCGCCGGAGGTCATTCACATTCCGATGAGTGGCGACAATAATTCGTGTATCCACTTTTTTGCTTTTATTCGAGCCTAACGGGGTATATTCGCCAGTTTCAATCGCTCGCAGCAATTTCACCTGCTCGGTCGGACTCAATTCGCCAACCTCATCAAGAAACAATGTTCCTAAATGCGCGTGATCGAAAAATCCTGGCTTATCACGGTCTGCGCCGGTAAACGCGCCTTTGCGATACCCGAAGAATTCGCTTTCGAACAGATTGTCAGGAATCGCGCCGCAATTCACGGTGACAAACTCATGCGCATGTCTGGCGCTATGTTGATGAATTGTGCGGGCAATCAATTCCTTGCCTGTCCCGGATTCCCCATAAATCGCCACATGCGCGTCCGAGGCCGCGGCGCTCAAAATACGGTCGTAAATTTCCTGCATCGCCGGACTCTTGCCGATAATATCGCCGAATTTATATCGTTCCCGAATATTGGCGCGCAATTCCAGGTTTTCATGCTCTAATTGCGCGGCTTTCTGTTCCATCTCTTTTTGCCACGTAATATCTCGAATCGCCACGACCCGCATGGTTTTCTCGTGATACGACATCATTTTGGTCTGCATTTCCAGCAGAAACGTGTCGCCGTTTTTTTTCACGCCGCGCGCCTGATACGGCGTGTGATCGGACATCTGTATATACTGTTGCGCTCCGGGGCGATCGTGTTGGTCAATCAAGGACAGCAGAGACATCGTCTTGAGGGTTTCGCGCCCATATCCGAACAAGGCTGAGAGCGATTCATTGACTTCGGTGATGTCATCGCCATCCTGAATGACGATGCCCTCGAATGTGGCTTCGGCTAATTGTTCGAATCTGGCTTTTTCGCGAGCTAACAGGGTATTCTGTTCTTGAAGTTGACGTTGGAGTTTCTGAAGAATCAAATGGGTTTGAACACGCGCCAGCACTTCTTCCAGTTGTAACGGCTTGGTGATGTAGTCCACTGCTCCGAGCCGAAGGCCTTTGATTTTATCCAGCGTTTCACTCAGCGCGCTCATAAAAATGACCGGAATGTCGCGCGTTCTTTCCTCGGCCTTCAGGCGGCGGCAGACTTCATAGCCATCAATACCCGGCATTAAAATATCCAGCAAAATCAATTCCGGGATGCGGCGTTCCAGTAATTGAAAGACATATTCGCCGCTTTTCAGCGGAAGCACTTTGAACCCTAAACCGGTCAGATAGTTCGTGAGCAAATGCAGGTTGGACGCATCATCGTCAACCACTAAAATCGTCATCTGCTGTCGTTCATGTTCTGGAATCACAAATTCTTCTCTCATTCGAAGAAGGAAACGGCGCGATCCTCTGCGCCGTTTGGAATCAAATACACCGTTATGAATTTTCCGAAGACACTGACGTAGGAGGCTGAGGTTCGCATGCGGGGTGTTCGAAATAAAAACCGCAGGTGTCGCGCGTAATCCACTCGGATTCGGTTCGGGGATATTTACGGCAATTCAGCGGACGAATCGGATAAATGCCGCAGTATTGTTTTCCATCTGTGCCGTCTTTCAGCCACCAACACCGCCCGACCATGATATGGCAGCAGGCGCCGCAGTTATTGCATGCGCCGCGCCGATTCGGCGAGACCGGGAAAAATGCGCCGAGCGTTCGTTTGACTTTTGCGAAAAAACTATTGTATGCCATTGTGTTGCTCCTTCTCGCGCACATCCGTATGATGCGCGTTTTCCTGAATAACATCAAGCGCGCGGGGTTTATGTGCGCGAACACCGCTCCTGAAGAGAACGAAATAATTGATAGGGTACGAACACCGTCCCGATTAATAGCTCGGCATCATCTTTTTTCCCATGGCAATCCGAACCGCCAGTGGCAAGCAGGTGATATTCCATGACAAGACGGGTATAACGGCGAACATCGTCAGCGGTATGTTCGCTGTGAAAGACTTCAAGCCCTTGCACTCCTGACTTCACTAAGCCGGGAATCAGATGATCTTTGCGCGTCAGGCCGGGATGCGCCATCACAGGGACGCCGCCAGCCTGAGTAATCGCCTCGATGGCCTGATGAAACGACAGATTGTTTTTGGCGATATACGCCGGTCTTCCTCTCCCAAGATAGCGGTCGAATGCCTCATTCTGGGTGGTCGCATAA
>CAZRSF010000001.1:117825-190837 GCA_964602655.1 uncultured Candidatus Moduliflexus sp.
AACCTGCCTCCACAATAGCGCGGGCGATATGCGGGCGTCCTGGAGACTGAGTGTTGCCTGTCGAATTCAGCGCCTGCTCGAGCGAGAGCATGATCCCTAATTCCTGTAATCGCGCGACGGTTTGAGACACACGGCGCAATCGCGCGGCTTTCTGGTATCGGAGAATATCCAATAACCCTGGATGATTCGGATCAATGCCATATCCCAACAAGTGGAATTCTCCATCGTGTTGACTCTGAACGCTCAGTTCGATGCCCGAAAGGCATTCGATCCCCGCCTCTTTTGCCGCGGTCATCGTATCGTGAATACCGCTGACCGTGTCATGATCCGTGATCGCAATAGCGCGCAATCCCTTGCGTTTTGCGTCAGAGACAACTTGTTGAGGCGTGGAACGCCCGTCCGAATGGGTGGTGTGCAAATGTAGGTCTATACAGCCATCTTCCGGCCGTATCGGTTGCCAATATGGTGTTGTCATACGCATAAAAAAATAAGGCACGCAACATTTATGGTTGCGTGCCTCCGTGAAAGAAAGCGGGTGACGGGATTCGAACCCGCGACTCCAAGCTTGGGAAGCTTGCACTCTACCATCTGAGTTACGCCCGCAATCAACATACTTCATGTTGTAAAGAATACCAAAAACGCGAGGAGTTTTTTGTCAATAATTTTTTATTGCGCAAGAGAATTTTGTGCGTAAACGGCGTTTCCCATATTCTTAAAGAAGTGAACAGCCCGACCGACAGTTTTTCTTGACAGAACGGTTTTTCTGAAAATATGTTGCCGATATGCGTTCACATCGTCTACATGTACGATACGTATTGCGATGAAGAGGAGAGGCGTATGTATTCCCGCGAACGAGCCGAGCGAATTATTGTTGAGGCTATGCGAAAAGCCGTCAATATAGGATTTAAACCGGTCGCATTAGGCAATGCGCATATCGGAATCCGCGCCAGGCAGGGCGGGTTTTCAGCCGGACTGTCTCGCCAGAGTCCGGTGACAGTGAATATGTTCGATGAAGGCGCGTTGAAAACCGCGCAACTCGATATGCTGCAAGAACTCTTCCGGCGGTATGGCGCAGACTATTCCCCGACAGAAGCGACGACGATGCTGTCGGCGCTCGTCGGCGGCAGTCTCACGCGCTATGCCAAAGCCTTCGCTAAATCGTTGCCGATCATCGGAAGTTTCTTGTGCGATGAGGCGTATAGCGTGCCAGTCGTGGCGGCGGCATGCACTTACGCGCTCGGTCAGGTGGCCGTGTTGCGTTTGGAAATGGAGCAATCCTTTACACGGTTGAACTTCAGCGCTGTCAAATACGTCTATCGTCAGGAATTCGAAC
The DNA here is from genome assembly GCA_964602655.1 of uncultured Candidatus Moduliflexus sp. Classification (GTDB taxonomy): domain Bacteria; phylum Moduliflexota; class Moduliflexia; order Moduliflexales; family Moduliflexaceae; genus Moduliflexus. Next base: position 119,159 of record CAZRSF010000001.1, read on the forward strand.
GAGGGAAAGTTCTGTCAAGGACGTTGGAGCAAGGCCAGAGCAATGCGGCGCTCGTTCTCGATTTCGACTCTGCGCCCAAATGGTACGAACAAGCCTGCCAGAAGCCAAGCATCCTCGAAAAAGACCCGTTTGCGATTTCGATTGAGGAAATGCCGCCATTCTCAGCGCAAACGACATCCTCGAACGAACCGGCGAGCCTTGTAGAAAGATTCGAACAACTTGCGGCGCTGAGGGCGAATGGCGTATTGACTGATGAAGAATTTCAGGCGCAGAAACAACAATTGCTGAATCAGCTTTAATAACAGGAGGCGAGTATGCGTTTACCACAAGGCTGGGAATTACCGGAAAAGATTACGCAGCGTTTCGGACAAAAAGGCGCTGGCCGCCAGCGAGCGATGGCGGTGGATGAGCATCTGTTGTTAGTGCTGCACTCGCTGCCTGACCCGAAAACCGACGAGCGCGAGACGATCTTCTTCTGGCGCAAGCCGACAGGAGAATGGCTGTTTTCAGGGCGAGGCGACGGGATGAGCAGCTTACGAAAACATGTGCAAACGTATGAAGACGCATCGCAAAAAATGAGCGGGGCGTACAAAAAAGCCGTGAGCGCCCAAGATTATTTCAGCATTCTCGACGATCTTGCGCCATTATATCATGCCGCGCGAAATCTCCACGCCACCCTGCAAGACGGCCGCGAAGCCACTCCGAACGACCGCGATCTTATTGATTTGCGGGACGCGGCCTACGAAATCGAACGCGATCTCGATTTGCTGCATACCGATACGAAAAATGCGCTTGATTTCACGATGGCGAAACAGGCCGAAGAACAAGCTCGCATCGGCAGACAAGAACTGAAATCTGCCCGACGCTTGAATGTGTTGGCCGCCATCTTTTTCCCGCTGACCGCGATTGCCGGAATTTTCGGCATGAATCTGCCGCATGGTTTCGAACAGGCTCCAATCTGGGGATTCTGGGGCGTCTTTTTATTCGGAATTCTGTTGGGAATATTGACATGCAAATGGGTAATGAAATGACAGAAAAATTATCAGGGATTCGCGCCGTGTTCTGGGATAATGATGGCATTTTAGTTGATACGGAGCGGCTCTATTATCAGGCCACGCAAGAGACGCTGGCGGCTGTTGGCGTTGAGTTGACGCCGGAACAATATTATCAATTTTTTTTAGTGCAAAATTGCGGCGCGTTTCATTTGGCGCAAGCCAAAGGCATCTCTGATGAAAAAATTGACGAACTGCGGCGAGTGCGCCATGCGCGTTATTCCGAATTGCTGCAAACCTCACAGGTCGTCATTGAAGGCGCAGAGGCCACATTACTCCAGATGAACGGAAAATATATCATGGGGATCGTCACGAGTTCGCATCGCGATCACTTCGACACCACGCATAAACATACGACGCTCGTTCAATATGTGGATTTCGTGCTGACCAGCGATGATTATGATATGGCGAAGACGAAGCCCGATCCCGAACCGTATTTGGCGGCGATTCGGAGAAGCGGCTGCCGCCCGGAGGAATGCGTGGCAGTGGAAGATTCGGAACGAGGGTTGTTGGCGGCGACGCGCGCCGGACTGAAGTGCGTTGCGATTCCACGCGACTTGACGCGCCGCGGCGATTTTCGCGCCGCGTATCGCGTCCTGAACAGTATTACCCAGATGACAACAATCCTGGCAGTCTGATGTCGTTTTTTATGTATTTTACGCGGAGAACGCCTGCAATTGAGCGAAGTCGAGCGTGGCGAAATAGTCGTCAATGGTTTCGGCGCGGCGAATCTGCGCGACCTCGCCATTTGCCCGCAGCAGCAATTCCGCCGAACGGAGCTTGCCGTTGTAATTGAACCCCATCGCGTGACCATGCGCTCCGGCGTCGTGAAGCACCAGAATGTCGCCGATTTCGATCTCCGGCAGCTTGCGGTCAATCGCGAATTTGTCATTGTTTTCGCAGAGCGAGCCGACAACATCGTAGGTGCGCGTCAATGGTTTGCCCTGTTTGTTGGCGACCGTGATGTGATGATACGCGCCGTAGAGCGCCGGTCGCATCAGGTTCGCCATGCAGGCGTCGAGACCGACATATTCCTTGTAAATGTGCTTTTGATGAATCGCGGTGGTGACAAGATAGCCATACGGCCCTGTGACCATACGCCCGCATTCCATAAAAATTTTCAGCGGCGCAAGTCCGTTCGGGACGATTTTCTGGTCATACGCCTTGCGAACGCCGTCGCCGACATATTCTAAATTGACCGCTTCCTGTTCCGGGCGATACGGAATGCCGATCCCGCCGCTCAGATTGACGAATTCGATGCGAACGCCGATCTGTTTCGTCAGTTCGATGGCCAAATCGAACATCATGTTCGCCGTATCCACAAAATATTGCGGGTTCAGTTCATTCGAGGCGATAAAGGCGTGGATGCCGAAGCGTTTGACGCCGCGCGTTTTGGCGATGGTAAATGCTTCGAACATCTGCTCGTAAGTCAGGCCGTATTTCGCCTCTTCCGGGTTACCCATAATAAAGCCGCTGCCTTCGCGCCGTTTGCCCGGATTATAGCGGAACGAAAGCGTTTCCGGCAGGCTGCCGCAATATTTTTCAAGAAACGCGATATGCGAAATATCGTCTAAATTGATAATCGCCCCCAATGCCTTCGCTTTAATGAATTCCTCCGGCGGCGTGTCGTTCGACGAAAACATAATCTCTTCGCCCAGTATTCCGGCTTTTTCGGAGAGGAGCAATTCGGCGAGCGAGCTGCAATCCGCGCCGAAGCCTTCTTGCGCGAGAATCTTCAAAATCACCGGATTCGGCGTCGCTTTGACGGCAAAGTATTCTTTGAAGCCCGGATTCCAGGCGAACGCCTGTTTCAAGCGGCGGGCGTTCTGACGCATCGCTTGTTCATCATAAATGTGAAACGGCGTCGGATATTGGGCGATAATGGCTTGCAACTGTTCGAGCGTGAATGGTAATGTTTTTTCTGCCATTGTGTGTAACTACAGCGAATATGAGAAAGGAACGAATACAGACATCCGCCCTAAGTAACTGATGTTACGCAGCGTCGCCGACAATTCCCCTCCTGGGAGGGGCAAGGGGTGGGTTCGTCCTGTCGCAGATATTTGCGTTGCAACCCACTCCCAGCCCCTCCCAGGAGGGGAGTTTACGGTCATTCGCATCGAACCGGCTGCGTAACATCAGTTATTCATTCGTTCCCTTCTCATATTCGCTGTAGCTCTTGCGTGAAAACGTCCTGATAAATAACTCCCTCGCATACCGGCGTGACCGCGCCAGTCAGCGTGATCATAAAATCGTCGTGAATCGTAATTTGCAATGTGCCGCCTGGCATGTGGACGGTGATATTGTTGTCGCACAGCCCTAATTTATACGCCACCGCCGCCGCCGCGCTGCTGCTGCTGCCGGAGGCGAGCGTGTAGCCTGCGCCGCGTTCCCAGATTTCAAGCTGGATGTTGGCGCGGTCTAACACCTTCATAAACTGGACATTGGTTCGATTCGGAAAGCGCGGGTCGGTTTCGATAAACGGCCCGAAGCGTTTCGCATCTTCCGGGGAAATCTCATCGCGCAGAATGACACAATGCGGATTGCCAACCGTCGCGGCGCAATAGGTCAATTCCACGCCGTCCACAGCCATTGTTTCATTGAGCACCTCGCGCTGTTCGCCGCGCACCGGAATCTTCGCGCTGTCGAAACTGACGCGCCCCATTTCGACGGTGATCATCTGGCCGTCGTCATGCACCTGCCCCTGCACGTTGCCGCCAAGCGTTTCCACGCTGAACGGCGCATTTTTGACCAGGCCGAGATCAAACAGATAGCGGCAAAAGATGCGCAGGCCGTTCCCGCTTTTTTCTGCTTCGCCGCCGTCGGGATTAAAAATCCGCAGCCGGAAATCGCAGGTCGAAGAGGGCAGCGGACCGAGCAGAATCCCATCCGAACCAACGCCGTAATTCCTGTGACAAATTTGTATAATGTCGCGTGATGTCAACTCTTTTTGTAATTCTTTCGGATGAATTACGATATAATCATTGCCAAGCCCATGATATTTGGTAAATTTCATGATAGTGAACCACAGATGAAGCGGATTTTCACAAAATTCCAGGGGTTAAAACCCCCGTCTTTATTCCAGCGCCCTTTCAGGGCGAGTATCTGCCGCGAAGCGGCAACGGGATAAAGACAGATGTTTCAACATCTGATGCAGGAATTCGAATCAAATTTTCTGTGAAATCTGTGTCATCTGTGGTTAAAATAACCGATATTAAAATAATTCAGGATCATGCCGATACGCTTGCAGTGCCGCGACCGCCTCATCGCCATAAACGCGCAGCAGCGGCGCAAGCGTGGCGATGGCCTCTGGCGAAATTCGCGTTTTCGAAACACATTCGATTATGAGAGGTTGATTCTCGTTTGGTGTGTTATCAACCAGCATTTCCAGCATTGTCGCGACCAGCGCGGAATTCGGATTGACGATGTCCGCGTCAATCCCGTGATCTCGAAACACGCGTTGAAACATATCCTGAAAATAGCCGAAATGCGTGCAAAACAGACCGGCGAACAACGTCTTCGTTCCTGCCGGAATCTGCCTGACCGCCGCCGCGACATACTCGCGAATCCGCGCCTCGATCTCCTGCGGATCACCGCATTCGATGGCGTTCATCAATTCCGGGCAAGGCTGTTCGACACGCTGCGCGTCAGGCCGGGTTCGACGCAGACGCCCGGCGTGTTCCCCTTGCTGAATCGTTGTCGGCGTGGCAAACAATATCGCGCAGGGCTGCGAGACGCCTGCCATTCGGCGCAGCAGCGCGTCAACGCCGACCTCGACAATGCCGACGACCGGCATCGGCGCGGCCTGCGCGAACGCCGTATGCGGGTAAATCACTGACAGCGTGTTACAGGCGACACAGATCGCGTCTGGCGTCAATCGCGCCATGCCGCGCAGCGCGGCATCGAATTGTTCGGCCTTTTCTGTCAGCGTTTTCAGGCGATTGTAGCCACTCTGTTCATCGAACAGTGCGTTAAAAAAAATAATCCGCGCCGATTGTACCCGCGCTTTCAGCCGCGCATAGAACTCCGCCGCCACCGAATACCCGCCGATCCCGGAATCTGTTACGATAATAGTCATAAAGCGATAACCCGCCGAGCAAAACGTATTGTCAAAGGAATTTTTTAGCAGACAACATCTTCTTTCTCTTTTACTGGTACCCAATATTCTATCTTATTCTCTTGAAAATAAACTTCCAGTTCAGGTCCGTTATCATGAAGATATTTTCCGTTATTGGGTAACCATTCTTTCCAGGCATACATCTCACATTCCATCAGGGCATGAATATCGTGCCCTTCGCTTGAAAAAATCGCCCAGGTGTACGGCTTGATAAATCGTATTTCATAATCAGCTTTCTGTTCTCTTTCCTCTGTTTCTACAGCAACATAGAAATAAAAACTTCTGACATTCGGATCGTTCTCCGTACAAGAGACTCCAAGAATTTCACTGTGTGTTTCGCTCGCATCTGCCTTTTTCGCATACGTTTTGATGCCACCAATTTTCCCTTCTGCATGACATCGGTTCCAAAATTCCCCAAATGCATTGTTATCAATTCCTGGAATCCATGTCTTTACCCCGATAATATTAAAACCATTCTTGTCTTGTATTCGAACGGAGACCATGATTTCTTTTCACGTATTAAGTGTATCGGTGTGTTAATGTTTAAGAAAAATTTGTACCGCCGACGTCCTCGTCGGCGGTACATCGCACTCCTAAAAATTAATGCACCAATTCATTAATTTCTGGTTTCAACACTGATGAGGCTGATTTGCCTTGAGCACCCAATCAATATTCTATGTTTTTACTCATAAATCGGCGGCCACATGGTTTTGCCGATGTCGGTGCGGTAATAGCTGCCGGGGCAGCGCATCTTTTTGATGTTGCGATAGGCAATCGCGAGCGCATCGTCAATCGAATGGCCGAGCGCAGTCACGTCGGCGATCCGGTTCGCGCCCTGCCCTGATGTCGCGATATTCCCCTTCAAATCTGCATCCACTTCGTTCCACCAGACATCGCAATCGAACGGTTCGGTCACTTCCACCGACAGGCGCGGCGGCGTCAACTGCGTGTACGGATAGCCGTAACCCGCTAATGTTACGGAACAGCCGAAACGCCGGTCGCCGCTCAACTCGATATTCGCGTCACGATTGTTCACGATGTTTTGCAACACGTCAATCGGATTCTTCATCATGCGCAGAATCAGCGGCCCGCTGGTGACGCCGAGCCGGATGTTGAATTCCAGCACCTGCCAGCGATGTTCGTGCCAGATCGCCGTCACTTGCAGCGGCCCGTGAAAATTCGTTTCCTTGAACCAGGGCAAGAGCGGATGCAGCAGGGCGGTCGCAATGCCGTATTTGTCCTCCGGGTCCCATTCCACCAATCCGCCGAGCGGCGCACCCGCTACGATGCCGAGGTTGCCATCAAAGGCGCGTTTGTATTCCTGATTCGTCACGAGCGAATAAATTTTGCCATTGCTGACAAAGGCGATATGCCCGACTTCGTCCCGCCCCATGTATTTTTGCAGGAATACGCCTTCTTTATAATCCACATGATTCAGCCAGTGGCGCGTCTGCTCGATGGTTTCACTGACAATTGTATGTACCGGACTCGTCGGCGAACAAAACGTATTTTTGATCACATACGGCGCAGGATGCTCGAGCAGAATCTCTTCGGCTTCGAACTTATTCCGTGCCACATATGATTTGGCAAATGGCACGTCGAACCGTTCGCAGACTTTTTGCGAATAATCGCGTTCCCGCTCAATCATGTAGGCTTCGCCGGTGGGGCAGAGAATCGGTATGTTGAGGCTTTCGAATTCCTCTGTCCATTCCTGCAACGCCCAATCAATAGACATCGGAATGATGAAATCAATTTTTTCCTGCTTCAGCAACTCGCAGGGGTTCGGATAATACAGTTTATAAAACGTTTTGCCTTCCTGCATCGGCCCGTAATGGCCGTAATCGCGGTTCAAATACGTCGAAACGTTTGCGCCGGCCTCTTTCAAAATTCGTAGCATGCTTTGCGTAAACGCGCCAACGCCGAACAGCATAATGTTGCATGTTTTCTGTGCGCTCATACGAGATATTTCCTTATTATAAAGCCTTTTCAGGCGTTCGGAAGAGTGAATTTTCATGATTCGGTTTCTGATGGAATCGGCATCGTAAAATCCGCGATTGCAGTGTCAACAAATACTTTGTAAAAATTAGCGCGGTAGCCGTCAATTTCGAGTTATCATTCTCCCTTCGCAAGACGATAAAGAAATCAGTGATGCCGAACATATTTTTTCTTTGACATCGTTCGTATGAATGTGATATGTTTCTCGTGAAAAAATGAAGGCAGGCGACATGATGAAATTCAGGGCGCAGCATGGCCGTCGAACGCTCGCGCAAGAAAATGCTTGACAAAATCCACCATGCGCTATGTAACATAAGTCTGTTGTTTTCTTTCGTTTTTATGTGATTTTCTTCATCGAATCAGAAAAAAGATTGTCCACTCTTTAACACGTTTCAAGAATTGATGACACAGAGAGGGTAAATGTGGTCGTTGAGCAGGTCAAAGAACTCTACCGGTATCGCGGGCTGATTTGGAATTTAGCCTTACGCGAGTTGAAAGCGCGGTATCGGGGGTCTATGTTAGGCTTCTTGTGGTCGTTTCTGAATCCGCTGCTGCTGATGTCGGTGTATGCGCTCGTATTTTCGGTATATCTGCGGTTCGACATGGAGAACTATGTGGTGTTTCTTATCAGCGGTCTCCTCCCCTGGATATGGTTTTCATCAGCCTTGCTCGACAGCTCCGGCTCAATTCTTGCGGGCGGAAGTTTGATTAAAAAAATCTTATTTCCGGCTGAGGTGTTGCCATTCGTTTCAGTCCTGGCAAGCGGCATGAATTTTCTGCTGAGTTTGCCGATTTTGTTAGTGTTCGCCATATACTTCAAACGGCCGATAGGATGGTCGCTGCTGACGCTGCCGATGATCTTTGGCATTCAAATGGCGTTATCAATCGGGTTAGGATTTATGGTTTCTGCCTTGTGCGTGCATTATCGCGATATTCAACATGTATTGGGCAACTTCCTGACCCTCTGGTTTTTTTTCACGCCGATTATCTATCCCTTGACGCAGATTCCTGAACACTTCCGTTTCACGGTGAGTTTGAATCCGGTCGCCCCATTGATTTTTGCCTACCAGGATATTTTCTTTTATGGCCGGATGCCGAATTTTCGTCAACTCTTCGTCGTCGCGCTCATGGCGATCTGCATCTATATCCTGGGAGTCGCGGTGTTCGAACATTATCGCGGAACATTTGCAGAGGAGGTTTAACGAACTGTGTATGCAATTAAAGTTGAGAATGTGTCCAAAGCGTTTCGCCTGAAGAAACGCTATCGGCAGTCCACCACACTGAAATCGGCGCTCGTGAATATGCTGAGACGCCAGCGGGTGGCTGAAGAAGAACGACAGTTTTGGGCGCTCAAGGGGGTCTCATTCGAAGTGCCGAAAGGCACGACCTTAGGCATGATCGGCAGTAATGGCTCCGGCAAAAGCACCTTACTCAAACTGTTAGCGGGCATTCATCGTCCGACGTCGGGGGGCGTCAGCACCAATGGACGAATTTCCGCGCTGATTGAGTTGGGCGCAGGTTTTCATCCGGAATTTACCGGACGGGAAAATATTTATGTCAACGGCATTATTTTAGGGTTGTCTCGCAAACAAATTCAAGAACGGGTTGACGACATCATCCGCTTCTCCGAATTGGAGGATTTTATTGACAATCCCGTCAAAACCTATTCTTCCGGCATGTATATGCGCCTCGCATTTTCCATCGCGGCGACGGTGGACCCTGAGATTCTGCTGATTGACGAGATCCTTGGCGTCGGCGATGCCAGTTTTCAGCGCAAATGTCAGAATAAGATAAATACGTTCAAAGCGGACGGCAAAACCATTGTGATTGTTACGCACGATCTGAGCGCGTTAGAACGGTATTGCGACCGGGTGCTCTGGATGGATCACGGTCAGCTCAAAGCTTACGGCGATGTGCAATCCGTGATGCAGATGTATCTGGAGCATGTGTCCGACCAGCAGCGCGCTAATCTGCTGGAAGAGCACGAACACCCGGAACAGACGCAGGAATCGAACCGCAAACGCCGCTGGGGATCGCGGGAAGTGGAAATCAATCAGGTCGAATTTTACAACGGATCGCCGCATCCGACATATCTCTTCAAGACCGGCGATAAAATGACGATTGAGATTGATTACAAAGCGTATCGCCCCGTGTATGAGCCTGTCTTCGGCATCGGCATCTTCCGCGACGACGAAACCTTCTGTTATGGCACGAATACGAATATCGAAAAAATCCACATTCCGAGAATCGAGGGCGAAGGCAAAGTCAAATTCTGCGTGGATCATTTGGATCTGACCGAAGGAAAGTATTTTATAGATATTGCCGTGCATTTGGAAGACGGCACACCGTTCGACTATCAGACGCGCGCCTATTCCTTCGACGTGATGTCGCTCATCAAAGACGTCGGCGTCTATCGCCCGTCGCATCGGTGGGAATTCGAATAATCATTCGAACGCGCTCTCGTCTTGCGAAAGAGACAGGGCGCGTTCGAGAAACTCCGCTAACGCCGCCACGTCTTCCAGCCCAAAGATCGGCGCGCCGGTTTCAACGTCGCTATCGGTCACGGTCGCGAGCAAATCAGGATGTCGGCAATCGAATAACAGCGCATCATGCGCGTCGCGCCGAAACACTTCCACTTTCGGTTGATTGCCGGTTTTGTAGCCTTCCGCAATAATCAGATCAACATGTTGAAACACGCGATCCCGCAAGCCTTCTAACGAAATATCTGTCGGATCGGTTTCTACCATTGCCAATTTATGCGGCGACGCGACTACGACTGTCGTTGCGCCCGCCTGGGCATGACGCCAACTATCCTTGCCTTCCCGATCAATCTCGAAATCATGCAGGTGATGTTTGATCGTACCGACGCGATAGCCGCGCCGCCGGAATTCCGGGATCAGCTTTTCGATCAGCGTGGTTTTGCCGCTGCCGGATTTGCCGACAATCGTGAGAATCGGAATGCGAGACGATGCCATACGTTATTTCGCGCGGGGAATATTGGTGAAGGCGACCACGCCATCCTTATTGACGTATTTGTAAATCGAGGTCACGCGCGTGGTGCGATAACGCGACCGCGCCAAAAAGACCGCTTTGACTTTTTTGACGTACTGCTGGGTTTCTTTATAGGGCGGAATTTTTTCTCCGTATTTGTGAACAGCGTTTTCTCCGGCGTTATATCCGGCCAGGACGAGGTCTAAATTCTGCTCGCCGAATTCATCGAACAAAAATGCCAAATATTTGACGCCGCCGCGAATATTGTCTTCGGGATCAAACACATCACTCACGCCGAATCGTTTCGCCGTGCCAGGCATAAGCTGCATCAAGCCTTTTGCGCCTTTTGGCGACACCGCCTTCGCATTGAAATTCGATTCGATCTTAATCACCGCTTTGACCAATTCGGGGTTCAAATCGTGTGAGTCCGCAATCGTATGAATCAGATCAAGATACGGAACAGACGATGATGACCGCGAACGTGACGACGATGGCTGACGAACCGTTCGTTTGTTCGGCGTCGTGATCTCGACGCGGGGTGTTGACGCTTTGCCGATGAGGGTATAACTCTGGCCGCTCGGCGGCACGTTACTGTAATAGACTTTTCCGTTCTTCGTATATTTATACAGTTCGGCCTCTCCCGACGCCGGAAAAATTGTTCCGAACAGCAGGCTCAATGCCGTGAATAGCAACCAGGAACGATGTGTGTGAGGCGTTCGTATCGTCATGCCCCTCACCATACAATGCTCGCCGCAGAGAGTCAAGAGAAATTTGCTGGGCAGGAACATTTCAAATCCGCGACGTGGAGACCAGCACCATGTCGCCTTCACGCCGAATAAGGGTTTTGCGATTGTTCACCAGCACATCCGTAATTTCCGGGAATTGCATCGAAAAGGTCGCATTGCCCGTCGAACTCGCGGAGACTTCATTTCCTTGAAAGGACAGTGTCAGATGCTCGACTCGCGCAGGCGATTGGAACAGCGTGCGATTGTTCATCACCAACAAATCGGCGTCCACGAGAATCATTTCTCGAATGGCGTCTTTCTGAAGTTTCAGAAAACAGAATTTTCCGCGAAACAGCAGGTGCTCGAGATGGATTGGCTCTGGTTTGGGCTGATACGTCAGGATGAAATAATCCGTGCCGTCGTCAGAAGAAATTTCCAACGCCGAGACTTCATGCGAAAGCAGCGGCTGCCCCTGATATTGCGCCTGAAGGTGGCGACCGGCGAAGCGGAGCGGCGTGTCGCGGGAATAGGCGCACAGCAGCGTGTGAAACGCGGCGGGGGCCATCGTCTGCTTGCCGTAGCGAATGACCGGCGCTTCGATCTGCGTGCGATAGCCGTCGCTGATCCAGCCGGAATCCGGTGATTCTCCTCCGGTCAGAATCGCCACATCCAATTCTTTCGGATTGAACGGCATGAGCGTAAAATGGCGCTGCGCTTCCAGCGCGATATTGACGCATTTATTGGTAAAGTCCACATTCAAGCGAAACGAAGCAAAATGAAAGAATTGATCGAAGAAATGCTGCCCTTCGCCCGTAAACAGGTCGCAAACAATCCAATAACTCGGTTTGTGAAAAAAGATCGTTCGACGATATCTGATCGGCTCGGAGAGTTCCTCGAAGCCGTTATGCACACCGCTGAACAGATCGAAAATCGGCGTCGTCATCCACAGGTCTATCGAACTTTCGACCTTTTTCGCGGGCAGGATATACGGCGTCTGATCGACTGTGACGGTGTTATGCGCCTGAAGCGATGAAAAATAGCGATTCCAGGCGTCATGTTCCTGAAACGAATACGCGCCGGAATCTACCAGATATTGCTGACCGTTGGCCGCTAATTCGAAGCTGAATAAATCGGAATGTTTCTTGCCCGGCTCAGCGGCTAACGAATGATTAACGCGCGTTGAGATGATGCAATAACTGCTGCCGGTACGCATCACGGCATACGATTCGTCCGGCAGCAGGCACGACGGCTGCGATGGCAGCGCAGAAACCAATGAATTGAATTCCTGACGGCCTTCTTCGCCAAGCAGCCAGAATAAGGACTCAGGAAAGACGTTGCCGATTGCGGCAAATTTGGCATTTTTCAGAATCAGCGCCGCCATGACAAAGAGATAACGCATATCATGCGATTGCCCGAACATGCCAGAGAGAAGCTGTTTTTGCGGGTCTGCGCCGAAGCGGCAGATCGTGCCATCAGGTTTCGAAAACTGCGACAGCGACTCGACCAATTTGGTGAGTCCCTCCATGACCGGCGGCGCAATCAGATAGCGGTTATTTTTCCGCACAATCAGCACGAAACAGTACAATTCGGCGATGGAAATCAGCGTGGCGATAGAATTGTTCAGCAATTGTTCCGGCGCAAGCAGCGGCGTTTTCCATTGCAGAATATCCCAACCGCGTGTGCTCCACATTTTGCTGTAGCGATATTCCGGGAGCATGGTTCCGGCGAGATATAAAAATGCCGCCCGCGCGACAAGGGAAAAGATGTTCCCGCCGGACGCGCCGGATTTTCGCAGCGAATCGTCAACCGCATGTGCGTGATACAAGAGTATTTGATAAAATCGGCAGAAAAACGATTCGTCAAACGCGGCGGAATCCAGAAAAAATTGATAGCCGAACAGCCAAAAAATGCCGCGCAGCGCGATTTCTTCCGGCGCTGCCCAGTTGATGCTTAATGGGTAGGGGTTTTGCTCGATCCACGTCGTCATCTGCTGCGCAAACTCTGTGGCGTATTGTTCCTTGCCGTCCAACCAGAACGCCTTGCCTAAATCTAACAGATGCTGATGGCGATTGAATTCCCAGATCGGATAAATGTCGTTGGTCTTGTCCTCTGCTAATTCAGGCATCGTGTATCGCCGTCCGGTTTTCCAGACCTCCATCGCGCCGGTTTCATAATTGGCATTCCAGCGGATCGGAAAATCGGTTTGGAGCGGATGGACGGCGAAGAGCAGGAATTGATGCTGAAGAATCTTCTCGGCAGCCTTCTGGAGCGCCGGAATCTCCGACGCATAGTTCGCCGTGAGCATGTCGCGCAGGTTTTCCTGATTCAACGAGGGGCTGAAGAGCGACGGAGCGGTTCTTTTTTGGAGATAATGGAAAAATTGTTCGAACGCTTTCTCTTCTTTCCCGAAATCTAACGACACTTTGACCGGCTGTAAATCCGGAATATGAAAATCCAAATAGGGAAAAATATCCGCTCCGTGCAATAATTTCGTCGGAAGTTCCGGCGTTTTTGTCGGAGACAGGTAGGAACCGGTCGTCGTATTTTTCGGCTTGAATAACCTGGAAATCCTTGTTTTTAAGTCGCTCACGAATGCTGCTCCTTTTCTGCGGTCAATAACGTATGATCGAATTTGACAATTTCGAACCGCGTTATGAGACAAAAACAGAGAAGTCAAACAATTTTTCTTGATTTCATGGTCTTATCGTATTACAGGGGAGCAATAACGTATCGCGCCTCTGAAAACCCGTTCGAATAAACGAATTCTATCTGGCTTGATGACGGATGCGTGATAAAAAATAGATGGAAACAATGTTGTCGCACACCTCGGCAATGTAAATTTCTTTTTTAACGAGACGTTTCGGCAACGCGCGCTGTCGCCGAATTTCAGACTGTCGAGATCGTTTGACACGAATGGAGAAGGTATGTTCGAAAAATTAGCAGCATTAGAAGAAAAATATGACGATTTGACGCAAAAACTCAGCGATCCGAGCATCATCAGCCATCAGGAAAAATTTCGAGAATATGGCAGAAGTCATTCGGAATTGGCCGATATTGTGGCGAAGTATCGCGAATTCAAAGAGATTGCTCAACAGCTTGCGGATGCCAAAGAATTGGTGAATACCGAAAAAGATGCGGACATGGTGGAATTAGCCAAAATGGAAATCGATGAGTTGACACCGCGTTTGGAGTCGATCGATCAGGAACTGAAAAACCTGCTGATACCGAAAGACCCGAATGACGCCAAAAATATCGTGCTGGAAATTCGCGCCGGAACTGGCGGGGACGAGGCGGCGCTGTTTGCCGGGGATTTGTTCCGCATGTACACGCGCTATGCCGAACGGCGGCGCTGGAAAGTCGAAATTATGAGCCAGAACGCGCTTGGCATCGGCGGATTCAAAGAAGTGATCGCCATGATTGACGGGAAGGATGTGTACAGCCGTTTGAAGTTCGAAAGCGGGGTGCATCGCGTGCAGCGCGTGCCGGCGACGGAAGCCAGCGGACGCATTCACACGTCAGCCGTGACAGTGGCCGTGCTGCCGGAAGCCGAGGAAGTGGACGTGCAGCTTGCTCCTGAAGACGTGCGCGTTGATGTGTTTCGCTCGTCGGGACCGGGCGGGCAAAGCGTCAATACGACCGATTCCGCCATTCGCGTGACGCACATCCCGACTGGCCTCGTCGTCCAGTGCCAGGATGAAAAATCGCAGCACAAAAACAAAGCGAAAGCGTTGAAAATTCTTCGGTCGCGTCTTTTAGACCGCGCCATTGCCGAACAGCAGCAAGCCATTTCCAAAGACCGCAAAAGTCAGGTCGGCAGCGGAGATCGCAGCGAACGGATTCGCACCTACAATTTCCCGCAAAGCCGCGTGACGGATCATCGCATCAATTTGACGCTCTATGCGTTGAGTTCGGTGTTGGAAGGCAATTTGGATGACGTGATCGAACCACTGATTACTTCCGCCAGAGCCGAAGCCTTGCAGCATTCGGAGGTCTGACGCCGCTCCCTGAGCTTGTCGAAGGGAACGCGCCGCTCGTTTCGATAAGCTCAACGAGCGGCATGGCCGAATTATTTTCTTCATCGCCTTTTTATTATGAGCATGATGGACACCTTACTTGTGCCAGCGTCGTTCGATTGTTTAGGTCAGGTGCGCGAGTTTATCCTGACCTCCGCGCTGAATGCCGGTTTAAGCAGTAAAGCCGCGTATCGCTTGCAATTAGGGGTGGACGAGATTCTCACCAATATCATCGAATATGGCTACGAGGGATGTGATGGCAAACAACTCGTCGGTATTACGGTGAAAGAGGATGACGACAGCGTCTATGTCGTGTTGGAAGATCGGGGACGTCCATTCGATCCGCGCCGACACGTCATTACCGGCGATTTCGATGCACCGCTGGAAATGCGCGATCCCGGAGGATTGGGCATCTTCCTCAGCATGACCTCCCTCGATGATCTGCTGTATGCGCGGGAGGATGACCGGAATCGCATCACTTGCGTCATCAATAAAGACATCATGCGCGGCGAAAAACGCGCCGAATGTCTTTTGATCGTCGGCATTCTCCCGTCGCCCGCGATTCCGTTGCTCGAAACCATCAAAAGCGCGGGCTACATCGTCACGACCGCCGGGACAGCCGGACACGCACTCTCCAAATTATTCGGCAGGCAGTATGATGCCGCCCTGTTGTCGCTGCATATTCCCGACATGCCGATAGAAGCGCTCCTCGAACAATGGGCGGCAAACGGCTTGACGCTGGAAATGCCAGTCTGCGTCGCGACATCCGCGAACGAGCTTTCCCGCGCTGAAGCCTGCCTCCGTTATGGCGTGGCGGATATATTGATCTACGACGCCTACAGTCCGAACCTATGGCGGCATCATCTCGCGAATGCGCTTCAACGGCGGCAGGCGCAAGCAGAAGTCGCATCCAGCCGCAAACAACTGGCCGTGCTTCAGAAATTGGCCGACGACCTGACGCAAATCATTCTGCCTGTCGGAATCGCGCTGTCGAGGATTAAAAATTTCGACCGTTTGTTGGAAAAAATTCTCCGCGAAACCAAAACCGTTTGCAACGCCGACGGCGGCACATTGTACTTGCGCGATGGCGATACGTTGACGTTTGCGATTATGCTGAACGATTCATTAGGGATCGCCGTTAATCAAAAAACGGACAAACACGATGTTCCTGCGCCCTTACCGCTGCATGACGCCGAAACCGGCCTGCCGAATTATGAAAGCGTCGCGACGTCCAGCGCGTTATCCGGCACATCAATCAACATTCCTGATATTTATCATGTCAGCGATTTCGATTTTTCCGGATCACACGCGTTCGACGTTGCCAGCGGGTATCGCTCGATGTCCATGCTCACCGTGCCGCTGAAAGACCATGAGGGCGATGTGTTCGGCGTGTTGCAATTGTTGAACGCGCAGGATTCCGACACCGGCGAGGTGATTCCGTTTACCGATTACATGCAGCAGGCGGCAGAAGCGCTCGCATCCATCGCATCGCTGGTGCTCAGCAATCGCCTGTTGTTAGAACGGCAGAAAGAGTTGCTGCGCATGGAAGAGGAACTGCATATCGGGCGGCAGATTCAGACCTCGTTTTTGCCGTTGAATATTCCGACGATTCCGGGCTGGGAAATCGCCGTCAGTTTGCAGCCGGCGCAGGAAATTTCCGGCGATTTTTATGACATTTTCCCCTTGAACGAGAACCAGCGCTTAGGATTCGTGATCGCCGATGTGTGCGATAAAGGCGTGGGGGCGGCATTAGTGATGGTGCTGATTCGCACGCTGATCCGGGCGTTTGTGGAATATAGCGCTGATAGTGCCTCATCGGTGCGAAGTGTGCTGGAATTGACGAACCGGTATATTTTGAAAAATCATGCCCAGACAACGATGTTCGCGTCGCTGTTTATCGGGATGTTGAACCCGTATTCCGGGAAATTAGCGTATGTCAACAGCGGTCATCCTGCGCCCGTCATTCTCAACGCCAACGGTATTCGAGACGAACTCGAACCGACCGGCCCGGTGATCGGGGCGTTTTCCGACAGCACGTTCGAGGTGCGGCAGGCGACGCTCGAACCAGGGGAGACGATTTTTGCCTTTACGGACGGCGTGACCGATGCGCGCGACCACGCGGGAAATTATTTTACACGCGAACGCCTGCTTGATCTGCTGCGTCATTTTGCCGAGACGCCCGTCCGCGGCTTATTAGCGCATATTAACGCCGAAGTGCAGCGCTATACGTCTGGAACAGAGCAATTCGACGATACCACGATGATTGCTATTCGGCGATTGCCCTGATGCGCATCGAACGGGCGGCTACGGCTGATTCAGTAACAGCAACGTCAGCGCGACGCCGATCAGAATGCCGAGCGCGAGATACCAGAACGCGCCGCCACCGTTGCGAGACGGCGCGTTCGCGTAGCGCCAGATGCCGCGTTTCCACCATCTGGCAGAGCGTTCTGCCCGCTGCATCCGTTTTAATTGATGCGGCACGACATTATCAGGATTGGGGTACAGGCGGGCGTACCCTTTTTTCAAAAGGAATTCGTTGATGTTGGCATTCGGCAGAAACGTCCGTTGCAGATGCGCGACCGCTAACACCCGATTGAAATCGCATTTGCGCGGCTCGCCGTTCGGCAGTTCGGCATATTCTAAAATGACATACCTTCCGGTCAGCATCTTCGCCAGCACATCTTTCGCCTGCGCCGCCCCGGCCTGATGATACCGCATTTCCGGCGTGTCAATATACGCTAATCGGACTTTCACCGGCTTCACTTCATGTACCAACCCAAGCCACGCCGATTCATCCCATTCGACATGTAGCGTATCGCCATCATAGACCGACAAGACCTTGCAGCGCTTCTTTTTGACATGCAATTTGCGAGGATGTTCTGCTTTCATGATGCTATACCGACCTGTCAGACACCTTTAAGGTGTCTGACAGGTATGTTAAAGATGCTTACGCAAAAAATCATAAGCACGAGCGCCGTGAATCCGATGTCGCCCTTCGAAGTAATCAGTTTCGACGCGCTCCGGGCAGCCGAACACGCGATAGACGCGATTTCGCGCAATCTCGACGCTGCGTTTCACCGCCTCAATCGGGAAAATCGGATCATACGTTCCGGCTTCGACGAACATGGGGCGCGGCGCAATCAATCCGACCAAATCGTACATTTCGCCGAATTGATGCAAGCCCGGCACGAAATTGCAGGCGCAATGATGCATCGCCAAAATGCTGTCTTCGAAGGTGGAATAGTACCCGCTGATGACGCACGCTTTGATGCGCTCGTCCAGGCAGGTCGAAAAAAAGGCGTGCATTCCGCCACCCGACAGCCCCATCGCGCCAAGCCGCGCCGTATCGAATTCCGGGCGAGTTTCGAGGTAGTCAATCAGCCGTTTGCCGTCGAACACGCGCAGGCCGACCACGCTGCCGCCGAGATGAAACGCAAGCCGCGCCGTGTGATCGCAGGTTGACGGCACGCCTTGCCCGATGTCGGTTCTCAGATAGGAAAAATCGGTCTGGCGCTCGCCGAAGCAGGAAATCTCCGGCGCAGCCACCGCCAATCCTTTGCGACAGAGTTCGACGGCAAAATGCCGCTGAATGCCGTCAGGCGTCTCGCGTTCGTTGCCATCTTCCCACAACCCGACAATGTCTTTGACGCCGTAGCCGTGCCCATGAAACGCCAACGCCACAGGCAGCGGACGCGTTCCCGTTTTGGGAATCAGCAGATAGACCGGCATCATGGTATGCGATGACGTGCGGATCAGGACTTTTTCCCGTACATAGTCGCCTTTATCCACTGTTTCAATGAGTTCAGGCGCAAAGTCTGTGCGCGGCAGGTCTTGAAAACCAATTGTTGCGTTCAACGCTGCCCGCGTTCGGGTTTGCCAGGTCTGCGCCTCTTCAAAGCTCTGCGCCTGAAAACGATATGGCGCAGACTCCGGGGCGTACATCTGCCAGAGTTGATGCGCCGGTTGCAATGGCTGTAATTCACGGGAATTCAACATCTTCGTGCTCATAGATTTTCCTTTATCGTGGTGCGCAGGTTATTCGGCGACGAACTTGATCTCCCAGTGCGTGCCGTCGCAGAACGGCTTGTTTTTTGATGCGCCGCAGCGGCACAGCGCGTAATGTTCGGTGGATGCGCACTCGCAGAGCGCCGGAGGATTCACAAGCTCGATGCCGCCGGTCACTTCATACGGACCGTTTTGGGCGACCGTGATCATCGGTTCGCGTTCCTGATCGCGATATTCGACGCCGTCAATCGAGTAGCTTAACGCGCCGGACGGACATTGTTTGATCGTTGCAATAATCTTTTCGACCGTATCGCCATCCGGGAGAATCCAGGGCTTGCCGCCCGCGACAAATACCGATGGAAGACCGTTGACGCAGCGTTCTGACGACGAGCAAAGCGCCCGATTAAAATGAATTGTGATCCGCTGCCCCACATAATTCTGACGTTTGTCACGGCTGCCGTCTGCTGAATTTTTATCGCTGAAACCGATTTGCTTATGCGTCCCGTCGCAAAACGGTTTATTCTTTGATGCTCCGCAGCGGCACAGAGACACGCCGACTGTCCGGCAATATTTCTCCCCCTGTTCATTTTGCAGGTATGTCACTTCGCGTTCGATGAAATCGTTCAAGACATACGGTCCGTCGGGCGAACATTTGATTTGCGGCATTTTGCGATCTTCAGATGTTTTCATAATTTCCGCTCCTTTGAAAAAGAGGGTTCAGGAGCGTCAACGCTTGCGTTGACACTCCTAAAATTTCATAACTCTGTGCACAAAATCAGGCGTCTTCGACGGCGCGGAGATAGACCTGATAATCATGCTGACCGAAACAGACAAACGTGACCATCGTGATCGTATCGTCTTGCGCGAGAAACCCTTTCACCGTAGCGACGGCGATCCGCGATGCTCGTTCAATCGGAAAGCCGTAAATGCCGGTGCTGATTGACGGAAAGGCAATGGTGCGCAGGCCGTGCCGAACCGCTAAATCGAGAGAATTGCGGTAGCAACTTTCCAGCAATTCGTCTTCGCGATCATTGCCGCCGTTCCAAACTGGCCCAACGGTATGAATGACGTATCTGGCGGGAAGGCGATAGCCGCGCGTGATTTTCGCGTCGCCGGTCGGACAGCCGCCTAATGTCCGGCATTCGGCTAATAATTCTGCTCCGGCAGCCCTATGAATTGCGCCATCCACGCCGCCCCCGCCTAACAGCGATGTATTCGCGGCGTTGACAATCGCGTCAACATGCAGCCGCGTAATATCCGTGTCAATAACTTGCATACGCTGGTTCATATATGTTCCTCACGTCAAGCTGACGATCAATTCTCGATGCTGCGGATACTCTTGCAGCAGGGCGTTCCGTTCGGCTAACTCGAAATCCTCATACTCGAATCCTGGCGCGGTGATGCAACTGACAAACGCATACGCATTTTTTTTATTGACTTTTGCGCCAAACCATACATTATGAGGGATAATAATTTGTGGATGTTCCCCGCGTTCGATGTCAAGGCCGAGCGACAACTCTTGCAATGAGCCGTCAGGGTAAATCACAAAAAGCGTCAACCCTTCGCCGAGATGGAAACACCAGGCCTCTTCGCATTTGACGCGGTGAAATTTGGAGACGTGATCGCCAGGCAGCAGGAAATAAATCGCTTTTGCGCTGCGCCGTTCTGACGCATACCGGGAAGGCAATCCGCCAGAGGGTATCATATCGGGCGAGACGTACGTTTCGTTAAAATATCCGCCTTCAGGATGAGCAACTAACTGAAACTGTCGAATCAGATCGGGAACGGTATGTTCCATAAAGACCTCCTTGTATATTCGCTGTGTATAGTGCGATGCGGTTTCGTCGAATACATGACAGATAGATGAATAGATATTTTGTGCCAAGTAAAAAATAACAATTCTTGAAAATACGGAAGATTTTGTATGATTGACACGTCCGTCATCAGGGAGTGATCATGAAACTCACATTTATCGGAACCGGGTCAGCATTTACGCTCAATAACTATCAATCCAACATGATTTTAACTGCCGACGATGGCGCGATTCTCCTGATTGATTGCGGCGCGGACGCGCGTTTTGCGTTGCGAGACATCGGCTTGACGTACAAACAGATCGAAAGCGTCTATATTTCGCATCTGCATTCTGACCACGTCGGCGGCCTTGAATGGCTTGGGTTTACCAGAAAGTTCGATCCCTCGTGTAGCAAGCCCCACATGTATATCAGCCGCTATATCAAAACCGAACTCTGGAGCACCGTGCTGGCAGGCGGAATGCTCTCGCTGCAAGGCGAAGTCGCAGATTTGGACACCTATTTCGAGGTGCACAGCATCGGCAAGAATCAAGGATTTATCTGGAAAGACGTCGAATTTCAATTAATTCAGGCCATCCACATTATGAGCGGCTTTCATATCGTTCCGAGTTTTGGCCTGCTCTTCGAAATCAATGGCATCAAAACCTTTTTAACCACCGACACGCAGTTTTCTCCAGCGCAGATTACGGAATTTTATAAACGCGCGGATTTGATTTTCCACGATTGTGAAACCGCGCCATTTCGCAGCAACGTTCACGCGCATTATGAGCAGCTTCGCACATTGCCACAGGAAGTGAAGCAAAAGATGTGGCTTTATCATTATCAAGATGGCGTCCTTCCCGACGCCAACGCCGATGGATTCGCAGGATTCGTTCAGCGCGGACAAACGTTCGATTTCGCGCATCCTGAAACCTGTTTTCCACTGAAACACGCCGCATGATTATCGTGAATTTTTTTACCACCCTACGAACATACCTGAAAAGCCGACAAGCCCGAATTTACGCCGAAGACATCAGCATTGTCGAGTTATTGCAGCGATGCGAAACGGAAACCGGCAAAGCGCTGATTTCGAAGCTGATCAACGATGATGGTTCGCTGATTCCGGGCGTCATGATTTTAATCAACGGGCAGAATATTCTGCATCTGCAAGGCATTCGCACGATTGTCCGAAACGGCGCGGATGTCGCGATTTTTCCGCCCAAAAGCAAAGAATAAACATTTCCGTCAATTCCCCTCCTGGGAGGGGTAAGGGGTGGGTAAATCACACCGCATGGACAGCATTTATAATTTTCGAGACTTCGGCGGATATGCCACCCAACAAGGCAGCCGCATCAAAACGGGACTCTTATACCGCAGCGGCGACCTTGCGAAAGCGTCGGCTCATGACATCGAACGACTCGCCGCGCTTGGCATTCGCACGGTCTGCGATTTGCGGACGCATGGCGAACGACGCAAGCATCCCGACCGGCTTCCTGAGCATCATGCGATTCGAACGGTGCATATTCCGATCAAAGGAAAACATCATAACGACGCCCCCTACATCGTCCAATTTGCCTCGCTCGTCTTTGGCAAAGGGCGACGCACAGAGTATGCCGAAGCGTTGAAAGCGTTTTATCAGGAATACGTCGCGGATTTTCGCGCTGAGTTATCCACGATCTTGAGGCTTGCCTCCGATGAAGAGAATTTGCCGCTGCTCATTCACTGTACTGCCGGAAAAGACCGCACTGGCATGGCTTGCGGCCTGCTGCATCTGCTGCTTGGAACGACGCCGGAGATTGCATTGCATGATTATTTGCTGTCGAATCAGTATCTCCGCGAGTTTCAAGAGGATATGTTGAAACGATTCGCGACGCTCAGGCTATTTGGTGTGCCTATGCAACGGTTCATGCCGATTTTCGAGGCGCGTCAGGCATACTGGGAAGCCGCATTCGCGCAAATTCGCAACGATTATGGCTCAGCGGACGCCTATCTGCGCGACGGATTGAGCATTTCAGAAGAAGAACGGCGTCGGTTTACCGCACTATTGTTGGAATGATAGAGCATTTTAGATTTTTACGTGCGATACGCGGCGCGTACTCTTTTTTAAAGGAGTATGCGGCTTTTTTATGGTTGACAACGCGGCAATAAGCGTCCGCAAAGCGGCATTCACGCTGTCCGAATCTGGAAAATATTCGGCGACATCAGGTTCGAGCATGATTGTCGCTTGTTCAGAGGTCGCCAGGATATTCGTTGTGATGCCTTCTTGATAACGCGTAGCAAACGGATTCGGTTGGGAATGGGCGAAATCGAACGGTGGAATCTCTACAAGGCCGTCATTATGCGTTTGTCTCTCGGATTTTCTCATAACGTCTCCTTTCTGCTGGTTCGGCTTTACGGGCAGTGATAATGCGAATAAAATCATTCCGTTCAGTATAAGCAACGATGAGGACGCGCCCCATCTCTGACATGCCGATAATATGCCAGCGCAATTCTTCATCGGAATGATTGTGATCAGCAGCAATCCTCGCAAATGGATCACCGAACACTGTTGCGGCTTCTTCAAAACCGACCTGATGTTTACGTTGATTAGCGTTAGCTTTTGACGGTTCCCATTCGAATTGCAATCCCATGAATTACTCCTGTATCATTTTACTGCATTTGTCAAATGTCAAGAGAAAATCTTCTTGACAGATTCGGCGGCGGTTCATAAGAGGGATTCATCAGTAATCGGGGCGTAGCGCAGTCTGGTCTAGCGTACCGGCATGGGGTGCCAGTGGTCGGAGGTTCGAATCCTCTCGCCCCGATTTTTCTCTTCAATTACACGCATTTTTTGCCTTGTCATTCAAGTTGTCGCCAGATTCCATATCCTCAACAAATACCCACGTTCCACGCTCGAAAGGAAGACACCTCCATATTTGAGGGGGCGGTGAATCAAATGCTCCTATCGCCAAACCAAAACGCATTTCATCCCCTCCGTCTATAACAATCCACAGCAAATGCTGCTGAATTTCGACAAGAGGGTACTGATTCTCTTGCAGTCGGAACATGTCTAATATTGCAGGGGAAATAATCACTTTTGTTTCATCTTGTCTCGGAGGAAGATGCTCGATCTGATAACCTTGAGTGGTCAACCATTCTCGTATACGTTGAATCTTCAATGTTTGTTGGATTCGTTCACGATAGCCAAAGAGAAACGGATCGCTATAAAACTCATCAGGTTGATGCCAACGGTAATACAGGTACGATGTGAAGAGACTGATGATAAAAGATCCCAAAAACACAAGAAACAAGAAACGCCAGTCCATTGTCGAAAAAATTCGATTTGGGGATAAAAAAAAGAACAAAATGATTTTAGGAATGAAATAATAGGCAACAATAAATACAGAACCCCATATTAGTAACACCCCAACTCCGCGCTCTATCTCGTGTCCGAATGTTCTGAACATCGTATTCATGCGTTCGGGATAACCCTGTAAGCCCCATTGATAACTGGGATAATCATGCCACGTTGGACTGACATAGACGCCAGCGCTCAATAACATGAATGCGCAGACTCCGAGGAAGATATCTTTTAACGAGGGAAAACGCCTTTTATGAGAACGTTCGGCACGATCATTCATAAATTTACATCACTTCCGTTCAATTCTCTTCGATGACTTTCGGCTTCGCAAAGAGTTCGCATGCCCAAATGCTGAGTTCATACAGCACGAGCAGCGGCCCGGCGAGCATGACCTGGCTCACCACGTCCGGCGGCGTGAGGACTGCGCCGATAATAAACGCGCCGACAATCGCGTATTTGCGGAAAGCGCGGAGATATGCGGGCGTGACCACGCCCATTTTGGCGAGAAATACGAGAATCACCGGCAATTCGAAGACCGCGCCGAACACAAGCATCATGGTCGTGACGAACGACACGTAATTCGTGACCGAAATCATCGGCTGAATCAGCGAGCCGCCGAAGCCGATCAGGAATTTCAGCGCAACCGGCAGCATGACGAAATACGCAAACAAGCCGCCTAACATAAAAAATCCGGTTGCCACCAACACGAACGGCAGCGCATACTGTTTTTCATTCGCATACAGACCGGGCGCAACGAACGCCCAGAGTTGATACAGCAGCATCGGCACCGACACGACAATTGCGCCGAAGATCGCGAGTTTAAGATGCACGACAAATGCTTCTGCCGGGGAGAGCATGTACAACTGCTCGTTTTGGATCGGGACATGCACGAGCGTCAGCAGCGTTTCCGAAAACGGATACAGCGCCGCGAAACAGACGCCGACTGTGATGAGGCTGACGAGCAGGCGATAGCGGAGTTCTTCAAGATGTCCGACAAGCGAAAGCTGTTTTTCTTCTGTCGTGTCAGACCACTTCAATTTCCATTGCATAGACCGAACCGACTCAATTATAATCCGAGAACGCTCTCTGTTTCCAGGGATTGAAATCCCTGTCTATATTCCGTTGCCGCTTCGCGGCAGAGGCCGCGCCCTGAAAGGGCAATGGGATAGAGACGGAGGTTTCAACCTCTGGTCATTTATTTGAACCGCTTTTTCCAATCTACCGCTGCCGGAGCCTTTTTGCTTTCTTTGAGGGCTTCTTCGGCGCGTTCGATTTTGCGATCAATCACGGTCATATCTAACATGGCGACCGTTGGATCCATGTCACGCAATTCTTGATATAATTTTAACGCTAAATCAAACAGTTCAACACGCTCGTAACAAAACGCGAGTTCCAGCATGATTTCGGCGCGAAGCTGCGGCGTCAGCGTATCTAACAGCAATAGCTCCTGATACAGGGTCATCGCGTCTTCCCATTGTTCTAACAGCGCGTAACTGTTGCCAATTTGAAACTTCGTCATCGGGATGCGCGAATTGTCAGGGAACGCATCCACTAACGCTTGAAACTCCTGCATCGCCTGCGGATACTCGTGCTGCTTGAAGTAGCATTCGCCAATATTGTAGCGATATTCCGCCGCATCTACCGCTGAAGCGTATTGCTCAAGAATCAGCCGATACGCTTCGACCCCTTTGAGACAATCGTTCAGCGATTTATCATAAATATAGCCGATCAGCTTCAGCGATTCCAGCGCATACGTGCCCGGCTCGCTTTGGGCGTACAAATCTTGCAAATGTTTCAGCGCGTTTTCGGGCTGTTTCAGCTTATAAAAATAGATATTGCCTAACTCGAAACGCGCTTTGAAGCTCAAATTATGATCCGGATATTTTTCCAGGATCGTTTCGAACAGGTCGGCGGCTTGTTGATAATCTTCGGCTTGATATGCCTTCACCGCCCGTTGATAGATATCCTTCATATCCTCTTTGCACCCAACAAGGGAGAGGCACAGGATAATCAACCATCCGAAGACATTATTCCGAAAGTTCTTGCTCGTCAAGTTCTTGTACATCGCTTCCATCGCCATCCAGGCTTTCGTCACTTTCCAAAACGCGAGCCACCGCCATCACTTTATCGTCGTCGCCGAGCCATTGCAGCGCAACGCCCTGCGTATTCCGTCCGATCACTTTGATGTTCGAGACTTTGATGCGGAGAATTTTTCCTGATGCCGCGACCAGCAGAATATCATCCTGCTCGCTGACCTGAAGCATGCCCACGACATTCCCGCGCTTTGGCGTACATTTGATATTAATAAGTCCTTTACCGCCACGTCCCTGGATACGATAATCCTCGACTTCCGAGCGTTTACCGTAGCCTTTTTCCGTAACAGTCAGGATCGTGAAATCGTTGTGAACAATGTCCATCCCAATGACGTAATCGTTTTTTCCCAGCGAAATCCCGCGCACGCCGGTCGCAGTCCGTCCCATCGAACGC
The DNA here is from genome assembly GCA_964602655.1 of uncultured Candidatus Moduliflexus sp. Taxonomy (GTDB): domain Bacteria; phylum Moduliflexota; class Moduliflexia; order Moduliflexales; family Moduliflexaceae; genus Moduliflexus. Next base: position 145,671 of record CAZRSF010000001.1, read on the forward strand.
ACGTCTTCTTCCGAAAAGCGGATCGCCATGCCTTTATGCGTGGAGAGGAACACGTCTTGTTTGCCATCTGTCAGCGCAACCGAGACGAGCGAATCGCCTTCGTTGATATTCAAGGCAATAATCCCATTGGAACGCGGATTACCGTATTCGCTCAACTCAGTCTTTTTGACCGTACCGTTTTTGGTCGCCATGACAATATATTTGCCCGGCTCGAAATTCTGCACCGGCAGAATGGCCGACACATTTTCCCCCTGTTCAACCTGAATCAAATTGATAATCGGTTTGCCGCGCGCCTGGCGTCCGGCTTCGGGAATCGTATACACTTTCAGCCAATAGACTTTGCCTTTATCTGTAAAGACCAGAATATAATCGTGCGTAGAAGCGACGAACAGATGCTCGACAAAATCGTCTTCTTTGGCGATGATGCCGGTGACGCCCTTGCCGTGCCGCAATTGGCTGCGATACATCGTCACCGGATTGCGTTTGATATACCCGGCATGGGTGATCATGACCATCATGTCTTCCTCGACAATCATGTCTTCCAGCGTGATTTCCGAGGAATCGTCCACGATTTCGGTGCGTCGGGCGTCGCCATACATCTCTTTGACTTTAATGAGTTCGTCTTTGATGACGCCGGTCACGAGCGCCGGTTGTTCCAATAATGAGCGCAGATAGCGAATTTCGCTTAACAACTCGTGATGTTCCGTCTCCAATTTTTCGCGTTCGAGGCCGGTAAGGCGCTGCAAACGCATATCGAGAATGGCGCGGGCTTGCTCTTCGCTCAAGCCGAATCGCGTCATCAAGCCGTCGCGGGCGATCTGCGGCGTTTGCGAAGCGCGAATCAAACTGACGACCGCGTCAATGTTGTCAAGCGCGATCAGCAAACCCTGCACGATATGATCCCGCGCTTCGGCTTTCGCCAAAAGGAAAATGGTGCGCCGGACAATCACATCGCGGCGATGGCGCAGGAACAACTCCATCATTTCCTTCAGAGTCAAGCAGCGCGGACGTTGATCTACAATCGCGAGCATAATCGTGCCGAATGTGACCTGAAGCTGCGTATGTTTGTAGAGTTTGTTGAGAATGACTTCCGCGTATTGATCGCGTTTGAGTTCGATGACGATTCTCATGCCGTCGCGGTCGGATTCATCGCGCAGATCGGAAATGCCCTCGATATTTTTCTCGCGCACCAATTCGGCGATTTTTTCAATAAGTCTGGCTTTATTGACCTGATATGGAATTTCCGTGATGATAATACGCTCTTTTTCGGCGCGTTTTTCCTTTTCGACAAACGCCTTGGCGCGGAGTTGAATCAGACCGCGTCCGGTGCGATAGGCGTCGTAAATCCCCTGACGTCCGTAAATAATCGCGCCGGTTGGAAAATCAGGCCCTTTGATGTAATGAAAGAGTTCGTCAATCGTGATGTCAGGGCGTTCGATCAGCGCAATTAAGCCATCTACGATTTCGCCAAGATTGTGCGGCGGAATGTTGGTCGCCATGCCGACCGCAATTCCAGACGAACCATTGACCAGCAGATTCGGGATTTTGGTGGGCAGAACAATCGGTTCTAACAGCGATTCGTCGTAGTTCGGGCTGAAATCTACCGTTTCTTTATCAATATCCGACAGCAGTTCATCGGAAATACGCGAGCGCCGGGCTTCGGTATAACGCATGGCGGCAGCCGGATCGCCGTCCACCGAGCCGAAGTTTCCCTGTCCATCCACTAACGGATAGCGCAGCGAAAACTCCTGTGCCATGCGCACCAGCGTGTCATAAATCGCAGAATCGCCGTGCGGGTGATACTTCCCCATTGCATCGCCGACGACGCGGGCGGATTTTTTAAAGGGCTTATTCCAATCCAGCCCCATTTCATGCATAGTGTAGAGGACGCGGCGATGCACCGGCTTGAGGCCGTCGCGCACATCTGGCAGGGCGCGTCCGATGATCACGCTCATGGCGTAATCGAGATACGAATTTTGCATCTCGGTTTCAATCGAAATCGGAATCGGGGGAATGGTTTGATCGTTAATTTGTGCCATAATTAAAATCTATGTGAATGCCGCAAGGCGGCCTGCCGCGTGGCAAGACGCTTTTGCGAAAACGTCGTTCATGATTTCGAAGCTTTATTGAGGCGTTGTTCGACCTTTTGAGCTTTTTCGTGAAAATATCGAATAATTTCATCCGCGTTCATATTTTTAATCTGCTCATAATTTTTATCGCGTATTTTGCGAATCTCTTTCATGGCTTCCGATTCTTCAAATATCGTAGCTTTTTTCATCGTCAATTCAACGAATACGGAACGCGAGTCGAAGCATCCAGAATCGTCATTCCGACTAATCGTTCTTCGTGATACCGCAAGAGTATTCCGTCGTCGGTCATTTCCGAATCCGTCGCGTTTTGCGGACGATCAAAGCTGATATACAACACGTCAGCCTCACGATCATAATCCACCCAAAATTTCGTAGAAGGAAAATGCAAAAGCAACGGGATCGCTTGAACGACTGTTCGGTTGCTATCAGGTGTCAAGGCTTTTTCCATATCATTTGATTTTGATTGAATTTACTGCTGAAATATGCCGTGACAATAAATCCATCATTGACTGAAACCTGCCGATAAACGACTTGTAAATACCCATATTTCCCATAACTGCGGACTGCGATCAATGATTTATTATAGCCGCGAACGATGACGTCCGGTTGTTCCACAACATCTAAAACATCATCCGCATATCCGGCAAGATCATTATGGTTTTCAGTGATATGAAACCATCGTTCTTGCGTTAAGCGAATCGGAACTCCGTCATGTGAAATCGCAATGCCAATGAGAGAGAAATTTTCCATCGCCGCGCACTACACATCCAAATTTTTGACCTGCGCGGCGTACTTTTCAATAAACTCGCGTCGGGGTTCGACCTGATCGCCCATCAATGTGGTAAAAATCGTCTCGACCTCTTCGAAATCGCCAAGCTGCACGGTCAGCAAATTGCGGCGCTGCGGGTCCATTGTCGTTTCCCAGAGTTGATCGGGGTTCATCTCGCCGAGACCTTTATAACGCTGAATCCCTAAACCGCTTTTTCCGGCGCTGAGAATCGTATCCACCACATCGGAGAGCAATTCCACCTCGACCATTTTACTGTCTATTTCGATTTTATAGGGCGGAAATCCCATCGTCGCAATCAAATCGGCGTGACGCTGCAACTCCCTGTAGTTATGCGATGATAAAAAGTCATAATCCACAATAAGCGGTTCTCCGTCATCGGTCGTTTTAATCACCACTTTCAGGCGATCCTCTACATCATCCAGAATCGTATAGCTGATTTTGCGGTCTTTCTCATTCAGAAAAAACGAACGGTACGTTTCGATGACCGCATCCATTTCGCGCTCTAACAAATCGCGGAAACTGAGCGTCGAAGCGGTTAAACGTTTATGATAGGCGAGCGATTTGACGAGAACGCGATTCTGGCGATGGCGCTCGAACGTATCGAGATACCGCAAAAATTCATTGAGTTGATAAATATGCGTTTCGAGCCGTTTGCCGGTGAAAAGTTTATCGCCGACCATCAAGGCGGCGCTGGCGGAACCCTGCTCGATCAAATACTTGTTCATCTGCATTTCATCTTTGATGTACCATTCCTGTTTGCCGCGTTTGACCTTAAAAAGGGGCGGCTGCGCGATATACAGGTAGCCGCGTTCGATAATCTCTTTCATCTGGCGATAGAAGAACGTCAGCAGCAGCGTTCGAATGTGCGCGCCGTCCACGTCGGCATCGGTCATGATCACGATTTTATGATAGCGGACTTTCGCCGCGTCGAAATCGCCTGCGCCGATGCCCGCGCCGATGGCGGTAATCAGCACTTGAATCTCTTCGCTTTTCAGCATTTTGTCGAAGCGGGCTTTCTCGACGTTCAGAATTTTCCCACGCAACGGCAGAATCGCCTGAAAACGCCGGTCGCGTCCTTGTTTGGCTGAACCGCCTGCGGAATCGCCCTCGACGATAAATATTTCGCATTGCGCCGGGTCTTTTTCGGAACAATCGGCAAGTTTGCCCGGCAGCGTACTCGATTCCAGCACGCTTTTCCGGCGTGTCAGTTCTCGCGCTTTTTTGGCGGCTTCACGCGCTCTGGCCGCGCCGAGCGCTTTATCTATAATCGCTTTGATAATCGAGGGATTCTCGTCGAAATACTGCGTCATTTTTTCGTTGCAAAGCGCTTCGACAATCCCCTTGACTTCGCTGTTGCCGAGTTTGGTTTTGGTCTGGCCTTCGAATTGCGGATTCGGAATTTTGACGCTGATGACGCCGACCAGCCCTTCGCGCACGTCGTCGCCGGTCAGCACGATTTTTTCGCCTTTGCCCTGTTTTTCGGCGGCGTAGGCGTTAATCGTGCGCGTCAACGCGCCGCGAAATCCGGTCAGATGCGAGCCGCCTTCGTGCGTGTTGATGTTGTTGGCGAACGAAAAGACGCTTTCCGCATAGCCGTCGTTGTATTGCATTGCGATTTCGACGAGAATATTGTCTTTTTGGCCTTCGACGTAAATCGGTTTGGCGTGCAGGCATTCTTTATTTTTATTCAAATGTTCGACAAAGGAGAGGATACCGCCTTCATATTGGAAGGTCAGTTTTTTGTCGATCCGTTCATCTTCGACATGAATAATCAAGCCTTTGTTCAGAAAGGAGAGTTCCCGCAGGCGGTTGGAGAGCGTGCCAAAATTATACTCGTTCGCTTCGAAAATCGTGAAATCGGGATGAAAACAAATCTTCGTGCCGGTGCCTTTGGCGATGCCGACTTCTTGTAGCGGGCCTAACGGCGTCCCACGCTCGTAACTCTGGGTATAGACTTTGCCGCCGCGCTTAATCTCTACATCAAGCCGATCTGAAAGGGCATTCACAACCGACATCCCGACGCCGTGCAAACCGCCGGAGACTTTGTAGCTGTCGTTATCGAATTTTCCGCCCGCGTGCAGCACGGTCAACGCCACTTCCGCCGCCGATTTTTTCTCGGTGGGGTGCATATCCACTGGGATGCCGCGTCCGTTATCAATCACGGTCACACTGTTATCCACATGAATTGTGACGGCGATTTCGGTGCAATGCCCGGCCATCGCCTCATCCACCGAGTTATCTACGATTTCATAGACTAAATGGTGCAGCCCGTACACGGAAGTGTCTCCGATATACATGCCCGGACGTTTACGAACCGCTTCCAAGCCCGTCAGGACTTTGATTTTACTGCCATCATACTCAGCGCTTTCCTGCTGCTGTTCAAGTTTTTCCAGTTGATCCATTGGCTCCATCTGTTCGAAACGCGGATAACGCCGGATCAGGAAAGACGTTTCGCCGCCGAACGACTTCGGCGTGTGGCGAAAATCCTCTCCTGAACACGTTAGCGCGACATTGTTCTACAAGAATTCGTATCAGAATTTCCTCATGTTACCGTTTCAATTTCCCTGACTCTTGTCAAGGAAATTTACGGCGAATCTCGCTGAAAACAGGGTTTTTTAGACCATATTTTCGATTTCGATAAACAGGACGCGAACATCGAAACTGCGTTCGATTTCGGCTTTCAAGGCGAGGATGCCTGGCTTTTCAGACCAGTAGTGACCGAGATTGATAAAATTGGTGCGCGTTTCATACGACATGGCGGCGGCGGATTCGTCCACGCTGCCGCAAATAAAGGTATCCACGCCATGTTCGACGATCTCGTTCGCGCGGTATTCTCGCGAGGCGCTCCCGGAAATGATCGCCAGTTTTTTCGGAATCTCCGGCCCGTTGGGATAGGCAAGAAAGCCGTGCCGATATGTCGGCGCAAGCAAAAAGGGCGCAGGCGGAAGCGAGACGGCGGGTTGATAATCGGCAGGATGCAGCGCATGATGAAAAATGTCCAATATGGCGGTCAGCGAATGTTCCTGCGTATTGCGGGCGAAAAACCCGACCTGAAAGGGTTCGACAATTTCCGCGCCGATATAGCGCAGCAACTCCGCATTGTTCCCAAGTTGTTCATGCGCGTCTAATGGCAAATGCACGCCGAACAGCGAGATGTCATGCTGCAATAACAGACGCACCTGCTCTCGCCGTCTTCCGGTCAATGAGAAGACATCTTTGCCGAAAAACCCGTGATGCGCGATGATGGCATCCGCGTCGCATCGGATGGCGCGTTCGAGCAATGGCAGATGGAACGAGACGCCGAACGCGATGGTCTCGATCTCTGATTTGCCTTCCACTTGCAGCCCGTTCTGGCAATGATCCTGAAAACGTTCGTAATGAAACGTCTCTTTGAGAAAGGTGTTGAGTTCGTTGCGAAGAATCATAGAGATTATCGGAGTGCAAACGCTTGCTTTTGCCGCAAAAGCAAGCGTTTGCACTCCCGGAAAGTTTCTTACTCGGAAGCGGCGAGCAGCCGGACGGTGACAACCGTTCCCTGGCGCGGTTCGGTTTCGATCCGCATCTGTCCGTTATTTTTTTCCACCAACGCCTTGCTGAGAATCAGGCCAAGTCCTGTGCCTTCCTCGCCATTCGTGCCGGGCGTCGAATATTTCATGTCAATGCGAAACAGGTGTGGCACGGCTTCTTTCGGAATGCCGACGCCGGTATCGGAAATGACGAATTCGTTAAATGCGCCGTACGATGAGGCGGAAAGCTCGATAATACCACCGGGGCGCGTAAATTTGATGGCATTTGACAGAAGATTGCGCATGACCGTGTTCAACATGCCTTTATCCGCATACACGCGAAGCTGCGGAGAAATCTGATTTTTGAGCGACAGCCTTTTCTGGACGGCGCTTGAGGCAAAAAAGGCCGCATTGCGTTCCGATAATTCCCGCAACACGACGTGTTGCGGATGATATTCGATGATGCCTTGTTTTAACTGCGTCCATGTCAGCAGATTTTCCAGCAGAATATAGACCGACTCCGTCGCTTCCTGCATGGAGGTGACATGCTCTTTGATCTCCTGCGCGCTGAACTTGCTGACGTTTTTGACGATGAAATCGCTGATGCCGAGCAGACCCGTAAACGGCGCGCGTAAATCATGCGCGATAATCGAGAAGAATTTGTCTTTACTGGCGTTTAACTGTTTCAGTTCTTCCTGCTGCTGTTCCAATTGCACGGTGCGCTCTTTGACCTTTTGTTCCAAATTCGCATTCATGCCTCGCAGCAATTGCATCTGCTTTTCAATGGCTTTATCTTGAAAATACCGACGGATCGCCTCTTTGACGGTGAGTTCCAGGTCGGTCGCATCCCACGGCTTCGCGATGTAGCGATACAGATCGGCGCGGTTCACCGCGCTCGTAATCGCGTCTTTGTCGGCCTGACCGGTGAGCATGATTTTCAGCGTTTTCGGCGAAATCGCATGAATGCGAGCCAGCAATTCGTCGCCTTTGATGCCGGGCATAATCTGGTCGGCAATTACGACCGGGATGTCATTTCCCGCAAGCAGCAGTTCTTCGAAGAGTTTGATGGCATCCTCTCCGTCATCCGTCGTTTCAATGACATACTTACTGCCGAAGCTTTTGTTGAGTTCCCGCTTGAGCGATTTGAGGACGATTTCTTCGTCATCCACGCATACGATAACCGGTTCTTTCATCTCTTCCTCATAATAAGGAGTGTCAAAGCGAAGCGTTGACGGTCAGAGCGGCGCTCTGCCACTCCTGAAAATTCATAAAACGATGCGGCATCAAGTCTGACGACGATCAATGTCCTTCTTCTCATCTTCGAAACGCAAAAGAAGAAGTCAATAGAAATGTCTGCTTACTCGCGGAATATGCCATATTTTTCAACTTTCCGCTGCAAGGTGCGTCGCGGAATGCCGAGTTCTTCGGCGGTCTTTACACGCCGCCACTTATTGCGAATCAACGTCTCCCGGATCAGACGCATTTCGAGGGCTTCTACCGCCTCGTGCAAACGCGTGTCCGCAGGAAGCGGCGACAAGGGCAGCGTTGACGCTGACGGCAGGTCAACGCCGGGAATATCTATTCGACCAGTCGCGAGATAACGCTGCAAGCGGTTTTGCAGTTCGCGAATATTTCCAGGCCAATCATAGCGCGCAAATGCGTCGAACACTTCTGTCGGAAGGGCTGTACCGGGGGCATATTGCTGTAGGAACGTTTCTAAAAGCAGCGGAATATCTTCGCGTCGTTCCCGCAGCGGCGGCACAACGATTTCCATGACGTGCAGCCGGTAGAATAAATCCTCCCGAAACCGCCCCTGTTGCCGGAGATCGGTTAAGCGTTTATTGGTCGCGGCCAGAATTCGCGCGTCAGCGCGACGCGGCGTGTTCGCCCCAACCGGCGTAAATTCCCGGCTCTCCAGCGCCCGCAGCAATTTGACCTGCATCGCGAAACTTAATTCCCCGATTTCATCAAGCAAGAGCGTCCCCTGATCCGCCGCCTCGAAATAGCCGGGCGCATTCCGATCTGCTCCGGTAAACGCGCCTTTGCGGTGTCCGAAAAATTCGCGCTCGAACAGCGTTTCCGTCACCGCCCCACAATTGACCGCAATAAACGGTTGATATTTACGCGGACTGAGCGCGTGAATCGTGCGCGCGACCAATTCTTTGCCGGTGCCGGATTCGCCGTAAATCACCACATGAAATTCCGACGCAGCGGCAGCGGCGATCAATTCGTACACCTCCTGCATGCCCCGGCTTTTCCCGATAATCGGCCCCAAACGATACCGTTCATGGCTGGTCGCTTTGAGCGCGAGATTTTCACGCTGTAATTGGGTGTTTTCGGCTTCGATTCGTTTTTTCCAGGAGAGGTCTCGCAAGACCGCGATCTGAATGTCCCGCCCCTGATACGTCATTGTTCGGGCATAAATTTCCAATGGGACGGCGCGTCCGTCGCGTCTGCGCCCTTCGATTTCAAGCGGATGTTCGGTCGGCGCCTTCAGCATGTTCTCGACGGACGCGCGAAACGGTTCACAGACAAAGTCCGATAACGCCGCGTCAAGCATGGTTTCGCGCATCGCGCCGAATAACGCCGACGCTCGTTGGTTGGCCTCGATGATGCGCCCCTGCTCGTGCAGAAGAATCCCTTCGAGCGTGGCGTCGGCCAATGTCTGGAAGCGAACGATCTGCTCATGTAACAAGAGGTTTTGCGCTTGAAGCCGTAATTGCAGGCGGCGAATCGTCACATGCGCCAGCACGCGGGCTAAGACTTCCTGCGGTTGAAACGGTTTGGCGATATAATCCACCGCGCCGAGTTCGAAGCCTTTGACCTTATCGAAGACGTCGGTTTTGGCGCTGATAAAAATGACAGGAATCTCGCAGGTATCGGGATCGGCTTTGAGTTGCTGACAGACTTCGTAGCCCGACAGATCGGGCAGCATCACGTCCAGCAAAATCGCATCCGGCGGATTCAAACGAATCGAAGACAGCGCAATCGTTCCATTGATGGCCGGACGCGCAAGATAGCCCGCGCTTTTCAACACGTCCGTCAACAGCCGCAAATTGGCGGGATTATCGTCAACGACGACAATTTGCGGCGACGGCAGTTCTGGAAATGTCAGTAGTCGTGTGGGCATAGCATTTATTGGCGCTGCGCCTGTTCCATAAATTGGGCGATGCGCGGATATTCGAATTTCTCGGCAAAATACATCAGTGTTTCCGCTAACATCTCGTCGTGCTGCCGCACTTCTGCGATGAGGTCTGTTGTGTGCTGCATGTCGGTGATTTTAACGGCGGACTCCAGCGACGTAAACAAGTGATCGGGCAGTTTCGCTAATTCGCGAAGCAGTTCGTCTTCCTGATAGCGCGGCGGTTCAGGTTGTGGCTCTTCGCAGAGATATTGCACGTGGAGGTGTCTGGCAATCAGTTCGAAGATCAGCGCTTCTTGAAATGGCTTGTGCAAGACGTCATCGCATCCGGCGGCGAGAATGTTCGGCTGATCATCAACAAAGGAATTGGCGGTGAGCGCAATAACCACCGTATGCTTTCCCTGTTCCGTCGCTTTAATCAGGCGCGTCGTCTCATATCCGTTCATCACCGGCATCCGCATATCCATCCAGATCAAATCCGGCTTCCATGTCCGCCAGAGCGCATACGCTTCCTGACCGTTTGCCGCTTCGCACATCTCGAAGCCGAACGGTCGGAGCAATTTGACGACTAACTGACGATTCGTGTCCTGATCATCCACGACAAGCATCCGGTAGTGCGGCTGTCCCGGCGCTAAGCCGATAATCCGACGCGAGTCAACCGTTCGACGCGGATGATCGGCGGCCTCGACAATGTCGAACGGAAGTTCGACAGTAAAGCGCGTTCCGACGCCGACTTCGCTGTGAACGCGAATGGTTCCCGACATGATCTCCGCAAATTTTTGGCTGATCGATAAGCCTAATCCTGTTCCGCCCTGAACAAGTTGGCCGCTCTTGGTTTGATGAAACGGCAGGAACAAGTCGTTCAATTCCTCGGCAGGAATGCCGGGGCCGGTATCTTCGACATCGAGAGACAGACACGACGCGCGTTCTTTCCGAATAGAGCGAACCGATAACGTCACGCCGCCAGTGGTGGTGAATTTAATCGCGTTATTCAACAAATTGATAATGATCTGCCGCAGCTTCACGCTGTCTATACGGATATAACGCGGCACATCGCGGGCAAGTTCGACATGCAGCGTCAACTGTTTCTCCCTGGCTCGCAATTGAAACAGGTCAAGAATCTGGTCAATCTCGTCCGGCAGGTCAATATTCTGCTGCTGCACCCGCATGTAGCCGGCCTCGATTTTCGACATATCCAGCACTTCATTGATCTGCGCGAGGAGATGTTCGCCGCTGCTATTGATGATTCTGACGCTGTCCAATCCCTCGGCGTCAAGATGCGGGTTGCGGGCAAGGATTTGCGAGAAACCGAGAATCACATGCAGCGGCGTGCGCAATTCATGCGTCATATTCGAGAGAAATACGCTTTTCGCGCGATTCGCTGCTTCAGCCGTATTTTTGGCGTGTTCTAATTCCTGAAATGTTGCGTTGAGGGCATCGGTGCGCGCGGCGACTTTTTCCTCCAACGACTGCGCATACGCCTCTAATTCGCGATGCAGCCAATCCACTTCGAGTTCCTGCGTGTAACTGCGGATCGCTTCTTTGATGGTCATGACCAAATCATCGGCATTCCAGGGTTTGGCGATAAAACGGTAGAGGTTGGCGGTGTTTACCGCCCGTCCGATGCCTTCCGGCGTGGCCTGACCGGTCAACATAATCGTTCGCGCGCGGGGAACAAGCTCATGAATATAGCGCAGAATCTCATCCCCTTTCATGTCCGGCAGGATATAATCAACAATCGCGACGGCGATGTCATACGACTCCTCTGTCAGCGCGCGAACTGCGTCGAGGGCTTCCTCGCTATTCTGGCAGATTTCAATCAGATATTCAGCCTCAAACGCGTGAGTCAATTCGCGTTTGAGGGCGTTAAGAATGATCATATCATCGTCAACACAGAGTATGGCAAGTTGTGGATTCATGCGAGGAGACTCCTCTCAAGCAAGTGAAGCAACACATCGAATTGATAGTGCGCGACAAGTTCCATCAGCGCGTCTGCCAATGACGGTTGCTGCGGTCGAATCTCGTCAATCAATGCGGCGAGCGCATCGAGATCGAACAGGCGGGCGGCGTGTTGCAGACTTTGACGCATCAGCGCGGGAAGCGTGAGCAGTTCGGACGCGAGACGCTGCATCGCCGTCGTCTGAAGACGATCCGATAACAACATCTGTCGTTCCATCTGCTCGAGCGATTGAATCTGTTGGAGAAGCGGCTCAAGCTCGAAGTCCTGATTATCCTGCGCTTTCGATACCAGCAGCAACCGTTCGATCAACAGATGCAGGTGTTTGCCGCTGCTCAAAATTTCCTGGACATACTCACGATGTTTTGGGGATACTTCCTGGCTCATATCCAACAATTGCGCAAATCCGAGAATGATGTTCAGCGGCGTGCGCAATTCATGACTGATGCTGGATAAAAACGCGCTTTTGGCATGATTCGCAGCCTCGGCGGCCTCTTTCGCCTGCCGGAGTTCCTGTTCCGCCAATTTTTGCGCCGTCATGTCATGAATGACGCCTTCCAGGGCAAGCAGTTCGCCGCTGGCTGAAAAAATTCCCTGCCCCTGTTCCCACACCCAACAGACTGTTCCGTCTCGTTTGATGAGGCGGTAACTCAGGTGATACGGACGTTTCTCCGCCAGCGCGAACTGCGCCTCGTTCCAAATTCTGGCGCGGTCGTCAGGGTGTATAATATCCCCATACGACAAGGTGGCATTCTGGAGAAAATCATTCGGCGGATACCCGGTCACGCTCAGGCAGCCGTCGCTCATGAATTCCATCGTCCAGCCCTGATCGTTTCGGCAGCGATACGCGATGCCGGGCAGATTGCGGACAAGCGTGGTCAGGGAACGCTGGCTTTCTCGCAGCGCATCCTCAAGCCGCTGCCGCTCCTGAATTTCCTGCTGCAATTGCCGGTTGCTGTCCTGAAGTTCCTTCGTGCGGGCGTGAATGCGTTCTTCTAATGTGTCATTCAAGGATTGCAGCGCTGTTTTGACGTGCCGTTCTTCGTCTAATGCCTGGTGAAGCAGATGCTCTTGCTGCGACAACTGTTTTTTCTGACGATAACTTTCCAACGCTTCCGCAATGGTCAATTTGAGGTCTATTTCATCCCAGGGTTTGGGAATATACCGATACAAATTCGCATTATTGACGGCATTGCCGACATTATCTCCCGTCGCCTGACCGGTCAGGAAGATTTTCAATGTGTTCGGATGCTGCTGATGAATCGCAATCAACAGATCGTCCCCTTTGATTCCGGGCATAATGTGATCGGAAATCACTAACGGCACGTCAACGCCATCTTCGAATAATTCTTCGACCAATTCCAGCGCGTCGTTGCCGGTTTCTGCGAGTTCAATCGCATAGGCGTCGCCGAAATACCGGGTCAACTGATCGGCTAAACCGGTCAGCACAAGCTGTTCATCATCCACGCAGACAATGGCGGGCTTTTTCAGGCGCGTGTTCATCATGATACCCTTAGAGAATACGGAGCATTCCGTCATATTCGACATGTTGACAATCGAGACGGAGCAAACGTTGCATCGAATCGGCCTGCTGCTCTCATCATCGTTGTAATCCCAATGATAATGTCTGAATTAATTCCTGCTCCGTCCAGGGCTTCCGTAAGCAGGCATCCAATCGCGCCTCTTCGCGCGTCCGCGCAATTGCGTCGTCGTCCGCCTGCCCTGTCAGCATTATCAGAAGAATGTCCGGAAATCGGCGGTGAACCTGGATCAAAAATTCGTCCCCTTTCATGCCGGGCATCAGCCAGTCCGACACGATCAGCAGGATGTGGAACTCGCTGTCATGCAACTCATCGATCACTTCGAACGCTTCGTCTGCGCTTTCGGCGAATTCGTAATGATATTGGTCGCCAAGATGATTTTCCAATTGATCGCGGAGACTCTGCAAGATGAGCGGTTCGTCGTCCACGCATAAAATCGCTTGTCGTGACATGCGGCTCCTTATGCTGGCAAAAAGACCTGAAACGAGGTCTTGCCCGGCTGGCTGTCCACCGTGATACTCCCCTCATGGCGTTCGACAATCTTTTTCACAATATCCAACCCCAATCCGCTGCCCTCGCCCGCAGGTTTCGTCGTGAAAAACGGCTCGAAGATGCGCGCTTTGATCTCATCCGGGATGCCGCAGCCGGAGTCGGTGATCCTCACAATGACGCCCTGGCGTTGTTCGTCGAATTCCCCTCCTGGGAGGGGGAGGGGTGGGTTCGTGACGTTGAGATGCTGCCCGTCCTCAGCCACCCACCCCTTGCCCCTCCCAGGAGGGGAATTCGAGTGATCCGCCGTTGATTCAAGAGAGGGCGGGGCCGGAAATACGGCGATTTCCAGCGATCCTTTCCCATTCATTGCCTGAATGGCGTTGTGAATCAAATTCGTCCAGACCTGTTTCAGTTCGTCGGGATAACACGCGATCATCGGCATCGGCGTATAATGCGTCGTCACCTCAATGCCATGTTTCAACTGGCTATGGTAGAGCGTGAGCACAATGTCAATTCCTTCCGTCACCTGCGTGAACATTTTTTGACCGGACTGATCGTAATGGATATAATTTTTCAGCGCAAACACCACTTTCGACACGCGATCCACCGCGTGTTCGATATTCGCGCTGTTATTTTTCTGCATAAACAGGTAATACGCTGTTCGGATAATCTCGGAATTCTGCTCGTCGCGCAGCAGCGCAAGATACGGCGTCATATCCTGATATATGCCCATATTGACCAAATGCTTGGCGATGGAGTCCGCGTCTGAGATGGCGTACGATTCCAACGTGGCTTTGAGTTCCTTGCGCAGCGCGCGGGATTCGCGCGAAGATATCGAGACTTTCGTGCCCAACGCCTCGCGCAGCAGCGTCAAAAATTCCGCCTGACGTTCCGGCGACAAGGTCTGGAATAGATGGGGCAGATGCTCGAGCGACATGTCGAGCGCATGGCTGATATTGCCGACGGAGGCGTGAATCGCGCCGAGCGGCGTATTGATTTCATGCGCGATCCCGGCGATCAGGTGGCCTAACGCGGCAATTTTTTCCCGTTGAATCAATTGATCCTGCGTCATCTTCAATTGATGCAGCGCCTCTGTCAACGCCGCATTTTGCTCTTTCAGGCGATTTTGCAAGCTGCGCAGCGCTAAATGCGTCTCGACGCGCGCCAGCACCTCTTCCGACTGAAATGGTTTGGTGATATAATCTACTGCGCCGAGCGTAAACGCTTTGACTTTGTCGAACAGTTCATTTTTCGCGCTGATAAAAATGATGGGAATATCGCGCGTGCGCTCATCGGTTTTCAGGCGCTTGCAAGCTTCATACCCTGTCAGATTGGGCATCATGATATCCAGCAAAATCAAATCCGGCGGTTCGGCCTGCGCTGCGGCAATCGCCATGAGTCCATCCGTCACGGGACGCACCATATACTCGCGATGCCCCAGAATCTCGGTGAGCAGTCGCAAATTTGCCGGGACGTCATCCACAATCAAAATACTTTGCCGATCTCTCATACAATCTGCTCTCCTACCTGGTCTATCAGCGACAAAATCGTCTTGTACTCGAAATTTTCAATCATCTGGGTCAGCGCATCGGCGCAGTCCGCGCTATAAGGACGAATCCGCTGCAAGCATTGTTCGATATGCTCCATATTCACTCTGATCACCGCGAATTTCAATTCGGCGAGCAGTTCGGCGGGGCATTGCGTCAGTTGCGCGGTCGAGCATCTTTTCTGCGCCGGTTTGGCGGCGAGAGGCGTCTCAATCTCTTCGTCATAGAGATATCGCACGCCAAGATGTTTCGCCATCATGTCGAAAATTTCCGTTTCTCGAAAGGGCTTGCGCACAAAATCGTTACAGCCCGCCGAAAGAATGGCGGCGCGGTCGTGTTCGAACGTGCTGGCCGTCAGCGCAATAATCGCGGTCGCCTGTCCTTTGGTCGTCTGTTTGATGCGTTTGGTGGCCTCGTACCCATCCATCACCGGCATCCGCATATCCATCCAAATCAAATGCGGCTCCCAGGTTTCCCAGATGGCGACCGCTTCAGCGCCATCGTTCGCTTCCCGCACGTCGAATCCCGCTAACGAATGCAGATATTTGACCAACAACTGGCGGTTCGTGTCGCGGTCATCTACGACTAAAATACGATAACGCGGCTGCTTCGGCTCGACGCCGATGACGCGCCGCCTCGACGCGGCGGGGGCGAGCGCGGAGGCGTCCGCTTCCTGCGCCGTCAGATAGAAGCTGAAACGCGAACCCGCGCCGGGTTCGCTGCTGACGGCGATGTCGCCTTGCATCAATTGCGCGAATATCCGGCTGATAGACAGCCCTAAACCGGTGCCTTGCTGCGAATCTTTCCCGGCTTTGGTCTGGACAAACGCATTGAACAGCACCGGTATTTCTTCAGGGGCAATGCCGACGCCGGAGTCTTGAATCTCGAAGACGATGCGGAGATGATGCGCCGGGAGCGGCGCAAGCGGCTCGCCCGGCCACTGTTCAGGCGTATCGAGCAGAGCGGCGCGGAGCGTGATGGCTCCTGTCGGCGTAAATTTCAGCGCATTGCTCAACAGATTCAGCAAGACCTGCCGCAGCCGCCCCTCATCGGAACAGATCGCTTGCGGAAGCCGTTCATCGTGTTCGACCACGAATGCCAGGCGCTTTTCTTCGGCGCGAAACCGGAACATCTCTTCTACCTCGTCAAGCAGGCGCAAGAGATCGAAACTACCGACATTCAGGGTGATATGCCCGGCTTCGATTTTGGACAGATCAAGCACGTCATTAATCAACGCGAGCAAATGTTCGCCACTGTGGCTGATGATCTCCAGATTCTCGCGATGATCCGGCAATAACTGCGGGTTGCGGCACATTAACTGTGAAAAGCCAAGAATAGCGTTCAGCGGCGTGCGCAATTCGTGACTCATGTTTGCCAAAAACACGCTTTTCGCCTGATTTGCCGCTTCAGCTTGCGTTTTGGCGACTTCCAAATCCTGCACGAGCCGCTGAAGTTCATGCGTGCGCTGCTGCACTAATTGCTCCAAATGATCGCGATGATTTTCTAATTCCTGCTGCGTCATCCGGTATCGCGCAATGCTGTCGCCTAAGCGTTCTAACAGCAGATTGATGGTGCGAATCAATCCGCCGAACTCGTTCTGCGCGTAATTCGGCGGGCAGGTGAGGAGCGCTTCGGCAGGGTTTGCCACGTCCACGCGGGATAAACGACGAATCATTTCAATCAGCGGGCGCGTCAGCGTGGTATAAGACAAAAACAGCAACGCGCCCGACAACACGATATTGCGGATAAAGTCGCCGATAATAATCAATCTGACCCGGCTGAAAAAGTTGATCGCCAACAGATAGTTATCAACCGAGACAACCAGATGACCGAGCAACAGACCTGTTGACTGATATGTCAACGGAATGGTATGCACGTCATGCTCGCCGAACATGAGACGCGCCAGCCATTGAAACGAACCGGAACTGCGCGGGCGGGTTTTTTGCGCAAAGACAGTCCCGGAGTCCTCGATAATTCTCGCATCGAGGATCGGATCATAGCGAAACAGGCCATCCAACAAACTCTCAGCGATCTCCTCGTTCAGATCGAACAACGCCTGAGCCGCCGGTTCTTTCGCCATATTGATCATGATCGGCATCGTCACCTCGATCTGCCGCCGCTCTCTGAACAGATCATATCCGATCTGGGCGACACTTAAGACCGTCCCGACGACAAACGCCACCAGGACGGTGTTTTTAGCTTGACGATAGGCAATACGTTGGCGAAATCGAATGGGCATCATCTCTTATTTCGCGGTTTTCATACGGGTGTTGATGCGTATGATAAACTCGTCGGCGTTCAATTCTCCTGAAATCAGACGTTTCGAGACATCTTCCCACATCCGTTGCGCCGGAAGCTCCGCGAACGACTGGTAGGTAAATCCGACCGGCGAGGGCTGTTGTTTCTCGCGTTGGGCGGCTAACTGGCTATAGAGCGAATTTTCCATCACCGTGTCCGCCGTGAGCGGATAAGGCGATTGAACGTATTGCAGCCATAATGACGCGGCGTTCTGGGTCATGAGAAATTCCAGAAATTGTTTGGCCTCCGCGACATGCTGACTGTTTTTATTGATACCATATCCG
This sequence comes from uncultured Candidatus Moduliflexus sp., assembly GCA_964602655.1. Taxonomy (GTDB): domain Bacteria; phylum Moduliflexota; class Moduliflexia; order Moduliflexales; family Moduliflexaceae; genus Moduliflexus. Next base: position 163,318 of record CAZRSF010000001.1, read on the forward strand.
GCGGTCCAGGAGATTTCATAAAAATCGTTTCCCTTGCCGTTCGGCACGGTAAACCAGTCCAACACGCCGATATTCTGGCGGTCATGCTCGGTGCCGGCGTATTTGCTGTAAAAAAACGTGCCGCAAAAACTGATCGCCGCCCGCCCGTCCGTCACTTCGAAAATGCCATCTACCAATCCGAGCGTCAACGCTTTTTCAGGATCGTAGCCTTGCGCGTCCACGACCTCTTTCCAGAACGCCACGCCCGCCGCAACGTCGGGATCGGAAAAATTAATCTCCCCGGCTAATAATTTGCCGATTTTTTCCGGGCCGGCGTATCTGAAAATCGTGTTGATGATCGGCAGCCCGGCCTTGACCGTGCGATCCGCCGCGCCTTCGCCGATAGGCGTGATGCCAGCGGCGCGGAGGGTTCGGATAATGCCTGAAAATTCTTCGTGAGTGATCGGACGGCCTTGCGGCAACGTAATTCCGGCCTGCTGAAACAGGTCTTTGTTGTAATAGATCGCATTCGATAAGCCTTCAATCGCGAGGAAATTCTTGATTGCTCCGTCAAAGCCTATCGGCAACACCGACCAACTCGGATCAAAACGTCCCTGCAACCGCAGATCGCTTAAATCTGCCAGCGAACGAACGATGCGGGGATGCGTGAATCCGTGATCGATGTAGGTAATATCCGGCGCTGCCGTATCGAGCGCGAACGGCAGTTTCTCAAGCAGTTCCTTTTTGTCGATCCAGGACACTGTCACCGCGATACCAGTCTCGGCCTGAAATTCCTTCACCGCCGCATTCATAAAATTCACTTTTGCAGGCTCTTGTCCCCAGTGACTCCACAGGGTCAGCGTCTTCTCCTGCGCTGCCGCCTGCACAGACATCACGCACAATATCGTCATCATGATTGTGATAAGATGTTTTTTCATACGAGTCTCTCCTTGTGGATAAAAAATCCGAATTCCCCTGTTGAGAGAGGAATTCGGTGATGTCTAAAGATGCGCGTTCCAGTCTATTGCAATGGATACGTAAACTGGATTTTACCGACTCCGGTATTTTCCAATTGATCCGTCGCCTTGATTGTTAAGACATGCGCACCCGTTGCTAATTCCGGTAATTCGATCACGAAGGTTTCTTCCTGGCTGTCGCTCACCATATCCGCCGGAAAAATCGGCGTCCATTCTTCGGTATCGAGCGCGTATTCCGCCTGTTTTATCCGACTGACGCCATCCTGGACAACCGCCTTGATGACGCGCTTTCCGCTTTCAGGCGACATCTCGACAGTCAGCGCGATGGTCGGCGCTGTATTATCCACCGTAAATCGCGGCGAGATTTTATCGGCCTGAAGCGCCTGCGGCGAAGGGTTCTGCGCCTCATCGCTCGCCGTAATTTTGATTTCGTATTCCCCATCCGGCAGCGTTGTGGCATCCAACAGATATTTCGCCTCCGTCAGGTCTGTTTCGACTTCTTTCCACGCTGGATCGCCGAGCGCGCGGAGCGACACGGTATAGATCAGCGCATCGTTATTCGGGTCGCTGGCTGCCCAGAGTATCGCAATCCGTCCGGCAGGCACGCTTTCAGGCGCGGTCAAGCCGGAATCGCCTGGCATATCTCCTTCCGGTTTGACCGGACGGGGCGACGCAATTTTATTTTTCGATGCGCGTCCGTTGCCGTTTGCGGCGGCGTCCTCCGAGGGCGTCGCATAAAACGTCCGAACCGCGTTGAATTCCGGCGGAAGGTTCAACGGCAGATAAGCGACCGACACGTCTTCCAGGATCGGAGCGATCTCCGCCTGCGGCATCAGCACCGCTTTCCATTGAATAAAACGCGCCGAGGGATTGGAAATCGCTTCTCCTGTCTGATTGGTCAATTCAGGCGACCACTGACTCCAGGTATCGTCGGGAAGCGCCGTATTGCCCGTTCGGGTGGCGATGGCAATGCTTCCGACGGTGCCGCGCCAGAAAATCTTGCCCCAGGTGGCCGTCGTTCCGGCGTCATGCACCGGCGAAAGATATTCCGCCCGCTCGACCGAATCCGGCGCAAGCCGATGAACGCCGCCCGGATTGCCCGTGCCCATGTAAACCGTCCCGGAGGAGGCGCGATAGACACTCATAATTTGCTGCGCCTTCACCTGAATCACCTGCTGAAACGCGCCGTCCGGCAGAATGCGATACAACGCGCCTTTCTGGTCGGTGCCGATCAGCAGACGCTGTTGATCGTCCACAAACATGCTATAAATCAGCAGATCATCCAATTCCGCCATTTTTTTCAGCACTCCGGCGGGATCGATCCGATAGACGACCGAACGTTTCGGCGTTTTCGGCTGCAACGTCGGCTGCGCTTCCGGCGGGTTTTCGGCAGACGCTTTCGGCGTCACGACGCTGCTGAGCGCGGCGATGTACAGATGGCCTTCCGCGTCGAACGTCATCGTATGGATTTCCTCTTCTTTCGCGTGGAACAGACCGAACGCATGGCCTTCCGCGTCGAATCGGTACACCATCCCCCGCCCTTCGGTCGCGGCATGTAACTCGCCCTTCGGCGAAAACAGCAGCGACATCACGTTGGTCTGCGGCGAATCGTAGAACACGCTGCCCGTTCCGTCCGGAAGAATTTTAAAGATTTTGCCCGCGCCGCCGGTGCCGGCGTACAGCGTCCCATCCGCGCCGAACGCCAGCGACCAGACGTAGGCTTCGCCGGTCATGTAAAACGTCTGCGAACTGCCGTCCGGCGCGATTTTGTAAATCAAGCCGTCCGGCGCGCTGCCGGCGTACAGATTGCCTTGCGCGTCGAACGCCAAACTGAGAATGCTGACTTCGGGCGAATCGAAAAACATGGACGTTTCGCCGTCAGACGTGATTTTGAATATTTTGCCCTGTTCGCCCGTGCCGGCGTACAGATTGCCTTGCGCATCTTCCGCCATCGCCCAGACCTGAATATCCTGATCTTTCAGCGCAAGCGCCGCGTCGCTTTTGAGCGGCAGCGTCAGTTCGCCGGTGCTGATAATCGCGACCTGCTCGGCTTCGCCGCGTTCGAATTCCTGCGCGGCGCTGAGCGTCCAGAATTCCGTCTGCGCACATTCTCCCGGCGTTCCCCATCCGGCACAACAGGCCAGCGTGATGCTGATGACGTGTCCCCATTTCTTCATAGTGCGTTTCATTCGGTCTCTTCTCCTTCCTTGTTGGGTTCAATCGGCTGAATGGTCTCTACAGGCGGTAATGCCGCTTCTTCTCCTGTTTCCGTCAATTGTCCGTCCACCTGAATCGGTAAGGCGGCGCATCCACTCACGATAAATTCGGTCGAAATATATTTCCGCGCGACGATTCTGCCGCGTGTCAGGCTATTGTTCGCGGACAGTCGCGAGCCGGATGTCATCATCGCGGTGACGGACAGCGGCGGCGACGGAAATTCCTGCCCCTGAATCACCACGCCCGGTTTCAGGTCAAGCAGCGATAACACAATCGTATTGCGGCTCACCGTATCGCGAAGCAGCCGCGTCAACTGCTCCAAATCTTGCGGCATGTAGCGCGCTTGCGCTCGCATGGTTTCAATCATCATCGTCGCGTCGGCGTCGCAGGCAAACAGAATCAGGTTGCCGTGCGGCGTTTCCTGCGGAATGGTCAGCGTGTCCGACAGCGTCACGGCGTCGCCGTTATACGGCTGAAGCGCGAGCGACGTTTCGATCTGTTCGCCAGGCCGAAAGATGTCTTCTGTCAGGCCGATTCCCACGATGTCTGCGGTTTGCGGCGCATGGCGCACCGTCATTTCGACAGACACTTTGCTCAAACTGATCGGCTCGAATTTGTTCTCAATCAGCGCGTCCAGCGGCGCAAACGCCCCTAATACGGCTGGAATCGGCGACTCTTTGCCCGCAAAGCGATTTTCGATGGACAGCGGGGCTGCGTTCGCGCGTTCGATGGTGGTCTTCGCCACAATCGAAAACTCGCCTTCCTGCTCGTTATCAGAGGCAAGCAACGCATTCAACGTCGCAATTTTCATCAGCATGGACGTGAGTAATTTGTAATCCATGACTTCGAACGAATAGCGATGAGGCTCTGCGCCGGAGTCCAGCGTGTTCAGCGTCACTTCGAACGGAATCATCGGCGCGACCTGCCCCATCTTCCCAGCAATGCCGGTTTTGCGATCTTGCGTGATCGCGCCGACGGGATCGAGCGCTGAAGCCATTTTGAAGGAGAACATCAGGTTCGAGACGTTGACATGCACATACGCCGCCGTCATCGGAAAATTGACCGCGCCGGCCCAGAACATCGGATGACCGAACGCGATAATGTTGTCCCCGTCACGATACGTCACCGTGCCGATGCCGCTGATGTCCATATCGCCGCGAACCAATGACACGCCGACAGCAGAACCGGGCTGTAAGTCCATATCCGCGTCGTTGATCAGCGTCTTCGCCACGCTGCCGCCTTGCACCGGTTTCATGTTCCAGGCCGCGACCTGCTGTTCGAAGAACGCCATGCCGCGCGCGTCCATGCCGGACACCACCAGCGGCGTCGAAATCGGCGTGAAGCCCGTCGTCTGAGGCGCGCGAAAATTCGCCGTCGGCGCATCCAGCCGCTCGGCGTCGCGCAGCATTTCATGAATCGGCGTAATTCCGACAATCGGATCGTTCGGGAACGTGGACGGAATAAACGCCAACGCGCCGATGAGCTTGCCATCAATATAAATCGGACTGCCGCTCATGCCCGCCAGCACGCCCGATTTCTCCAGCGGCAGCGGCCCGCCGGTCACGCGCGCCATAATCGCGTTGCTGTCCGGGCTTTGATTGGTTAAGACGCTGAGAATTTCCACGTCGAATTCTTCGATCTTCGTGCCTGAAAACACGGTTTTGCCGATGCCTTTCATGCCGGGACGAAGCTCTTCGACGGCCATCAACTGCGGCGGCTCGGCGCTGCTCGTCACGCTGAACACGAGAATCACAACAAGAGACAGGAGTGTCAACGCTTGCTTCGAAGGCCAACGCAGGCGTTGGCACTCCTGCGCGTTTCTAAGAATGAGTGTCTGCTTTTTCTTGATCATGTTTATTTTTTGCTCCTTTCCAATTCCGGGCTGAGGATAATTTCAATGCGGCGGTTCAGGCGACGGCCTTCCTCAGTGGCATTATCCGCCACCGGATGATGCGAGCCGTAGCCGACGGCAAATAATTTCGCGCCCGGAATTTTCAATGTTTCCTGCAAATAGCGCAGGACCGTGCTCGCTCTGGCGCTGGAAAGCTCCCAATTCGTCGCATATTGTTTCTGCAAGCGTTTTCCGATCGTTTCATTATCCGTATGGCCTTCGATCCCGATTTGACGCCCCTCAAGATTGCGTTTCAATTCGCCGCCAATCGTTTTCAACACCTTGACCCCCTCTTTGCTGACTTGCGCGCTGCCGCTATCGAATAGAATCTGATTCACGATGACGACGCGCAATTTTTCCTCAATCTGCTCGATCCGAACGGTTTTATCCTCGATTTCCTTTTCTAAGTCGCGAGTCAGATTTTGATACGTTTCCGCCATTGACTTCAATTGTTGAATTTCTTCCTCTTTTTTCTGCGCTAACGAGTCCAGACGCGTCTGATATTCGGTATTCGAGCGATCCAATTCTTCGCGCAAGCGCGTCTGGATCGTCTCTTTCTCGATATTTTCATTCGCGATTTCGGCCTGCAAGCTTGCCAGCGACTGATCGTGCGCTTCTTTGAGCTTGCGATATTCTTCTTCCTGCGTTTGCGCGTCGGCTTCCAACGCTGCCGCTTTGCGTTGAGCCTCCTGAAGCGCGGCAAGCTGCTCCTGATTCTGTTGCTGCAACGCGGTCAACTGCGTTTGATACTCCTGATTCTCCTTCTGTAACATGGCGAGTTGTTCGCTGCTCTGGTCTGGCGAGGCCGTTTGTTGTTCGGCAAGCTGCGTCTCTAACTCGCTGAGGCGCGTCTGCTTCTCTGTCACTTGCTGCATCAGCTCATCAATTTTCGCCTCTTTTTCCTGAAGCGTTGCCAGCAACGTGTCCCGTTCCGCCTGTTGTTCATCCGATGCGGCGGGCGTTGCCACCGGCTGCTCTTCCGTCGGCGTGGTTTCCGGCGTCGGAATCGCTCGCGTCGCGGTTTGCGTTTTCAAGTCGGCATTTTCTGCGGGCAGCGTCGCAACCTGCTGCTGCTCCTGAAGTTGCGCGGTCAGCGTCTCAACCTGTTTTTGCTGTTCGGCAAGCGCGGCGTCCTTCGTCGCCGCTGTTTGCTGCTGTTCCTGAAGCTGCGCGGTCAGCCCGTCAATCTGCTGCTGTTGGTCGGCGATGGTGTCTTGCAACGTTTTCGCCTGTTCGCGTGTTGTCGTATCGGCTGATTGTTGGGCTTTGAGGGCGTCTAAGGCGTCTGTGGCGCGTGTGAGTTCTTGTTCGAGGGCGGCGATCTTGTCGTTGTCGGCGGGGGCTGTCTGCATTTTCCGTTCGAGCTGCTGTTGTTTTACTTGAGCCTCTCTCGCGGTGGTTTCCGCTTGTTTGAGCTTCTCTTCGAATTCTCCGATGCGCGACGTCAATCGTTGCGTTTTCTCGTCGAGTTGCAATGTTTCCTGCTGTTTTTGATAAAAAAGAAAAAACCCGATTCCAGCGGCAATGGTTGCAAGAATGGCGAGCGTTAAAAAGACCGAACTCTGTTTGCCCATATCCTTACCTCGCGTGCGTAGTGGTTGACATGACTCGAAATGACAGAAAAAACGTGGATGGAGACGAGGAAATTCTGACGAGGCGGCCTAAAGAAGTCAAGGAAAATTCCATCCTTCTCCATTCTTACGCGATTTCTCTTCCGTGAACGCTTCGATAGAGCCATTCCGGGTATTCTGACGCCGGAAGGTCGGTCGCTCGCGCCAACACGAAGAGATTGTCGCGCCAGATTGGCCGCGCGCGCTTCAGCAGCCGCGTGATCCATTGCCGATGCGGATGAATATCCTCGATTCGCAGGGATTCGATGGCAAAGCCGCAATGCTCGAGCAACTGCGCCGTTTCCTGCGGCGTATATTCGCGATTATGGCGGCCATACGCGCCGTAACCGGAATACAGGTCATAGATATTCCGGCCAAGCGCTAATTTCAAGAAATTCTGACAGGTCAGCACGTTCGGCGTGGTCAGCAGCAGCACGCCTCCCGGACGCAGTACGCGGCGGATTTCGCGCAGACAGCGCAGCGGATCGACGGTCAGATGCTCAAGAATTTCACAGAACAAGACCGCCTCGAACGTCTGATCTTGATAGGGAAACGGCTCGGTTTCGATATTGAAGTGATCGTAAACGAATTCATGCCGTTCCTGCCAGGCCGAATTCGAAACGATCTGCGTTCCGGCGCGGGGGTGGGCGCTGCCGAAAAAATTCGCAAGCGTCAGTTGGTAACCGCGAAACCGCCGCAGCAGCAGCGTCAGAAAATACGGGTTCGCGCCGAGCTCTAACAGGCGGCTTGATGGAGACGCCGCCGCCGGCAGCATCTTCACGGTCACGATAAGGCGTTGGAACGCATGTTCCAAATACGCCGAGCCTTCCCGTTCATTCCCGGCAAAGAGATCGAACCCGGACAGATAGTCCCGTAATGCCGCGGAATCGTATTCGTAGAGAGTGTTCATAAATTCATCTTCTCCTCAGGCGCTATGCAACGTGTTGTGTCATTTGTTACAGCGCCTCCGCGAATTCCCCTCCTGGGAGGGGCAAGGGGTGGGTTCGTCATGTTGCGGCGTCTTCTCGTCCGCCACCCACCCCCAACCCCTCCCAGGAGGGGAGTTCACGATGATCGTTCCGAACTTGGCGCGTAAGGTCAGTTATTGATTTTTTATGCTCGCATCAATTCGGATTCGGAGAGCGGACACGCGGGGTCAACGATCAACACCTCGGCGTGGGTCAGGCCGTAAAGACGATACACCAGGGTATCAATCTTGCGGTCGGTTGTTTCGATGTCGCGGCGCAGCGCGGCGACCTGCGCCTTGTGCGTCTCGAAGAGGTCGAGCAGGTCGAATTCGTCGTGCTTCGCGAGCGCGGCTTTTTGTTTTTTCAGTTCGTCGAGCAATTCGTCGAAGGCGAGCGCGTCGAACGCTAACAGCTTATTGGAGAGCGTTTTGGGATGATAGCGGGCGTCGAGGAAATGCGTGAATTTCTGCGTTGCGGCGTGGAGTTGCCGGTTGAGTTCCAGCATTTTCTCGGCATGTTCGATAAATGGCTGTTGCTCGTTCAAAGAAATATCTTTAAAAGCCAATTTTTCCAAATGAAATGCTTTGACCTCAGCAAGAGCCTCGCCTTTTTCTGGATTCAGCGACCAATAAAGAAAATCGGTCAGTCGAGAATTCAAGAGACATAACAAATATTTCAAGCTGAATCGCTCATTCTTTTTCAATACGATATGCGTGTTATTTCTCATGACAAATGGATCGGTGATGAATGTTCCAATAATCGAATCGCTTGTCTGTCGGAAAATTAATTTTTCTTTTGCCTGAAAAATTTCAATATTTCGAGGCGCTGCAAGCCATTCACCGTAGCTAATCCATGAATCTTCGCTCCAAAATAAAGCATATCTATGAAACAAGCTGCCTCCAATTAACGGAACAAAGGACTCATTCAATTTTTTTTCGGCAGTGTAGGGCTTTTCGGTAACGATTTTTCGCGTTTGCGGCGGGTTGCCTTTGCCTTCTTCATAAGGTTTAACGCCGTTTTTGGTAATGAAATGCTCGCCGACTGACAATGATTGGCGTCTGATTTTTTCGAGCAAATCAACATGAGCAGGGGAAAGGTTGAAATTGAAAAACTCCTGTTCTTTCAAGATTTTAGGGCGAGCGACCGTTTTGACAATTTGGGAACCATGCGTCGTCAACACGTCAATATCGTCGTCTGTGGCGTTTGATTTTCTGATGAACACGGTTAGACAATCTACCGTCGCGTCGTCGAATACTTTTTCTTTATAAACGACAACTTGCATGAATCGAAAGGCGTTGATCAACTGCGATCTGTACTCTTTTGCGCTTTCGACAAAGAGCCATGTATTCGGCACAATAAAGCCTAACATGCCGTTTGCGTTCAAAAGTTTATGTAACCCCAACAGTATAAACACGGCATACGTATCAGAAAATGTGCGATTCAATCCATGATGATATTTGGAAATCATCAATGATTGTTCTATTTTTCCGATAGTTGCGCCATACGGCGGATTGCCGATCACCACGTCGAAGCCGCCGCGCTCCATGATCGTCGGGAACGCCTGCGTCCAGTCGAACGCCCGTTCGCCCGCCACCGCCGGGTCGTCAATCAGCGAATTGCCGCATTTGATGGTGTCGTTCAGCGCGGTCAGGCGGTCGTCCTTTTTCGCGGTTTTCAGCCAGAGCGCCAACTTCGTAATCTCGACCGATTCGCCGTTCAAATCCACGCCGAAGAGGTTGTTGCGCAGAATCGTCTTTTCCCACGTCTTGCGGCTGAACAGCCCAAGCTGCTCGGCGCGGCGCAGGCGGTTGAGTTCGCGATTGACCTGTTCCCCTTCCTGCATCAGAAAATCGAACGCCTGCGTCAGAAATGCGCCGGAACCGCAGGCCGGGTCGAGAATCGCGATCCGTTTCAATTGTTCGAGATACGCCTCCCAGAAGGCGATTTGGCGTTCGACGCGCTCGTTGCGCGGCTTCTTTTTGGTGGTCGAAACGATCCAGGCTTCGTCGTCCGGCGTCAGTTCCGGCAGGTCATCCTCGCCGAGTTCGCGCCGCCGATCCGCGAGCCAGCCGCCGACCGCCTGATCCACGATGTAGCGCGTGACGTATTCCGGCGTGTAAAAGACGCCTTCCTTCTTGCGTTTGCCCTGTTTACGGTCGAGCGTTTCGCCGCGAATCTCAGCGCGGAGTTCTTCGAGGTCGCTGATGGATTGCTCGAAAATATGGCCTAAAATGTTGACGTTCAGGTCTGAGCGGAAATCGTAATCCGACAGCGCGGCGAGTTCGATCAGCATGTCGTCCTCGATGCGCAGGCTGTCAATCAGGGCGTCAGGCTTGAACAATTCGCCGTTGAACCCCGGAATTTGATGGCGGCTCAAGCCTTCGTCCATTGCCCGGAAAAACGCCTTGAATTCGCGCCAGACTTTCTGCGTGCCGTATTCATAGTCAGCGTCAAGCGATTCCTGCATCCGCCGAATCAACTTGCGGAAGGTCTTTTCCGGCAGCAGATCGCCCGCGTCTTCGCAGAAATAGATGAAGATGAAACGGTCTAACAACCGCTGTGTGCAGGCGAGCAGCGTCAATTCGTCATGTTGCGGATTCTGCTGTTTCAGATGCTCGAAGAGATGCCGCCGCGCCGCGCTGTATTTGGCGTAAAACTCGACGGTGATATTCTGTTCGGTCGTCTGGCTCTGGCGGCGCAGCGTTTCGACCGCGCTGTCGCCGTTTTTCGCCAACAAGAATTCCCGCGCCAACAAAAAATAGAAGCGTTGAAACTCCGCCTCCTGCGCCAAATCCAGCAGGCGAAACGTCTCGCATTTCCCGGAAAACGAGGCGTGATACAGGCGCACTTCGGCGTAATTCGAGACAATGACCCACTGGCATTTTTCGCCCGATTTGTGAGCGTAGGCGAACGCCTGATCCACCGCGCTGCCTTTGTGGTCTTTGTGATGCTGCTTCGCGTCGAGGTCAGCGCCGGCACTTTTGAGTTCGATCACGGCACGGATGTCCTGCGTCTCTTTCGTGAAAAAGCCCAACGCGCCGTCGGCTTTGGTGGCGTCGGTCAGGGTTTTCTGCTCATGCGCGAGATGCCATTCGGCAGGCGCTTCGATGTGCCGCGCATAACCGAGCACCCGCGCAAAGATGTCAATCAGGAAATCGCCATGCAGCGCGACTTCGCCGCTCTGCGTGAGAGCGGCGGACGCTATCGCCTGCCGCCACTGCGCGACAATGGCGCGTTTCTGCGGCAGATCGGCGATGCGCGCAGGATCAAGGTGGCGTTCGATGGCCTTTTGCAATGATGGACGATGAAACAAAGCGTTCGGCGAAATAGGCATAGCGTGTTCTATTCCCTCCCGACAGTCATATAAATCATCGCGTTCATAATCGCGGCGGCGACGTTGCTGCCGCCTTTCGCGCCAATCGTCGTGATAGACGGCACATTCAGCTTGCGGAATGCCTCTTTCGATTCTGCCGCGCCGACAAACCCGACCGGCACGCCGATCACCAATTCCGGCGCGAGGCCGGTCTGCTCGATGCGCTCAGCGAGCCGAAACAGCGCGGTCGGCGCGTTGCCGATGACGAAGATGTCCACGCCGTCTTGCAGCGCGAAATCCACCGCCGCCATTGCGCGGGTCGTTCCTTGTGTTTCGGCGATTTTGCGCACCTCGTCATGCGCGATATAACAGTCAATCCGGCAATTCGCCTTTTCTAACGCCCGCTTATTGATGCCCGCGAACGCCATCTGCGTATCGGTGACGATGCGGCAGCCGCTTCGAATCGCCTCGATTCCGGCCTCAATCGCGCCCGGCTTAATCTCGACAAGACGTTGATACTCGAAATCGCCAGTGGTGTGAATGACTCGTTTGACGATCTGCTGCTCTTGATCGTCGAATGCGCTGAGATCGGCTTGCTGCGCGATGATCTCCATGCTTTTCGCTTCGATGTCGTGAGGATTCGTGATATACATAAGTTGTAATAAGTTCGCGTAATTTTTTATTGGCGTAATTCGGGAAGGCGAAGTTCGTCAATATACGTTTGCGGTTTAAACGGCGAAAGCAAACCGACCGTTCGCCGGGCAGTATCCCATTGCATCGCCTGACCAGTATAGGGATCCCCAAACTCGGCGGCCTGTTCTTGTAAAAATGCAGGAATACGATGATCAGGAATCCGTTGTGCGAAAATGCGTTGTTTCAAATTGACAAGGCGGAGCAAACCATCAAGCGCATGAGTTCTGGAAATCGCGCCGGTAAAATCAGAAAATGCGTCGTCATAAATCATGAGGCCAGCCGGATTCGTCAGATAATCGCGTATTTTTATGCGATGTGCCGATTTTGTGGAGAACTCTTTTTCAACACGAACCGCATCGAATGCAGAAAGATGGCTCATTTCGATAATTTTCAAATATGCCGGGGCTGATAAATTCAGCATAGCATTCTGTTTGAACGGCAAAATACGCAGCAGCACTTTCTTCCATTTTGACAGGTCTTCGAATTCATTGACGGCAATTTGGCGATGCGCCGCCAGCATATCATAACGATTTGCAGGAATGCCGAATTCATACCGGATCACATGTTCAAGCGTTCGTTCGTTTTTCGTCAAAAGTGGAATATTCCAGGCAAATGCTTCGGGAGGGGCATTCTGCACATCAAGCATTTGCGCGTAAAGATGCAGGTCGCTTTTCAACATAGAAATGATGATCGCCCGTGTAATCAAAACATTCGCATCAGCCAATATGCCGCGAAGATACAGGATGTCTTGCTGTAATGCTTTTAACGCATCAAGTTTGTTTTTTGTAAGATAATCGCATCCGATTTCCGCGAGTAGCAGCCGATGAGTACGCAGAAGAAGCAAAAAATTTGGCAATCCCATATAGTAGATAAACGCTGACGGCATGACCATATGATGAAAGCGTGGCCGTTGATACAGACTTTTGTATCGCGCTAACAGAATTGAGTGTTTCTCGATCAACAGCCGGATTTTTTGCTCATCCACAACAAACTTGTCAAAACATGCTTCTGCCGACGGTTTGCAAATGGATTTGTCGTCTTCCGTAGAAATCGGCGCATCTCCCCATTTTTCATCTGGAATCAACGCAAAATTCCCGGTTTTCAGAAATTCCGCGCTCGCCCGATTCAATGCCATCGCTTTTTCATATCCGACGGCGTGGGCATCCTGATCTAAAGGGGCATCCATGCCGTAAAACGTAAAATAGGCGTTCTGCTCAGGCGGAATCGGTGATAGATTCTGGCGCAGCAATTCCTCGGTTTCCGGGCGTAATGCCTCATCCGGCCAGAAGTAGGCGATAAAGAAAAATAGGATGAATATTCCCAAAATCAAAAACATGATTTTAAAAAGAGTTTTTATCATAAAAATTTCGTTTGGCGAGTCACGTAACCAATCAACAGCCCCAGACGCGGATGGTTTTGCCCTGCCATGCGCGGTCGAAGGCGAAGATTTTGTCGTCCCAGCGTTTTCCGGCAGTGCGGTCGAACACTAATAGATGACCGCTCTCCGCCGCCGCTCTGTCCATGTATTCGACGGTTTGCGGGATGCCTTCTTCAAGGGTTTTTTCCAGGCTGTTCCATAATAATTTCAATTCTAAGACGATTTTCTGAACGCCCTGCCGGTGCGGCCAGATGATGAGCAAATCCGTCCGTTTTCGTCCCAAGCCGTATTCGCGTTCGACCCGTCCGCCGCCGTTGACGATGCGCTGTAAAAACGCCTGCAAGAGCAATTGCGGCCCGGCTTCTTTATACGCGAAGCGTTCCAGCCAATGCTCCGAATGCTGCCGGAAAAAGTCCTGAAACGCGGCCAGCAGTTTCTCCATATCGAGCTTGCCGGTGGCGGCGTCCACATACCACGCGGTCTCCTGTGTAATCGAATATTCGGTAGCGTCAATCAACTCGCGCGGGATAATTTCCTGATAAATCGGATTGCTGATGGCGAACGGCTTTTGCGGACGAATCAGGCCGAGATCAACGGCATACTGCACGTCGTCGGACGGCAAATGTCCCGGTTCGTCGCCGCTCATCAGAATCGGTTCGATGACGCGGCGAACGCGCTCTTCCCGCAATTTGTCAATCAACTGGTCGAGATGCGTATCGCGGCGCAGCACGATGTTTTCTTTCGCGGTTTCGACCATTGCGGCGGTAATCGGCTGCAAGCGATCAAGCCCTTCTTCGAGTTCGAAGCAGACCTCATACGCGAGCGCATTCGCTAACCAGGGCTGTCCCTGCGTGAATTCCCAGAATAAATCAAGCGCGTCAGGCTCGAATATCTGTCCGGTTTCTTCGGTATGCTGACGGTATAACAGATTAAGTTCATCGCGTGTAAAATTGCCAAGCCGCAGCGACTTGGCCTTGATGTTGAACGCGCTGCCGCCGGTAATCGCGGCTTTGCCGTCATCCGTGCGCAGCCGATAATCCCGCACGTCGCGCACGCCGCATAAAATGACGCTTTGCGGAAACTGCGTCGGGCGTTTGTCGTAACCGCCGCGCAGTTGACGGAGCATAGAAATCAATGTATCGCCAACAAGCGAGTCAATTTCGTCAATCAGTAACACCACCGGCACAGGCGATTGTTCGGCGATTCGAGTCAAGACTGTGCCGAACGCGCCATACGCCCCGCTGCGTTGCAAAATGTCAGGCCAAAGATTTTCAATCCATGCGTCGCCGGAACGCACTGCTAAATCGTTCAAAATCGCCTGCATGGCGTTCGCTACATCTTCCCGCGCAGCCTGTGCGACTTCCACGTTGCAATACAGACAGCGATATGCGCTGCTTTGATTTAAATGCGCCTGTAATGCGAGCAAACACGAAGTCTTTCCGGTTTGGCGCGGCGCGTGGACGACAAAATATTTCTGGCGCGCGATCAACGTTAAAATATCCTCCAGATTCCAGCGCGAGAGTGGCGGAATCGTGTAGTGAATATCCGATTTCATCGGACCTTCGGTATTGAAAAATTTCATACGTTGACTCCTATCGGCGTAGGTCGAAATTATAATTTCGACCTACAACGTAATTCCTTTGGCTTGCAGCGTTTCAGCGGTAATCGGCCCATGACGCAGGATGCGCGGCGGCGATTGCGTCAGGTCGAGAATGGTTGACGGCATGGCGTGTGCGGTTTCGCCCTGATCGAGAATCAGGTCAACCTGCTGCGCCGCGTCGCCCAATTCCCGCAACACATCTTCCACATTATAAGGCGTGCCGAAGCCGGATTGATTCGCGCTGGTGGCGGTAATCGGCATGTTAGCCGTTCGGCTGAGCTCCAACAGAAAATCGTTTTGCGGAATGCGAATGCCGATGCCGGGCAGGCCGCTGACAAGCAAATCCGGCACAATCGGCTTTTTGTAGAGAACGACCGTCAATGCGCCCGGCAGAAATTGTTCGAACACCTGCTGCGCCAACGGCGAAAATTCGGCGATGCTTTCCGCCATTTCGATGTCGGCGACGACCACATGCATCGGCTTGTTGAACGAGCGGCCTTTGATGGCATACGCTTTCTGCACCGCTTGAAGATTCAACGCATCCACGCCGAGCAAATAGCCGGTGTCGGTGGCGCAGACGATCACGCCGCCGTCACGCAGGATGGCGGCGGCGGCGTATAAGGCGTCGGCAGAGGAAACGCGATCCGATATATGACGAATCAACGGCGAATTATTCATAATGCGTCCACATTCTGAGGATTTTTACCGCATGTTCTTCTTGAACGACTTGATAGACGATACGATGCTGAATATTGATTCTTCGCGAACATGCTCCGGTCAACTCTCCGACCAATTCTTCATACGGAGGAGGATATTGAAACGGATCGGATTCCAAAACATGCAGAAGTTCTTCCGCTTTTCTTTTCAAGCCGCTTGACGCTAATTTTTTGGCGTCTTTTTTTGCTTGTTTCGTATAGACCAACCGCCACTTCACCATTCAAGTTCCTCTTCGCATTCCTCAATCGGCGTATTCATGCCCTGAATAATCGAGTCTCGCATTCCTGGAACAGATAAGAGGTACAACGTTTCCTGAATGGCGTTCCAATCATCTTCGGAGAGCAACACAGCATTGGTTCGATCTCCGGCAATGACAATCGGAATATGGGATTGACCAGTTTGCGCAACTAACTGCTCTAAGCGATCTTTGGCCGTATTTACCGTAAAGGTTGTCATCATGATTTTTTCCTTTCTTGCCCGTTATTTATTCCGGCAGATTCGCATACGCGCCGAGAGACCAATCGCTGCGAACGCCCTGCTGATAGAGATAATACGCCACGCCCGCGATCATCGCGCCATTGTCGGTGCACATCACGAGCGGCGGATAATAAACCGCGATGCCTGCCCGCTGCGCGTCTTGAATCAGCGTATCCCGCAAGGCGCTGTTGGCCGCCACGCCGCCGGAGAGTGTCACCGTCGAAACGCGCTGTTCTTTGGCGGCGTTAATGACCTTTTTAACAAGGACGCGAATCGCCGCTTTTTGGAAACTCGCCACTACGTCGGGATAGTTGAGTTCGCGGCCTGCGGCCTGCTCGTCGTTGACGTAGCGAATCACCGCCGTTTTCAAGCCGCTGAAACTGAAATTCAGGTCGTCGGAATGAATCAGCGGGCTGGGAAATTCGATGGCGTCGGGGTTGCCGGTTTTCGCCATGTTGTCAATAATCGGGCCGCCGGGAAAGCCGAGTCCGAGGAATTTGGCGACTTTGTCATACGCTTCGCCGACCGCGTCGTCCACCGTCGAACCGAGAATTTCGTACTGCGTCGGCGAGATGACGCGCATAATCAGCGTATGCCCGCCGGAGACGGTCAGCGACAGATGCGGCAATTCTAAGTGCGGATGCGTCAGGAAATTGGCGTACACATGGCCTAACAGATGATTGACGCCGATAAATGGCTTCTGGTAGCAATAGGCCAGGCTTTTGCCAGCGCACAGCCCAACAAGCAGTGAACCGACGAGACCGGGGCGATGCGTGACCGCAATCGCGTCAAGCTGTTCCGTCGTCATGCCCGCTTTGTCGAGCGCCTCCTGAATCACATACAAAATCAGTTCGACATGCTTGCGCGAGGCGATTTCCGGCACGATTCCGCCGTATTTGCCGTGAAATTCGTTCTGCGAAGAAATCACGTTGGATAAAATGCTCTGCCCGTCCGCGACAACGGCGGCGGCAGTGTCGTCACATGAAGTTTCGATGCCAAGTATATGTATCATGCCTGACCGAATTACGGACATTGCGCAGGGTTGTCAAGTTATTCGACAAAAATGATCGAGAGAATTGCCGCTCAGAGCAGATGAAATTGGCGAAGCGGATGCCATAAAAGCCTTGACAATTTTCTCGCGGATTCGTTTGGTAGGGGAACTCCGGCGGATGACTCGAACGTATAGCGAAATGGGTGTTTTCAGGAAAAGAGGTGTATGGGATACAAACAGATTATTCATAAAGACGCCACCAAACACGAACATATTTGGATTCGGACAGACCATTTTCATGAACTGTTTATCGCTGACCCGGCCAGTCCGAATTATATAGATGTGTCGCATGTGTCCGGGCTGTTCGCGCAGCCGCTGATCGTCCTGTTTGCCGGGCAAGGCCGCTGGTTTGCGAACGAAGGGATGAAACGGCAGAAACAGGCGAATTTATTAGGAATCGAATATATCCGCTCTGGCAATGCCACGCTGTTGAAAGGCCACAAGGAATGTCTTGTCCAGGCGGGCGAGGTCTATTTTATTCACGGCGATTTTCCCGACGCCGATCATACCGGCCCCGCCGGTTCGCTGTCGAAACGGTATGTCTGGCTGACCGGCTCGGTGTTGGAAAACTTGCTGCGCTCTCTCAATCTCTGGCAGCAACATGTCCTGCGCGTGCAGCGGCCTCGTCAGTTCGAAGCGCTGCTGCGACAGATGACGCGGCTGTTGAACGACGATCCGCCGGATGTCGATCTTCGCGCCAGCGTGTTAGCGTATCAGGTTCTTCTGTTTTTAGGCCAATCCCTCCAGCCTGCGCTGCCGTCGCTGTTAGAAAATGCGTTAGCGTTTATGCAGAAAAATCTGCATTGCCAATTGCAGATGAAAGACCTGTGCGAATATTTGGGCGTCAACGATATTCATTTGCGCCGCCTGTTTTCCCGCCACATCAAAGTCTCTCCGATGACCTACTTTCACAGCCAAAAGCTGACATGGAGCGCGAATCTGCTCTCCACATCCTCCGTGCCAATCAAAGAGATCGCCTACGAAATCGGCTATGATGATCCGCTCTATTTCTCCAATCAATTCAAAAAATATTTCGGACTCAGCCCGAAACAATATCGGGAATCCAATTCTTTTTCGCTCGACGTCGCGGCTGAAAACGAACACGCCTGATCAAAAATCCCATATTTTCCATTCGAAATCCTCATTGTGATTTTTACTCCTCTTTTTTATTCTGATCCTGATGTTCAGAGTTGTCTTCGTTGAGCCGTAGTTATCAGTACTTTATTTTGTTCATGCCGAATGCGTGAGTGCGTATCTCGGCGGAACCAACATGGAGGAACAATCCGATGAGTAAACAGTGGAAAACCTTGTTCACAGTCGTAGTATGCGTTGCCTTATGTCTGGCGATGAGTCTTCCGGGCTTTGCCGCAGACAAACAACAACTCAAAATCTGGTTCTGGGAACGCGATAACGCGATGGCCGCCTCATGGCATGCCGCGATTGAAACCTTCCAAGCCACTCATCCTGATGTGGAAGTGTTATTCGAACTCAAAACCTTCGAAGACATTCAAACAACCGCCCGCATGGTGCTCAACAGCGACGAAGCCCCGGATGTGATGTTGATTAATAAAGGCAATGCCACTGCCGGACAGTATGTCAAAGATGGCCTATTGACGAATCTTGAAGCGGTTGCGAAAGAGCGCGGCTGGGATCAGGTGATGAGTCCTTCGATTCAGGCGACCTGCCGCTATAATGAAGAAGGCTTGATGGGCGCGGGCGACCTCTGGGGCGTGACGACGTATGGCGAGTTCGTGATGGTCTATTACAATAAAGATATGTTCGATAAACTTAGCCTGAAAGAACCGACGTCATTAGAAGAATTCGAAAAAATTTCCGATACGTTCGTCGCAAATGGCATCATCCCGATGACGTTAGGCGGCGCATCACAGTGGCCGGCCACGCATAACTGGTTCGAATTGGTGCTGTATAAAGCCGACCGCAAATTGGCGAACGACTATCAGATGGTCGCGAAAGATGTTGATCTCAAAGGCGAAGCGTTCCGTTTCGGCACAGAAAAATTTGCGGAATACATTAAAAAAGGATATTTTGATCCGAACGTCACCGGCATGGATTACGACGCCTCGAATCCCGGTTTCCATACCGAACAAAAATATCCGATGCTGCTGACCGGAAGCTGGCTGTATAAAGTCGTCATGGACAACGCCAAATTCAATTGGGATGTGTTCGTAATGCCTGGGAAATCGCTGAATACCGGCTCCGGCGGTAACGTGTTCTGCGTTCCGGCGAAAGCCAAAAATAAAGACCTCGCCTACGATTACCTCGATCTCGTGCTTGGTAAAGAGGCGCAAACGCTCATGGCAAATCAGGGCGGCATCCCGGTGAATGCCGATCTTTCGGCCATCGAAGACCCGAAAATCAAAAAGTTGAACGAACTGTTCAGTCAGTTGGTGAAAGGCGATGCATTGGCGTTCTATCCTGATTGGCCGGTGCCGAACTTCATGGAAACACTCGGCGGCGGCTTGCAAGGGCTGTTGACTGGCAGCGTCAGCGTTGACGACTTATTGAACACGCTCAGCACCGAATACGACAGCTATAAGAAGTAAGCCTTGCATTGACGTAGAGACGCACGGCCGTGCGTCTGACAAAATTAAGGCCAGAGACGCACGGCCGTGCGTCTCTACGATTGGGTTACAACATACCGCATTTTCATTCTTTTCGAAGGAACACGCCTCATGCACAACCTGGAACGACGCAATCAACGCGAGTATTATCTGTATTTACTGCCGGGCTTGTTCGTGTTTACCCTCTTTATCGTCCTTCCGTTCGTGACGAATATCGGCATCAGCTTTACGCAATGGTCAGGCGTCGGCGTCCCGAAATTCGTCGGAATCGCCAATTACGCCAAAGCGATTCATGACAAGGTCTTCTGGATTTCTTTCAAAAATAACTTGTTGCTGATTATTGCCATGACTGTTGTGCCGACTATCATCTCCATGCTTCTTGCGACGCTGATTTTCGACGTGGTCTCAAAACGGATCGGGCAACGCACCGCCAATTTTTTCCGCGCCGGGTTTTACCTGCCGCAAGTTATCACCATCGTCGTGTCCGCCTACACCTGGAAATGGATTTTTCACCCGAATTGGGGCGCGGCGAACTGGGCGTTGAAAGCCGCCGGACTGCCGACGATGAACTGGTTAGGCGATCCGAAACTCGCGATGTATTCCATCATGATCATGATGATCTGGTTTCAAATCGGTTATCCGCTCGTCATCTTCATGGCGGCGTTGCAGCGGATCGATCCTCAGTTGCATGAATCTGCTGCCATTGATGGCGCAAATTGGTGGAATATCTTCGTGTACATTACCATCCCGCAAATTCGCGCGGAAATTTACGTCGTCGTGCTGACCACGATGATTGACGCCTTAAAAATCTTCGGCCCAGTGTATGCCATGACGATGGGCGGGCCGGGAAACGCTACCAGCGTGGCCGGGTATTTTTCATTCAAAAACTTTTTCGAGCGCGGACAGGTCGGCTACGGCTCGGCAGTCGCCACCATCCTGAGCGCGATTATTTTAGTGGTGGCCATCATCTTTGTTTCAATCCAATCGAAACGGGAACGCGCTGTCGCGTAGGAAATTCCTATGCGCTGACGCTGGAAGCCAATGCGTTTCAAAAAACACCTGACCACAATTGCGGTATTGCTGCTTCTCTCCGGCATGTTGCTCGTCATGCTCTTTCCGCTGCTGATGTTAGGCATCAACGCGATCAAAAACGAGCAGGAATTTTATGCGGGCGGCCCGTTTGCCCTTCCGACAACGTTTCACTGGGAGCCGATCCAAACCGTCGCCGCGAAATTGAAATTTTTTCAACGCGTATGGAATAGCGCCGTCATCAGCATTCCGACCGCGATTTTTGCCGTCACGCTCTCGCTGTTGAATGGCTACGCGCTTGGGATCGGTCGGATACGCGGAAAGACGTTTTTTCTTCTTTTTTTCATGATCGCCATCATGCTGCCGCAGGAATCGTTGGTGTATCCGTTATATTACATGTTCCGTTTGGTAAAACTGTATAACACACGATTGGCCGTAATTCTCAGCCTGACCGCCGCCTTTTTATCGTTCGGCACGTATCTGTTGGCGACGGTGATGGGGGAATTCCCGAAAGATTTCGTCGAAGCGGCGGAACTTGATGGCGCGGGCAAAACGTATGTCTTGTTCAACATCGTTCTCCCGCTGATTATGCCGACGCTGTCGGTGTTATTCGTCTTCTTTTTCATCTGGAGTTGGAACGATTTCTTTCTCTCCATGATTTTCCTGATTTCGGAGAAAGTGCAGACGCTGCCGCTCGCCGTTTTGCAGATGCGCGGGCAATACACGACGAATATCAACCTGCAAAGCGCCGCCGGATTGATTCTGTCGCTGCCCTGCATCGTCTTTTTCCTGATCTTCCAGCGTACCCTGACGCAAGGCGTGACGGCGTCCGGGTTGAAAGGGTAATCCGATAAAACCTCACAGGTCTTAAAGACCTGTGAGGTTTCAATCTCAACAATATGAAAAAACAGTCTCAATTAAACGTCGTATTAGCCGGATGCGGCGGAATCAGCCGCAACTGGCTGCAAGCGGTGGAACAGTATCCCGGCCTGACGATTGTCGGCCTGGTTGATTTGAATCGCGAAAACGCGCTCGCGGTGCAGCAGTCATTTCAACTGTCGCAAGCCTATATCGGCACGGATATCGGGCATGTCATCGAAGCATCCGGCGCGAATATCGTCTTCGATTGCACTGTGCCGGAAGCGCATGTGCATGTCACATTAGAAGCGCTGAAACGCGGCTGCCATGTGCTCGGCGAAAAACCGATGGCCGATACGATGGCGAATGCGCGGAAAATGCTTGAAGCCGCGCAGCACAGCGGCAAAATGTACGCGGTGATGCAGAATCGCCAGTTTTTGGATGGGATTGTCCGCTTTCGACAGCTTATCGCCTCACAGCAGATCGGCGCGTTAACCACGCTGAACGCCGATTTTTATTTAGGCGCGCATTTCGGCGGATTCCGCGATCAGATGGAGCATGTGCTGCTGCTCGACATGGCGATTCATTCCTTTGATCAGGCGCGGTATATTTCCGGCGCTGATCCGATGTCGGTCTATTGTTATGAATGGAATCCTGCTGGTTCGTGGTATCGGCACGGCGCGTCGGCAGTCGCGATTTTCGAGATGACAAACGGCGTCGTGTTTACGTATCGCGGCAGTTGGTGCGCGGAAGGCTTGAATACGACCTGGGAATGCGATTGGCGGGCAATTGGCGAACGTGGCACGGCGCTCTGGGACGGCGGCGATAACATCAACGGCGAACAGGTCAGCGGCACGGAAGGTTTTATCAGGGAACAACGCCCCGTAGAACTACCAGATTTGCCGAAACTCAGTCATACCGGCCACGCGGGAGTGATTCATAATTTCCTCGATTGCGTCCAACATGGTAAAATTCCGCAAACGATCTGCACGGACAACATCAAAAGTCTGGCAATGGTTCACGCCGCCATCGAAAGCGCGACGATAGGCCAAAAAGTGGAGATTCGATATTAATATCCAGAACAATAACCCTGCCAGGGTTTAAAACCCTGGCAGGGTTGAGTTTATGACTTATGAAAAACAACATCACAAAAGAGCAAATCCGCATCGGCACGCTTGTTTCGGGCGGAGCGAGCACCGATTCTTATATCCGCCAAATTCTGCCGCATGGCTTCGAAAGTTTTTCCATCACCTTCTGGCAGACGTTAGGAACGACCGATTTACAAGAGCTTGCAAAACGAGTTTCCGACGCATTGGCAAACTCCGGCGCGATCATCAGCTCTCTCGGCATTTTCGGCAATCCGCTTGAACAAACGCCGATAGACCGTGAAACCCTGAAAGGTTGGGAACGATTAATCGATCATGTGCATCTGTTCGGCACGGATTTAGTCGCTGGCTTTACCGGCAGATTGCGGGGCAAGCCGATTCCTGAATCGCTGCCGCGTTTCAAAGCAATCTTCAGCGAATTAACGAAACGCGCCGAAGATCGCGGCGTACGTATCGCGTTGGAGAATTGTTCGATGGACGGCAATTGGAACAGCGGCGACTGGAATCTCGCGCATCACCCGGAAGCCTGGAAATTGCTGTTTGACGCCGTGCCGTCCGCGCATCTCGGCCTTGAATGGGAGCCGTGTCATCAATTGGTCGCGCTCGTTGACCCGTTGCCGCAGCTTCGCGAATGGACGCCGAAAATCTTCCATGTGCATGGCAAAGATGCCACGATTCATTGGGATGTGATCCAACGCTACGGCATTGGCGGCTCGAAACAGTTCGCCTTCCATCGCACGCCAGGCTTCGGCGATAGCAATTGGGTCGAAATTATCAGCGAACTGCGCCGACACGGCTATCAGGGAAGCATTGACATCGAAGGCTGGCACGACCCTGTCTATCGCGACGATTTGGAAATGACCGGTCAGGTGCATGCCTTAAACTATCTCAAGCAATGCCGGGGTGGAAGTTATGTCCCCAATCCGAAAATTTAAACAGAGACCTCACAGGTTTTCAAAACCTGTGAGGTCTTGATTTCGCGCCAAAGGAGATTCTTATGCGAATTACGCATGGCTCGTATGCCTTAGCCAAAGGGGTGACGTATTCCTCGATTGACGAGATTTACGAATACACATACAACGAGCGGAGATTGCTCGTTCACGGCATTTATCGCCACCGCGACCCGCGCCAACCGGGGGGACATGTCACCAAAGTGCATGGCATGATTCTGACGGTCGAACTCTCTTCGCCCGCCCCGGACGTCATTCATGTCAAAACGACGCATCACGCGCAGGGCAAGCAGGCGGACGGGAAATTCCCGGTTGACAACAGCCAGTATCATCGGCTGAACATCGAAGACCGGGCTGATTGCCTCCTTGTCACATCCGGGAAAGTGACGGCGAAAATCACGAAAAGCCCCTGGAAACTCGAATTCTTAAACGAAGCGGGCAACGTCGTCACCAGCAGCCCGCATGACGGCATGGGATGGGCGCAGACGCTTTCCGGCGAGTATATGGGGGAAAAGCTGATGATTGCGCCGGATGAATATGTGTACGGCATGGGGGAACGCTTCTCGCCCTTCATCCGCAACGGCCAGCATGTCGAAATCTGGAACGGCGATTATGCCACGACCTCGGACATGGGCTACAAAAACGTGCCGTTTTACATGAGCAGCAAAGGCTACGGCGTGTTGGTGAATTCGTCCGATAAAGTCGAATTCGAGGCCGCGACCGAAGAAGTCAGCGCGGTGCGTTTCACCGTGCCGGGCAACGAACTGGATTATTATCTGTTTTACGGCGCGACGCCGAAAGATGTGCTGGAACGCTATACCTTCGTCACCGGACGCCCGCCGCTCGTGCCGAAATGGTCGCTCGGCTTGTGGCTGACGACCTCGTTCACGACTGTCTATAATGAAGAGATCGTCACCGAACATATCGAAGGGATGGAAAAACGCGACCTGCCGCTAACCGTGTTCCATTTCGACTGCTACTGGATGAAAGAGCGGCACTGGTGCGATTTCGAATGGGATCGCGACGCCTTCCCGCAGCCGGAAGCGATGCTGAAACGCCTGAAAGCGCGAGGTTTACATATCTGTTTATGGATCAATCCGTATGTGTCGGAACTTTCCTCAATGTTCCCGGAAGGCGTGGAAAACGGCTATTTCCTGAAACGTCAGAACGGCGACGTGTATCAAATTGACTGGTGGCAGCCGGGGCTTGCGTTCGTGGATTTCACGAATCCCGCCGCCTGCCGCTGGTATGCGGATAAGCTCAAAATGCTGATGGCGATGGGCGCGGATACGTTCAAAACCGATTTCGCGGAAAGCGCGCCGGAAGACGCCGTCTATTTCAACGGCCAGAGCGGCAAAGCGATGCACAACATGTACACGCTGCTTTATAATCAGGTCGTCTTCGACGTGTTGGAAGAGGTGCGCGGCAAAGGCGATGCCATCGTGTTTGCGCGGTCAGCGACGGCCTGTTCGCAGAAATATCCGGTGCAATGGGGCGGAGACTGCGCGGCGAATTACCTTTCGATGGCGGCGGAACTGCGCGGCGGCCTGTCGTTCGCGCTCTCCGGCTTTGCCTTCTGGAGTCATGACATCGGCGGCTTCTACGGACAGGATGCGGATGTGTATAAACGCTGGATCGCTTTCGGCCTGCTCTCGTCGCACAGCCGTTTGCATGGCGACAGCAGTTACCGCGTCCCCTGGAATTTCGACGAAGAATCGGTGGACGTGCTGCGGCATTTCACCAAAGTGAGACACCGCCTGCTGCCGTATCTGTATAGTTGCTGCAAAACCGCGCATGATCGCGGCACGCCGATTTTGCGTCCGATGCTCTTAGAATTCCCGGACGACCCGACCTGCCTCTATCTCGACCGCCAGTACATGCTCGGCGATTCGCTCTTGGTCGCGCCGATTTTTAACGCCGAAGGCGCGGCGCACTATTATCTCCCGGCAGGGGAATGGACGAATTTCTGGACGAATGAACGCAAACAGGGCGGGCAGTGGGTGAAAGAAACAGTGGATTATCTGACCGTGCCGCTGTGGGTGCGCGAGAATTCGATTGTGCCGATGGGGCTAGTGGAAAACGCCCCGCTCCGCAGCAGTTTCAACAATCTGGAACTGCATCTGTATAACATCACAGGTTCGGCTCGCGTTGATCTGTACGACGACGGGCGCACCGTTACGATTACCGCGAAACGCGAGGGAAATGACGTGATTGTCACCCTAAGCGAACCGATTAGCGATGTAATCATATATGTGGCAGGGAAAGGGAAAAAAGGGCTGTCTGGAATTACCGGCACGGAAGTCCGCGTGGCAGCGTAGCTGCTGGCGTTTTGCCCTCAGACCTCACAGGTTTCGAAAACCTGTGAGGTCTAACTGCCATTCATTATGCGAGAGTTCGTTGTCTTACGCAGCCTTCCGAAGCGGCGGATTGTCCGAATACGTTTCCTGCGTCGCGAGCATTCGTTCAGCATTGCGAATTTGGACGCGATATTCTTCTTTCATGTCTATTTTCTCCTTCAAGCGCGACAAATTCTCACGGATTCATCACCTTGATTTTTTGTAAAACCAACGCCTTTTTCAAGAGCTTTGCATCGGTTGTCATAAAATAGTCCGCATTGACTGAGACCGCGCAGGCAAGATGGAGCGCGTCTTTCGTGTTGCTCCCGGAGGTTGCAATGTCGCGGCATATTCGATAATTCCAGGAGATTCCTGAACCGTGATTATTGCGCGTTTCCGCCAGGATGCAATCTCCATCTGACGATTGATTTGAGGATTTGCGTCATTTTCATACTCTAACATATATGACCACACCAGTTCATATTTCCCCGCAATAATGCCCGCCTGAATATGAATTTTGGCCTGCGTTTCAAGATAGACTTTCATCTGAATCTGGTCGTCATACGGACGATTGAAACAACAATTATCCAAATAGATGAACGGTTTTTTTCATATTAATTCTCTCATGGGGTTGAAACCCCATGCTGTATTCCGTCGCCCTTTCAGGGCGGGGGCGTCGGTTTTGTTTTCTTCCAGACGTTGAAACGTCTGGCTGTATTCCGTTGCCGCGTCGCGGCAAGCCTTTCGCCCTGAAAGGGCGGCGGAATACAGACGGGGGTTTCAACCCCTGACTAAATCAACCCCTGGCTGAATTGGGTGAATCAATCGTTCCGCCTCATTTTCCAACCGTTTCAAGCCTAACTTCGTAAAGGTGGCTTTCGCTTTCAGCATATTTTGCAGCGCCTTCTCTTTCTGCCCTGCCACCGCGAGCAATTGCCCGTGCAGCAGTTGGGCTTCGGCGAGATGGTGGGGCTGTTGCAGGCGTTTGAATTCGGCGGCGGATTCTTTCAGGCGCGTCTGCGCGTCCGGGAAACGGCGCAGGGCGAAAGAAGCTCTCGCTTGCCACAGGATCGCTTCTCCGGCGCGATAATATTCGATCTCCGCGAAAATCTTGCGGGCGGCGGATGCGGCCTCAAGCGCGGCGGACGGCTGGCCTTGCGCGAGACGGAGCGCGGCGAGCGTCAAGTCGGCTTCGCCGAGCCGGAAGGAGTGCATCTGCTGAAAGAGGGCTATCGCGTCGTTGAGGCTGCTTTCGGCTTTTTCAAGACCGCCTTGCGCCAAATAGACCTGGGCGTAGGCGTCTTTGAGCATGGCAGTTGCTTCCATAAAGGCGTATTTTTTCAAAAGTTCTTCCGCTTCTTGCAATCTTATTAAAGCTCTGTCCGGTTCATCGAACGCAAGATAAATTTGAGAAGAATTAAGAACGTGTAAATATATATCTCCACCGAAATCTTCTCTCTTTATAACCTCTTTTATTGGCTTTTCTAATGTCGCGTATGCTTCTTTGTATTGGCCTGTCGCTATTAAAATATAACTGTAGCGCATTGATACATAGTTTAACAGATTTTTAGCGGTAATTACTTTAGTGGTATGTAAAGCATCATTCATAACTGATAATGCCTTATCAAAACGCCCAAAATAAGAATAGCATAAGGCTAAATTCGTTAAACATTCTACCTCCCAAAAAACGTCTTTTAGCTTATGATATATGCATAATGCTTCATTTATTACCTTTAGAGTTGTTGCTGAATAAGAAAAGTTGACAGAAATAGCCGTGATGTCAAGTCA
>CAZRSF010000002.1:0-36880 GCA_964602655.1 uncultured Candidatus Moduliflexus sp.
TACATGGAGTGCCAAAGCTCTGCTTTGGCTGTCAAAGCAGAGCTTTGAGACTCCTCCGCTAAAAAATATGGCCGCAAAAAAAACGATTCTGTTCGTCCAACTCCCGATTCCGCGCCTGAAAATCACGCTGGAAGACCATAATATTCCGGTCGCGGCGTTTTACCTGCAAGCATATCTGCAAGGCCAGGAACTCTCGCGGCAGTGCGAATTTCGCCTATTCGACCCGTTTCTGCAAAATTACGGATCGGATGAAACCATTTTGCGGGAGATTCGCGCCATTGCGCCGGATGTTATCTGCTTTTCCTTGTTTTGCTGGAATGTCGAACGCTCGCTGTACATCGCCGAACAGATCAAGCAACAAACGCTCGCGCCGCTGATTCTGGCAGGCGGCCCGGAAGTGACGCCGGACAACGCGCTGCTGCGTCACGCGGCGATTGACGCTTACGTTTACGGCGAAGGGGAATTGACGCTGCAACTGCTATTGGACGCGTTCTTGAACACCGGGCGCGTTCCCGCCGATCTGCCCGGTACGCTGCGTTCCGATGGCGCAACATGGCACGTCCAGCCGCCGCAAACCCGCGCCGTTGACATCAACGCCTTCCGCTCCGCCTATTTGCAAGGGCTTGTGCCGCCGGGACGCTGGCAGGAAATGTATATCGAAACCATGCGCGGCTGTCCGTTTTCCTGTCGGTTTTGCTATTACAACAAGCAATGCGGCGATTTGCGATTTTTATCACAAGGCACCGTGCTTAACCTCACGCGCCACGCGATCTCATCCGGGTATTCCGGCATGTTTCTGCTCGATCCGTCGTTTAACGTCCGTCCTGATTTGGAGGGGTTGCTGCGCAAGATGGCGGCGCTGAATCCCGAACGCAAACTCAAGATCGCGACCGAATTGCGAGCGGATATGATTGACGAACGTGCAGCGAAATTATTAGCCGAAGCGGGCGTGTATGAAGTCGAATTGGGCTTGCAGAGCATCCACGCCGACACCATGCGCCAGATCGGGCGGACGCAATCGCTGCAAAAATTTTTGCGCGGCGCGCGCGCCATGCTGGCAAACGGTATCGAAACCAAAGTTGACCTGATTGTCGGCCTGCCCGGCGATGATCCGGACAAATTCAAGGCGAGCGCCCGCTGGGTGAAACATGAAGGACTGGACGGCTATCTGCAAGTCTTTTGCCTGAGCGTGCTGCCCGGCACGTATTTCCGCGCTCACGCGGATGAAATCGGCCTGAATTACGCGCCGCTGCCGCCGTATTATCTGCTGTCGTCGCCGGGCTGGACAAGCGAGGCGATTCAGGACGCTTTCGCCTGGGCGGAGGACTATTTCGGCATCACGTTCGAACCGGATACTGACGACGAATTTTCGCTGTCGCCGGTCTTGGATGGAAAATTACAAGAAATCGTCGCAGGCGAACCGTCGCAGCCGCCAGCGTATCCGACGAACGCGGCCTCGGTGACGAAATGGCATCTCGGCGCGATTCAGCAGGAAGAGGAATTGTTTCGCTACCTCCCCACGCTTCAACAATTTACGCGCAACAACCCGCACAATACCTATCTGGTCTATGTCGAATTAGCCCGCCCCATCGCGATAGATGCGCTTATTGGGTTTTACGCCGCTGCCGCGTCGCTGCGTCAGCGCTTTCTTGACCGCGACCTCGGTGTGTTGACGCCCGATGACACGCCGATTTTCCATTATCGTTTGGATATTCTGATCCGCGAAGCGCGCCGCCAGCATTTCCCTGAACGCTATCTTGCGGCGTTGGAAGAGCATTTTTATCTCGAATGGTTGGCGTAACTCCTGAAAATTCCTGCAAGAATCCTTTGACAGATTTTATCCTTCCGAGAATCACTGCTGTTTGACAGACCTTACAAGACATGACAGTATTTCTGAGAACTGACAGCATGATTCATGGTCATTGAGATCGCCATAGGAGTGTCGAAGCGCCTCGTTGGCGGCGAAAGCTGCGCGTTCGAACTCCTCGGATCGGGTTCATACACCTGAATAATGCTATAATATATGACACGCAACGGAGGAAGCATCAGATGGCGCTTCGTAAAACGAAAATCGTCTGTACAATGGGGCCGGCGGTACATGACATCGAAAGCATCAAACAATTATTGATAGAAGGCATGAATATTGCCCGGTTGAATTTTTCGCATGGCGATCATGCGTATCACCAGGAAACCGCGTCTATGGTGCGGGAAGCCAGCCGTCAGACCGGGCTTCCGGTGGCGCTGCTGTTAGATACCAAAGGACCGGAAATTCGCACCGGTAAGGTCAAAGAGGATGCGTCCATCGAATTGGTCAATGGGCAGCCGATTATCTTAACCACCGATGAAGTCGAATGCACGGCGGAACGGATTGCTATTTCTTACAAAAACCTGCCGCAGGAAATTTCGCCGGATAAACATGTCTATATCGCCGACGGCGTGATTGATTTGGTCGTGGAGCGCGTCGAGGGAAACGATATTCATTGCCGCGTTCTGCAAGGCGGCAAGATCGGCAGCCGCAAAAACGTCAATGTCGTCGGCGTGCGAACCGCGCTTCCGGCGATGACCGAACAAGATGAAGCCGATATTCTGTTCGGCATTCGGCAGAATTTCGATTTTATCGCCGCGTCATTCATCCGTAAAAGTTCGGATGTGCTGGAAATCCACAAGTTGTTGGACGCGCATAATTCTAAAATTCACATTATCGCAAAGATCGAGGATGAGGAAGGCGTCGAAAATATTGACGAGATTCTGGCGGTTTCGAACGGCGTGATGGTCGCCAGGGGCGATCTCGGCGTGCAACTAAAGACGGAGGAGATTCCGTTGGTGCAAAAGCGGATTATTCGCCGATGCAATGCTGCGAACAAACCGGTGATTACGGCGACGCAGATGTTGGATTCGATGATCCAGCATCCGCGCCCGACTCGCGCCGAATCCTCCGACGTAGCGAACGCCATTTTCGACGGCACGGACGCCGTCATGCTGTCCGGCGAAACGGCCTCCGGCGCGTACCCGATTTTAGCGGTCAAGACGATGCACAACATCGCAGTCAGCGCCGAAAATTCGCCGGAATATCGCGAAAAAATGCGCGCGTATGTCAACGTGCTTGAGGAAGAAAATAACATGGCGACCGCTATCGCGCAGTCGGCGTTTTTGTTGGCGGAGAACATTCATGCGACCGCCATTCTGACCCCGACCTTGCGCGGCAACACGCCCAAACTCGTGAGCAAATATCGCCCGAAACAGGCGATTATCGCGCCCACGCCGTCGAGGCAGGTGCAGCGAAATCTGCTGCTTTACTGGGGCGTGTATCCGATTATCAGCGAATTCGTGTCAGAATCGGACGACATGATCTCCAATGCGCTGGCAATTGCGCTGCGGCAAAAATACCTTCGCAATGACGACCGCGTCATCACGGTGGCAGGAATTCCGATCAATTCGCCCATTATGCTGAACACGATTCGCGTGCATATTATTTCCACGGTATTGGCAAAAGGCGCGTCCGGTTTCGGGCAGCTTTGTACCGGGAAGGTCGTCAAAGCGGCGAATTTGGGCGAGGCCGCGCTGAAAATTCAGGGGACGGGGCAGGAAATTTTATTGACCAAAATGGTTGACGCGAGCTTTAAGCCGTTGTTCTCGAAAATCAGAGGGTTGATCGTCGAAGAGCCGACCTCGATTTCTCATGACGAATTTCGGATGTTCAACCCGAATCTCGTCGTCATCGAAGGCGTTCCCGACGCTATGGCGACATTCGAACATGAATTGATTATCAGCATGGATGGCGAGGAGCATCTGATCTATGAAGGCGTCGTAGAAGAACGCGAGGACGCGCTTGAGGAGCAGATGGGGGACACACATGGTCAAACAGTTTGATATTATCGGCATCGGGGCAAGTCTGATCGAGCAAATCGCGCACGTGCATCGTTTGCCGGACAATCCGACCGACGTCTGCGCGTCTCTCAGTTATCAGCATGTCGAGGGCGGCGGACTCAGCAACATGCTGATCGGCTTGAACGGATTCGGACTGAAAGCCGGCTATTTCGGCAAACTCGCCGGAGACGGGTTCGGCGTGCAGATCACGAAAGGCCTGGTCAACGCCGGGATTGATATCGGCCAATGCGATATGCTGCCGTCGGCGTTATCCCCCTGGATTTGGACGGTGAGCGATGACGCCGGGCGAACAAGCCGTGTGTTTTTCCCGAATATTTTAAGCCAAATCGATGCGGCGTATGTCGCGGCCTCGTCGTATTATCTTAGAAATTGCCGCCTGCTGCTGATCGAACTCTGCGGCATTCCATTGGAAGCGTGTATCTTAGCCGCCGAGCTTGTGAAAGCGTCAAGCATTCCGGTCGTGACGCGCCTCTCTCTCTCGCAGCGCGATCTCCTGGAAACGTTGCAGGCCGGAACGCTGGAGCAGCTTGAGGAAACGCTCGCTTTCTCCGACGTATTCATGACCGACATTGCCGCCGGGCGAGAGTTGTCGGGAGAGGACGCGCCGGAAAAAATCGTCGCCACGCTGCGGGAAAAACATATCATCCCGATTGTCAGCCTGTTCGACGAACGCGAGGGGAGCTTTTGGGCTGCGGAAGATGAGGTGTTCCATCAGCCGCCGTTTGCCGTCGCGCCGGTAGATATGGCAGGCCATGCGGACGCTTTCGGCGTCGGCTTGACGTTCGGCATCCTGCGCGGCTGGAATATCCGCGAAACCGCCCGCTTTGCCCAGGCGTGCGCCGCCTTGCACGCGATGAAACCCGGCACGCGCGCGGCGATGCCGTTCGAAGCCGAAGTGCAGAAATTTTTGGAAGTACATCCGTAAAATAACGAGAGGAAGAACAATCAGCAAGAAATGGGCATGAAGAAGGAGTGCCAAAGCGAAGCTTTGACAGCAAAAGCTGCGCTTCTGCACTCCTTTTGCAGCGTCAACAGTCATAAATGATGCTGTAATTCGTCCTGGAACTGTTGAAAAAATTCGAAGAGACCGTTATCTGAAGGATGCTGGCAAATGTCATCGAACAGCGCTTCCGGCGGCTCGCTGCCTTCGATGACGCGGGCGCGGAACAGATTGATGACGCCGACTGCGCCGGTGAAACATGCCGGCGCATAGCCCGCCTGTGCGACCTGCTGCGCAAAATTTTCATAGAACCGCCGCGTCACCTCATAGCGCCGGGCGTGGCGTTCGGCGAACCCCGACACGTCGCCGTACATGCGCTGAAAATGCCGGTAGCGATTCGCGAGATTCGGCAGCACATGCGCGGCGAGTTCGGCGGCAGGCATACCGCGCAGCAGATAGATTTCAGCATACCGAAACACGCCGACCGCGCCGAACGCATCCAAATCGTCACACGCCGCGACAATCGGCAAAATGCGCCTCCGTTCGCTGCGATGACGATGGGTCGCATAGCTTTTGTCGTCGTGATGTTCGATGGCCGCTAACATCTCGCGAGAGTTGACCAACGAGACGCGCTGTTCCGCGAGCCAGCGTTCGCAGATGTTGCGACTTTCGCGGCCATGCTGCGCGGCGCGGGTCACGCTCATGCCGACATCATGAAAAAAGACGGCAATCAGGACGCCTTCAATTAACTCGTCTGAAATCCCCTCATGTTCTCCAAGCGCTGTCAGCAACTCTTTTGCCAGCAGCCAGACGCGCAGATGATGGCGGTGGTCGTGCGATGGCAATTTCACATCGCGAAAATGCGCCTGACACGCCTCGCGCAGGCGCGGCAGCCAATGAATTTCAATGATTTCTATCCGCTGTTTAACCGACTCGTATGATGACATGTTCCTGCAAAATCAGGATAATAACAATAGTGCTTCAATTCCTAACACAATTTTCCAACCCACCCCTTGCCCCTCCCAGGAGGGGAATCGCGATTCGAGGCAACTCTGCACGAAATTCCCCTCCTGGGAGGGGTTGGGGTGGGTGATCAAAAAAATGTTAGGAAGTGAAACAATAGTGCAATAAAAAAAGGCGCACAATGTGCGCCTTTTTGAATGATAAACGGTGTGTTAGAAGGTATAATTAAAACGAATGCGACCGCCGAACGCGCTGCCATCGTCTTTGCCGCCAATATCGGAAGCGGTGGCATAGGAGACGCCGAATTTAATTTCAGCTCCTTCAATCGGCAGCTTGTGTAAATAAGCGCCATATATAAACATGTGATCGCTATCGTTTGCATCTTCAGTCGTGTAGCCGGCTCCAAGCGTAGCAGCATCCTTCTCGGCAATATTTTTGAGAGTGATATGTCCGATGGCAGATGTCGTGTTGACGTCGTCCGCGTCATCTTCTCCGATCACATTTCCATCGTCATCTTTCACCAGCGTTTTGCCGCCGTCGGTTTTCATCGCGCCAGACCCGCCGATCGTGATATTGCCGAACGTCGCGCAGGCTTGAGCGCCGAAACCAAGCAGGGTTTTTTCGCCTTTGCCATCATTATCTTGCGGCGTGGTCAACACATATTCCGCGCCAGCTTTAAAGATATATCCATTCGAATCATATACTAACACGGGGCGCACGCCTAACGTATTCATGTCTCCTAATTTACTGTCTGAAGCGGTGTCAAACGCCATTCTCGCATCAAGCTTCAAGGCGTCGCTCAATTTGATCACCACGCCCGCGCCATTCGGATTTCGTCCGCGCACGGCATTCGCTTCATACCGGCTGACGGCGCCAGGAACGGCTGTGATATAGACATCATCGGGTTTATTGAATAATTTTTCCGCTTCCCAATGTCCGACTTTCAGGGCGACGGAAGGCGTTCCCAGCGATACCCAGACATCCTGTTCTTCGAATCCGCCGTCCACCTTAATTCTGCCAACGCCTTTGCCTGAAACAAAGAACCCACTTTCGGTTTTCGCACTCGCCTCAAGGCTGAATTCAACGTGGCCGTCATTATCGAATTTGACTTTGTCTGTCGTGCTTCCGCTATCTACGGAGGTCGAACTCACTGTTGTGTTTGTCTCAAGTTTCGTGCCGAACTTCACTTCCGCATACGCCGGAATCGCAATAAACGCCGCGCATGCGACTGCAAATAATGACTGTAATTTCATAATACCTTTCCTCTTCTGAATGTGGAGGATTGAACAGAAGTAAATCCCGCGACATCTTCTGCACAATCATGATGTTTCTGATACGAATCACCGACGCGCCTTTACTCCCTGATAATCACTGTTTTTTTGCTGCAAGCATCCCTCCTTTTATTACACATCCACCAAGGATTTTTATGATTTGTATTGTATGAAGACTGTGTGAGATTTTTATGAATGCTGCCCAAAAAATAACGTTGCCCCAGACCTCACAGGTCTCGAAGACCTGTGAGGTCTCTACCACGAACGTATTTTTTACATTTTACGTATGGTATTTTTCTGCCTCACACTCCAGGCTGGCGTAAAGAAACGCAGCCAATCCTTTGAAATCGTTCAGGCGCTGCTCGGAACTGATGTAATATTCGTAATTGCCCGCCG
Source organism: uncultured Candidatus Moduliflexus sp. (assembly GCA_964602655.1). Taxonomy (GTDB): domain Bacteria; phylum Moduliflexota; class Moduliflexia; order Moduliflexales; family Moduliflexaceae; genus Moduliflexus. The sequence goes on from CAZRSF010000002.1 coordinate 7,459, forward strand.
AACGGAGCGTCCCGACGCTGACAACGCCCGTCATCGTGACCCGCTGCCGCGCATCAAGAAAAATATGCCGATCCAGCAAGCTCTGATAGGCGCGTTGCGCGTTTGCTGAAAAGGATGTATCAAGCACCCCCATTCTGACGCCTTTGGCGAACGCATACGCAAACATCGCGCTGCATGACGTTTCAAGCCAGTTGTCAGTCCGCTCACCCTTATCAAGCACTTGATGCCATAATCCGGTTTCGGCGTCTTGATAGGTCGCTACAGAAGCAGCCACCCGCCGCAGAATGTCAAGCACGGCGGCGCGTTCGGCATGTTCCGCTGGCAGCGATTCAAGACAATCTACCAGTGCCATGAGATACCAGCCGACCGCGCGTCCCCAGATTTCTGGCGACGCGCCGCGCTCAGGATGCGCCCAGACGTGCGTTTTGCGTTCGTCCCAGCCATGAAACAGCAGGCCGGTGCGCGGATCATGCGCGTGTTGATACATCAATCGAATCTGGCGAATCGCATCGTCGAAATGTTCGGGCTGTCCGAATTCGCGGGCAAATTCGACCGAAAACACGTCGGCCATATAAATGCCGTCCAGCCACATTTGATACGGATAGCGCTGTTTATGCCAGTAGCCGCCGTCGCTTGTTCGCGGCTGATTTTGCAATTGATTCATCAGGATGTCAGCGGCGCGTTGATATTTCGCCGCGCCGGTTTCGCGATATAAGGCGATCAAAATTCTGCCGGGCAAAATATTATCAAGCGCGTATTCTTCCGGGCGGTATTTTCCCGGTTCGAATTGCCCGTCAGCATTGATAAACAGGTCAACCCACTCGATGATGTAATCCAAATACGCCTGCCGCCCGGTTTTTTGCCAGAGCGCGAACAGGGCATTGATAAAAAATCCGTTTTGATACACCCATTTTTCGGGGTGATAGACGTGCAAATCTTTCGGATCAGGATAGGTTGCCAACACCGAATCAGCGACGATTTCCGCCCACGATTTTTCAATTGCGCCGTAACGAGCGCAATATGCCTGAATGGAGAGCAATTCCGCGCCGTCTCGCAACGGACGCCCCAACAGCGCGACATGCTTGCGGAGATGGCTGCCGACAAAGCGATAATGCAGCGCTTCATGGCGGTGTAACGCCTGATAGAGGCGTTCTTTGAGCGAAACGTCTTGCAGAACAAAGCCATAAATGATATGCAGCAGTTGCCGCGATTCGGGCTGTATCAGGAAGTCAATCAAGTGCGCGTCGGGCGTGGCGTCGAGCGGCCTGATTTTGCTGAAATCCGCCGTGATATGATAGAATTTCAGCGCGTCTTGATACGAATTCAGCGCGACCCGGTGAATCTCGCGATACAGCGCCGGTTCAGCGACCGCAATCACGCGCAGCGCTTCCAGCCAGGATGTCCCGGCGGTTTTGACATGCAGCCGCCCGTTCGTGCATTTGCCGATGGCGGGGTAGGTGGAAAATTTGTCGCTGCCGGAATGAATCGAAATTTTGTAGTTGCCGCAGGCGCGGGCAATCGCGCAATGCTGCTGAAGCTGCCGCTCGAATTCTTGCACATCGCCGATATAATCAATCGCTTTTTGAAATTCGCCGATAAAGCGCGGCGCTAACGAATCCACGACCACGCCGCTGTGCATAAGCTCTTTCACGATAAACAGATGATGTTCCGGCAGCGTCGGCGTCGTGGTTTCGTCAATCGAAACTTCGAAATCCACGTTGCCTGCGCCATTGCGGTCGCAGAGCAGGCGGTACACCTCAGCGGCAAACGACACGGCTGCGCCATACATCGCGCAGCAGCGATGCAATTCCGTCGCGTTGAAGGTCAGCGTCACGTCATCGGCAACGCAAATCGGCGCGGCGAGATACGCGGTTTCCAGGCGGATTCGTTCCGCTTCAGGCAATTGTAAGTAGGCGTTCCGCAATTGCGTTGTTGACCATGTTGCGGCCTGCGTGTTCATCACGTCGCTCAGGTCGAGCGTGATCATGGTCGCGCCGCATTCCAGCGCAAATTCAATATCTTCGAGACGTTTCAAATGATCGCCGTCAAAGCCGAAGCCGCCTTCGTACCCTTCCTGAAATACGGCAAACGTGGCGGCATCCAGCACATCGAACCATGTCCGTTTCGTGAAATTCAATTCCCGCATGGATTGCTGCGCTAAGACCGGAAAAATGTCGTAATCGCGGATCGCTTTGATATGCGCGGGATTCGCCAGACCAAGCCGGTCGCCCGTGCCGATGGTGGCGTTTTTGCCGCGCAACGGCTGCGGCGCGGTAAACGGGAATTCCTGGCGCAGAAAGACAGCGGCGTCATGCGTCAGCGCGGTTTTTGCGACGACATATTCGCCGTATTGTTCGCGCGGGCCGGGGAAATTCGGAAAGGCGTCGGCAGCGGTCGCGCACATTGCCAAACATTTTTCCTGCGAATCGTCGTCGCGCGCGATGCAAAAAATCGCGTTCCCCTTTTTGCGCAGCGATGACAGATACACGCCGTCATCCACCACGATTTCTGCGGCGCGGCAATGCGCTAAATCAGCGTCGAAAAGACGCTTGTTCGTGATATAATCTGCAAGGTGTTGATTGGTCATAATATAAAAATCAATATTTCGTGTAGAGACGCACGGCCGTGCGTCTCTACGATAATATGGGATTACGACGCTGCTTTTTTAAACCATTCCGGCATGGCGTTTTCGATTTTGGGCAATGGGATCGGGTCAGCAACTGATGGCATCGGCGGGTACGCCGGTTCGTCGAGGCCGGCGATCAGGTCGCTGATGTGTACGGGCTGGCCGGACGCGATGGATTGATTGGCCGCGATGCCGGTCAGAATAGACCACGACCCGGCGCGATAATCGGCGGCGCGGAGATAGCGGTCTTCAGCGGCGTTCGGGTCGAACAAATCTTCTAACAAAATCGGATCGCCGCCGCCGTGTCCGCCGGTGGCTTTCCAGATGTCAACGTCGTATCCGGCTTGAAACAGCGGGTAGATTTTGGTTTTCGTCCCTTCCGGCATCAATTCGCCCGGCACGGAACCGTCGCCGCTGAAATAGACCGTTTCCTGACAGACATGTTCCAGGCGTCCTTGCGTACCGTTAAAGCAGACGACATAGCCTTCCCAGGGCATAAACGCATGGAGCGAGTAGGTCATGGCGGCTCCGCTGCGATACTTCACGACGGCCTGGATCGTATCTTCGATGTCAATCGAAGCGTCGAACAGGCAGCGGTCGCGGAAATAGCCATCGTAGTGTTCCTGATCCAGATACGAGGTTTTCAATTTCGGGTACGTTCGCAGATCAAGATAAAACGGGCAGCGTCCCGCGTCGGCGCATGTCAGGCAGCGCTCGCTGCGGTTCACGATGCCGTAGCGGTCGGCCATTTCCGGGCTGTAAAAGTTGCGCGTTCCGGTGGCGTACACGGTTTCGGGCACGCTGGACAACCACCAGTTCACCAAATCGAAATGATGGGTCGCTTTATGCACGAGCAAGCCGCCGGAATTCTCTTTGCGCCGATGCCAGCGGCGGAAATAATCCGCGCCGTGTTTGGTGTCCAACAGCCAGTGAAAATCTACGGACACGACGTTCCCGATGACGCCGGACATCAGCAACTCTTTGATCTGGGTGCGAGGCGGCGCGTACCGGTAATTGAAGGTGACGCGGCAGGAACGGCCGGTCGCTTTTTGCGTGTCAATAATCCGCTGACATTTCTGCGCGTTCATTGTCATCGGCTTTTCGGTGATGACATCGCAACCGGCCTGCATGGCGCGGCAGATGTATTCGTCATGCGCGGAATCCTGCGTTGTCACAATCACGACATTCGGGCGAGTTTCCGCCAGCATCGCGTCGAATTGGTCGTCGCGATACACCGCAACTGCCTTGCCCTGTTCTTTCAGGATCGTTTCGCGCATACGCAAACGCCCTTCATTTTTATCGCAAATCGCGACCAATTCGCCGACCTCGGTAAAGCGCTTGAGCAGCGCGTCAACATACATGCCGGAGCGGTCGCCGACTCCCACAAGCGCATAGCGTGTTTTTTTCATAATCCTTTATTTTTACCACGAAACACACGAAATACACGAAAATACAAAACATGTGTTTCTCTATTTATATTTTCGTGTATTTCGTGTGTTTCGTGGAGATCATTGTTTTCCTAATTGTTATCCTTTTAAGCCTGATGTGCTGATGCCTTCCACAATGTATTTTTGGAAGAGTATAAAAATGACGAACACCGGAATGAGCGACAGGCTCGACATCGCGAAAATCGCTCCCCAGTCGGTCTGTCCCGACGGGTCAGCAAAGGTGCGCAACGCCATCGAAACGGTGTAGAGTCGTGGATCGTTCAAATAAATCAATGGGGTCAAAAACTCCGCCCACGTCCAGTAGAACGAGAAAATCGCCGATGTAATCAGCGCGGGCTGCACTAACGGAATCAGGATGCGGAAGAAAATCCCGACCTTGCTGCATCCGTCAATCTCCGCCGCTTCATCCAATTCCTTCGGAATGCCGCGCATGAATTGCACGAGCAGAAAGATGAAAAACGGCGCGCCGAATAAGCGCGGAATCAGCAGCGGTTTGAAGGTGTTGATCCACCCTAATTTGCTGAAGACGATGTATTGCGGAATCAGCAGCACTTGCTGCGGCAGCATAATCGTCAGCAGCATGATCATGAACCAGAATTTTCTGCCCGGAAACGGAATTCTGGCGAAGGCGTAGGCAATCACCGCCGACGAACAGACCTGCGCAATCGTGCCGAAACCGGCATAATACAGGGAATTTTTGAAAAATGTCGCGAACGTCACGCCGCCGAATCCTTTCCAGCCGTTTGCGTAATTTTCGACGCGCCACGCTTTCGGAATCAAGGTGGTGACATGCGTCCAGATTTCGTCCGGGGCTTTGAACGAACTGGCAAACAGCCAGAGAATCGGATAAATCATCATAAAGCCCAACGCGCCGATCAACAGATGATAAATCAGGCTTTGGACGAGCATTTTCTTCGTATGCTCGGCGTGAGAATACGACTGAGGCGTTTTGGCTGATGTTGTCAGCATACTCATGGCGTTTTCCTCCTATTCGGCGAGTTCCGTTTCATAGTACACCCAATATTTGGACGACTTGAACACGATTGCGGTGAAAAAAGCGATGACGGCTAACAAGACCCAGGCCATCGCCGCGCTGTAGCCCATTTCAAGGTTGACGAATCCGCGTTGATACAGATAGAGCGAATACATCAAAAGTTTGTCGCGAGGCGCGCCATTGCCGCCGGACAGGATGAATGCCTGCGTAAAGACGAGAAACCCGTGAATGATCTGCATGACCAAATTGAACAGCAGCACCGGCGTCAGCATCGGCAGCGTGATTTTCCAGAAACTATGCCATTTATTCGCGCCGTCAATCGAGGCGGATTCATAGAGTTCGGGCGGAATCTGCTTGAGGCCGGCTAAAAAGATCAGCATCGGCGAACCGAATTGCCAGGCCGCCTCGAAGACCAATGTCCAGATTGCGGTGTCAACATTCCCTAACCAGGCCGGGCCAGCGATGCCGAATATGGCTAAAACGGCGTTCACCGCGCCTTCTTTGCCGAAAATTTGTTTCCACATCACGGCCACCGCCACGCTGCCGCCGACAATCGAAGGGGCGTAAAAGACGGCGCGATAGAGCGGAATGAAGCGGTGTTTCGTATTCAATAACATGGCGACGATCAGCGCAAACATCAGACGAAGGGGAATCGCAGTAAACACATAGAGAAACGTGGCTTTGACAGACCGCCAGTAGCGTAAATCATGAAAAAACATGCGCTCGAAATTGCCCAATCCGATCCATTTGGGCGGCGTAAAAATGTCATACTCCGTAAATGCGAGCGCAATCGAAGCGACAATCGGAAAGAATGTAAAGGCAAAAAATCCGATCAACCAGGGTGAGAGAAAGAGATATCCGATGCCGGTATAATTTCTGCGATACGCTTTGACCTTCTTGCCGGTCTCGGCTTGCTGCTGGGTCATTGTGTTCATAAGCGCGTCCTTTTTCGTAGTAATTTTTCGTGAAACACTGTTATTGCGAGAGCGTCAGTGCGCCACGCGGTTGCTTCGTCGCCGACGCTCCTCGCAATGACAGAAGTACAGCCCTGCCTCCTTATAGAGGCAGGGTAGTGGCTGAGGGGCATTCGCAGATTATTTTTTGCCGAGAATCTCCGTCGCCATCGTTCTCAGCGTGGCGACGCCTTCTTCGGGCGTAATCTCGCCTAAGAGCACCGGGTCAGCAAATTCCGGCAGGAAGACGTTATTATAGACATCGCCATGCGCGGTCGGGTCGGCTGGCGGAAGTGTCGTGTTTTCTTGTTCCACTTTTTCGACAAAATCGAAGACCAGCGCCTGTACCGGGTCCAATCCGGCTTTCAGGCTCTTGCGAACGGTTGTCGAAACCGGCACGCCGCGTTCCCCTTTCATGATTTCGTTGGCTTCGGGCGAATTGACGAAGAAGTCAATGAACATTGCGGCTTCTTTCGGGTGTTTCGCGTCTTTTGTCACGGAGAAGAACATTGACGGTTTGATGTAATTCGGCGAGCAGCATCCGCCTTTTTCTTTCGGCAGACCGATCAATCCGAGATGGCGATCAGGGCCAGCGGCTTTTTGAATCGCGGCAAGCTGATTGCTCCAGAACATCGCCATTGCGGCTTTTCCGGTGGCGATGGGGTTGCCTTCCGGTCCGGAGTTGAAAAACTCGGCCAATTCGACATCGCGCGAAGGATACGCTCCCGCTTTGATCAGGCGCAGCAACATCTGCATTTTGCCGATCAACGGCTGATCGTCGGTATAGCCGAGCGCCTTGCCGTCTGCGGAGTATGCCCATTGTCCAAGCGACAGATACAGTGTTTTCCAGGTTTGATGATCGGCCAACGTTCCGCCCACTGCCCAGATGCCTAATTTTTCATGCAGCGTCATGCAGATTTGCTCGAAATCTTCCCAGGTCCAATCAGCCGCCGGAAGTTCGATCCCGGCTTTTTTGAAGGCATCGAGGTCAACAATCATCGCCGGAGCATTGGCGCCAAGGTTCACGCCGTACAACTTTCCGTCAACTTTGCCGCCTTCCAGCATCACCGCCGGAATATCCGCCGTATTGATCACATTCGACGACACGTATTCGTCCAATGGGAGTAACAGGCCGTTTCCGACCCATTCGGCTAATCGGGCGTAATCATGCTGCATAACGTCCGGCAGATTGCCGCCTGCCGCTTGCGTGGTCAATTTTGTGAAATAATCGCGCCAGCCGCTGAATTCATACACGATTTTGATATTCGGGTTTTTCTGTTGAAACAATTCGATCACTTGAATGGTTTGATCGTGGCGTCCCTGCGATCCCCACCACGTCATTCGCAGTTCGATTTGATCCTGAGCGCTGATCGGCGCAACGCTTCCTAAAAGAAATAGCCCGATGATCGCAACGCATAATATCCGTCCACATACATGTTTCATACCTGAAACCTCCATGAAATAAGGAGAAACAATTCAGATTCTCTCATGTGTATCGAGAGAACCGCTTCTTTTGCCTCGACAGTCTCCATGTAAAATATCATGCTATTTATGTCAATATTTTATGTAAAATAAAATCATTTTTTACATAAAAATTATAATTTATTACATATAATGGTGAATTTTCTTGAAAAATTTCTGCGTATTCTTATATATAACATTATTCGTAATTATTTACCAGGCTGGAGTGCAAAAGCGACCTGAGCGACGCGAAGTTGAGCTTTTGCAACGACCCCGCCGCAAAAGCTCAACCCGCTTTGCGGAGTCGCTTTTGCACTCCTGTCGTGTGCGGCTTCGCCGCCTTGCCAACGCAAGCGTTGGCACTCCTGAATAATATTGTAAATAACTGACTGACGGCATGAAAACATTGTTCACAGAAAGAAAAGATTGTAAAAAATATCGCGCCTGAAATAATGGTTCGGATAATCCGAGGTTTGACTGGCAGGGGGGATTCTCACGGATTCGAATCATCGGTGAGAATTCCATGATAAGGATAATAATATGGCAAAAAACAAAGCAAACCCAACGTTAGAAGAGATCGCTGCGAGCGCCGAAGTCTCGGTCGCGACGGTCTCCCGCGTGATCAATCGCTCCGGGCCGGTCAGCAGAGACCTGGAGCAGCGTGTCAAAGAGGCTCTGAAAGCGCTGGGAAAAGAAAAAATCAGGCCGGACGTGATCGCCTGCATTATCCCGGAGTTTTTGAATCCGGCAAACGGCATGATTCTGACGGGCATTCAAGAAGAAGCCGAAAAACTCGGCATGCACTTGCTGATCGTTCCGGTCAGCGAAAAACCGGGCGCGCTGCGGCACAATTTGAACGTCTTGCGCTATGAAAGTCTCGATGGCGTGATTTTGCATCATCCTCAGATTGCGCCGGAGGACATCTGCGATGAATGCAATAACTCCGCCTTGCCCATCGTGATGCTGCGGAAAAACGGAGCGGATTCGCGCATTTATTGCATTGATACGGATCGCGAAGGCGGGATGTATCAGGCAACACGACTGCTGCTCAGCCTGAATCATACTGAAATTGCGTATTTATCAGGCGCATCGGAATCGGACGCCTCGCGCGCGCGATTGCAAGGCATTCGCCGCGCAATGGCGGAAGCCGATGTGACGCTGAAACCGGAATTGCATCGCGTGTGCCTCCCTACGATTGACGACGGCTTTCGCGTGACCAGCAATCTGCTGAATTTGCCGAAAGAGCAACGCCCGACCGCGATTCTGGCCTATAACGATCTCGTCGCCATCGGCGCGTTACACGCCATCCGTTCCGCCGGGCTGTCCATCCCGGATGATATGTCGGTCATCGGTTTCGATAATATTTATTTGACATCGCATACCAATCCGCCGTTGACGACGGTCGCGCAGCCGCATTATCAGAAAGGCCAGTTGGCCGTGCAGAAGCTGTACAACCATTCGAACGGATACGAAACGGATCAGGGAGGCTTCACGTTGCTGGAATGTTCGCTGGTGGTGCGCGAATCTACCGGCGCTTTGAAACGGGGAGGGGAATAATTGATTGAAACGCTGGGCAAGAGTGTTCACGCATGAGGGCGGTGATTGCCCTCATGCGCTTCCCCTTTCCTTATTGGACAATTCTCTTAAAGTAATTGCGCGATTTTGTTTGCCAGGTCTGCCGTCCGACAGGAGTAACCCCATTCATTGTCATACCAGGTCACGACTTTCACCAGCGTGCCGCCAACGACCATATTGGTTGGTAAATCAACAATAGTTGAACGATCGTCTCCCTTAAAGTCCATTGATACCAGAGGATCGCCATATTCACCCGTGGTGAAGCCTAAAATGCCCTTTAATGCTCCGTTCGATGCCGTAACAAATGTGGCGTTGAGTTCTTCTTTCGTAGTTGCTTTTTCAACAGTAGCGACAAAATCAACGACAGAGACGGTTGGCGTCGGTACGCGCATCGAAAATCCGTCGAATTTACCTTTTAATTCGGGAATCACCAATGCAAGCGCTTTTGCCGCGCCGGTCGTTGTCGGAATCATATTTAACCCAGCAGCCCGGGAACGGCGCAACTCTTTTTTGTGTCCCTGATCCAGGATGACCTGATCGTTGGTATACGAATGAATCGTTGTCATGACCCCAGCGATGATGCCGAATTTCTCATGGACAACTTTAGCGACAGGGGCCAGACAATTCGTTGTGCAAGAAGCGTTAGAGATGATGTGATGTTTGGCAGGATCATATTTATCATCATTCACGCCCAACACCACCGTAATGTCTTCGTTTTTGGCAGGCGCTGAAATGATCACTTTTTTCGCGCCGCCTTTTTGAATATGAACATTGGCACCAGCTTTACCTTTGGCAGGATCGCCCATGGCGTCTGTAAACAGGCCGGTAGATTCGATTACAATCTCCACGCCGAAGTCTTTCCAGGGCAGCGCACCAGGGTCTTTTTCGGCAAAGACAGTGATGGTTTTCCCATTCACGACAAGGTTATTTCCGACCACCTCAATCGTCGCATCGTATCTGCCGTAATTTGAATCGTACTTCAATAATGATGCGTTCGTTTTCGAATCGAACAGATCGTTAATCGCTACTACATCCAGCGTGTCAGCATATCGTTCATTGATCGCCTTGAATACCTGACGACCGATCCGGCCAAAACCGTTGATTCCGACTTTGATTGCCATGATAAAAATCCTCCTGAGAAAGTTATTGTTGAATTACCTTATATCCTTTTCTGAATGGATCAGTTTCGATCTTTCATTCTCAAAAATGCGAGCAAACATATGTACCAATTTCACTTGCATTTTACAAGTATAATTATAATGCATAACTTGCAAAATGCAAGTAATTTTTAGAAAATATTTGACATTTATCAAAGATTCAACTAAATTTGCCATATGAGAAAAATTAAAAGAAGATCCGATTGCGCCATTAGCTTAGCCCTGGATATTTTAGGTGATAAATGGGCGTTATTGATTATTCGAGACATGATATTTCATGGAAAAAACACGTATGGAGATTTTTTAAAGTCGAACGAAAAAATAGCAACAAATATTCTTGCAGATAAATTAGCATTTTTAGAATCAGATGGCATCCTTGAAAAGACGACTCACCCGGAAAGTAAAGCAAAATTCCTGTATAAGTTAACTCAAAAGGGGATAGATTTGCTGCCGATCTTAATCGAAATTATCCTCTGGAGTGATAAATATTTTGATATTTCAGAATACGGAAGAGCTTTTGCAGAGGAAATCAGGAAAAATAAAGAAGAAGCCATCGAAAAAATCCTACATACCCTCAAGTAATACCAATTGTAGTAAAAACGATCATATATTTCAGAATTCCGCGGTCTTCAAGACCTCGGAATTCTTGACTGATCAAATATGATCTTTTCAAACACAATTGGTATAACTCGGAAAGAAAGATTCCTATCCCCCCTGAATTCTTTTATATTCAGGCGAGAATAAGAAAATCTAATGCATGAATGCACAGAACGAATTAGAACAGTTACGCCAACATCCCGAAATTTGCATGACATTTGCGCGGGGTATTTGTCAGAAGCATCACATTTCAGGCGAATGTTCGCGCATGGCGGACGGCTCGCAACCGGTGTTTGCGACCGAAGATCGCCGGATGATCAAGATTTTTTCGCCGCAAGACCGCAAAGAAGCCGAAAATGAGGCGTTCTTTTTGGAACGATTATATCGCCGTTTGCCGATTGCGACGCCGCGCCTCGATGCTTTTGATGATTGGGAAGGCTATCCGTACATTATCATGGAGCAGCTTGAAGGAACGCCGCTGAATCGGGAATGGAATACGCTTGCAGATGAGGAGAAGCGCCAGATCGTCCGTCAATTGGGCGAGACTGCCCGCGCGTTGCATTCGCTGCCGGTCGCGTTGTTCGACGCCGCGCCGTTTCAATGGGACGCCTTTATTGAGCATCAACGCGCTGCGCTGTTAGAGAATCATCAGCGTTTCGGGCTTGCGCCGGAATGGCTGTCGCAATTGACCGACTACATGGATGCGTATCCGCTTGATCTCCACAATGTCAAACAGATGGCTCCGCTGCATACGGAATTCATGCTGGAACATCTCTTTGTCAAACAGGAAGGTACGGAATTGATAATTTCCGGGCTGATTGATTTCGAGCCGTCAATGGTGGGGCAGCGGGAATATGATTTGTGCGCGGTCGGGATATTTATCACGCAAGGGAGCAGCAAACTCTTCCGCGAATTTCTGTTGTCGTATGGCTATGCTGATTCAGAACTCACTGACGAATTGCGCCGCAGAATCATGATGTGGCTGCTGCTGCACCGGTACAGCAACTTGAATTGGTTTCTGACGCGCATTCCGGCGGATGTGTGCTTCACGAAATTGGAAGAGTTAGAGCGGTATTGGTTCGGCGCATAATTCGAATAATCCCCCCTGAATAACGGCCATCCGATTGTCATCTCGGATGGCCGTTTCTGTGCTATTGTCGCTCAAGCGTGACGTAGTAGCCGCGAGTGCCGCGTTGAATCAAAAAGACCGCGCCGGTTTGCTGGCGAATCTTGCTCATAATCTCGCCGAAATCAGTCATGTTGCCGACCGGAACGCCTTCGATCTGGCGGATAATATCGCCCGGCTCGATCCCGACCTGCGCGGCGGAACTTTCGGGGCGGATTTTGTCAATCAGTACGCCCTGACGGGTTTGCAGGCCATATTCTTGCACGTTCCGGTTTGTAATCTCTGCCGCAGAGACGCCGAATTCTTGATACGCCAATTTGACCGCCTGTTCCTGCGAGAATTCTTCGGCCTTCACCGCAAGCGTCAGCGGCTTGCCATCTCGGAATACGGCGAACGTCAGCGTGTCGCTGGCGGTGTACTCATCCAAAACCGTTTGATAGGCGGCTTGATCGCGAATCGGTTGTTCGTTGATTTTGACTAAAATATCGCCCTGCGTCAATCCGGCGCGTTCGGCGGCACTGCCGTCGAAGACCTGCGCAATCAGGACGCCGTCAGCGGAATCGTATTTGAAATATTGCGCGACTGCCGGCGTAATATCCTGCACCGCAATGCCGATCCAGGCCGCGCGGACTTTGCCGTATTCGATCAGTTCGCTGATAATCCGCTTCGCCTTGTCAATCGGAATCGCAAACCCGATGCCCTGCGCCTCGCTGTAAATCGCGGTGTTGATGCCGATGACGTCGCCGAGAATATTGATGAGCGGGCCGCCGCTGTTGCCCGGATTGATCGGCGTATCGGTTTGAATAAAGCCGCGCAGCGTTTGCTCGTCCGACAGGCGAATCGAGCGATCCAACGCGCTGATCACGCCGGTCGTGATGGTATGCGACAGGCCGAACGGGTTGCCGATAGCGATGACCGGTTCGCCGATCATCAAGTCGTTCGAGATGCCCATGTCCGCGACCGGCACGTCTTCTTCGGTCACGAGCTTGACAATCGCCAGATCGGATTTCGGATCCGTGCCGACGATTTCGCCCTCGAATTCGCGGTTATCCGCCAGCGTGACCGTGATTTTCGAGGCTCTCAGCACGACATGATAATTGGTCAGCACGTAGCGGCGTTTATCAATGATCACGCCCGAACCGAGGCTGTTTTGCTTATATTCCCGGCGCGGAAACGGATCGAAAAAATCGCGGAAGAACTGGTCGAAAAACGGGTCGGACGAACCGAACTGGCTCTGCCGACGCACGATCTGCTCCGTGCTGATATTCACGACCGCCGGGCCAGCCTTTTCGACCGCCTCGACAATCGGCGTCCGGCGCAGCGAATCGGGGGCGGCATCGGTTTCAGAAGGAACGATGACAACACAAATAATACACAGAGTAGCAAACCAAAACATGCGTTTCATCTGGAAACTCCTTTTATTCTCCTTATTCTCCTGCCTTTTGCTTTAACAATCGAATCACTGCATCGGAAATCCACAGGCCTTCATTTCTCAGTTTGAAAAGCGCTTGTTCGACAGAATGAAGAAGTCCCTGTTTTTTTGCCAAAATCAGAACCGAGCCAGTCCCTAACGTTCGGATTCCCAATGAAAGGGCGCAACGTTTCGCAGCTCTATCATCAAGCATGGCGTAATATTCTCGATATTGATACGCAAAACTCAACGTTGACGTTTCTCCCTCGCCTAAATCCCAATACACGATTTCCTCGTGATTCGTGACAGCTTTCTTCTGTAGCCAGGCGATTTCTGTTAGTTGGCGAGCGGCCTTATCTTCTCGCGGGGAGGCGAGAATCTCCTGCCAAACCGCATCTGGAATAACGATCTCCTCAAATAATTTCGGTAAAATTTCCACCATGCCAGCGTTGCAAAGCAAAATCAATGGGGAAGCATTGATCACGATTTTTTTAGCAAGCATGACGCAATTCCTCTTCAATACTGGCCGAAGTGTCTTGAAGAACAGAGACCTGATAGCGCGTTAATAATTTTATGAATTCATAGCGCGTCAGTCCGGCAATTTCAGCAGCTTTGTCTTGCGAAATCTGCCCGAGTTCATACCATTTGACTGTTGCGGCATATTTCATTTCTTGAAGAAACTCTGTCGGGTCTTTTCGCAGTGCGGAAAATGCCGATTCCGGCAGCATGATCGCATACGAATTCATCTGTTTCATGGTTGCTGTTGTCATTATTTCACCTTTATCATATCCGCAGATTCGCGTCGCGCATCTGCTTGAGCAAAGTTTTGCGGACGCCCTCGAAAAAGCGCATGGCGAGCGGCGCGCGGTAATCGAAATACGTCCATTCCAACGTATGAAAGACCCGTTTTTTGCACATATACGTCAATTCCGCATGAATCCCTTTTCCTAAATAAATGCGGTGCGTGTAGGGTTTCGTGGTCGCAAGCACCATGTGCGCGGCGGTCAGATAGCCTGGGTCAATATTGATGCGGCGATTGCCGCTCGCCGCGCAGCGCTGCTCGATGTCGTTCGTCAGCAGCTTGATCTCCGGCAGCGTCTCGACCAGAATCATGTCCGTAAAACTGACGAAACATTTTTGCAGTTCCGTCCCCATTTCCGGCTGATAATACGAGGTGAAGGCGTCGAAGGAAAAGAGGTCGCTTTTGGCGTCAATCGGGCTGAAACGCTGTGTCAATTCCCGTTCGATGTCCGCCAGCAGCGTCATATCCGAGGTCGTCAGGGCGGCGATGAGTTTGCCGTGCCGCGCGGTGAGTCGTGGTTCGTCCATACGTGGCGTACTTATGCGTTTTTCGGCGACGGAGTCGTTCGTTTGACCGGCAGCTCGATTTTGCGTTTTTCCGGGTCAGATTGCTGGCGATATAAAATCGCGATGTTGCCAATCAGACCGAGTAATTCGCAGTGAGTCTGCTCCGCGATCTCGGCGGTCAATTCTTTTTTCTGTTCTTTGAGGCTGTTGAATTTGACTTTGATCAGTTCATGCAGATCCAGCGCGATATTGATCTCGGCAATCTGGGTGGGAGTCACGCCGTGCTGTCCGATCAGAATCACGGGTTTCAAATGGTGCGCCAATCCGCGCAAATAGGTTCGTACCGAACCGGGTAATGTTTTCATGTGTTCTCCAATCAATCGAGTCAATACAGAACCCCTGTCAGGGGTCGAACCCTGACAGGGGTAATTTCATAAATCTCTATCATAACAACGGTTATAAACGCTGACAAAGAAGTCAAGGAAATTTGCGTTTGTGCGTTCTGACGTATGATTTACCGATTTTTTCTATCAACCGTACACATATCTCGGATTGCGTCGCGTTCATTTTCTATCGAAAACCCCTGCGTCAAGACAATCCCGCATGTCGCCCGAAATTTGTCGTTATCCGATGCTTGCAACGCGAGCAAGCCTTCCTTTACGAATCGCGAAGTATAAAGATTGTATTCTTTTCCATGCTTCAGCACAAGCTGCTCGATACAAGAGGCAAGAGAAATATCGTTCAGATGAGCCGCGAGATAAAAAAGATTCGAAAAATAGACGAAGTCGAGGTCTTCCTGCCCTTGACATGCGGCGGTCAATTCTTGCCGAATTATCGAGGCGTAACGGGAAGCGTGTCGAGCATAACTTCTTCGAATGGGCTCAATAACACGACCTGAATAGCTTAAATGATACTCCATTCTTTTTTGAGAAAATATCCATTCAACTACAGTCGCGATTGAAGCGAGCCATAGCAATGAGAAGATGATAACAAGCGTCTTTGATTTCCTTGAATGCACGGATAACGGAATTCGGAAAAATCGTATTCCTGCTTGAACAGAACGAAATATTACGACAAGAATAGGAAGGAGCATTATGATTGAAAGTGCCCCATTTCCAATGAACACCCATCCAAATAGCACTCCCAAAAATAAAAATAACGATTTCGGCTGAGAAATCCATGTAGGAAGTATCTGGAATAAAGAGAGGATTCGTCGAATTATCAGCATAAGCACAGCGAAGGGGAATAACGGACAAATCCAGGGAGCGAAGAAATCCAAGATATGGTCTACACACATTCCGCACGCCAATAACGATCCTGATATGATTCCTATCATACTTTATCTACTCCAACTATGGTGTCACCGGGATTTCCCACGTCAGCAGCGTCAGCGACGGCGCAGGCGTTCGTTCGCTTCGCAGTTGGGGATGAACGAACGTTTCAGGCATCCAGCCCATCAGACACGCAACATCCGTGCGTTCTCGATATACCTCGATCAAGCGCGGCATCAGTTTTTTCGCAATATCTTCCTGCATGGCGTTTTGTATGGCGGTCAGGTCGTTTTCGCCATACATCAGCCGCGAGAACGTCTGGGCAGGATGGGCAAAAAACGTCTTCAGCAACGAGGCATCGTTGATCGCGTTTTTCGGCGCAAAGTTGGTGGTTGCCCCAAGCTCTATCGGCTGACAGAGACGCTCCGCCTGTTCGCCGCTCAGGTCGCCGACGGCATACACATTTCCGCGAAACGTCAGATAGGCGTCGCGAATCGCAGAATTCGAGAGATGTTCAGCCTGAAATGTCATGGCGTCGCCGGTTTCGAAGGCATGAGCGCGGATCGGCAACTCGACCGAAGTGGTCAACGAAAAAAACGTGTGCGTCCATTTGTCCGATTCCCCTGTAATCTGCTGCCCGGAAGGCGTTTCATACTGGCGAAACGGAGACGAGAGTTTACGCGGCGCATCGTTCGGCAACAGCGTTGTCAGCGGATAGGATTGTCCCGGAAAATCGAGCGTGTAGGATGCCGCTTGCATGGCGTACACCCCCATCACGTATTCGCCTGCGGCGATCTGGCGTTGCTGCGGCAGATGGAGATGCAGCAGGCTGTTGCGCGTTTGTCGAACATTCGCGCGCATGTCGGCGGCGAACCAATAACTCGCGGCGGATGAGACGGCGACGAACAGGACAATTGACAGCGCATGACGAAGGCGGCGTTCCGGCCTTTTGCTGAGCGCATAAAAGAACCATTTGAGCAAGAACAGATAACAGAGAAACAACGCAATCAACGCGCTGGCAGAAGGAAATCTGGCTGGAATATGCGAAAACAGCGTCGTCAACAGATATTGCGTATCCGAACGCGGCGCATCCGCATGTACAAGCGACGCCTGAATGTGCATTATCCGTTGCCAAAATGCCGCGCGTCCCTGCCATCGGCTGAAAGGCGGCGACTGCGCATCAAAGGCGATAAAAATGATCTGCCCTGCCCCAATGGGCTTTTTCATGATGAGCGGCGTTTGCTGTTCTTGCGCCAGCACGACCGCTTGCGGAATGCGCACATTCAGCGCCAACAAGGGAACGGCGCTGCGCAGCGTTTCGCCGCAGAATTCTTGAAATGCCTGCACGTCCTGAAATCGTACCGAGCCAAGCGCCTGAAGCGGCAAGAGTCCTTGAAGTCTGGACGCCGACAAGAGGCCGGAATTCATGCCGCTGGTCATGACGAATGTGCCGCCTTGCTGAATCCAGGCGGTTAATGCCTCGAATTGACGGCTATTCAAGGCATCGAGCATCTCCGCATTCATGACGAGCATGTTCACGCTGTCATAGCCATACCAGGTTTCAGGCAGAAAACGAGGGCGAACATTAGCCGGAAAAACCTCCTCCGGGAATGTGGCGAGGGCGTCCGGCGACACTTTTTCATCCACGAGCACGACAAATGGTTTGGCGGTGTAACCATCTCTCAGGTTGATGGTTTGCTCGGCCAGTACGTCGTCCTGATGGCGAAGGCGGAGGCGAAGCGGATGCGTAAACGAGTCTATCCGGATCGTAAACGCCGCCGATTTTTTGGCATTATACGGTAATTCTACGTCCATCGCGTAGGTCATCGCCTGAATATCGCCCCGCAGTTCATTGCCGGACGTGACGATGACTTCCAGCGTTCCATTGACGGAACGGCCTCTGTTTTCAAGCAAGATCGTCAGCGGCGTCCAGGAATCCAATTGAAAATGCCCGTAGAATCCAAGCTCGGATTCTAACGCAACGGTGGCGGCAAATGCCTGGTCTGGCAGGCCAATCAGCAAGAGGAGCAGCAGAAATGTGTAACGCCTCATAGGTTCGCGTCGTTCATGGCAATAAAATGATTGGATGGCAACGCTGTCAGACACGTGAGACGTGTCTGACAGTTATAGAACGTGTGATTATTTCTACTTTGTTACATTTCGTTTTCCTTGCCCTGAAAGGGCAGCGGGGTACAGACAGCGGTTTCAACCGCTGGGAACAAGCTCCGCGTGGCTTCCGCCCTGAAGGGGCGCAGGAGAGGATTCCCCCGCCCCTTCAGGGCGGAAGGAGGCGTCCGATCCCTTCCTGAGGATGAATCCTCGGGCTGTATTCCCCTGCCCTTTCAGGGCAAAACGCGACGTGTTCGAATCTAACTAAAGTAGCATTATCAAGCATCGCAAACGCCCTCAAAAGAGTCAACGGATTTTTTCACTGTGGCGAAGTTTTCCCGAAAAATTGATTGACAAGTTTTCTGAAGGTTCGAATTCGATACGCCCTGCCAGGGTTCGAAATCTTGACAGGGTTTATGCTTCGCAAATGATTGTCTTTTCCACTTTTGCCTTGACACATTCGGCCTGCATCGGATGAAAGCATGGAAACCTTTGTACGACTGTCTGCGCGGAAGGCTGGCGCTTTGCGCGATTGACAGCATTTTCTGATGACCAAAACCGAACATACACTGCGATTAGCGCAGACCGCGATAGGCTATTGGACGCGCGCGTTGAAACCCGGTTATCTGCCTGTGCGGATGTGGGTCGAGCCGACGAATACCTGCAACCTGAAGTGCGTGATGTGTCCGCAAAGCTGCGACGATGTGAAATTTCAACGCGGTTTCATGGAATTCGCTCTGTTTCGCAAGATTATTGATGAGGCGAAAACTTTCGTGTATGACATGAATCTGCATCATACCGGCGAATCGCTGCTGCATCCTGAGATCGTCGAGATGGTTCGTTATGCGAAAGAGGCGGGCATTTATACCCGAATGCACTCGAACGCGACGAAATTGACCGAAGAACATGCGCGCGGGCTGCTTGACGCCGGGCTGGATTTCCTGTCGTTCTCGTTCGATGGGTTCGATAAACAGACCTACGAAGGGATTCGGCGCGGCGCGAATTTCGAGCGGACGCTGGAAAATATTCTGTTTTTTTTGCGTTTGAAAAAAGCGCGTGGAAAAAACCGACCGTTTACCGTCTTCGAAACGATTGATTTTACGGCGCAACCCGGCACGCCGTCGGGGTTGATTCCTATCACGCGCGAACTCCACGAGTTTCGCAAACAATTCGAGGAACTGCCGCTCGATAAATTCGTGCTGAAAGCGCCGCATAATTGGGCTGGCAGGTTCGATGCGGAAGGCAAACCGTTGCACCCGGAAAAATTTTGCGCCTGCACCTTTCCCTGGTATGCGATGGTCGTGTTTTGGAATGGAAATGTCTCTCCTTGCCCGCAAGATTTCTTTAATCACCTGTGCCTCGGAAATGTCAACGACGCGAGCATTCGCGATGTCTGGCTCGGCGAAAAAGCGGTGACGCTGCGCAGCAAAATGAAAACCCGGCAATTTCAAGATTTGCATCCCTGCGCCACCTGCGATTTGCTCTATCGGGATTCGTTTCTTGGCATTCCGACCGCACACATGAAAAATTTCGTGCGCGAAAGTTTAGGAAAATAAATATTGACCACGAAACACTCGAAAGACACAAAAAATCGTTTAAAATTTTCGAGTGTTTCGTGGTTTCATCTATGAAACGTTATGAATTCGAACGTCAAATCGCCATCGAAGCCGTCATGTCCGCCTGCCGCTTATGCAGCGCCGTCCAGCATCGCTTGACGGACGAACACAAAATGTCGAAGACTGATACCTCGCCGGTGACGGTCGCGGATTTCGGGTCGCAAGCGTTAATCATTTCACATCTGCGCAAAGCCTTCGCGACCGATCCGATGGTGGGCGAAGAAGAAGCGGCGGTATTAAGAACGCCTGAACAGCAGGCGTTGAAAGATGAAGTGATTCGGCTGGTTTGCGAGGTTGACCCTGCGATGAACGAAACGCAGATTCTCGCCATGATTGACGAAGGCGTCGGCCCATGTGATTTTACGCAGCGGTACTGGACGCTCGATCCGGTTGATGGCACCAAAGGTTTTTTGCGCGGCGAGCAATATGCGGTGGCATTGGCCTTAGTCGAAGATGGCGAACCGGTGCTCGGCGTCTTAGGTTGCCCGAATCTTTTCGTTGATCCCGATGACCCGACAAAGGGGCGGGGTGTGTTGTTTATCGGCGTGAAAGGGGAAGGTGCGTTCGTTCGACCGATGAATCAGGCGCAGGAAACCCGCATTCATACGACGCCTCAAGCTGATTCATCTCAAACACGAATGTGCGATTCGGTAGAAAAAGAGCATTCGTCGCACAGCGCTCATGGCAAAATCGCCGAATTGTTGGGCATGACCGCCCCATCGTATCGGCTTGACAGTCAAGCCAAATACGGCGTGGTGGCGCGTGGCGAGGCCGATATGTATCTGCGGATTATCAAAAACCCGAATTATCATTCCTGCATCTGGGATCATGCCGCAGGCGTCGCAGTCGTCAAAGAAGCGGGCGGCGAAGTGACAGACGCGCTTGGCAAACCGCTCGATTTCTCCGCCGGGCGGCGATTGACGAACAATTCCGGCGTAATCGTGACGAACGGCGCGATTCACGCCGCCGTGTTAGAAGCGGTACGGCAGGTCTTCGCCCGGCAGGAATAACGGCCGCAGATTTCACGGATTTCACAGATTGGTCAGATATAATAACCCAGGCAGGGTTATCTCAAAATCATCTGTGAAATCGGTGTCATCTGTGGTTTACACCCCTTTTGTGAAACTCAAAAAATTTCGTATTATTCAATTTCTCGAATTTACAGTCGTGATGTTGGTGGCATGGCCGTTATCGCTGTTGCCGCGTCGGTTCGCCTTTCATACGGGCGAAATGCTCGGAATGGGCTTCTACTGGCTTTTCAAACGGCGGCGCGACCTCGGCTATCAAAATTTGACGATTGCCTTCGGCGAGACATTCACCGAGCAGGAAAAACAGGCGATTTTGAAGACGACTTATCGGAATCTCGGAAAATCGCTGGTCGAAACGCTACATTTTCCTAAGATGAACGCGGCGTATCTCGCCGAGCATGTGCAGATTATCGGGCAGGAACATTGTTTGGCCGCGAAAGCGAAAGGGCGCGGCGTCCTCTGCATGTCCGGTCATATCGGCAATTGGGAAATGTCGGGACAGGCGCAATCTGCCGCCGGGCATCCGTTCAGCGTCGTTGTGCGTCCGCTGGATAATCCGTATCTCAATCGAATGCTCGAACGCCTGCGGAGGCTGCACGGCAACCGGGTACTGGCAAGGGGACAAAACGGCTTGAAGCAGATTCTGACCGCGCTGAAAGCGAACGACATGGTCGCCATTTTGATCGATCAAAATACGCGGCGGAGCAAGGGAATTTTTGTAGATTTTTTCGGCAAACCGGCGTGCACGATTCCGGTGATCGCGCTCGTCGCCTTGCGCTATCATGTGCCGGTCATTCCAGGATTTATCGTGCGCACCGGCTTCGACACGCATGAGTTACGATTCGGCGCGGAAATCGAGATGGAACGCACGGGCGACACGCCAAAAGACATCGAAATCAACACCGCCAAATTGAATCGCGTCCTTGAAGACATTATCCGGCAATATCCGGATCAGTGGTTCTGGGTGCATAACCGCTGGAAAACGCAGCCGGAATAAATGAGAGTAGAAAATTTGATTGACAAATTATTTCATGATAATAATTTAATGGTGTGAGTGACCATTATTTTTAAAAAATTTCCTAAAAGGAACCTTTATGCTTAATTCATTTTATATCCGTAATTTTCGTGTATTCGAAGAATTTTCGATAGACGATTTAAGGCAGATTAATCTTATTACAGGAAAAAATAACTCCGGGAAAAGTTGTTTGCTCGAAGCATTCTATCTCTATGCGCGAAACGCATTTCCAACAACCCTTCAAGAGATTATCCAATATCGGGAAGAAGACTGGGAGTTACGACGAAAACAAAGAAATAATCAATATATGGAAACTGAAAGTCCTTTCCGCCATCTTTTTTACGGTTATCATATTCCATCTGTGGGAACTGGTTCTATAGAACTTGGCCCGCTTAATGAAATAAATAAAAGACTTAAACTGCATGTGTCGGCATATCAAACGATAGAAACTGATGGAGAAAGAATTTTTAGTAAGGTTGATGCGATACTTCTGAATCAAGGTGAAGTGGATAATTTCGAACTTGTCATGGAACTTGAAGATGATAATAAGTTCAGAAGACTTATTTATCTCGATAGAGAACCGCGTAGACAAATTTCTCTACTAATAAGAACAGAACAATATGAAACAAAATATAATGTGCAATATGTTCCTACGAGTCAGTTTAAAAGCAGAGACGCATCTCTTTTATGGGATAATATAAATATTCATCCTGATTTACGACAAGAGGTTTTTAAAGGTTTACGGTTGATTGATAATAGAATTCAAGAAATTGTAAAAGTTGGCGACTCTCAGGATACGACCTTTATTTTAGTCTATCGTGACAGCGAGGAGCGACTTCCTTTGAATAGCATGGGAGATGGAATGACACATCTTTTTCATATCATATTGGGGCTTGTGAATGCTCGCGGAGGAATTTTACTGATTGACGAATTCGAAAATGGGCTGCATCATGAAATTCATCAAAAGGTATGGGAATTGATATTTGAGCTTGCTATATCGTTAAATGTCCAGGTTTTTGCGACGACCCATAGCAATGATACTATCGCAGCGTTACAAAAAGCAGCGTCATCAAAAGGATATGAAGAAAATATAAAGCTTATTAAGCTAAAATCATTGCCGAAGACTGGGATGATAAAGTCTGTGGAATTGGATAGCCACTCTCTTAAATCACTCATTGAACACGATATTGAGGTGAGATAGTCACGAATATGAGTAAGATTCTGATGGTAGAAGGTTTCAATGATCAAAACGTTATAGAAAAGCTTCTGAAAAGACGAAAAATAACGTTCGAAGAATTTGATATAAAAGATTGCCATAATGTTGAGGGATTGCTTCAGGATTTACCGCATACGATAAACCTTGGATTTGATGCCATTGGTATTATTGTAGATGCTGATGAAGACTTGGCTGGAAGATGGAGAACGGTGCGAGAAATTTTAAGAAAAGCTGGTTATGACAATATTCCCGATCAGCCTAATGCACGAGGTATTATTTTGAAAGACGACAACGATGAATTACCTCGTATCGGAATTTGGCTTATGCCTGATAACAAAATCAATGGCAGGATAGAGGATTTTATCCGTTTCTTAGTTCCCGCTGATGATGAGCTTTTGCCCATCGCAGAGAAGAATGTTGATACATTGATCAAGAAAGGAATCAATCGGTTTAGCGTTCCACACAGATCAAAAGCACTTATCCATACATGGCTTGCCTGGCAAGAGAAACCTGGCACGCACTTAGGCCAAGCGCTGACTTACAGAATGGCAAAAACACAGGAACATATTCTTGACGATGGACATGCAAGCGACTTCATCGAATGGTTAAAAAAATTATTCAGATAAACGCTGCAAAATTTTACACCGACCGCGTTTGTAAATTTTTCAAGCGCTCTTCGACTTCATCCACCAATTCTCCCCATTCAGGGTCGTTCCCTTGACATTCCAAGAAAATGTTGTACTGCTCGGTCGCTGCCGGAAATTGGCCGCAGAGTTCATACGTTTTGCCGAGATTGTAATAGATAAGCTGCGACGCGGCGCCGAGCGCGATGGCCTGTTTCCAGGAAGAAATCGCTTTGGTGTAATCGCCGAGTTTGACGTAGCAGATCCCTAAATGATTATGAAGCGAGGCGTCGTTCGGTTCTAATTCGATCAGTTGTTTTAAGGTGAACAGGGCTTTTGAGAACAGTTCCTTGCTGCGGTACGCTTCATACAGATTCCAGAGCGCTTTCATCGGGTCCGGCAGCAATTCCACCGCTTGTTCCAATCGCGTAATCGCTAAGTCAATTTTGCCTTGTTTCAAATAGAGTGTGCCAAGATTGAAAAACGCCTTTCCGTAACTCGGTTCAAGCTCTATGGCGCGTTGATAGGCGTCAGTCGCCTGTGAAATGCGTTCTTGGACAGTATAGGCAATCCCAAGGTTAAAATACGTTTCCGCTCGATCCGGGGCAACCTTAACCGCCTGCTCCAGGCTGGCAATGCCATCTTCTAACCGCCCTTGTTTGACATATCTGATGCCCGCCTTCAAGAGGTCGTCCGCAGAAACGTCCTCGGTCTCCTCGTCAATCACAGATTCTTCTTCACCAATGTCATACGCTTGCATCATGGCGCTTTCATCGGTCTCGTCAACGCCCTCATTCTCCTGATTCAATTCGTCGAACGTCTCGTATGGCGGAGTCTCATCAAATCCGTCCTCAGGGTCAGGATCGGCCTGTTCCATGACGCGATCTTCCGGCGTATTTTTCCCGCGGATTTCCTGTATAATATCCAGCATGGATTTTTCCTGAACAGGCTGCGGCGACGATTTGACGCGAATATCCTGATGAATTTCTGCGGTCGCGTTGTCTTTGTTTCTTACAGGAAATTCGACGACATTGGGGTAGCGTTCAGGAGGAGCCAACGCCGCGAATTTTTGCGGATCTGTTTGAGGCGCAGAAGGCGATTCAACGGTTTCCCGCGAGCTTTTTTTATTCGGATTCGTATGAGGCGACGTCGTGGCAACGGTTGCGCCGCGTTGCGTCGGGGAATGTTTTATAGCGGCTTTCATGCCCCTGCGAACCAGCCAGATTTCGCCAACAATCACAAGAAAAAGCAAAAAAATGACATAAATCATAAAAATGTATAAAAACCAACGTCAGCGTGCTGACGCAGAATCATCTGAGGTTGACAACAGATCGGTATCGGACGAATAGTATCATCATGAACAGCGGCATCCAAGAATTCTAAAAGCATACGTAAAATTCGACGTTCTTGTCAATAGTTTTGTTGTCATGCGAGAGAAAAAAATCTTGACTTCACGCTCGCGCGGTTTCTATCGGTTCGGAACACAACCTCGCAAGCGTGACGCTTGCGATGATTCAGGAAGGTGATTCGTATGAAAAAAGTCCATATCGTGACGCATGGTTGTCAGATGAATGAGCACGATTCCGAGCAGATTGCCGGATTGCTCGGAACAATCGGGTATGTCAAAACCGACGCGCCGGAAGAGGCGGACATGATTCTGATCAATACGTGCAGCATTCGCGAAAAAGCGTCGCATAAACTCTTCAGTCAATTAGGGCAGCTTCGCCCGTTAAAAGAGCAGAACCCGAACCTCGTGCTCGGCGTCTGCGGCTGCGTGGCGCAGCAAGAGGCAAAAAAAATCTTCAAGCGCGTTCCATACGTTGATCTCGTGCTCGGCACGAAAGCGATCCCGAAACTGCCGATGTTGGTGCAGAATCTGGAATCCCGTCCGCGCGTTTTGGATGTCTCCGAGGCGGAGTGGGGCGATGAAAGCGAGTACGACGCGTTGCGAGAGCACACGTTCAATGCGTTTATCACGATTATTCGCGGCTGCGACAACTATTGTTCCTATTGCGTCGTTCCCTACACCAGAGGCCGCGAAGACAGCCGCCCATCGGCGGATATTCTGAAAGAAGCCCGGAAATTGGTCGCTGACGGCGTCATGGAAATTACGCTGTTGGGGCAGAACGTCTCATCGTATCGGGACGGCGATGCTGGCAAATCCTCATTTCCGCGCTTGCTGCGGGCGCTTAACGAGGTCGAAGGCTTGAAACGGATTCGGTTCCTGACAGCGCATCCGAAAGACCTGACGGAAGAGTTGGCCGCCGCGATGGCAGAACTGCCGAAGGTGTGCGAGCATTTTCATCTTCCGGTGCAGTCGGGTTCGAGTCGGATATTGCATCTGATGAATCGCAAGTACGACCGCGCATGGTATCTTGACCGGGTGGCGCTGCTGCGAAAGGCGATCCCGAACATTGCGATCACCACCGATATTATTGTCGGATTTCCCGGCGAGCGGGACGAGGATTTTCAGGAGACGCTTTCCTTATTAGAAGAGGTTGGCTACGATGCCATTTTCGGGTTCGAATACTCGACGCGCCCGAACGCCAAGTCCGGGAATTTACCGGATCAAATTGCGAAAGAGGTGAAGGCCGAACGCTTGCAGCAATTGTTCGACCTTCAGCGCGGTATCGGCCTTAACATACATACCAAGATGCTGGGAAAAACGTTC
Source organism: uncultured Candidatus Moduliflexus sp. (assembly GCA_964602655.1). GTDB lineage: Bacteria > Moduliflexota > Moduliflexia > Moduliflexales > Moduliflexaceae > Moduliflexus. The sequence goes on from CAZRSF010000002.1 coordinate 33,664, forward strand.
GAACTGCTTGTCGAGAGCGCGAACCCCCGTTTTCCCGGCACGTTGACCGGCAGAACCAGACACAATCATGCCGTCACATTTACAGGCAGCGAAACCCTGGTAGGAACCTTCGTCTCTGCCAAAATCACAGAAGCCCATCCCTACCGGCTTGCCGGTGAGTTGGTCGCATAATGTATCGCGGCGAAAAAAATACGATTTTTTGAGAAAGTTCTTGATATTTCCGCGAAAAGGTCTTATCGTATCACCAATACGATGATGGGACGCGATCTTGCGCCTGATACTGTTGCACTGCTGTGAAGGAGGCTTTTGCATGTTTATTGAGATGGTGGTAAAAGGGTTGACGTTAGACCCGTTAACCAATATGCCGATTGTCATACTAAAGGATTTGGAAGAAAAACGTGTGCTGCCGATTTGGATCGGTTTGTTCGAAGCCAATGCGATTGCGCTGGAATTGGAAAAAATCACGACGCCCCGCCCCATGACGCATGATCTCATGCGAGATTTGATTGTCGGATTGGATGCGCATGTCACGAAAATCGTGGTGAACGATCTGAAAAACAGCACGTTTTACGCCGTCATCCATCTCTCAATGAACGGCAGTCAAGTGGTTGTGGATTCGCGCCCCAGCGATGCGATTGCGCTTGCCTTGCGCAGCAATGCGCCGATTTACGTCTCGGCGGAAGTCGTTAATAAAGCGAGAAGCATTGACGTGAGCCAGGAAAACGAAGAATCCGATCAATTGAAAGAGTGGTTGGAAAACCTGAAACCCGAAGATTTTGGGAAGTATCAGATGTAGAGTGGACATAAAAAATCCCCTGAAATTCATTTCAGGGGATTTTTTTATGCTCATATATCTCACAAAGACCCCGGTTGTCCGAGTTTTCCGACAGTCGTGGTCTTCGGGCAAAAAAAATGACGCCGCGTACGCGGCGTCATTTGCATTTTTGTGGCTTACTTCTTCATCATGAATTTCACTAAGTCAACAACGCGGTTGGAATAACCCCATTCGTTGTCATACCAGGACACGACTTTGAAGAAACGTTTCTCGCCTTTCAGATTGTTCTGAAGCGTGGCAAGCGAATCGTAGATCGAAGAACGATTGTCATGGATGAAATCCGTTGACACCACTTCTTCGTCGGTCACGCCAAGAATATTTTTCAGATAGGTCTGCGATGCCTTTTTCAGCAGCCCGTCAATTTCCTCAATCGAGGTGTCGCGAGAAGCCGTAAAGGTCAAATCAACCACAGACACATCCGGGGTCGGCACGCGGAAGGACATACCGGTCATTTTGCCTTTGGTCGCAGGCAGCACTTCGCCGACCGCTTTAGCTGCGCCGGTTGTCGAAGGAATAATATTGACTGCTGCTGCGCGACCGCCGCGCCAGTCTTTTTTGGACGGGCCGTCAACAGTTTTCTGCGTGGCGGTATAGGCGTGAATCGTCGTCATCAAGCCTCTGTCAATGCCGATGCCTTCTTTCAACAGCACATGCACAACCGGAGCAAGGCAGTTCGTGGTGCAGGACGCATTCGACACGATGTTATGTTTCGCGGCATCGTATTCGTTTTCATTCACGCCCATCACGATGGTTTTCACATCGCCTTTGCCAGGAGCGGAAATGATGACTTTCTTTGCGCCGGCTTCCAGATGGCCTTTGGCTTTTTCGGAATCCGTGAACAACCCGGTAGATTCGATGACGTATTCCACACCCAACGCTTTCCAGGGGAGTTCGTTCAGATTTTTCACAGCCGGAACGCATTTGATTTTCTGGCCATTCACGACCAGCACGTCATTTTCTTCTTTCGATGCATCGCTTTTTTCCGTTTTCACGTCATGTTTGAATTTGCCATGCACGGAATCATATTTCATTTGATAGGCAAAATAATCCGCATCCGTCGCAACGTCAACCACTGCCACGACATTGATTTCTTTGCCTAACAGCCCCTGATCGCAGATCGCCTGAAACACCATTCTGCCGATCCGGCCAAACCCATTAATCGCTACTTTGATACTCATGTATTGTCCTCCTGAAACTTCGGTTAATAACGTGATGCTGCTTTCGTGTGCTAATTGAGGAAATGACCATTTCTGAGAGCATTTCCAGGATGAAAAGAAACATGATTCTGCATAATAAGATCGGTTCGAAATCGTCAACAATTTTTTTTTATTGAAAAGAAAAAGTCCAGAGAAGGGCGGTGTAAGAAAATTTCTGTCGAGCGCAAAAATGCTTGACAATCGGGACGGCGTCAATGAAAGTTTCGTTGTGTTTTTGATGAAGACTTCAACAAGCATAAATCAAACATGATCCGATTTCGTTCACCATGACCGATGACAACTCAATTTAGGATTGCTACGTGATGCTGTAAGTATTATGAATAGCGAATTATACAGCCAGTATGAGCAGTTGCGCGTCAAGGCAGGAAGCAGCATTTTCCGCGAAAACGATTTTTCTGACGGGATGTATGTGGTGCTGCAAGGGCGGGTTCGAATTTCGAAATCCGTTATGACGGGCGTGGAAAAAACGCTGAATATTCTGGAAGAAGGCGAGTATTTCGGCGAAATGAGCCTGTTGTTGAATACGCCGCGCTCCGCCAGCGCTACCGCAGTTGACGATTCGACGCTGGTGAAATTGGGACGCGACGAATTCAAACAACTGCTTCAAACGTCGCCTGAAGTGGGGCTGGCCATGTTGACGCAATTAGCCGGGCGGTTAGAAAAATCTACGCGGGAATCGATCCTGCTTGCGCTTGAAATGGCGCTGTTGGAACACCGACCGCTTATGTCGGCGACGGCGCGGTCGTCATCACCGCAGTTCGTGGCTACCGGCAGTTTCGACCTCGCCGATCTGCCAGCAATTCTTGAATGCAGCCGCGCGCTTCGTTGGGATGCGCAAACGCAAGTCATTGCGCAATTGCTGAAACCGGGCGCAAGCAAGGAGGCGCTGGTGTATGTGCTGCATCTTCAGGATTATCGAGAATTGTTGAAGTTGACGGCCTGTTTCGGCGCGTTGGTGGAATGGAAAATCGCGGTCGCGGTCGATCCCTCGGAAGCCATGCCAGCAGAGGCGGGGCAGGATTTACATAATGAAATCGAAAAAATGCGGCAACTGCATGAGGATTTGAAGAAAGCTCCAACAAATAACGTAAAGGAATCGATTCAGGAGACTAAACAAATTGTAAAACAATGCGAAGAACAGATATTCAAAATCATTGTCTGTTTC
>CAZRSF010000002.1:36890-77710 GCA_964602655.1 uncultured Candidatus Moduliflexus sp.
GAAATCGAAAAAGCTGTCAGACACCTTTAAGGTGTCTGACAACGATCTCTCTATCGCCTCATCTGGCGATAATATGCCGGGCGGCGATGACGCCGCACATGGAGGCTTGCATTAACCCGCGCGTGATGCCTGCGCCGTCGCCAATCGCATACATCCCGTCAATGGCGGTTTCGAACCCTTCTCGCGTTTCGACGTGCGAACTGTAAAATTTGATTTCAACGCCATACAGCAGGGTGTGTTTGCTGGCAATTCCGGGCGCAATCAAATCCAGCGCGTCCAACATCTCCAGAATATCCACCATTTGCCGATACGGCAGCACAAGGCTGAGATCGCCGGGCGTCGCGGTTTTCAGCGTCGGCGTCACCAATCCGCGCTCGATGCGTTCCGGCGTGGAACGGCGTCCGCCGCGCAGATCGCCCAATCGTTGCACCAACACCGTTCCGCCGAGCAAATTGGCTAACTGCGAGATACTTTGCCCATATTTTAACGGATCGTCGAACGGTTCGGTAAAGGTTTCGGTCACGAGCAGGGCAAAATTCGTGTTTTTCGATTTGCGGTTGGCGTAACTGTGGCCGTTCACCGTAATCAGGCCGCGATAGTTCTCAAGGGCGACGAATCCGTAGGGACACATGCAAAACGTGCGCACCTTATCGTCGAACGTTTTGCTGTAATAAATCGCCTTCAATTCATACAGATGTTCCGTGATGTGGCTCAGCGTATCCGCCGGCACTTCGACCCGCACGCCGACATCCACGCCAGTATTCTTCATTTTCAGGCCGAGCCGTCGGGCTTCGCCGACAAACCATTCCGCGCCGTCGCGTCCCGGCGCAAGAATGACGTGCTTGCTTTCGAACATTGTTTGCTCGCCGGTTTCGCTCGATTTGCAGACCACGTCGAATTTATCCCCGCTGCGGTTCGTTTCGACAACCTCGGTGTTGACGTAAACGTCAACGCCGTGCGCCGCGAGATATTCGCGGATGTTTTCGACGATGGCATAGGATTTATCCGTGCCGAGATGTCGGATCAGGTACGTGACAAGCTGTAAATTCGCCGCGAGCGATTTGCGCCGAAGGTCTGCTGTAATCGGCGTTTCGCCGCCGAAAATCCGGTCGGGGTCGCCGCCGTATTCCAAATACAGGCTGTCAACGTATTGCATGAGTTCCTCGAACTCATCCGCGTTGATAAAATCCTGAAGCTGCCCGCCAACCAGAGGAGAAAGCGTGAGCTTGCCGTCGCTGAACGCGCCTGCGCCACCCCAACCGGACATGACATGCTGCCAGTCGCCGAGTTTGCGCACCGGCCCTTTTTCGAACATGGCGATTTTCAGCGTGGAATGCTGCTTGATAAATTCCAGCGCCGCAAACATCCCCGCCGGCCCTGCTCCAACGATAATCACATCATACGATTTCGCCATAACATACCATAGAAACCTCACAGGTCTTGAAGACCTGTGAGGTTTTCGTTGAAGTTATTTTTTACCGTGTCCCTGCGCGAGATTAAAAATGTGACGCTCAGGCATCTTTTTTGAGCATGGACAGCAATGCAGGAACGATGACCTCGATATTCACGTCTTTTTGGGTGCTTTCGGCCATGTCGCGCACCACGAGCTTCCCTTGCTGCAATTCGTTTTCGCCGATAATCACAGTAAAAGCCACGCCCGCTTTCCCAGCCTTTTTCATCTGACTTTTCAGGCTTTTGGGCTGATATTCGATGTCTGTCCGAATGCCCACCCTGCGTAAATCGCGCTGAAGCGCCATCGCCGGTTTCAGCGCCGTTGCGCCTAATACGGCGATAAATACATCGCTTTTCACTGGCGAAAGGTCGTTCGGCATGAGCGAAATCACGCGCTCCACGCCCATCGCGAAACCGACGCCCGGCAGCGGATCGCCGCCGATATCTTCCGACAGGCCGTCATAGCGCCCGCCGCCGAGAATCGCGCTTTGCGCCCCAAGCGATGACGACACGAATTCGAACGCCGTGCGGATGTAATAATCCAGACCCCGCACCATGCGCGGCTGAATGGCGAAGGGCACGCCGAGGATCGTCAAATACTCCTGCGCATCGGCGAAATGAACGCGGCAGGTGTCGCAATAGTGGTCAATCATCACCGGTGCGGCGGCGACAATCGCCTGACATTGCTCATTTTTGCAGTCAAAGACACGCATCGGATTGCGCTCGAACCGGCTCCGGCAATCCTGACAGAGTTGCTCGAATGAACCGGCAAGATGCGCTTTCAGTTTTTCGCGATAGGTCGGGCGGCATGCGCTGCATCCGACTGAATTCAATTGCACCTCGAACGCCGTCACGCCGAGCCGTTGCATCAACTGAAACACTAAGGCAATCATCTCGGCATCAATCGCGGGGCTGTCCACGCCGAGCGCTTCCGCGCCAATTTGATGAAATTGACGAAACCGACCGGCTTGCGGGCGTTCGTGCCGAAACATCGGCAGCATGTAATAGAGTTTTTCCGGTACAGCGCCCGATGCCGCGAGATTGTGTTCGTTATACGCTCGCACGACCGAAGCCGTTCCTTCCGGGCGAAGCGCCATGTCGCCTTCGCGCTCGTTGCGGATGACGTACATCTCTTTCTGCACAATATCGGTATCTTGCCCGACGCCGCGCGAAAAAAGCTCTAATTTTTCCAGCGCGGGCGTGCGAATTTCGGCATAGCCGTACAGATGAAAAATGTCTCGCGCTGCGGCTTCGACCTTGTGCCAGAGGCCGATTTCTGCGGGCAAAATGTCGCGAAATCCTCGAAATGATGATATTTTCATAATTATGTGGAGGTGAAGACCTCACAGGTTTCGAAAACCTGTGAGGTCTATTGGTCAATAATTGTTTCGACGCAAAAAATCTGCGTCACCATAGAAACAAGGCTCTGTTACTGTCAAATGAAATGTCATGGCGAAAACTTATTGACAAGAGCGTTTCCTTATAGTATATCGGCGGCATGTGACTCGGTATCGTAGAAATATCCATATAATTGACGCGCTGACAGGGCGCGGCAGGCTGCGCTTCTGTCATGTCGCGTTCGCTGGAGAATCAAAGCTATGAAGACGACCTCTTTTTCAAGGAAAATCACTCGTTCGGGTATAGTATGCGCCGTCATGCTTACGGTCGCCGCATTCAGCGGATGCGCCCAATTTCATGAGCAATACGCCTGGGTTCGAACACAATTAGCGGAAGAGCCGGACGACGTCGCTCCGAAAACCAACACTGCGCCGGCGCTTTCGAAACTCACGGCGTCGCCGAATCCGGCGATTGCCGGAAAAGCGGTCACGCTGACCGCGAAATACGGCGATCCGGAGGCGGATTTGCTGCAAGGGTTGGCCGCGATTTCCATCAATGGCGCGGAACCAATCACGATGGCGTTTCGTTCGACCTATCCTTCCGGTTTATTGACCTTATCCGTGCCGATCAGCTCGTTTGCCCGTGCGTCCGACCTGCGCATGGCACTGAAAATCTGCGACGATTCCGGCAATTGGAGCAACCTCGTTTCAACGGTGGTGACGGTAGAATAAGGTCAGCCCTGCCAGGGTTCGAAACCCTGGCAGGGCTACGCTGAAATGTTCTGTATTTTTTATGACAAATGCCCGCGAACTTGCCCTGAACATCCTGACTCGCATCGAAGACGAGCAGGCGTATATCAATCTTCTGCTTGACGCCGAATTACAGAAAACCAAATTTATTGATGCCAGAGACGCCGGATTCGTCACGGAATTGGCGTATGGCGTCGTTCGATGGCAGCGCCGGCTCGACTGGTTGCTCGATCAGGTCTGCAACAGGCCGATGCAGAAGACCGATCCGGAACTGCGTCGGCTGCTGCGTCTCGGCGCGTATCAATTGCTGATGTTAGACCGCGTGCCCGCGTCCGCCGCCATCAATGAAACCGTCAAATTGGCCGGAAAACTCGGCAAAGAAAGCAAGCTTCCGCCGCAAGTCGCCAAAAATTTCGTGAATGGCGTTTTGCGCCAGCTTGACCGCAAGCGCGGTGAATTGCAAGCACCTGAAACGATTTCCGATCCGGTCATCCGATTAGCCAATACGCATTCGTTCCCGGACTGGATGATTGCCCGCTGGATCGGGCGACTCGGCGAGGACGGCGCGGCGGAATATTGCCGGAGACAGAATCAGCCGACGTCGCTGACGTTGCGCGTCAATTTATTGAAAACTTCGACCAAAAACCTGCGCGAGCAGTTCGTCCAACGCGGCTTCAACGTCGAAGCGCTGCCGGGAAACTTGCCGGGACTTGTCGTCTCAGGCGCTCCGCCGACGTTGGAATTCGAGCAAGGCTTGTGCGTCGCGCAGAATGCGTCCGCGATGCTGATTTCGCTCATTCTCGATCCCCGTCCCGGCGAACATGTTCTGGACGCCTGCGCCGGTTCTGGCGTTAAAGCGACGCATCTCGCCGATTTGATGCGCAATCAGGGACATCTTACGGCGGCAGACTTGCATGAGGGCAAAAATCGCCGACTGCTCGCGCTCTGCGAACGGCTCGGCATCTCGAATGTGCGAACGGTGTGCAGCGATATGACGACTGCGCGAAATTTGCCGGGAATGCCGGACGCCGGATATGATCGAATTTTAGTGGATGCGCCGTGCTCAGGCTTCGGCGTGTTGCGGAAACATCCCGAAGCGAAATGGACGCGGCAGGAGGCGCATATCAACGATATGGCGGTGTTGCAATTGCGCTTGCTGCTGAATGCGGCGAACCTGCTGAAACACGGCGGCGCGCTAGTGTATAGCGCCTGCACGACAGAACCGGAAGAAAACGAACAGGTCATCGCCGAATTTCTCAAACAAACCGATGGCTTTCGCATCGAATCTCCGGCTCCGCTGCTGCCGTCCGAGTTCCATCCCTGGATCACGCCAGAGGGTTTTCTCCGCATTGAGCCGCCTGACGGAAATTTCGACGGCTTTTTCTGCGCCCGCCTTGTACGGTGACATCGCCAGATTTTCAATGCAGGCCAATCTGAGAGGCAATCGCGGATTCCCCTTCCTGGAGGCATGGCTGTTAAGTTCTCAAACGCACCAACGGCGCGAGTCATATTCGCCCAGGGTGATACCCTGGGAAAAATGGACGATTCGGCGTTCACGCCCTGAAAGGGCGGCTCATCAGCCTCATGAACCGCCCTTTCAGGGCGAATCTCGCTACTCTTCTGTCTTCCCAGGGCTGGCGCCCTGGGCTAATATGACTGCGCCCTTTCAGGGCGGAAAAACAGAACGTAACAGCCTTACTCTCAGTGGGGAGTTCATGGGCATCGTTCTGAACTTGGTGAGTAAGGTCAGTGAATCATCATTGGGGCGTAACCCGGCGTTACTGATACATGAGCGTTCTTCTGAATGAAAACTTCTTGACAGAACACAAACGTTCTACATAACGTCTCTCTCGTTCATGGCATGTTACAATCCTGAAGGACACATACGAACAGAACATCACGCGGAATCATCCGCAAAATAAAGGAGGAACGCATGAAGACAATGAAACGATTGCAACGCTACATTCGTTTGCTGTCAATCCTTTCTATTTTTACCTTACTTTTTCTGCCAACGTCCGGTTTTGCCAAAACCTATCAACTTACCATTCTTCATACCAACGATCATCATGGGCATTTTCTCAAATTCAATCCGTATCCGGTGATGGATGTCGGCGGATTGTCCGCACAGTCAACGTTAGTGAATATTGTTCGCGCGGAAGTCGCGGAACAGGGCGGGCATGTGCTGCTGCTCTCTGCCGGAGATGTGAATACGGGCATTCCCGAATCGGATATGCTTGACGCTGAGCCGGATATGAAATTGATGAATATGATTGGCTATGACGCCATGGCGTTGGGCAATCATGAATTCGATAAGCCGCGCGATGTGTTATTGAAACAAAAAGAATGGGCGACGTTCCCGTTCCTCGCGGCGAATATCGTGAAAAAAGATTCCGGCGAAACGTTGGTCGAGCCGTATGTGATCAAAGAATTCGACGGCTTGAAAGTCGCGATTCTCGGATTGACGACGGAAGAAACGCCGATCCTGACGTTGCCCGAAAATACGGCAGACCTGAAATTTACGAGCGTGATCGAGACCGCGAAAACCCTTGTGCCGAAATTGCGCGAAGAAGCGGATATCGTGATTGCGCTGACGCATCTCGGATTCTTCGAAGATTCCGGCGGCGGATATAAATCGCCGGGCGATCTGAAATTGGCGAAGGACGTGCCGGGAATAGACATTATTGTTGGCGGGCATTCGCATACGGAACTCAAAGAAGCGCAGACGGTCAATAAAACGGTCATCGTTCAAGCTGGCGAATGGTCGCAGAATGTCGGGCGGCTCGACCTGAAAATAGATACGGACGCGCCGGAGAAAATCACGGAAAGCAGCTATCGTTTGATCCCGGTGAACATGAAAAAACGGGTCAAATATAACGAAAAAACGTATTACATGTTCGCTGACAAAGGGTATCTCGAAGATCAGGAAGTTCTGGATATGATCGCGCCGTATGCGGAACAGGCCGGAAAACTTCTGGCAGAACCTCTCGGCGAAGCGGCAGACCTGCTGGTGGGATCGAAAGAGAAAGTGCGCGCCGAAGAAACCAATTTAGCGAATTTGGTCACGGATGCGATGCGCGCGAAAACCGGCGCAGAAATCGCGCTGCAAAACGGCGGCGGCATTCGCGCCGATATTGCGCCCGGGCAGATTACCTATAAAGACATCCTGACGATTCAGCCGTTCGGCAATACGCTCGCATTGGTTGACATGACCGGGCAGCAGATTATGGAGACGCTGGCGTATGCCGCCACCGTCGAACCGGGCAACGGCGCGTTTTTGCAAGTGTCCGGCCTGAAATGGACGAATAATAAAGGCGTGGCGGAAAATGTGACGGTCGGCGGCCAACCGCTTGATTTGCAGAAAACCTATAAAGTCGTGACGAACAACTTTATGGCTGCGGGCGGCGACGGCTATAAAATGCTGAAAGACCTGCCGCAAGTCAACACCGGTTTTGTGGATGCCGATGCCATGAAAGAGTATATCCGAAAGGCCGGAAAAGTTGACCCGAAAGTCGAAGGTCGGCTGACGATTATCAAGTAGTATTTCAATTAACCCTGCCAGGGTTTCGAACCCTGGCAGGGTTGAATAGAGGCGCAATGTCGTCTCTACGCCGGGCAATGCGTTGTCTTGGCTTGTTATCACCCGGAGCGTTGTTCGCGCTCTGACATCACTAACTTATTCAAGGAGGACTTTGTATCATGTTCAAAAAAATCTTGTCTGCGGTATGTCTGATGGCGTTGTTCGTTGGAATGAGCGTGTCTGCTCAGGCCGAACTGAAAGTCGGCATGGTGTTCGATGTCGGCGGCAAAGGCGATCAGTCCTTTAACGACTCCGCCTATCGCGGATTGCAATGGGCTGCCGAAGCGTTCGGCATCAAACACGTGGAAATCGAACCGGGCGCGGATGCTGATCGCGAAACCGGGTTGCGCATGATCGCCAATCAGGGATTCGATCTCGTCATCGGCGTCGGCTTCTTGTTCACAGATGCGATTACTGCGGTTGCCAAAGAATTCCCTGACACCAAATTTGCCATCGTGGACGGCTTTATCGCAGATGTGCCCAACGTATCGTCGCTGCTGTTTACGGAAAATGACGGTTCGTTCTTAGTCGGCGTGATTGCTGCCATGAGAGCCAAAGCGGACGGCAAAGACACATTGGGCTTCGTCGGCGGCATGGATATTCCGTTGATCCACAAATTCGAAGCCGGCTATCGCGAAGGCATCAAATATGCCTGCCCGGACTGCAAACTGTTGAGCGATTACGCAGGCTCCGAACCGAAAGCGTTTGCTGATCCGGTGAAAGGCAAAGAACTCGCCTTAGCTCAGATCGATAAAGGCGCAGCGGTCATTTATCATGCGTCCGGTCTGACAGGCGCAGGCGTGTATGAAGCCGGAAAAGAACGCAAAGTCTATGTCATCGGCGTGGATTCCAACCAGAATCATTTGGGCAAAATTGCTGATACCGGCGAAAATTTCGGCCTGACCAGCATGTTGAAACAAGTTGACGTGGCGGTGTATCTGACAGTCAAAGACGTTGTCGAAGGGACATTCAAGGGTGGCCCAAGGAATTTCGGCCTGGCGGATACGGTGACGATAAAAGACCAAACCTATCGCGGTATCTTCTATGCGATGGACGAACATAACAAAGACCTCGTGACCCCGGAAATGATTGAGAAGGTCACGGAAGCCGAAAAGAAAATCATCGCAGGCGAAATCAAAGTGCCTCAAGAGTAAGTGATGTAATGACACCTTGCGGAGTCATCCGCAAGGTGTTTTTTTTAGTGATTCGGAATCGCCGCCGTCTTGGTGGTACAAGCAGAGCCGATGATTCAATCATATTTTGTTCGGCAGTATTGTGTTAAATTAACATAAGCATTCAACAGAAAGAAAAAAAGTAATATTTATGGAAAGTGAGGAAAATGACAATATGATTTTGAATATACAGCCAGTTTTCAAATTATTGCAGCGACATAAAACGATGCTTTTTCGCGTAGAATTTATGTGTGCTATCGCATTTATCATTTTTTTCTTTTTCCCCTGGATTACTCTTCTTAATTCAAAAACTCTTGCTGGATATCAGATGCTTCATATCACAACTGATTTGAGAGAACATATTTCATTGAGTGGAGAATTATTCTGTTATCTTGTCTATTTACTGCCTATTCTCAGTATGACGATGTGTATATCAGAAATATTGGGAAAAAGAAATAAGATGATTATTGGAATGACTGGAATATTGCCATTAGGATTTTTTGCCTATTATGAGTATTTAAAATATTTTGCATCATTAGTGCTGGTTGAATCGTCAACATCTCTTGAAACTCGTCCGTGGTGGAATCCATTTAAATCAAAAGAGGTGATGACAATAACTCCTATTCTCGGCGACTTAGAAGTAGGTGCATATTTGACATTATTCACCGCTGTTATTCTGTTGATCGCCTTGATGCTTGATAAATCTCAAACCTCTTCTCAAACAGAGATATTGTTGAAAAAAGAAATGCCATCTTTTCGCGTAACCTGTACTCGAATCTTATTTGGAGAGTGGAATCATTTGCGAAGACGCCAAATAACCGGACTATTCTTTGGCATTGCAGCGATTGGATGTTTTACGATGTGGAATGTTCCGAAAGTATGGCAAGATGCTCCGGCATGGAGCCGATGGATGTTTATTCCATTTGGGGAAATGCAGATGGTAAGGTTTCCGTCATTACTGGCAACCATACTTTCTTTATGTGTCATTATATCACTTTCTCAACGTCGCTTTATTGATTGCCATGTTGATAATGTATTTGGAATGCTCTCTCTTCTTGTCAATAGTTGGAGTTTTGCCTTAGTTATTGAATTAGTGATGGGACGGATGGATCGCTTTTTTGAGGGAGGAATTTCTTCGTTTTTGCTCGTTACCTTGTATGCCCTATCATTATTAGGTATTCGTGAGGTCGTGCCATTTGCAATGGGCGGGATTGTCGTATTACTTATGATTCAACTTATTGCAGCAGAAGAGAAACTGTTTATTCCAGGGTATTTTGGGGCGATCACGCTCTTTCTATCATTAGCATTACAGTTTCAAGAGTTTCTTCCTCAGTTACATCTTCTCTCATCGGTTCATCATAATCAGCCAGAACCGAAAGAAACAACACCAAAAGATTCGTCTTCAATAGAGGTTTCATAATGAAAGGAATCATTGTCTTCTGCTTAGGAGTGATTGCTGTACTGTATTTGCTTAATATTGGTGTCGGAGTCATTGAATTAATTCCTGATAATATTCCATTTGTTGGAAATTTGGATGAAGGAAGTGCGGCTCTTCTTCTTTTAATGTGTTTACGATATTTTGATCTTGATTTAACAAAGATTTTTGAGAAAAGTAATAAGACTCGACAGACATTGAATGGGTGATAAATAAAGTAAACATAGAAACCTATAAGCAAAGATGCCGAACAATGCGCTTGCACCGGACTTCGCAGCCTGAAGCGTGGTCGTTCGGCATTAATTTAGCGAGGCAATTCATTGGAATCTCAAACTAAAATAATGGTAATATGGGGGGAGCTTCTCAAACTGGTGCACACACAACGCCCTCTTTTGGTTCCTAGATTTAAAAATGCAATCCCAATATCATTAACAGACGGTGAACTCACTCTTGGATTTCACCCAGATGCTGAATTTACGAGGATTACCATAGAGAACCCTAAAAATTTGGCCTTTCTTAATGAAATCCTACAATCATATTTTGGACATCCCGTTAGAATTAGAACTACACTCCTTAATTATCCAGAGTCAGTTAATCATAATGACTTTCAAAAAATAGAACAAAATGATGAACATAATATTATATCCATCGATAATGCCTTTCGCGAAAAGTATAAAGCTGAATATCGTACTGAGGATGGACATTATGTCAGATCGAAAGCAGAGGTACTCATTGATAATTGGTTGTATCATGCAGGAATTGTCCATGCCTATGAAAGGAAGTTACCAATTGAGCAAGATGTGTATTCGGATTTTTATGTGCCACAAAAAAAGATATATATTGAATTTTGGGGAAGTGAAGATAAAAAATATCTGTCCCGAAAAAAAGAAAAACAGAATATCTATAAAAAATATCATCTAAATTTAATAGAACTCATAGATAAAGATGTCGCAAATATTGATGATGCCTTACCACGTAAATTAATAAAATTTGGCGTACAGATCGTTTAATTCATCACGATAAGCCGAACAATGCGCTTGCAGGCGACTTCGCAGAGGACGCGGGATAAAATTCAGTGGCTCAAGATGACGTTTATGTGGCCGCGCCCTCTGTTTGCACGATGAAGCACCGTGTTTCGGCTTCGTATTGAGTGTGCCAGTAATCATCAGATACTCCGAATCCTCACTCGTCTCAAAATAAAATTGACACGAACCCTTTTTCCTCTCATATTGGTATAACATCTGATGTTTGACGTTATCGTGAGGCACATACGACACCATTGGGAATATTCTCATTATGCAACAAGCGGAAACAGGTAGCATGTCTCAGATTCCTCGCCAGATTCGTGACCTTATCGAGCAATTCGCGAAGGAGAGTAAATCGGTGTTGCATCACCATCTCATCGCTGAATATCTCTTCGGGTCGTATGCCAGAGGGACATATACGTCGGAATCAGATATTGATATTTTATTGCTCGTAGATCGATTTACGCCTGAAATACGACGACAGATGAGCAGTTTAGCGACTGAGTATTCGTTACGCTATAATGTCTATATTTCTCCCATCATCAAAGACCGTCAGGTCTGGACGCAGAATCAGCAGTATAATACTTTATTTTACCAAAATGTCACCCGAGAAGGGATTCCATTATGATTGACGAACAGGCGCAGACCTTATCAGCATACCGAATGAGTAAAGCGAACACCGTCCTTGTCCAAGCAGAACTCTTGCTCAAGAATCATCAGTATGATGGGAGTATCAATCGTTCGTATTATGCGATATTGACAGCAGTACGTGCCCTCTTAGCATTAGTTCGACTTGATAGTCGGAGCCATCAAGGGGTGATCTCATTTTTTGATCGGTATTTTGTCAAAACCAATCTGTTTGAAAAACAGTACAGCCAATTCCTTCATACCGCCTTTGATGCTCGTCAAGATACCGATTATGAAGACTTCTATGTCCCCTCAGCAAGAGACGCGCAGGAACAGTATGACCATGCATGTCAACTGCTTCAGGAAATCGAGCAGAAATGCCAGTTATTTTTGGAAGAGAAATTGACATTGCCAACAATCTCGTCATGATACAGGGAAGAAAGCCGAACAATGGGCTTCATCGTGCGAGCAGAGGGTGTGGCCACTTTTTACCACTGAATTTTATCCCGCGCCCTCTGCGAAGTCCGGTGAAGCGCGGTCGTTAGTTGGGCGTTATCGCAGTACACGGCAGAATGACAAAGGGAAATGGTGAGAAGCTCTCATCGTGATGGAGAGAATGCTATGAAATATCTCTTCGAAACGGAACGGCTGAAGATCAGGGAATTGAATGATGCTGATGAGCAAGACCTGGCAGACATCCTCCTGAACAACAACTCGATGAAATACTATGCCAAAGTATTTACTGAAAGTGATGTCAAGGAATGGATCAAGAAAAATCAAGAGCGCTACACAACAAATGGCTTTGGGTTATGGGCGGTGATTCGAAAGGGCGATGACGTGTTTCTTGGCGATTGCGGCGTCACGCTCCAGCAGATTGACAATGAAGTCCTGCCGGAGATCGGATTTCATATCAAAGAAGCCTATTGCAGACGAGGGTATGCCGCAGAAGCTGCATTAGGATCGTTACGATATGTCAAGGAAACCCATAATATCAAGAGCATATATTCGTATTGTCATCGAGAGAATATCCCATCACAAGGCGTCATGAAGAAAATAGGCATGCATTTCATGAAGACGTATAAGCGTGGAGCGCAAGAAATCGTTGTGTACGGAAAGGATATATGAACCAGCGAACAATGCGCATGAGCAGCGACCAGAACGGGCGGGAAAATAGGTTGCTGTTCCTTCAAGTGTGGCAGCGCAGGAAATGTTCGAATCGTTCAGAATGAAGGAGGTTCTTCGTGTCAGAATTTGCGGTTGAAATGCGAGACATTACCAAACAATTCCCCAGAGTTCTGGCAAATGATCAGGTGTCATTTGTCGTCAGAAAAGGGGAAATTCATGCGCTGGTCGGGGAAAACGGCGCGGGCAAATCCACGCTGATGAATCTGCTCTACGGCCTGCTTCGCCCTGATAAAGGCACGATTGCGATTCATGGGCAGGAACGCTATTTTTCAGGTCCGGCGGACGCCATCGCTTGCGGCATCGGCATGGTGCATCAGCATTTTATGCTGATTCCGCCGCTGACCGTCGCTGAAAACGTGATCTTGGGGCAAGAGCCGTCGCGGCGCGGCCTTGTGGATATCGCCAACGCCAACCGCGTCGTGCGCGATCTATCGGAACAATACGGTTTGCAGGTCGATCCGCTGGCGAAAGTCGAATCGTTGAGCGTGGGGATTCAGCAGCGGATCGAGATTATCAAAATCTTGTATCGCGGGGCGGATATTCTGGTTCTCGACGAGCCGACCGCCGTCTTGACGCCGCAAGAATCCAACGAATTATTCGATATTCTCCGCGCCCTGAAAGCGCAGGGGAAAACGATCATCCTGATTACGCACAAATTGCAGGAAGTGATGCGGATTTCGGATCAGGTGACGGTCATGCGGCGCGGCAAAGTCGTCGGGAACGTGGCGACGGCAGCGACCTCGAAAAGCGAATTAGCCACGATGATGGTGGGGCGCGAAGTGCTGTTCCGGGTCGAACGCAGCGCGGCGCATCCGGGCGAGGATGTTCTGCGCATTCACGATCTTCATGCGATGAACAACAAACGCCTGCTCTGCTTGAGAGGAATTTCGCTGGAAGTCAAAGCGGGCGAAATTCTCGGCCTGGCCGGAGTCGAAGGGAACGGACAGACCGAATTGGTCGAGGTGTTGACCGGCCTGCGCAAAGCGGAACAGGGGCATGCGTATATCGAAGGTCGCGACGTGACGAACCTCCCGCCGAAACAGGTCAGAGCGAACGGCGTCGCGCATATCCCCGAAGATCGCCATCGTCGCGGGTTGATCCTGGATTATACGGTCGCGCAGAATATCGTGCTTGGCATTCATGATAAACCGCCCTACGTCAAGCGGCTCGGATTTTTCGACGCGATCAATTTCCCGCCGATCACGCAAAAAGCGACACGGCTGATCGAAGAATTCGACATTCGCCCGACAGAACCGGACAATCTCGCTCGCCATTTATCCGGCGGAAATCAACAGAAGGTGATTGTGGCGCGCGAATTGGATCAGAATCCCTGCCTGATTATTGCGGCGCAGCCGACGCGCGGCGTAGATGTCGGGTCAATCGAGTTTATTCATCAACGCCTGGTGCAGGCGCGAGATCAACACAAGGCGGTACTGCTGATCTCCGCCGATTTAGACGAAATTCTTTCGCTGTCCGACCGGATTGCCGTGATTTACGATGGAAAAATTGTTGGAATGCTCCAACCCCATGAAGCGAGCGAAGAACGGCTCGGCTTAATGATGACCGGAGGAGGGAAATAAGAGTGACTTCGCAACGCAAAACTCTGCCCCTGTTTGGCAAAAAAACGCTGATCAACGTCTTGACTCCATTGGTCGCGATTACGTTGGCGCTCCTGATCGGCGGACTCATCATCGTCGTGTTTATCGGGGAAAACCCGTTCAAGGTCTATCAGATTATTTTTTCGACCGCGCTTGGCAATCTCGATGGCTGGGGCAATGTGTTCTATCGCGCCACGCCGTTGATCTTCACCGCGCTCGCCGTCGCATTGGCGTTTCAATGCGGCCTATTCAATATCGGCGGTGAAGGCCAGATGGTGATCGGCGGCTTTGCCCTGACCTGGGTCGGATTCACCTTCACCGGTCTGCCATCTGCCCTGCTGATTCCGCTCTGCATCGTGGCGGCGGCGGCGGCGGGCGCTGTCTGGGGCGCGATTCCGGGGTTGTTGAAAGCCCGGCTCGGCGTGCATGAAGTGGTCAACACGATTATGATGAACTGGATCGGGGTGGCGCTGATTCAATTTTTGACCATGACGTATAGACCGACAGCTTCGATGCTTCCTCAGACGATCCCGATTGCGGATGCCGCCAAACTGTCGCGCCTCGCGCTCTATCTGAACCCGCTCGGCATCAAACTGCCGAAAAGCAATCAATTGAACATGGCGGTGTTTTTAGCGCTTGCAGTTGTTTTGCTCATCTGGTACATCCTGAACCGCACGAAAGTCGGCTACGAAATCAAAGCGGTCGGATTTAACGCGGCGGCGTCGGAATGCGCGGGCATCAGCGTGGCAAAAAATACGGTGTTAGCGATGGCGATGAGCGGCGCGGTCGCCGGATTGGCGGGTGTCAATCAGGTGATGGGCTACAAATACAGTTTTCAATACGGCGTCTTCGAGGGGATCGGATTCGACGGAGTCGGCGTGGCGCTCATCGGTAAAAACCACCCATTCGGCTTAGTGCTGGCGGCGCTGCTTTTCGGCGTGTTGGATCACGGCGGATTGGCGATTGACGTGTTTACGGAAGTGCCGCGGGAAATTATTATGGTGTTGAAGGCGATTATTCTGATCTTCGTCGTTGTCAGTGGGGAAATCACCAAACGCATGATGGTCTTCATGCAGAAAAAGAAGGGGGGAGCCGTATGATGTCTCTTATTTGGGCGACAATTTCATCCACCATTCGGCTGGCTGTGCCTTATACGCTGACGGGGTTGGGCGGCGTGTACGCCGAACGTTCCGGCGTGACGAATATCGGCCTGGAAGGGATGATGCTGACCAGCGCATTTACGGCGGTCGCGGTGACGAATACGACCGGAAATCCCTGGCTTGGGCTGCTGGCAGCAATTTTAACGGGCATGATGTTAGGGGTCGTTCACGCGGTGGTCTGCGTGACCTTAAAATCGAATCAGATTGTCAGCGGATTAGCGATTAACATTTTTGCGGCGGGCAGCACCGTCTTTTTTTCCTGGCTGATTTTCGATAAAACCCAGATCGAAGTCAAAGCGAAGCTCAGCGCGACGCTGATTCGGGCGCTGAAACCGATCTTCCCTTCTGCCGAAGCGTTATTCAGCCGTTTTCCTCCGCTCGTCTTCCTCACGATTATTATCGTGCTGGCGTCGCATGTCATTCTGTTCAAGACGGTGTTCGGCTTGCGCTTGCGGTCAGTTGGGGAACATCCGCAGGCGGCGGACACGCTCGGCATCAGCGTGGATAAAATGCGCTACAGCGGCGTCATCATCAGCGGCGCGTTGGCGGGCATCGGCGGCGCATTCCTGTCGTTGGAACATGCCGGATATTTCGTCAAAGGCATCAGCGGCGGCAAGGGCTTTATCGGCATGGCCTCGATGATTTTCGGCAAATGGACGCCGCTCGGCACAGCCGCCGCCGGACTGCTGTTCGGCTTTGGCGAAGCGATTTCGATGCGCATTCCGTCGTCGCTCGTTCCTTCGGATTTTATTCACATGATTCCGTATGTGCTGACGATGTGCGTGCTGGCCGGAGCAGTCGGACGCGCCACACCGCCTGCCGCAGACGGCGTGCCGTACATCAAGGAATAGAGGTTGATTTTTAAGAAGCCCTGTCAGGGTTTCAAACCATGACAGGGCTGAAAGCGCGTCTATTATTCATCAATGTGCTACTGCGCAGTCGGATTGGCGACGCGACCCATGAAGAGAATGCTGCCGGTCGCTTTTTCCTGAATCAGGAAAAAAAACGGATGATCCGCCCGCACGACCGGAACAGGGCGCGGCTCTTGCACCGAG
Source organism: uncultured Candidatus Moduliflexus sp. (assembly GCA_964602655.1). GTDB lineage: Bacteria > Moduliflexota > Moduliflexia > Moduliflexales > Moduliflexaceae > Moduliflexus. The sequence continues at coordinate 53,264 of CAZRSF010000002.1, forward strand.
GTGACGCCAATCACGACGCCGGTTGCGCCTGCCGCTTCCGTGCCTTCTTCGTTCACTTCGACAAAGGCTTTATGCACGACATCAGAGATGCGCAGCGTTTTGCCGGCTTCAATCCCGGAGAAATCGGCGCGGTCGGCGAAGGCGTCCGTCATGCCAATCTGCTCAAGCGTGTTTGCCAATCCGAACTGCGATGTCATGACAAATTTCGGCAAAAAGAGTTCGACATCCTGCATCGCGATGTCCCTGCGCCAGGACGCCAGCACGTCCCAGGCGAGATGGCGTTCTAAAAAACCGACCCCGTCTTTTGCCTTCGAAACAGCCAGCAGCAGCGAAATCTCTTCCCCGGCATACGGAAGCTCGACAATCTGCATGTTTTCGATTTCCGCAAATTTCATTGGCGCTTGCAAGTGCATCATCGGCACGGAAATTTCCTGATCGAGCGTCACCCAGAACGGCTGATTCGTCGTGGCGTCAGCGTCGAACGCATTCGCCCATTTTCCCTTGAAATAAATCGCATTCGTCAACACGCAGCGCGTGGCGTCGCTCACGCTTCCGACAGGCAATAACTCCCGGATTTTCTGGTTGGTCTGTTCTTCGATCCAGGCATTGATCTGCTGCCGCGCCGCTTCGGCGGCGTCAACGAAATTGACCGGAAACAACTGGCCGCGATACTGCGCCCGGATCGTCGCAAGATACGCGTCAATCACCTGAAAATTCTGTTGCAGCCAGAGGGCGTTGGCGGTCGTGATTTCCACGTTTCCAGCGGTATTGATGGCGGCGATGTTCGACGCAAGCGCGGCAAACGCGAGGTGAACAGCGCCCTGAACTTGCGGCAGGCGCAGCGTTTTCGCCATCTGCTTTTCGGTCTCCCCGCGCGCGCCCGCATAGGTCATCGCCAATGCGGACGAGACGCTGTACGGCGACAGGAACAGATTGCCCGTTTGCTCTTTGGCAATCGTTTTATACAAGGCTAACGCAAAATTCGTATTCCCCTCGACAAGCTGCTGAACGGCCTGTTCATCGGCAGCCTGTCCGACGTTCCCCCAAAGACAACACAGCAACATGGCAGCTATCCCGATTTTGTGCATAACGACTCCTTTTTCGATTGATAATATGGAAAGAGAAACAGTATGGTAGATTTCCGAGGTCTTCAATACCTCGAAAATCTTCGAATGTGGCAATCCTACGATCAATGGGCGTTCGGCGTCAAGGATTTTTCGCCATGACAACCACCATCGTGACATCATCGTGGGTTTCAGCGCCGCCGATGAAGGCGTTCATGCGGGAGAGAATCGCTTGCAGGAGGCTTTGCGCGTTCAGACAATCGGCCTGAGTGATGCTTTCGGACAACTGCTCCATGCCAAAAATTTCACCAGCGGCATTCATTGCTTCCACCACGCCGTCGGTCGTCAATAAAATGGCATCGCCGGGATAGAGATCGTATGACCCTTCCGAATACGTCAGATTATCCACCATGCCGAGCGGCAAACCGCAGACATCGAGCCATTCGACTTCGCCGGTGCGGCGGCGGATCAGCGGGGCGATCAACCCAGCATTGGCGGCGCGAATATGCCACACGCCTTCATGGCTGTCGCCATTCTGACTCAGACTGAGATAGCCTAACGCGGTGTTCATGGTGTTATGCTGCGAATGCGGGCGCAGTTCCGCATTCATCGTATCCATCAGGGCGGACGGCGTCAGAATGTAGCGCGATTCGGTCGAAAGGAAGCCGAACGACAGCGCCATCATCAAGGCGGCGTGAATCCCTTTCCCGGAGACGTCGCCGACCGCGATGCCGAGATGTTGATTATCCATCACCGAGAAATTATAAAAATCGCCGCCGACTTCCCTCGCCGGTTCGCAAAACCCGGCGATATCCAGGCCGGGAATCTGCGGCGGATGGAAGGCTAACAGGCTTCTCTGGATGTCTCGCGCCGTAGATAACTCGAATTCCATGCGATAGCGCAATTCCTCATGTAGTCGAGCGTTCTGGATCGCCATCGCCACTTGCGAGGCAAAGGCGAACACGGTCTGCGCGTCCTCGTCGCTGTAAGGAATCGTGTCTATTCGGCCAACCGCCAGCGTACCGATCGGTTCGCTTTGCACGAGCAGCGGCGCGGTAATGAACGAGCGAATGCCGGACATGGACGCGGTTTCGCGCCAACGAGCATCTTGCGTGACATCTTGAATCAGCGCCGGGCGTTTATCGGTCAGCGCTTGCGCATTGATCGGATATTTGAAGGCGGGAAACGAATAGAAATCAATATCGCCCCCCATCATGTCGCGCCCGGCAACAACCGTTAATGTTTGGTCGGACAGGAGCGACACGGTGGCGCGGTGGTACGGAATGACCGATTCCAATTGGCCGAGAATCAGGTCAATCACATACGATTGATCTAACGAACTGTTGACGATGACCGCGACTTCGCGCAAGGTTTCCGAGAGATGATGCCGTTCCTGCTCGCGCCGCAGCGCAGCCTCGACCTCTTGCCGGGATTGGCGCAGCAGCATTTCGGCAGCGTGATGGTCAGCCATGTCTTTTTTGAGCGCGATGAAATTGACGACCTGCGCGATGGCGAACAGCGCTAATGACAGGCCGATCAGCAGTGGAAACATCCCGCTGTAATCCGAGGCATACGCCCGCATAATTCCGATGGTCGCGGCAAACCAGAGAATCAGCAATGCCGTCAACACGCTATAATACGCCAGTCTGAATTGCCGATGTTGCATGATGTCCTCAATTGTAGGGCGAAACTGTTGTTTCGCCCTTGTCGAAACGGAGTTTCGACGTACGGTTTCATGATCGTTTCGAACACAATTGATATGATCTGAAAGGTAAGAAACATTTCCGGCGAGAAAGTTGAATGGCGAAAGGGAGAAGTATATCTGGATGGTATGATTTTTCGGCAGCGCGGGGCTGCGTCCCCGCGAATTCGTTCCGGGACGCCGCCGTTTATCCTGAAAGAGACCAGAACATGCCGCCGTCGCCCATTCAGGAAGGATATTCCAGATAATGGGGAATCATATAAAACACGTTTTGGGCGAACACGGGGGGCTGCCCCTACATACATCATACCGCGCAGGTGGTTTCGATGACCGGAGACGTGGTTGATCCTGTCCTGAATATCCGCGTACCGCTCGACCAGATTTTTGCGTAAGCCCTGTCGTTCGAAAATTTTTTTTGTTGGGGGGCTATCGCCCCCCAACCCCCCAAAGGATCAAATGACCAAATACCCCACATCATTGTCAGGAACGAAATCCTCGCACGTAGATAGATCTGCCGAGGTTGAGCCAGCTCACGTCGCCGAAGTCAAAATTGAGGCTCCACGCCGAATCCGCCGAACGTTCACCTTTTATTTGCTGTTTGTCGGCACTCCATACCCATGTTTGCGTCGTATCAAACATCGGATCAGTGAATAGACGATCTGCGTTTTCTTCTTTTTTTATCAGCGACAGCAGTTCCTCCACTGTCGGCAGCCGCCAATCATTATAACCGCCGAGATCTTCCGCATTCCTTTGTGCAATCTACGCCTCGGCCTCTTCGTATGTTCGTTGGTCGAGTGAATCTAATCTCTGTCACGTTAAACCAGTGGCAGCGTCGAAAATGACCTCGCCGCGAACTTCGAACCGGTTGTCAATATCATGAATCGGATAGCCATATCCATTTTCTTCACGCAGGTTCAGGGATAAAGCGGTTACTTCAGGAACCGTCATCTTTTCGTGACGTAATTGCAGCGGGGGAGTTGCTGATTATTTCGGGCAGGCGGCTTCGTGCGGGATGTCCGCCTCGACAAATTCCCTCCATTCGTCCGGCGCCAGCTCTGTTTGGAAGTTGACTTTTTCGCAGACCTGCTCCGCCAGTTCCCCACTGTCTGGCTCTTCGATACTCGAATCTGTGCGGAAAATCGTGCGCAGCGCGTCCTCAATCAAATCAAGCTCTTTGCCTTTGTATTGTTGATTCAGCAGATAGGCGTGCCGTGCTATCAACGCCGCTTGCTCGCGTTGGTTTTGCGCATCCGCCTTATACGCATACGCGACCACCGAACGGATAAGGGAGGTGTGCGCCTGCTCCTGGGCAGCGGCTTTTTGCGTGTTCGCGTCTCGATACGCCGAAAACACGGCGGCGGCGGCGATGCTGGCGCAGACGGAGAGAAACGCAATTGCTGCAATGACGACTTGTCTGACTCGCTTCAATTGCCGCTCTTTCTTGACGGATGCCCGAAAGAATTCCACCTGCAACGGCGTCATCTCCTGCCCGGCGCGGGCGTGATACTGGCGCAGCACATCCAAATCCGGCGGACGCCAGAGGAGGCCGTCGGGCTTCTTCTGCGCCGCCCAGTAGTTCGCGTCCTCCGCGAGATGGCGATGAAAGCGGAGATCGTCGCGGCTTTTTGGTTTTCATCCAAATTATCCAACGTGACGAAACCGTTGCGGATTTCTCGCAAAATGGCGCGTAAACGTTCGATTTGTTTGAGAAAATCGGCTTTATCGGTCTCCTGTTCGAAACCATAGATGGCTGTTGTTTCGTGGATAATTTTATTACCCGCGATAATATCGCCCTGAAACGATCCGCCAGAACCAGCATTAAAGGCGATGCGCGAACCGCTCGCGTTGCTGATGCCGCCGCTTTTAGGCGTGTCTTGTAGGGTTATCATATTTTCTCTGCGAGGAGTATCAGGCTGAAGCGGCTCAGTTTTCAGATAGTCGCTCAGTTCTTATAACAACGAACGGCCAATTTCCTGCTTTTCCTGTCCAATATACTGCTGGCTGCTCTCTAACACCGCTCTGAGGGCATGATGACCATCTTTCGAATAGCCATAGTTGAAGCAGGTGATCACGAAATGGGGGACAAATTCGCTGAACGGGATATTGAAGCGAATCTGGGCATGGAGTTCGGCGTCTAATCCGGCGGAGTAAATAAAGGCGCGTTGACTGCATTTCCTGCATAATGGGGGAATAGTCAACAAAAATGGACGGTATTTAGCGTTTCGTACCGCGAACGTCTTTGCTGTACGGCGAAACTATAGTTTCGCCGTACATCTCGACTCATGTTGATACACTTGTATCGCGGGCTAAAATATGATGCTGTCTTTGCCGTGCAGTTTGTAGAGAATGCGGTGGGCGAGGGATTCGACGTGGGAATTCAGTGCGACGAAATTCAGGGTGTCGGTCTGGACGGTTAAGACCGGGCAGAGGGTAAAACCTTCGATCCAGGCGTCATAGAGCGTATTCAACTGCTGCAAATAATCGCCGGAAATCGTCTGTTCGTAGACGCGGCCGCGCTGGCGGATGCGCTCCTGAAGCACCGGCACGGACGCCTGAAGATAGATGACCAAATCTGGCGGCGGGAGAATCGTGATCACCGTCTGATACAATTCCCAGTAGCTCTGCCAGTCCCGCGCCGTCATATTGCCTTGAAGGAAGAGGTTTTTCGCGAAAATCTCCGCGTCTTCGTACACCGTGCGGTCTTGCAGCACCGTGCCTGGCCGCTCGACAATCTGGCGATGATGCCCCAAACGTTTGGAGAGGAAATACACCTGGGATTGAAAGCTCCAGGCGCGCATGTCCTGATAAAAATCGGCGAGATACGGATTCGTGTCCACCGCTTCGTAATACGGCTCCCATCCGGTGTAATCATGCAATAATTTCGTCAGGGTGGACTTGCCCACCCCGACATTTCCAGCGACAGCGATAAATGTTTTCATCTGGTTATTATTCACCACGAAACACACGAAAGACACGAAAAATTACATATCTGTCAATCAAATAGAACGAAACCTCACAGGTTTTGAAGACCTGTGAGGTTTTTTCACGATATGCTTTTTTTCGTGTCTTTCGTGTGTTTTGTGGTTTCTCCCCTACTCGCAAGGCCGAAAATCAGGGCTGCTCTGGCGCATGGTGTGCGAGTGTTCATATTCGCGATACTGTTTGGGCGAGACGCCGAAATGTTTTTTGAATTGCGCTGAAAAATAGAGCGGGCTTTCGAACCCGGCGCGGTCTGAAATCTCTTTGATAGAAAGCGACGTGGTTTTCAGAAGTTGCGCTGTCCAGTTGAATTTCTGCTCTAAAAAATAGGTGACGGGCGAACAGGCCATATACTGATTAAACACCCGGCTGAAATACGCGGCGCTGATGCCGACCGCGTCGCAAATCTCCTGCCGCGTCAGCGAGCGGTGCAGATTTTCGTGGATAAACGTCAACGCTTTGTCAATCATCGGCGGAACAGAGGATTGATTCGTGCGGCTGAGTTCTAACAGAAACTGATAGGCTAAACAACTAAGTTGAATCGCGACTTCGGGATGTTCCTGATCGTCCATCGAATGCGAGAGCAGCGTCGTGGCCTGTTTCAGCAAGCGTTCGAAACGGCGCGGCTGTTCCGGGCGAATATGTTCTTTCCCCCATAATCCCAACGACCGCAGGTAATAATCCACGCTTGTGCCGCCGATTTGCGCAAAGCGCTTCACCACAAACCCCGCCGGACCAGTGCGATAAAAATGCTCGCTCCCTTTGCGCAGCAGATAAATTTCATGCGGGTTAATCAGATAGTTATTGCCATTCTGCGTCAAGTCCACGTTGCCCGCGCAGACATATTCGACATAAAATTCGGTCGAGGCTTTGCGCGAAAACGACGCGCATGGCTTCCAGCGGGCATATCCCGCGTTATGGATTAGCAATGGAAAATTCTCCCCATGCTGCGGCAGCGGGCGGTAGGCCCAAATATGTTCCCATTTCGTTGGATCATTGAAGAAGAAATGATCATATTTCATATACAAACCTCATAAAAAATTGTGAATTCCCTTATTAGAAAGCGATAAACAGCATTTTAAAATTTCATATATGATCATATCTCATATATCTTTATGATAAATTTGGTATTCACATTTTTCGAGGACTCTTTATCATGGACACTATCAGTAAGTCGAAACTATAGTTTCGACCTACATAAAAACCGTCTCAGGCAGACCGATTTTGTCAAGCGAATACCTGTTATCTGTTTGTGATTTTCTTTGAGAAGGGGAACGTATGATCGCAGCCAATCATTCTGCGCAAGCCGACACCATTTTAGATATTCGCAATTTACACACCTATTTCTTCCTTGAAAGCGGAACGATCAAGTCCGTGAATGGCGTGAATCTGACGCTGAAACGGAATACGACATTAGGGTTGGTCGGCGAGAGCGGTTGTGGCAAAAGCGTCATGTCGTTGTCGTTGATGCGCTTAGTGCAATCCCCTCCCGGCAAAATTGTTGACGGGGAACTTCTGCTGCATCGCAAGCAGCAGCCCGCCGTTGACCTTGCGAAACTCGACCCGCGCGGCAAAGAGATGCGCAGCATTCGCGGCTGCGAAATCGCCATGATTTTTCAAGAGCCGATGACCTCCCTCAATCCGCTTTATACCATCGGTTCGCAAATTGCGGAAACCATTCAACTTCACCAAAAACTCAGCAAAAAAGACGCGATGGATCGCGCCTTAGACATGCTCCACAAAGTACATATCAGCGACCCGAAACAACGGCTGAATCAATATCCCCACCAAATGAGCGGCGGCATGCGGCAGCGTGTCATGATCGCGATGGCGCTTTCCTGCAACCCCTCGATTCTGATTGCCGACGAGCCGACCACCGCGCTCGACGTGACGGTGCAGGCGCAGATTTTAGACCTGATGCAGCAGCTTCAGGACGATGTGGAATCCGCGATTATTATGGTTACGCACAATCTCGGCGTGGTGTCGCAGATCGCCGATGTCGTGGCGGTCATGTATCTCGGCAAAATCGTCGAATACGCTACCACCGAGTCGTTATTTCATGAACCGTTACACCCCTACACAAAAGGATTGTTGAATTCCGTCCCGGTCTTCGGCAAAAAAGGGAAAACGCTGGTGCCGATTGAAGGGATGGTGCCGCTGCCGACAGAGGAGATTCGCGGCTGCGGCTTTGCGGATCGCTGTCCGCATGTCATGAACATCTGCCGGGAACAGATTCCCGTCTTAGAAAATATGGCCGGCGAGCATCAGGTTGCCTGCTGGCTGCATGGCAAAAAATAGGAGTATTGGAGTGCCAAAGCTTGCTTTGGCGGTCTGACGAAGTCAGACGACACGCGGCAACGTTGCGATGTCAAAGCAAGCTTTGACACTCCTAATTATTACGGAGGTGATGTTCTGGGGGGAAAACGAAGAAAAAGGCTGTAGTTGTCATGTTGTTTATGTGTCACTAAAACAGAATCACACGACGAATCATCAATCTGGAGGATGGATATGCGTATCAAAAAAATGGCTTGTTCAATGCTGACAACGCTGTTTCTTACCAGTATGGCCGCAGTAGGATTTGCGGAAGTTCAACCGCCGGTGGAATATCCGGAAGGGAAAGTCATGCCGGGCGGGCGCGAAGCGAAATTATTCAGCGTGGAAGAGATGTTTGTGTATAAAGCCCTGCCGCAATACAGCCAGCCAGCCTGGATGGATAAACTTGTGGAAGAAGGCAAATTGCCGCCAGTGGCAGAACGTCTGCCGAAAGAACCGCAAGTGCAGATGACCGGCGGCATGGCTGACGGCGTCGGCGTGTATGGCGGCATCTGGCGCGATTTCGCGGGCGCTCCGACTGAAGGATGGAATCTGGCAGCCGGACAAACGCAGGGCTGGTTCGGCATCAATTCAATCTATGAAGAACCATTGTTGATTTCCGGCCCGACCTTCTTGCGCAACGATAAAGTCGAGCCGCTGCCGAACCTCGCGAAAAGCTGGGAATGGCAGGAAGACGGCAAAGTCCTGATCATGAAGCTGATCGAAGGCGCAAAATGGTCGGATGGCGATCCGTTCGATACCGAAGATGTCATGTTCACCTGGAACGACATCATTCATGACTCCAATGTCCGCGCCTGGTCGCGGGAAAGCACCTGGCAGATTGACGGACAGCCGGTCACGTTGGAAGCTGTTGACGCCTATACGCTGAAATGGACGTTCCCGCAAGCGTATCCGATTCAGATGTTTTTCAATATGACGGAATTGAGCTTCTATGTCGCCCCGTCGCATTGGTTGAAAGACAAACATCCGCGTTACAACAAAGAGACGGACTATGTCAGTTTCGAAAACTGCATGCCGCCGACCGCGCTGCCGGTTCCGACGCTTGGTCCGTGGGTAGCCGTGTCATATAAAACTGACGAGTTCATGGTGATGCGGCGCAATCCGTATTACTGGAAAGTAGATGAAGAAGGCAAACAGTTGCCATATCTTGACGAAGTCACCTTCCAGAAAGGCACCAGTGGCGTCGGGCGCTCAATGGGCACGATGGCAGGTTCGAACGACCATGACAACGTGGAAAATCCGCAAATCTTCGTGGAAATGGCCAAAAAAGCAGCGTCCCCGGATACTCATTTTTATTTGGAATGGGGCCCGGAACTCCTCGCGTTTGATTTAGAACTGAATCTTTCCGCCAATCTCGGCGTGCAGAATGACCATGATAAGGCGATGCGCGGCCTGTTCCGCGATCTCAATTTCCGCAAAGCGTTGAATTATGCCGTTGACCGTGAGGGCATCGGGCAGGCGTTAGTGCGCGGGCCGTTTATGCGAGCGTTCCCCGGCGGCCTCTATCCGGGATGCCCGTATTTTGATCGGAAATCGGTTGTCTATTATCCCTATAACGTGGATTCAGCCAAAGCGCTGTTAGCGGAAATGGGCTTTGCTGACACCGACAAAAACGGCATTCTGAACTGGGCTGACGGCGCATTAAAAGGCCAGGATTTAGTGATTCAGATGACGGCTGCCGAAGATCAGGCGGCTGCTGTGCTGATTGCTGAAACGCTGGTGACGATGCTCCGCGAAGTCGGCATTCAGGTGAATTTCCGTCCGGTGACATCCGCTGTTCGCGATGCTAATGTCAATGATGGCAAGTGGGAAACGCAAGTGAGCCGTCCGGATCAATCATTCGCCGTGCCGTTTGCGCGGTGGATGCAAATCGCCCCGATTACGGCAACAGCGCCAGCCTGGCATCGCGCCGGAAACGAGCCGCGCGAATTGCTGCCGTTCGAAAACGATCTGGTTAAATTAGCGACGCAATTCTCGCAAGAGAAAGATTTCGAGAAACAAAAAGCGTTGATGTTCGAGTACAACAAGATTTTCACGGAAAACTGCTACAGCATCGGCCTCACGGTGGGACGTTACGGATTAGCGTTAGCAAAACGCTTCAAAAACATTCCGGTCGGCACGCCGTCCTTCATGTATCAGTGGGATTGGGATAACTGGCGCGCGGAACAAGTCTGGGTCAGCCCGGAAGATCAGGCGAAATATCCTGAAACCGCACCGCAAACCGCTCCGGTTCCGACGGATTATAAGAAACCGTAAGTTGAGGTCGAGTGTGATTCCCCTCCTGGGATGGTTATGAAGTTCTATTTTTGCCCTGAAAGGGCAGCGCATATTAGCCCAGGGCGTCAAGCCCTGGGAAACGGATGCGCCGACGTTCACGCTCTGAAAGAGCGTCTCATGAAACGCCCCTTCAGGGCGTCAATCGCAGAGGCATTCTTTCCCCAGGGCTGAGCCCTGGGCTAATATGATTCGCGCCGTTGGCGCGGCGAGAACTTCACAGCCCTGCTTCCTGGAGGGGAATGGCCTCAAGTTGAATTCGAATAGGGAGGGAGGGGCAACTCTCCTTCCTTTCTATTACCCTCTCTCCTGACGTACAAACGATATGAGTATAAAAATAGCGATTATTGGCGCTGGCAGCGTCGAATTTACGCGGAAACTTGTCCGCGACGTGCTGACTGTGCCGGAATTAGCCGACAGCGCTTTCAGTTTTATTGACCTCAACTCCCGCAATCTCGATATGATTTCGCAGTTAGTCGGGCGGGAGATTAAGGCCAACAAAAAACCGGCGAAAATTTCTTCGACGACAGACCGCCGCGAAGGGCTTGAAGGCGCGGATTACGTGCTGAATCTGACGCGCATCGGCGGGCTGGAAGCGTTTCAATTGGATGTGGATATCCCGTTGAAATACGGGGTTGATCAGTGCGTTGGAGATACGATTTGCGCGGGCGGCATCATGTACGGTCAGCGCAATATCCCGCAGATTCTCGATTTTTGTCAGGACATCCGCGAGGTCGCGCAGCCCAACGCGCTTTTTCTGAATTACGCCAATCCGAACGCCATGAATACGTGGGCAGCGAATGTGTATGGCGAAGTGCCGACCATCGGCCTGTGCCATGGCGTGCAGCACGGGCATCAACAACTCGCCGACGTGATTGAACTGTTGGTGAATGAAGGCATTCAGCCCGGTTCGTCGGAGTATATTCCGGTCAAGATGAAAGATGTAGATATTGTCTGCGCCGGCATCAATCACCAAACCTGGTACATTCAAGTCCTGTATGATGGCGAAGACTGGTGCGACCGTCTGTTAGAAGGTTTCCAGATGCATCCGGTCTACAGCAAAACCGAAAAAGTGCGGATTGACGTGCTGCGGCGGTTCGGCTACTATTCAACTGAAAGCAACGGCCATTTATCCGAATATCTCCCCTGGTATCGCAAACGCCCGGAGGAAATCCGCAAATGGATTGACATGTCGGAATGGATCAACGGCGAAACGGGCGGATATTTGCGCTTCAGCACCGAAAATCATAACTGGTTTGAGACTGATTTCCCGCGCTGGATGAAGGAAGAGTCGCCGAAATTCTTGCCGGAAAATCGGTCGAGCGAGCATGGCAGCTACATCATCGAAGCCCTGGAAACCGGTCGCCTCTATCGCGGGCATTTTAATGTGATGAATGAAAATATCATTACGAATCTGCCGGAAGAGTGCGTGATCGAAGTGCCGGGTTATGTGGATCGCAATGGCGTGAATATTCCGAAAGTCGGCGAATTGCCGCTCGGCTGCGCCGCCGTGTGCAGCGCCTCGATTCATGTGCAGCGGTTGGCGGTGGAAGCGGCGGTCTCCGGCGATGTCATGCTACTGAAACAGGCGATGATGATGGACCCGTTAGTCGGCGCAGTCTGCACGACCCCGGAAATCTCGCAGATGGTGGATGAAATGCTGGTGGCTGAGGCGCAATGGCTGCCGCAGTATGCCGATGAAATCCCCGCCGCGCAGGAGCGGCTGCGTTCGGAAAAGCGGTTAGGGAAAAAACAGGCACACGGCGCGGCGCGTCATGAAAGCGCAACTGCGGAGAAAAAATAAGGCAATAAATGTTCATGCCATTCCCAGAGGTTGAAACCTCTGTCTCTATCCCATCGCCCTTTCAGGGCAGAATTTTGCCGCGAAGCGGCGATGGAGTAAAGCCAGAGGTTTTAACCTCTGGAGAATAGAGGTCTGTTATGCTGTCATATATTTTACGGAGAATCTTAGGCGCGATTCCGGTGCTGTTGGGAATCAGCGTGGTCGCATTTATCATCATTCAAATTCCGCCGGGCGATTACGGCAACGTGTATGAGCAGCAATTGGTGCAGCGGACGGGCATGTCGGTGGAAGACGCGCGGCAGATGGTGAACCAGTTCCGGGAGCGCTACGGCCTCGATAAGTCGCTGCCGATGCAATATCTGATCTGGATCAGAGACATGGTCACGAAAGGGGACTTCGGCTACTCGTTCGTGTATAAGGCGGATGTCAGCACGCTTATCGCCGAACGCCTGCCGCGCACGTTGATGCTGGCGTTGACGGCGCATTTGATTTCGTCAGTGGTCGGCATTTTGTTAGGCATTTTTGTCGCGCCGCGGCAATACAGCATTGCGGATAATATGGGCGCGTTTTTAGCCTTTACCTTTACCTCCGTGCCGCGCTTTTCGTTAGCCTTATTTATCATGTACACGCTGGTTTTTGGCTTCGGGCAGCAGCATGTCAGTTCGCTTTATTCGCCGGAATATGTCATGGCGGCGTGGTCAATCGGCAAAATTCTCGATTTAGCCAAACATGTCTGGCCGATGATTCTGATTGCTGGTCTTGGCGGCGTGGCGCTGAATATGCGGTACATGCGGGCGAATTTGCTCGACGTGCTGAACGCGCAATACGTGCAGACTGCCAGATCGAAAGGCTTGAAAGAAAGCACGGTCATCATGAAACATGCCGTGCCGAACGCCCTGCACCCGATTGTCATGTATCAGGGGATGATTCTCCCCTACATGATTCAAGGCGAAATGGAAGTGGCGATTGTCATGAGCATTCCGACGCTCGGCCCGCTGTTTCGCGATTCGCTGGTCAATCAGGATGTCTATGTGTCCGGCAGCTTGCTGCTGATTTACGGCATTTTGCTCGTCATCGGGAATTTGCTGGCAGACATCGGCCTATCCATTCTTGATCCGCGCATCAGGTATCATTAAAATTAGCGACGATTTCCCCAATTTTCGCCGTAGCAGTATTCAAGCTATGTGTATTGACTCAGAAGGTTATGGGCATAGCTGTCAGACACCTTGAAGGTGTCTGACAGCTTTGATCTTGACTTGTATGTCAGAAAACAAAGAGATGCAGACCAAAAAACAGGAACGTTATGAAAGCTACTTCCAGCTTGTCTGGAAACGTTTCCGCAAGAGCAAACCGGCGATTATCGGCGGCTTGATGATTTTGATCTTGATGATATTAGCGGCGTTTGCGGATTTCTTTTGCCCCACAGATATCGAAAAAACAGACCTTAAGCTCACGAACATGCCGCCGCAGCGCGTGCATTTCATTGACGCGGAGGGGAAATTTTATCTGCGCCCCTTTGTCTATAATCTGATGATTGATTATGATCCGGTGACATTTGCGCCGATCTGGAAAGAAGATACCAGTAAACAGTTTCCAATTTATTTTTTCGTGAAAAGCTGGAAATACAAATTGGTTGGGCTGATTCCGACAGATTGGCATTTATTCGGCGTGGAACAAGGCGGCACGATTTTTCTGATGGGGACGGAACGCCAGGGGCGCGATCTCTGGGGGCGGGCATGTTGGGCTGGCCGGATTTCGCTCTCCATGAGCATTTTCGCGGCGGGGATCAGTTTGACCATCGGCTCGATTACCGGCGTCACGTCCGGCTATTATGGCGGCAAAGTTGACTGGTTCTTGCAACGCTTTATCGAATTTTTGATGTCATTCCCGCAGCTTCCGCTCTGGATGGCATTAGCAGCGGTGATTCCGAAAAACTGGAATTCGCTCAGCATTTTTATGATGATGTCAATCATCTTCGCGTCATTAGGCTGGACAGGCGTGGCGCGCGAGGTGCGCGGCAAAGTGATGGCATTCGGCAGCACCGATTTTATCCTTGCGGCCAAAGAAATGGGGGCGTCAGACGCTCGCATCATTTTGAAGCACCTGTTCCCGAATTGTTTGAGCCATGTGATTGTCTCGCTGACGCTCGGCATTCCCGGCATTATTCTTGCGGAATCGTTCCTCAGTTTTTTGGGGATTGGCATTCAGGAGCCGTTGACCAGTTGGGGCTTTCTGATGAAAAACGCGCAGGCGTTGGAAGTGCTCGGTTCGTATCCCTGGATATTAACGCCGGTCGGCTTTATTATTTTCGCGGTGTTGGGGTTCAATTTCCTCGGTGACGGCCTGCGCGACGCGGCTGATCCGTATTCAATTGTCTAAAAATAGAACACTGATGACGCTGATTGGGCTGATTTTCGCTGATTTTTTGCGTCTCGTATGATCTCAATCTGCTAAACGGAGTCAGTATTTTTAAAAGAGCAAACAGGAGTGCCAAAGCTTGCTTTGGCCGCCAAAACTGTTACGGTGAGAACATGAAGAATGCTCAAAACAACAACGACATGCTCCTTGAAGTCAAAGGGTTGAAAAAATATTTCCCGATTCGCAAAGGCTTTTTGCAACGCGAAATCGGGAACATTCGGGCAGTGGATGACGTCAGTTTTTTCATCCGCGAAAACGAAGTGCTCGGCATGGTGGGGGAAAGCGGCTGCGGCAAAACGACGGTCGGGCGCACGGTGCTGCGCCTCTATGATCCGACTGCCGGCGAAATCTGGTATCGCGCGAAAAGCGGGGAACGGGTGAATGTGGCGGCCATCAGTTTGAAAGAGATGAAACCGCTGCGCAAAGAGATGCGCATGATTTTTCAAGACCCGTTCAGTTCAATGAATCCGCGCCATCCGGTCAAAGAAATTATCGGCGAGCCGCTCGTCATTCATGGCATCGCCAAAGGGCGGCAATTGGAAGACCGCGTGGCGGAATTGATGGAAGCGGTTGGGCTGAATCCCTCGTTTATGCAGCGTTATCCGCATCAATTTTCCGGCGGGCAGCGGCAGCGCATCGGTTTAGCGCGCACCCTGTCGCTGAATCCGCGTTTTATCATCGGCGACGAACCGGTTTCCGCCTTAGATGTCTCCGTGCAGGCGCAAGTGTTGAATCTGATGCAGGAACTTCAACGCAAATTAGGCTTGACGCTGCTGTTTGTGGCGCATGATCTGTCGGTGGTGGAACATATCTCAGATCGAATCGCGGTGATGTATGTCGGGCATATTGTCGAAATGGCGGAAACGCAGGAATTGCTGAAACATCCGCTTCATCCCTATTCTGAGGCATTAGTCTCCGCCGTGCCTCCGGCTGACCCGGATGTGCGTTATGATCGGATTATTCTGGAAGGGGATGTCCCCAGCCCGGCGAATCCGCCGTCTGGTTGCGTCTTTCATCCGCGCTGCCGGTACGCGCAAAAACAATGCTCGGAAGAGATTCCGCAGTTGACCGAAGTCACGCCGGGACATTACGCCAGTTGTCATTTTGCAAAAACGCTCGGTTTGAAGGGGATTACGAACGGGTAACACACAATTAACCCTGCCAGGGTTTTAAACCCTGGCAGGGTTCAGGGACGAGTTATGAAGAACATATTTGCAGTTTGTGCCTACGTGTTGAGCATTCTTGGGGCGGCGTTCGTGCTGATCTTTCGGAGAAAAGACACCTTTGCGGTTTACCATGCGAAACAATCGTTAGGAATTGCTGTGGCGGCGGCGCTGGCATTGATGGTCTGGGCGGTTGCTGGCTGGGCAATTTCCTGGATTCCCTATATCGGTTTTATTGTGGCGGTCGCCTGTTTTGCGTTAGTCATCGTGGCGTATATCACCTTAGCAATCTGCTGGATCGTCGGCATTAAATACGCCTGGCAGGGCAAACAGCAGCCTGTGCCGATTATCGGCGAGAGGATTCTGCGATACTTATAAAATACGACAACGAATTCAAGAAAGGAACGAATAGGGGATAACCGAGGTTTTCAAATTCGTTCCCTTCTCCAATTCGATGTAGTTTTGGGAGAAATCTTATGGGCATCATTTTTGATGAACAGCAGCGTCTTTTCCATTTGCAGGGCAAAGAGATCAGCTATCTGTTTTGCATCCTGAAAAACGAGCAATTAGGCCATCTCTATTTTGGCAAAAAGATTCATCCCCATTCGCATTTTGCCGCGAGCCTCCGCATCGTTCCCCGCGCCTTGACGACATGCGTCTATGAAGGCGATCTCGCGTTTTCACTCGATTCGATGCCGCAGGAGTATCCGGCTTACGGCAAGACCGATTTTCGCCATCCGGCCTATCAAGTCGAGAATGAAGACGGCAACACCATTTCGGAATTGGTCTATGTCAGTCATCTCATCCGCAAAGGAAAACCCGCCTTGCCGGGGCTGCCTGCCACCTACGTCGAGCGCGACGACGAGGCCGAGACGCTGGAAGTGACGCTTCGCGACCCGTATTTAGACCTGTTCGTGACGCTGACTTATACCGTCTATGAACAATTCAACGCAATCACGCGCAGCGCCCGGTTTGAGAATCGGGGAACGCAGCGCTTGCACCTGCTGCGGGCGTTGAGCATGAGCCTCGATTTTCATGATGCGGAATTCGACCTGCTGCATCTGTCCGGGGCATGGGCGCGGGAACGGCATATTCAGACACGCCGCCTGATGCCCGGCGTTCAGAGCATTGACAGCACGCGCGGCGCAAGCAGTGCGTTTTTTAATCCGTTTATCGCGCTGAAACGCCCTCAGGCTGACGAATTTCAGGGGGATGTCTATGGCTTTAATTTTGTGTATAGCGGCAATTTTTTAGCGGAAGTCGAAGTGAACCCCTATGACGTGACGCGCGTCAGCATGGGGATCAATCCGTTTGACTTCAAGTGGCTGCTTGCGCCGGGCGAGACGTTCCAGACGCCGGAAGTGGTGATGGTTTATTCTGATGCTGGGCTGAATGGCATGTCGCAGACGTTTCACGCGCTCTATCGCACGCGCCTCGCTCGCGGGGAATGGCGCGACAAGCCGCGTCCGGTGCTGATTAACAACTGGGAAGCGACCTATTTCAATTTCAATGAAGAGAAAATTTTGTCATTAGGCCGCGCCGCGCAGAAGCTCGGCATCGAACTCCTCGTCCTCGATGACGGCTGGTTCGGGCATCGCGACGACGACACAACCTCGCTTGGCGACTGGGTGGTGGATCGGAAAAAATTGCCGAACGGCTTGAAATATCTGGGCGAAGAAATCAACAAATTGGGGCTGCGTTTCGGGTTATGGCTCGAACCGGAAATGATCAACAAAGAGAGCGATCTGTACCGGGCGCATCCTGACTGGCTGATTCATGTGCCGAACCGGCGGCTTTCGCATGGGCGGAATCAGTTTATTTTGGATTATTCGCGGCAAGAGGTGCGGGACGTGGTCTATGAAATGCTGGTCAATATTCTGACGAACGCGCCGATTTCATACATCAAGTGGGACATGAATCGCAACATGACGGAAATCGGCTCGGCGGGCTTGCCGAAAGAACGCCAGAAAGAGACGGCGCACCGCTATATTTTAGGCTTGTATGAATTGTTGGAACGGCTGACGCAGCGCTTTCCACAGATTTTGTTCGAATCGTGCGCCAGCGGCGGCGGGCGCTTTGATCCGGGAATGCTCTACTATATGCCGCAAACCTGGGCCAGCGACAATTCCGACGCCATCGAGCGGCTGAAAATTCAATATGGCACCTCGTTGGCGTATCCGCTGTCGGCAATCGGGGCGCATGTCTCCGCCGTGCCGAATCATCAGGTCGGGCGGATCGAGCCGATTGACACCCGCGCCAACGTCGCCTTTTTCGGCGCGTTTGGGTATGAATTGGATATTGAGCGGCTGTCGCAGGCCGATCTCGACGCCATCAGCAAGCAGGTGGCGTTCTATAAAGCGCATCGCGCTCTGGTTCAACAGGGGACGTTCTACCGCCTGACCAGTCCGTTCGAGCGGAATTATACCTGCTGGATGGTCGTCTCGCCTGACCAGCGCGAGGCGTTGCTCGGCTATTATAAAGTCCTCGCGCAGCCGAATCCGAAGTTTTTGAGCGTGAAATTGCAGGGGCTTGCGCCGGAGATGCAATATGACGTGCAGGACATCTGCAATCCGCTGAAGGCGAATCCGATCTATATCGAGTATATGCAGAAGCAAGGGCTGACCGAGCCGACGCTCCGTATTTATGGCGACGAGTTGCTGCACCGCGGCTTTGCGCTGCCGATTGAGGTGATGAATGAAGGGGATTTCAGTTCGTATCTCTGGAAATTGACGGCGGTATAAACAAACACAGACCTCACAGGTTTTGAAAACCTGTGAGGTCTTAATGGGAAAAATGTATGACATCTGAAAATATGGGGATTTTGTTGGGCGGGATTATTCCTGCCGTGTTATTGGGGCTGTTTGGCGTGCTGCAAAAAATCAGCGCGAAAGCGGGGATCGGGACAGGGTATTATCTGTTGATTTTAGGCGTGACGATCACGATTTTAGGTGGCCTGTTTGCGCTGATCATGCCGGATCGCAGGCTCTCGTTTGCGTCGGCGGGCTGGACAGTGTTAACCGCCTGTGCCTGGACGGTGGCGACAGGCTTGATCGCGATTGCGTTGAGCAAATATCACGCCGATATTGCCAAGTTAGTGCCGCTGTATAACATGAATACGCTGGTGACAGCGGGGTTAGGGTTGATCATTTACGCGGAGTGGCAGAATATTAGTCTGCCGAAATTCGGATTGGGCGCGTTATTGATTATCATCGGCGGAATGCTGGTAGTGAAGGCGTAGATTCGTACTGCCGACGAGGACGTCGGCGGTACGATGCACGCTTATAAATGAAAAGGAGAAAATCATGGCAAAAATTGCATTTATTGGTGCTGGAAGTTTAGGGTTTACACGCGGATTAGTCAGAGATGTCTTGACGTTTCCGTTGCTGAAAGATGCGACAATCAGCTTGATGGACGTGAACGCGGAACGGCTTGAGTTCGCGAAAAATTCGGTGCAGCGGATTGTGGATATGGGAAATTACTCGGCGAAAGTCGAGGCGACGATGGATCGGGCGGATGCGCTGCGCGGCGCGGATGTGGTATTATGCACGATTTTAGCGGGTGATGTTGATGTCTGGCGTTATGACATCGAGATTCCGAAACAGTATGATGTGGATACGAATGTCGGCGATACGCGCGGGCCGTCGGGCATTTTCCGCGCGTTGCGCACGATTCCGGTGATGTTGGACATCGTGAAGGATATGGAACGCTATTGCCCGAACGCGACGCTGCTGAATTACACGAACCCGATGGCGATGCTCTGCCGCGCCATGCAGCGCAAATCGTTTATTCAATTAACCGGCCTCTGCCATAGCGTGCAAGGAACGGCGGCGATGTTAGCGGACTGGATCGGCGCTCCGCATGATGAAATCACCTATACCTGCGCCGGCATCAATCATCAAGCGTGGTATCTGAAATACGACTGGAACGGCAAAGACGCCTATCCGCTGCTGCGGGAAGCGGTACAGAAACCGAAAATCTACAACGAAGAAATCGTGCGGAACGAGATGTTCCTGCATTTGGATTATTACGTCACGGAATCGAGCGGGCATAATTCGGAATATAACTGGTGGTTCCGCAAACGGCCAGATTTGATCGATAAATACTGCATTCACGGCACGGGCTGGAATCCGGGCGAATACGCCTATATTCTGAAAGAATACGAAAAGGCCAAACATACCTGGAAAGATGAGGCGAAAAAGTGGTTTGCGAGCGAGACGCCGATCAGCTTAGAACGCGGGCATGAATACGCGGCGTACATCATCAACGCGCTGCAAGGGGGCGAGATTTTCGGGTTTAACGGCAACGTGTCGAATACCGGCTTGATTACGAACCTGCCGGATGGCGCATGTGTGGAAGTGCCGGTATTTGTGGATAAAGCGGGCTTGCATCCGGTGCATGTCGGCGCGCTGCCGCCGCAGTGCGTGGCGCTGAATCATGTGAGCGTGATGGTGGAAGAAATGGCGGTCGAGGCGGCGTTGACGGGCAATCCGCATCTCGTGTTCCAGGCGATTGCCTACGATCCGCTGACGGCGGCAGTGTTGTCGCTGGCGGAGATCAAGAAAATGGTCAATGAGATGTTCGAACAAAACCGCGACTATTTGCCGCAGTTCAGCCACTTCGAAGCGTAAGTTCTTCCCCTGCTCCGACGTCATGCTTTATTCGCAAGCATCGAATCAACCCTGCCAGGATTTCAAACCCTGGCGGGGGGTTCGTGGTAGCAATGCCACTCGATAAAGCGGTCATGTAGAATTACGGCTGTGGATTGTTTTGCTGTCCGATCCAGAGCATTTTTTGCGCCTCGATTTTCGACAACCCCATTTTCTCGGCAACTTTCTGTAATAATCCCTGTTCTTGACGCACCAGCGCATGATTTGCCAATGCAGCCTGCACTAACATCGAGTAGAGCTTGCGTTTGGTGAACGGATGATCGGGAATATGCACCAAATCCCGTCCAAGAGAAACCTTCGTCAATGTGGCGTTTATCACTGATAACGGCACCGCAAATTGCTGCGCAATTCGCTCTAAAAATTGGCATTCTAATTCATCAATTTTCCCATCAATGGCTAACATAGACACAACGGATTCGAGAAGCTGTTCATGAGAAATCATAATTTTTCGAGGTTGCGATGCGGGACAGCATCTTCAGGTGTATCGAACATCACCACAGATTCCGCCCGCCTTCGGATTCATTTTGCAATATTTAACGAAACAAACGACATTGGTTGTTTTTGCTTGACGCAATAATGAAGATGCGGGAGTTTACGTTTTCAGACATTTTATTGAGGTTAGCTCGCAAAAAAAATAGAGAGCAATGCGATAACGTCCGACCGGAGTGTCAAAGCGTAGTTTTGACACTCCGGAACATTCACAAAATTATGCAGCCTCAAGCATAAATAGTTACTCATTATGCCAAAACATACATCACCGGATTTGATTGATAATATTTGTGAAGGCAAAGGGAATCGCTTTCACGGCGTACAATGCCAGTTTTACGCGGACCTTGCCAGAGAATGCGCCTTGCTGAAAGGCCAGCAGCTTCAGGTGTTTTGGGATCGCGGCCGCTGCGCGTATATCGTGCTGCAAATCGTGGAAGAGGGCTGCATCAAAACGATTCACGAGTTGTATGCCGATCTTGTCCCTGACGATACCTTCGATTATAACATTCAGACCGTTGTCGAGCGATTGAAACAGCAAGAATTGACCGCCGGTTTTTCGTTAGCCGTCTGGCATCGGTACGTCTATACGACGGTCTATCGCGAAATCAAGCGTCAACTGCCGATGCTGCCGGATAAACGGCACTGCGGCACATGCAAACATCTGTCGAAATCTACCGATTATATCTGCGAGCGTCGCCGCGAAATTCATTCCAGTTTGCGCGTCTGCGAAGGCTATGCCCGCGAGCCGGAAACGCTTGACGCGGTGAACGATGTTGATTGCTCGACCTGTCAGCATCTTTCCAGAAAATCGTATTTCTGTTATGTTCACAGCGAAAAACGGAATAAGACCGACGATCCGTGCGAAAAATACAGCGCCGATATTGTTGCAGATTTTATCTCGCTGAACGATGACGCAGCGGCAAGCGACAATGCCGAGCGTCAATCGCAGCAATCGAACCGCCTGCTCAATGAAATCAGCCAGATTCGAACGCAAACCGCCCTCTCTGCCGATGCGCAGATTGCGGCGGAAGATGAGTTGAGCCATATCCAGGCACTGCTGCAAGATCGCATCGAGACGGCGGCGTCCGGCAGTAAACGCCGCGAAATATATGAGCGGCAATATGAATTATTTTTTCAGCTTGTGATGAAAATGTGCGACGAAGAGCTTGAAGAAGACGACGCGATTCAGGCGATTGCAACGGAATTCGGCATCAAGGAATGGACGCTGCGGCGAGATATTCGCGATGCGCGAGAATTTCTGGCAAAAAATGTTCGAAAAACCGACACTCCCCCATCCTCTCATCCAAAAGGAGGTGAGATACTATGAAAATATCGCATACCATATTCAATAAGCAGAACGAGCAGGAGTTCGGGCAGCGCCTTCGCGCATTCGCCCGGTCGGAGGCGTACCGCCAGCAGCGTCAGGAGATCGAGCGCGGCCTGCATCCCGACCAGGAATGGCTTCATGCGTATGTCTGGGGGCAATTATCCCCGGAGCAGGCGCGAATCATCAGAAATCATCTGCCAGGCTGCGCCTCATGCGCGAAAACCGCGCTGCGTCTGCGCCAGATCAAAGACGACATGGAACAGCAGTTGTTTGGCTGGGCAAATGCTTCGGCAGCCGCAACGCCGTTGAACGCCTTTATCGCTGAGGAATACTGGGAACCGGTCGGCGCGGGAGAAGCGCTGGTCGCCGCCAGTTCCGCTGTCACGCAGGAACACTGTTTTACCACGCCGGTCGGCGTCATCAATATTACGTGCGCTTGGGGGCGCGAAATCGCGAATGAACCGGCCTTTGTGTGGCTCTCCTGGGATGCGGACATTCCTGAGAATCGCGAGTTCGCGATTCGCCTGAGCGACCCTGAACAGCAGACGATTCTCTATGAAATTCGCCCCGGAAAGATTCATCAGGGCGAGCAAACGTTTACCAGCGAGACGCTCGGTTTCGACCCCGTCAGTCAAAAATGGAGCATCGGGGTGTTCGTGTCGGAGATGGAGGCATGACGCATTTCGCGTTCCCCAACGTCGAAATTCTGAACGCCGATTTTATCGGCTGCGGGCGGTATCTTGCCGCCGCCGAACCTGTCGGAAACGACTATGCGTCATTGACCTCCATCATCATCAATCAAGCTGCCGTAGGCCGGGCGGTCGCGCTGTTAGCGCATGAGGCCGCCTCTCTTCCCAGATGTCTGTACGAAAAAAAAGACCGGCGCGACAAAAAATACGTCGGCGAATCCATGCACCTCGCCTATCTGCTCGCCAGTCTGCATTGCGCCCGCCGCTTGCGCCACGATTGGCCGCGCGACATCTGGTGCACCGGTAAAATCGCCATCACGCCGGATCAACAGCCCGTCCTGCAAGAGGTCGGACACGAGGAAGAATTCTCGCTGAAACTCTCCGCCTTTCTGTCCGACACGAATCCCGATACGCTGTTCATCGCGCCGACCGCGAATCTGCGCCCGAATCACGCGGCCTTATGCGAAACCGCCCACGCCGCGATGCTCTCGCTTGAGAATTTCAGGCAGATTCCGTTCCCTGAAAGCTGCTCCGGCAAAATGCTGCTGACCGTGCTGCCGCACGAATTGGATGCGCTGATTCACGCCCTGTTCGTTCCCGGTCCGAATCCGTACAACGGTTTGACGGTCTTTGACGAAGACGACGCCCACCGTTTTTTCGGACGCGAAAAAGTGATCGCCGCGCTCTATCAAAAATTTCTGCGCGGGTACGAGCAGTTCGGCCAACACGACATGTCGCGTATGTTGACCGTGCTCGGACCTTCCGGCTCAGGCAAGTCGTCCGTCGTCCGCGCCGGGCTGATTCCGCGCATCAAACAGACTCCGCTCCCTGATAACAAAACGCCGCGCGTCGTGGTATTGACCTGCGGCGCGCATCCGCTGCTCAGCCTTGCAAGCGCCCTGACGCGCCTGTTCGAACCGGCGGGACAGTCGCCTGCGACGCTTCGTCGGTGCGAAATGCGGCTGAAACAGCCGAACGCGCAAGGCGAATGGGACGGTTTCTCCGATTTGATCGCCCAGTCCCCCGAATTACAGGAACAGGCGGTCGTGCTGGTTGTGGATCAATGCGAAGAACTGTATTCGCTATGCAGCGACGTTGCCGAGCGGACGGCGTTTCTCGGAAATCTGCTTCACGCCGTCGCAAGCGCGTCTCCGGCGATTGCGGCCATTCTCACGCTGCGCAGCGATTTTCTCGAACAGACCCAGACCGTTCCGGCCTTTCATAACGCCATTGTCAGCCGCAGCGTCCTCGTGCCGGTCATGACGCGAACGAATCTGCGGGAAGCCATCGAACAGCCCGCGCGATTGGCCGGGTACCGTTTTCCTTCGGAATTCGTCGAGCGCTTGATCGCTGAAACCGACGGCTACATGGGCGCGCTGCCGCTGCTGGAATTTACGTTGAGTCTCCTCTGGGAAGGCATCCTGCGCGGTCGCGATCCTGAAGAGACGCTGGCGCGGATCGGCGGCGTCGGCGGCGCATTGGCCGACCGCGCCGAACGCCTCATTAATCTCGACGAGATCGAGCTCAGCCGAAGTGA
>CAZRSF010000002.1:77720-112986 GCA_964602655.1 uncultured Candidatus Moduliflexus sp.
TAATACGCTGTCTGCGGTGGATAAACGCTTAACCCGCGCCGTGTTTCTCAATCTCGTCTGTCCAGGAAAAGACGGGCAATACACCCGCAAGCGCATCGCGCTCGGCGACATCGCCGCGTATTGCCAATCGCCTGAAAACGTTCAGGCGATTTTTCACGATTTTTCCGAACCGTATGCCCGCTTGTTGACGCTCGCGGTGGACGCGAACGGCGCGCCGACCGTCGAAATCACGCATGAAGCGCTGATTTCGCGCTGGCGGCGTTTGCGCAGATGGATCGAGCAGGATCGAGAATTTCACGCCTGGCGCGAACGGCTGAAAGCGTCGCTCCAACAATGGGAAACGACCCAGAATGACGAGGGCGCGTTGCTGCGCGGACGCTTGCTGTCCGAAGCGGACGAATGGCTGAACAAACGCGAAGAAGACCTGACGCCCGCCGAATGCGCGTATATCGCCCGCAGTCAGCAGTTTTTCGCCAGCGAAGACGCCCGCTGGAAGGCGTTATACGAGAAAGCGCAGCACAGCGCGCTGGAAGCGTATCACCTCTCAAGCCGCGCCTTGTTTTCGTCGCACGACGAATTGCCCGCGCTCCTCGCCGCCGTCAAAGCCGGAACGCTTGCCCGTCAGATTGACGCGCCGCCGGAGACGCGCCGCGCCGTCGCAGGAACGTTGCGCGAAATCGTGTACGGCATCCGCGAAACGCTCCGCCTGCAAGGGCATCGCGCCCCGGTGCGCTGCCTGAGTTTCAGCCCCGACGGCAGATGGCTCGTATCCGGCAGTTACGCCGGAATCATCAAAATTTGGGACATGCAGGCGGGCTGCGAACGCGTCTCGATGCACGGTCACGCCGATATTGTCCGCGCGATCTGTTTCAGCCCCGACGGCAAGCTGGCGGCGACCGGCGGCGACGACGAGATCATCAAAATTTGGGACGTGGCGACCGGCCAGGAGACACTCGCCATCACAGGGCATTCGCACAGCGTGTATGCGCTCGCGTTCAGCCCGGATGCGACGATGCTGGCGTCCGGCGGCGCAAACGGCGCGATCAAAATCTGGGATGCGTCCGAGTTTCGCGAAATGGCGCGATTACACGGGCATAGCGAGCCGGTGTTTGCGTTAGCGTTCCATCCGGTCAGGCCGAATCTGCTCGCCTCAGGCAGCGAGGACACCACGATCCGCCTCTGGAATCTCGACACCTATAAAACGCTGCGCGTCCTGACCGGGCATCAACAGGGCGTCTCCTGCGTGGCGTTTCATCCGCAAGGCCATCTGTTAGCGTCTGGGAGCGGCGACGCCAGCGTCAAACTCTGGGACGTCGAGCGCGAGCGTCCGCCGCACACGCTGCATGGGCATCTTGAAGCGGTGAACAGCCTGAGTTTTCATGCGGACGGCGCGATTTTAGCGTCTGCCAGCGGCGATAAAACCGTCAAAATCTGGGACGCGAACGAACAGCGCGATCTGCTGACGCTGCACGGGCATCAGGACGAAGTGTTGACCGTCGAATTCAGCGCCGACGGTTCGCAAATGGCGTCCGGCGGTTGGGATAAGGCGATCAGGGTTTGGGATGTCTCGCGCCTGCTGCCTCGCCGATTCAAAGGGCATGGCGGAGGCGTCAACGCGGTGTCTTTCCACCCGACGCGCCCGCTGCTCGCGTCCGGTCATGATGATGGCGCGATTTCTTTGCGGGACACAACGTCGCTTCGTGAAATCGGATGTCTGCGCGGTCATGCCGAAGCCGTTCGCAGCGTGGCCTTCAGCCCGAATGGGCGATTTTTCGCATCGGGCGGCGACGACGCGGCCGTCATCCTTTGGAATGCGGCAAACGGCGAGCAGATCGCCGTTTGCTCCGGCCATTCCGACGCGGTCAACAGCGTGGTCTTCAGCCCTGACAGCCGCCTGTTTGCCTCCGGCGGCAGCGACCATACCGTCATCGTCTGGGAGGTCGAAACCGGCAAGGAACGTTTCACGCTTTCCGGTCAGAACGACGCCTTATGGCATGTCCGTTTCAGCCCGGATGGGACAACACTTCTGACATCGAGCTGGCGCGACGATCATACGATTGCCGTCTGGGACATCGCGCAACGCCGCGTTATTCGCACGATTCTTGTGCCGAATTGGCCGCCTGCCAAAAGCGGCATTCGAATCGCCGTTCATCCCGACGGAACGCTGTTCGCGTCCGGCACGAACGCGAACGGCGCGATTATGCTCTGGGATCTGCGCACCGGTCAGGAAATTCGCACTTTGCACGGGCATTCCCAAACGATTTTAACGCTTGACTTCAGCCCCGACGGCACGATATTAGCGTCAGGGAGCGAAGATAATACCGTGAGACTCTGGAATGTCGCCGACGGTCAGGAAATCGCCACGCTGAAAGAGCATTCCCACGATGTCCGCAGCGTTGCGTTCAGCCCGGACGGCGCGTGGCTCGCGTCGGGCAGTCTGGATGACACGGTCAAACTCTGGAGTCTGCGGGAGCAATGCGATTTTGATCTTGACGGATTACTCGCGAAGGGCTGTCATTGGATTCGAAGGTATCTCACACACAACCCGACAGTGAACGAAGAAGACCGCCGGATATGTGACGACATCCGCTGAACATCGCGAAGGAGTCTCAACGCGAAACGTTGACGGCAAAAGCTGCGCGTTTACGCTCCTCATATCGCGGCAATGCCACTGAATAATGTTGTACGTAAAATGTAAAAAATAACGTCCAAAGGCGAGATCGAAAAGGCTTGAACCATTCGCCACGCATGGGGAGTGAAAACAGGCCGTTCGAATTGAGCAGCCTATTGAGGAGGAAACGATGATGTTAGCATCACCAACACAGACCATGAACACCGATGAATTGCAACGAGTCTTAGAACCATTGATTCGGCGAGTTGTTCGGGAAGAGCTTGACCGGATCAGCCGGATGAGTCCGAACCTTTTTTCTCTTGAGGCTGACATGCCGTTATACCGCGATTTGGAAGAGATCGCGCAACGGAACGCTCACGGCGGCATTGAATTATTCTCACATCAGGAGGTCTGGGGATGAGTCTCTACGATGCCCGGTATGAAAAACAATTCGCGCGAAATCTTGAACGATATGCCGCGCTGCGCGATCGCATCAAGCAACGCGTCGAACGGATAGTGGAGAATCCCTACTACGCCACAGAATTTTTAGCAGACCGGAGCGGCAAACTCAATCTGCGCGGATGCCGGAGTATTCGTATAGATCGGAATTTTCGAATTATTTTTGTCATTTGTGAAGAGTGCCGGAAAATTCCGGCGTGCGAATACTGCTTTTGCGACGAATTGCCTGATCGAACCGTTGTCTTTCTCACAGTCTGCCCGCATGATCAAGCGTATGCGATGAAATAAAGCGCCGCCGCCCGCGCGCCCGAAGCCGAGAACGGACGGCGCGTGGTTCGCGTCGGGACACGTTCGAACTCTGGAGTCTGCGGGAGCAATGCGATTTTGATCTTGACGGATTACTCGCGAAGGGCTGTCATTGGATTCGAAGGTATCTCAAACATAATCCGACAGTGAACGAAGAAGATCGCCGGATATGCGACGACATCCGCGAGTCGCTGGGTAGTGAAAAGCTGTCTGAAAGATACAGTGATTGCTTCGAATAAACATATTTGAGGGACTTAAATTCATTTCTATACTTGTAGAGGGGAAGGATGAAATCTCATTTACATTATTATATGACAGGTTGGGGGCTTGTGTTTGGAGTTCTAATCATTATTCAGAGATTTTTTCCACGAATATCGCAGGACATATGGGGGGGATATCTGTTGGTGATGTGGATATTATATTTGATTGTCAGTTATTATGAGGTGCATCGTGTCGAATCGTACCTTAAAAAATGGTATCCTTCTGTATGGGAAAAATTTTTCCACCATAGCATCAGATTTCTCCACTATAGATTTAACAGTGATATCAATATCTTGACAACAATTCCATTCATTTTTTCACAAGACACACACGATGATCCACATATCCGATGGTGCAAACAATATTGCCAACGAATTATTATTTTTGGAATCGTAATTGTGCTCCAAATGTTTATTTGTGGGACATATTTTTATTGATAGAGCTTGCCGAAGGATGGATTCATGGTTCGACAGGCTCACCACGAACGGAGAGAAGCTCAGCGCGAAACAGAGGCAGGATATTTTTTGATTGACAACCGCCCGGCTGCGGAGAAATGCTGAGAGGGAAGGAGGGATAGATGAAACCCCAGATAGACCCGAAAGTGGATTGTGTCTTCAAAGCCATGCTCGGCAGCGAAGAACATAAGTCGCTGCTGGTGCATTTTTTGAACGCCGTGCTCGCGCGCGACCCCGGTATTCGCATTCGAACGGTCGAATTGCTGAATCCCTACAACGAACGCGAATTCGAAAGCGACAAATTGAGCGTGGTGGATGTGAAAGCGCGCGACGATCAGGGGCGGACGTATCAGGTCGAAATTCAGCTTGCGCTCCATCCGGGGCTGACGTCGCGCATGCTCTACACCTGGAGCGCGATTTATCATCGGACGTTGCCGAAAGGCGACGATTTCAAAATATTGCGTCCTGTCATTTCCATCTGGCTCTTGAACGAGACGCTGTTCGATACGCCTGGCGCGTGGCACCTGCCGTTTGTGGCGTGGAATCGCGAGCATGGGGTGACGCTGAGCGACGATTTTCGCATTCACGTCCTGCAACTTGCCGCCTGGCCGCGACACGATCAAGCCCAGGAGGATTTGGATCGCTGGATGTATCTGTTTACCGAGGGGGAAGGCGTGGATGTCACGTCGCCGCCTACGATGTTGCAAACCGACGAAATGAAGGAGGCGATCTCCGTGTTACAGCATTTTTCAGAAAACGAACGTCAATATTTTTTGTATCAGCAACGCCTGGAAGCCGAGCATCTTGAGGCGACCTGGAAGCAAGCGCTGTCCCGCGCCAAACAGCAATTAGACGATGTCAAATGTCAGGTGGAAGAGGCGAAACGCAAAGAAGAAGAGGCGAAACGCAAAGCAGAAGAGGCGAAACGCAAAGCAGAAGAGGCGAAACGCAAAGAAGAAGAGGCGAAACGCAAAGAACAAGAGGCGAAACGCAAGGAAGAAGAGGCGAGACGCAAGGAAGAAGAGGCGAAACGCAAAGAAGAAGAGGCGAGACGCAAGGAAGAAGAGGCAATGCAACAAGCTGAGAAAGAACGGCAGGAAAAAGAACGCTTATTGGCCTTGCTGAAACAAGCCGGAATCGATCCGAATGTGATTGATTCGCGCGGAAATCATCACGATGAAACATGAAAAAGAGGCAGGCAATCTGATCCGATTCGGCGTGTCTGCCGATGCCAGATTATTGGAAAAATTCGACGAGATGATCGCGGAAAAGTGTTACGCGAATCGTTCCGAAGCGATCCGAGATCTGATTCGCGATCAGTTGGTCGAACACGCCTGGGGCGTCAGCGAAGACGAAGTCGTCGGGACGTTGACGCTGGTCTATAATCATGAAGCCAAAGAACTGAGCGACAAATTGACCAAATTGCAACACCATCACCATGCCTCGATTATTTCGTCGCTTCACGTGCATTTGGATGCCCACAACTGCCTTGAAGTGTTGGTGATGCGCGGTGCCAGCAAAGAATTGAAACGCCTTGCGGATCGGCTCATCGGCACAAAAGGCGTCAAGCACGGCAAACTCACCATGAGCACCACTGGCAGGGAACTCTATTGACGTTCGGGCGAATGGCCGTTCGCTCCTCTTGGCGTTCAGACCGCCCTGATGTTTCTTTTCCGTCCCCTTTTTACTCTTCACACGCAGCGCTTGTCAGATCATGTACAGACAAAGAGCCTGAAAATGCGCGAATGCGTATTGTCGGAATATTTTCTGTTGACAGAAACAATCTTTCTTTATAAGGTACGATACATACGATTGGAAAGAAAAAAGACGCGTCCGAATTTGCCCACGTTGGAGGGGCAAAAGGTGGGTGTATCCTTCTTTCCTCTCACGATGATTGGAAAGACGAATAATGGAATCGCAGACGCTATATACCGTGCAGGCTGACGCAGGCGCGGCCACTGAAAAATGTCGGCTCGATCTTTTTCTGATGGGGCAAGAAGGATTGACGTTTTCCCGCTCGCATCTTCGCAAATTGATTGTGGACGGGAACGTGACGGTGAATGGCGTGAACGTCAAAACCGGCTATGCCGTCCGCGCCGGCGACGAAATCGTCGTTTCGCTTCCGCCGCTGCGCCAATTGGATGTGACTGCCGAAGCGATCCCGCTGGAAGTTTTGTTCGAGGATGATTGCCTGTTGGTCATCAACAAACCGGCGGGGATGGTGGTGCATCCAGCGCCGGGACATGATACCGGCACGTTAGTGCATGGATTATTGCATCATTGCGACGATTTATCCGGCATCGGCGGCGTACAGCGTCCGGGCATCGTGCATCGGCTGGATCGCGACACCACAGGCGTGATGATCGTCGCCAAAACCGACGAGGCGCATACCGGATTGTCGGCGCAGCTCAAATCGCGGGAGCTGAGCCGCATATACGTGGCCGTCGCGCATGGGCATTTTCGGGAAATCACGGGCGGTATAGACGCGCCGATTGGCCGTCATCGCGCAGACCGCCAGAGGATGGCGGTGGATGAAGAACACGGACGCGAAGCTCTCTCGTTATATCGGGTGTTGGAACAATTTCCGCAGCATACGGTGGTAGAAATCGAATTGAAAACCGGACGAACGCATCAGATTCGCGTGCATTTGAAGCATATTCAGCATCCGGTCGTCGGCGATCCCGTGTATGGCAGCAGCTCGAAAAATAACCTCGGCATGGCGCGGCAGGCGTTACATGCGCAAACCATCCGGTTTCGTCATCCGGTCACGCAGCAGGAAATGACGTTCTCGACCGAACTCCCGGACGATATGCGCGCGATCATCGAAAAATTGCGAAAACGGTAACAGACGATGGCAGATGTCGGCATTATCAAATTTCAATTAGCGAATATTCAATTCGGCATTTTTGCGGATCAAATCCTGGAAATCGTCCGTTTGGATAAGTACCGCGTGATTCCGCGACCGCTGCCGTATGTCGTCGGCTTGATGGAACTGCGCGATTATATCGTGACGATTGCCGACTTGCGCAAACGCTTAGGATTGACGCCGATCCCGCTGCTTTCCGGCACGACGATGATTATCGGCAAATTCTCCAGCGGCATCGTCGGCGTGTTGGTCGAATCCATCTCGCATTTCAGGCAAGTCTCCGACAAAGAGATTCTGCCGCCGTTTGCCATTGCCGGGTTTCCGGCGGATTTGCTGTATGGCGTCGTGGCCGAAAAAGATGAAATTCTGCTGATTCCTGATTTGGAGCGCTTGTTTTCCTCCTATATTCGCGTGCAGTTGCTCCCGATTTCCCATTCGGAAAAAATTGCGTTCCACTATCGCGCCGTGCCTGGCGGGATCACGCGCACGTTAGAAACAGTGCTGTCGCTCCAACGGCATTTGGACGAAGGCATGATTCGTAAAATGTCCCATGCCATGAGCCTGCCGCCCGTGCAGGTGCATAAAATTTCCTCCTACTATGCCGATTTTCATCCGCAGATTGTCAAAGAGACCAGCGGAACAGAAAGCAGCGCTCATGCGTTTCAGGAGGCTCGCGCCGGAGACGAAGGCTATGTGTCGCTCTCGAAACGCCTGTCCGCGCAGCATTCGCATCGCGCGGACGAGCAGCGCGCCTCGAAAACGCGCGAATCGTCCGAGACGCTGAACGCACAGGTTGCGCAAGAACGCCCATTATCAGAGATATTGGAAGCCGCGCTGCATCATGATGCCGCATCGGGGCTGATTAAAGGGAACGCGCAGCCCGTGTCGGCAGAGGAACTTGCGTCGCAGCGCGACATTGGCAGGTTGGCGGCGGCGGCTCTGCGCATCCGTCCGGTCTGCCTGAGAAAATATTTCACATACTATCAACAAGCGGCGGCAATCGCAGCGCCGCAACCTGTGACCGCTCGTGAAAAGGCGGCGCAGGAGGTTGGCCGGGACGATGAGCTTCTTGCGCGGTTACAATCGTACGCGCGCTGCCGCCTGCGCCTTGAAGACGTGCTGCAACGGTTGGATGAACGCCGCGACGCGTTGAAACGCGACCATCTTCAATGGCTTTCCGAGCAGTATCAGACCCCCTTTCTACGCCTTGCCTCGCGGCTGAATTATTACCGGAATATCGGCGTTGACATGCGCGAAGACGCGGCGTCTCCGCCTGAATCAGCGCGCGCCCCCGAAAACGCGACGCCAGGGGCGGCGCATGAAACAGACGCCGCAACGCGCGAATTTTCGGCCACGACGCTGCCGGAATGGATGGACGAACTTGAAAAGACCGTCACCGCAGAATCCGCAGCCTTCCGCGCGATTGCGGCGCGGCTGCGAATACCGACATGTCGTCTGCATAAACTACATACGTATTATCACTCGAAGGAGCAGTAAGCGGACATGAAAAAACTCACGGACAAATGTTGCGCCAAATGTATTGACAGCGAGTTTCAGCGGTGTCCTAAAGTCACGGAGTGCCTGATAAAACGGCCGTTGTCGGAGTGTCACGAGAATGAGGCGTGCATTGAAAAACGCGACGCGGTCATCCGAAAAATTCGCTATGGCGAGGGCATTCTCCTCAAAATCACGGCGTGCAGTTATCTGCCGGAGGAACGTATCGGCAACATCGTGAACACGATTTTTATGGAACTGCGCCGCCGGGAACTCTCGAACGTCACGCTCGGCATTACCGGCGGATTGGGCAACATCGCGGATGCGCCGTTCCTCTCTGTCTCGTCGCCGGAGTATCCGACGATTGTGTATGCGAAGGTGACGGAAGAGATGATTCCTCGCATTATTGCGGAACATATCGAGCAAAAAAAAGTGGTCGAAGAATGGGTGTTGGGGCAATTCTCGGATGACAGCAAAAAACTGATTGATTCCGTGCCGATTATCCAATATCTGGAATTTTTCCATTCCCAAAACCTCCGCGTGATGCGGCGCTGCGGGTTGATTGATCCGGACAATCTCGACGAATATTTCCTGGAAGAAGGCTTTCTCGGTCTGTCGAAAGCGCTTAATCGCATGACGCCGGACGAAGTATTGAATTTGGTCGGGCTGTCCGGCTTACGGTCGCGTAGCGGAAGCGGCGAGGTCGTCATGAAAAAGTGGAAACGGATGACCGCGCATGACAATGACGAACAGCCGGAACGGGGCAACTCTTCGACCGGCGAACGCCTTCAGAAATACCTGATTTGCAACGCGCATGAAGGTTATACCGTCTCACTGAAAGATCGCACGTTATTAGAAAGCGATCCCTTTGCCGTCATCGAAGGGATGCTCATCACCGCCTACGCCGTACAGGCGACGCATGGGATTCTCTACCTCAATCCGGCGTTCGATTTAGCGGCGCGGCGCTTGCAACGCGCCTTAGATTTAGCGCGGGAAAACAACTACCTCGGCCCGGAAATTTTAGGCACGGACTTTTCGTTCAACATCGAAATTCGACGCGCGCCGTCCGGCTACTTAGTCGGGGAGGATACGTCTATCGTGTCGTTTTTGGAAGGAGATGTCGGCACGCGCCCCATGCCGCCATACTTAGAAGATCGAGGCTTATGGGGCAAACCGACGCTGATTCACGGCGTCGAAACGCTGGCGAATATTCCGTTGTTAGTGCAGCATGATTTTAGCTGGTTCACCTCAACCGGCGTGACTGGCAACCCCGGCACGAAATGTCTGACGCTCGCCGGAGCCATTTCGCGCCCCGGCATAATCGAAGTCCCATTAGGAACGCCGCTGAGGGATATTCTCATTGACATCGGCGGCGCAGATCTGAATGCCGTCAAAGCCCTGCATATCGGCGGGCCGTCCGGCGGGTATCTTGCCCCCGAACAATTCGACACGCTGCTCGATCACGACAGCTTGCGGCGCTACGGCCTGCACATGGGAACCAGTACGATTGAAGTCCTCGATCAATCGGTTTGCCTGATTGATCGGGTCGCCAAGCATTTACTGTTTGCGCTTGATGAATTATGCGGCCAATGTACCGCCGGACGGGAAGGCATGTATCAACTCGTTTCGATTCTCCAGGCGATTCGCGAAGGGCGCGACATTCCGGGATGCCGCCGCCGCAATTTGGCGGACGCGCATGCGTTGGCCTCGGAACTCGTCGAATATATTCGCAGCACCAGCCTGTGCGCGTTTTGTAAAGAGAGTTGTATCAGCGTCACCAGCACCCTGACGTATTTTCGCAAGGACTATGAAGAGCATCTCCAAAAACGCTGCAAGGCGGGAGTCTGCTTTTAAGTGAAGAATGAAGAAGGATGAGTGAAAAGAGAAGAGGACGAATGGCGCACCAGTTGTAAATCGTTCACTCTTCCTTCTTCACTCGTCACTCTTACCTCCTGTTATGGATGTCGTAACATTACAGATTGACGGAACGGAAATGCAAGTGCCGTCGGGCACGACGGTGCTTGAAGCGGCGCGCTCGTATGACATCGCCATTCCGACCTTATGCGCTCATCCTGAAGTCGCCGCGTCAGGACGCTGCCGGGTGTGCGTGGTCGAGATCGAAGGCTATGATCAACTCGTTCCTTCCTGCCGGTTGCCGGTCGAACCTGGCATGATCGTGCGGACGCAGACGCCGGCGGTCATCGCGTCGCGCCGGATGAGCGTCGAACTCTTAGCGGCGCAGCACCCGATGCAATGCCTCACCTGCTACCGGAACGGGAAATGTCAGCTTCAAGACTTAGCCAAACAGTTCGGCGTGCAGCGTTCGAGATTTTCACGGAGAGAATCGGTCGTCAGCAATGGCGAGCCGGTCTATCCGCGCTGGCCGGTTGACGAAAAAAGCCCGGCTATCGGCCACGATCCGAATATGTGCATTTTGTGCGGTTTGTGTATTGACGCCTGCCGCAACATTCAGCGCGTGGACGTGATTGATTTCGCGCATCGCGGCAGCCGGAGAAATATCGAAGCCGCGTTCGGCCAGAGTTTGAACGACGTGGAATGCACAGCCTGCGGGCAGTGCGTTCAGGTTTGTCCGGTCAATGCGTTTTATGAAAAATCCGAATTAGCCGTCGTGCAGGCGGCGTTGCGCAATCCCGATCTGCATGTCGTCGCGCTGCTCTCGCCGATGGTCGGCGTCTCCATCGGCGAAGAGTTCGGTCTCGATCCCGGAACGCGCCTCAATCATCAATTGGTCGCCGCGTTGAAAGCGATTGGCGTGGATTCCGTGTTCGACGTCAGTGTCGGCGGCGACCTCGTGCTGCTGGAAGACGCGTACCAATTGCTGTCGCGAGTCCGTTCCGGTAAGCGCCTCCCGATGTTTTCTTCGGCGAGTCCGGCCTGGGTCAAATATATCGAGCATTTTCATCCGACGATGCTGCCGCTGCTGTCGTCCTGCAAATCTCCGGCGCAGGCGTTAGCGTCGTTAGTGAAAATGTACGATGCGCCGAAACGCGGCTTGCTGTCGGAACAGGTCTTCATCGTCTCGCTGACGCCATGCACGGCGGAAAAATTCGAGCGGCTGCGCCCGGAGATGGGCATCAACGGCGAACCGATGATTGACGCCTGCCTCACCACGAAAGAAGTTGCCAGCCTGTTGTCCGGGCTGCTCGGCGATTCGCTCATGTCCATGCCGCCGCAGCCGTATGATCCGCCGTTCGATAACGCTTCCGGCGCGGGGATGCTGATGTGCGCCGCGGGCGGCATGATCGAAGGCGTGATGCGCACGTTCTATGAACTGTTGACGGAAAAGAAACTGAAGTCCCCTGAATTTTCCACCATGCGCGAGACCGACGGTTTTGCTGAAATCACGCTCAAAACCGGCCAGGACAATATTCTTGGCGCGATTGTGCATGGCACGGGCAATGTGGGGCGATTGCTCGAAAAAATCGCCAAAGAGAAAAAACCGTATCAATACGTAGAGATCAAAGGCTGTCCGCAGGGCTGCGCGCATGGCGGCGGAGAACCGCTTCCCTGGAACGACGAGATTCTTCGCGCCCGCAGTCAGGCGTTATACGCGCTTGACAGCGAACAGGACATCCGCAAAGCCCATGAAAACCCGACAGTCAAAAAGCTCTACGAAGAGTTCCTCAAAAAACCGGCAAGCGCCGAAGTCAAAAAAGTTTTGTACACCACCTATACGCAACGACAACGCTATTTATAGTGAAGAATGAAGAGGGAAGAGTGAAAATGGCTGAACGGAAGCCTCATCACTCTTCCCTTTTCACTCTTCATTCTTCCTTATTTTATGAAATGTCTCGTGACCGGCGCTGCCGGATTTCTTGGTTCAAGTATCTCCGAACGGCTCATCAGCATGGGCGCAGAAGTGATTGGCATTGACTGTTTTATTGATTATTATCCACGCGCGTTAAAAGAAAAAAATCTCGCCAAGCTTTGGGAAAGCAAGCAGTTTACGTTCATTGAAAAAAGCCTGTTAGATGTCAACTTATCCGAATTGTTAGACGGCGTGGATTATATCTTCCATCAGGCCGCGCAGGCGGGCGTTCGCGCCAGTTGGGGCAAAGATTTCGAGATTTACACCGAAAACAACATCAAGGCGACGCAGCAGCTTTTGGACGCTTGCAAAGATAAACCGATCAAACGCCTGATTTACGCCTCGTCGTCGTCGGTCTATGGCGATGTGAAAGAGTTTCCGATGCGGGAAACGATGTTTTTGCAGCCAGTCTCGCCCTACGGCGTGTCGAAATTAGCCGCCGAGCATCTCTGCGTCTTGTATTGGAAAAATTTCAAAG
This sequence comes from uncultured Candidatus Moduliflexus sp., assembly GCA_964602655.1. GTDB lineage: Bacteria > Moduliflexota > Moduliflexia > Moduliflexales > Moduliflexaceae > Moduliflexus. The sequence continues at coordinate 90,480 of CAZRSF010000002.1, forward strand.
TCCCGACGATTTCGCTGCGCTATTTCACCGTCTATGGCCCGCGCCAGCGGCCTGATATGGCGTTTAACAAGTTCATCAAAGCGATTCTGAAAGGCGACACGATTCATATTTACGGCGACGGCAAGCAGACCCGCGACTTCACGTTCGTGGCGGACGCGGTGCAAGCCAATATCTCCGCCATGACCAACGGCACGCCCGGCGGCGTCTATAACATCGGCGGCGGCTCGCGCATTTCCGTCAACGACGTCCTCGCGATTCTCGGCAAGATCAGTGGCATCGAACCGAAAATTTCCTATGAAGAGAAGCAAAAAGGGGACGTACAGGATACCTGCGCCGACACTACGCTCGCCAAAAACGAACTCCTTTACGAACCGCAAGTCGGCATCGAAGAAGGCTTGCGGCAGGAATACGAGTGGCTGAAAGGGCTGATGAGCGTGTAAATGACACGCAAGGTTGCGGATAAGCTGTCAGACACCTTGAAGGTGTCTGACAGCTTTGAAATAGGAGGTAATATGTTATCAATCGAACTGACAACCGACATCGAACAACATTTGCAAACAGTCGTTCGAAAAAGCTATCACGGCGACATTCAAGTCGCCATTGCCTCATTTTTGCGTCTGCACGAAAAATATGGCTGGAAAGAGCAGTTTCTCAAAGATGTTGAGGCGATTCGCGCTGAAGTTCGCAGCCAGGGCGGGATTTCTTCTCAAAAAATCGAGCAGGCAATAACTCGTTATCGAACGCAGAAAAATAACCAGCATGTCTAACATCTTAAAATCATTCGTATTACAGCATTATTCAATTGCTTTTGCACTCCTGTTCAATGGTCATGAATAATGCTCTAAAATATTTTTGGATGCATTGGAAAGGCTGAAAGATATTTCAACATAATGATCAAAATTATCGGATTAGAAGTGCTTGCGCCGTATCGCCTGCATCTTGTTTTCGACGATGGCGTTGAAAAAGTGATTGATGGCTCTCAATTTATCGGGAATAGCCCATTGACCCAACCATTGTCTGATCCCGAATATTTCCGGCAGGTAAAAATTTACGAGAACGAGCGCGGCATTTATTGGCCGAATGAGTATGATATTTGTCCTGATAACTTACGCTATCATATTCAAGCCATAGACACGCGCTCGCCTGCCGCCGCGCAACCCGTATTGCAAGCAGCCTGAGATTGCATGTATGACGATTTTTCAACGATTGACGAACGATGTGATGATGCCCCGATGAACACAAGCCAAAAGGAGAGAGATTATGTTTGGGAAGAAAGAAACGCCGCAAACGATTGAAACACGCCAAACTGCGCCGTTTGTCGGGCGAGAAACCGAGTTGCGCTATTTGCGTCAGGGGTTGGATCACGTCATCGCTGAGAACGCGCCGAAATTTATCCTGATCGAAGGGGATTTCGGCGTCGGCAAAACCACGTTAATCAACCGTTTTTTAGAACAGGCCAAAGAGACGCATTCGTCAATCCTGATTGGACGTGGCACATGCTCGAACGAAACCGAAATGAACGGCCTGCTGCCGTTCGGCGAATTGCTTGAACATCTCGCGCAAACCGGCAGTCAATCGAAAGTGATCCCATCGAACTGGACGGACTTTTTAAAGAATGTTGCTCCGGCATGGATCAGCATTGTTCCCGTTGTCGGCGGCGCAGTCGCCGCAGGCGTTCAAACGGCGGTCGAATTGCAGAAAGCCGCCGGACACAGCGGCTATCGGCAGGAAAACGTCTTCGTTCAATTTACGAACGCGCTGTTGAAACTTGCCGAAAAACAGCCGGTGATCGTTGTGTTGGACGATCTGCAATGGGCGGATGTCTCGTCGTTGGAATTGCTCGCGCATTTGGCGCGGCAGGTCAAAGAGCGGGCAATCCTGTTTCTCTGCGCGTATCGCCCGGAAGCGAAAGAAACCAGCCGCAACGCCGACCATTTCAATGCGTGCCGGGTCAAAATCCTGCGGCCTGAAATCGGGAGCGAATTGGAAATTCACGAAGGGATTCACGTCGCCGCGTATTTGTGCCAGCGTTATCCGCGCCATGATTTGACCGCCAGCGTGATCGGCGACATTCAAACCGCAACCGACGGGCATCCGCTGTTTGTCAGCCAATTATTCTCCTTATGGGAAGAAACCGGCGTCATCGTGGAAACAACCGATGCGAACGCACAGCCGATCTGGAAACTCTCCGCCGACGCGAAGGCGCACCTGACGATTCCCGCCAATATGCAGGTGGTTTTAGAACAACGCCTGCGCCTGATGGGGGATGAACTGCGTAAAATCGCCACGTCAGCCTCGGTCGAAGGCGAAGAGTTTTCCGCGCAAGTCGTCGCGCAGCTTGCCAAATTCGAGGAAGGCGACGTGTATGATCCGCTCGAAACGCTGGAACATCGCTACTGGCTGATTCAAGAGCATTCCACGAAAGAATTCGGCGACACCTTTTTAGACATGTACCGCTTTACCCATCGCTTTTTCCGGGACTATATCTATTCCAAATTAGACGCCGGAAAACGCCGCAATATGCACCGCGCCGTCGGCGAATGTTTGGAAACGCTGTATCGCAATAATTTGGAACAGATCGCCAGTCAATTAGCCATTCATTTCACCGAAGCCCGGCAGCCGAAAAAAGCGGCGAAATATGCGCTGATGGCCGCGCAATTCGAGCAGTCGCGCTATGCATGGGCAGAAGGGGAAGAATGGTGTGAGTTTGGGTTAAAGGTTTTAGAAAATCTTTCGCCTGACATAGAAAGAAATCAATTAAAATTTGATTTGTTCAATCAATCGGGGGATGGACATGATAAAATTGGGGAATATGCTCAAGCTGATCAGCGTTACCGAGCGGCTTTAACATTAGCGCAAGAAATCGAAGTTAAATCAGAACAACTTGCTGCATTATACGTTAAATTAGCCGATACATGTGAAAGTGAAGGGGGACTTAAGCTCGAAGAAGCCAAACAATTCATTATGCAAGCCCAAAAAATTCTTCAATCACTTCCCTATAGTGAACTTCATATCAAAGTAGCATGGATTGCTGCCATCTTACAAATCCGGTCAGGAGAATATCAATCTGCCTTTGAATCTTTATCGAAATTGATGATGGATGTAGAAAAATTACCTCGCTCGATAAGCTTAGAATTAATATTGTGTCGCCTCTATAATGCATTAGGGATGGCATTACAGGGACTAAATCGTTATGAAGAGTGTTTATTTTATCGTCAAAAAGCGATTGACCTTGCAAAGAAAATAAACGAAAAGGGAATTGAGGCTTCCTACAAAGCTAATTTAGTAAATAGTTATCAACTTCTTGGTAGATTTGAATTAGGTTTACATTTAGCCAAAGAAGCTTTTGATATTGCATGGAAGATAGGTGATCTTGATTGTATGCTTCATTCAAAACAATTTATGGGAAGCCTGTTCTTAGATATGGGTAAACCCTTGGAGGCATTACAAGAATTGGAGGAAGCAAAAGTAAAAGCAGAGCAGACTGGCGGGCGTTGGAAAATTGTAGATATATACAGTGACATGGCATTAACATATCTTGCGTTAGGAAAGTTGGAACAAGCTTATCAATATGCCATTGATGGTTTGTCGGAAGCGCAAAAAAGAAACGTAAAAACCAGTAAGGCTCAAGCCCTTGATACATTAGGACAGGTCGAGGCAGTTCGGCAGAATTGGGAGATAGCTGCACAGTACTTTATAGATGCTATTTCACTCCGAGAGGAAACCGGGAATCGGCATCAATCTGCAAAAGTCCGGTATCACTTCGCCGACGCGCTGCTCCGGCAGGGCAAATCCGCCGAAGCCGAACCCCTGCTGCGTCAGGCGCTGGCGGTGTTTCAGGAATTGAAGTTGGCGCATGAAATCAAAAAAGCGGAGGAACTGTTGGCGAAAGTAAAAGGAGGTGAATCCTATGGCAGCGTTGGTGCTTGAAGGTGTCAGCGACCAGATCGTCACAGCGTATAATCACGCTTCCCAAGAAGCCAAACAACAACTCAACAAAGTGCTGGAAGACGTGATGCAACTTTGGACGTCACGCTCTTCTGAAGAAGCGAATGAGGAGAATTTGCGGCAGGAGACGTTGGAATTTATTACGCATCTGCCGACCTTCCCTTTAGATTGGCAGCACCATAAGATGACGCGGGAGGAGATGAATGCGCGTTAACTATCGAGAGACAATTTGCTACCTTGACACGAATATGTTGATTTACGTGTTTGATACGACTGAACCGACCAAACAGCGCGTATCGAAAGACTTGCTTCTCCATTTTCACAGCACGCGAACTGGTCGAATATCAGTTCAAGTGCTTGCGGAATGGCGCAATGTGATGATCAAAAAATTCAGTCATCTGATTGATGGGGATTTTAGAAGACGATTTATGACGTATTTCAGTGGATGGCAGCCATTAAAAATTTCTCCGGCGATGCTGATCAAAGCGGATGAACTCTGTGACCGGTATCGCTTTTCCCCCTATGACTCGATCCATATTCAAAGTGCGTTAGAACTTGGTTGTCAAACCTTCTTGTCTGAAGATATGCAAGACGGCTTGGTGGTTGATGGGAAATTGACGCTTTGTAATCCGTATAAAGAGCTTCTCTCTTAGAACTCGATAATTTCGCCGACGCGCTGCTCCGGCAGGGCAAACACGCCGAAGCCGAAACCCTGCTGCGTCAGGCGTTAGCGGTGTTTCAGGAATTGAAATCGGATCACGAAATCAAAAAAGCTGAGGAATTGTTGGCAAACGTTAAGAAAGCGAATGCTGATAAAATATAAGGAGGCAGCCAATTATGTCAGTAGGATTTGCGCACGTTGTCGAAGATGTGAAACAATTACGAATTGACGAAAAAGAGGAATTATTCTTTCTCCTGCAACGCTATCTTATCGAAGAGCGGCGGCAAAAAATTTATGACCATTACCAACAGAGCGCCCGGGAAGTTCGTGAACACGCCGTCCGGTTTTCCAGTAACATTCAGCAACTTCAGGAGATGATGGCGGAATGATTGAAATTGGCTTCGGTTCCTCATTCAAGCGGGCGTTTAAGAGGCGGATCAAAAATCAGGCGGACACAGAAGCAAAATTCTGGAATACGGTGGAAATTTTCATCAACGATCCGTATGACGCCCGGTTAAAAACGCATAAACTCTCCGGGCAACTCAAAGACCTGTGGAGTTTTCGCGTCGAATATGATCTGCGAGTGATTTTTTACTTTTCGGAAGAAACCAAAGCCGTCTTTATGGATATCGGAACGCATGATGAAGTGTATTGATCGTATGCGGCGTGATCTGTGCGTCACCGGCGCGGAACGAACTGCGCTAAGCGTTGGCGGTGTTTCAGGAATTGAAATCGGAGCATGAAATCAAAAAACTGCTGGCGAAATAGCAATGACTATCGCGGGAGAGATGAAAACAGATTGGTGGGGAAAAGATCAATATCGGATTTTGTCAAAGGTAGAGGCATAATGTCTTCGGTTATCGTTTTAGTGTGTATCTCTCAATATCTGCGTGAAGTGGACGAGAACACTGCCAGACACATCGAACGTGTCTGACAGTGTTGGTGTGTCATAATAGTCCGGCGTGTTCGTTGAATTGCCGGATCAGGCGATCAATCGTGCCGACCTGCCCGTGAATTCCTTCCCAGTAGTCATCGTCATACCACTGCGCGTTCAATTCGTCCATCTCCCGCCCCTGTTGTTCGACCCAGGTGTAATATTTCAGATGATGAATCCGTTTGCGCTCGTTATAGGTCAATTCCAGCATGTAGTCGGTCGAGATGCCCTGCAAATGCCGATGATAATCTATGGCCGCGTCAATCGTGCTATACGCGCCGAATTCTGCGGTCAGTTCTTCTAAGCGCGAGCCGTAGAGTTCCATCGAATCGGTCAGCACGGTCAGCACGATGTCGCGAGAGGTCAGTTCGTAGTATTTGGCGAATTTGATCGCTTGCAGCAGATTCGCAATCCCGGAAATGCCGACGAGCGAAAGCTTTTCGATGATCTCGACCGGCACGCCCCGCGTTTTCAGATATTCCTGCCCGACCGGTTCGTTGAAGAGTCGAATCAGCGCCATTGTGTCGCGGTCGTCAATCGCAATGACGAGATCGGTATTTTTGACGTTGTGAATCCAGGGGACATGCTTGTCGCCGATGCCTTCGATGCGGTGCGCGCCGAAGCCGTTGTTCAGCAGCGTGGGGCATTGCAGCGCCTCGCCCGCCGCGATTTTGCTGGTCGGAAACACCTGCTTCAAATAATCGCCGCAGCCGATGGTTCCGGCAGAGCCGGTTGTGACGGTCACGCCGGCATACCGGTCTTTCGCGCCCATCGCCTGCCTCAGCGCCTCCTCCATTGCGTGACCGGTGACATCATAATGCCAGAGATGGTTGCCGAATTCCTCGAACTGATTGAAAATCATGATGTTGTCTCTGGTCTTGCGCAATTCCCAGCATTTATCGAAAATCTCTTTGACGTTGCTTTCCGTGCCGGGCGTGGAAATCACTTCGCCTGCAACGGTTGAGAGCCATTCGAACCGTTCGCGGCTCATCCCTTTCGGCAGAATCGCAATCGAATCGCAGCCGAGCAATTGCGAGTTATACGCGCCGCCGCGACAATAGTTCCCGGTAGAAGGCCAGACCGCTTTCTGCGCGGTGGGGTCGAATTGGCCGGTGACGAGGCGCGGCGCGAGGCAGCCGAAACTTGCGCCGACTTTATGCGCGCCAGTGGGAAACCACTTGCCGACTAAGGCGATGATTCTGGCCGGAACGCCGGTCAGCGACGACGGAAATTCAACCACATTCACGCTGCCGAATCCGCCGCCATGCTTCACCGGCTCGTTTTTCCAGGTAATGCGGAACAGATTCAGCGAATTCACGTCCCACAAGCCAATCTGCCGTAATTTCTCGGTAATGCGGGAATCTATTTTTTCAGGATGTTTTTGCTCTTCGAACGTCGGGATCAGGATGTTGCGCTCTTGCGCCCGCGCAATCGCATGGGCGAACTGCTCCTCGTGAATGGTGAGATCGATCATGGTGGAAGCATGTCATATTCGGCGGGGGCTATGCGCCGCCGCCGAATATGCGATGCGTGGCAGATTCAGGAGTGCAAACGCTTGCTTTTGCCTGTCAAATGGCAAAAGCAAGCGTTTGCACTCCTGTGGTTAAACGATTGATTTCATCGAAACAAACAAGAAATACGGTCGCCATTGTCATTCGGCATGTTCTGGACGCATGTCAAGAAGAATTATGGATGAAACAGATCAGACCTCACAGGTTTTCGAAACCTGTGAGGTCTTTTGGCTCTAACATCTTTAAATTCTTAGACAAGCAAAATACGAGCGCGAGAATTCACTAAACCTTTGTAACGCTTTTCCGTCACTTCTCATGACACAGGAATAGATGACGAAACAATGTTCACTTTCAGAGCGCGGAGGGATGGATCGTGATCGCACAACGTCAAGAACACACACTGTTTCAAGGAATCACTGAGAAATTGACCCGGCAGAAAATCCGGAAATATCGGCAGCGATTAGGGAATGGGCATGATATGGAACTGCATGTGACAGTGGCGCAATTATATCAGCATCTTGGGGAAGATTCGCTGGCATTGGAATCCTATCAATTCGCCGTGAGGAGCCTGTTACAGCGCGGCATACCGTTGAAACCCGCTGATAGCGACCATCTGATAAAAATTTATAAACGCATTTTGGAATGTTCTCCGCTGAATGAGGACATTGCCGAGAAATTGGGGCAAGAATACCTGCGGCGCGGCTGGACGTATCGCGCGGTCGAACTGCATACGCTGTTCGCGGAACGCTACGCCAGAAAAGGCGAGTATCAGAAGGCCACGCAGCATTATCAGGCGGTATTCGCCATCGAGCCGGGCAGCATCAGCGCGCGCATGACCTGCGCCCTGCTCTACTGCCAATTGCGCGATTATGAAAATGCGGCGCGGCAATACGAACAGATCGGGAAAATCTATTTCGATCATCAGCAGTTCGACGGCGCGGTCGAATATTATCAGCAAGCGGTGATGCTGTCGCCGGAGACGCCCGCGTTGCGCGAGCGCTTGCAATTGGCGCAGCAGATCGCCGTCGGAAAGGTCTCGCCGCAGGCGTATCGTCAAGCCGGGCAGGAGACGGCGCAGCAGACCTCCGCCTTGCAGCGCTCGTTAGCGGAAAAAGAGCGCGTGGAGCGGGAACTGCGGCGCAACATCGCGACGCTGAAACAGCGCTATGAGCAGACGACAACGCTGAAAAACGAGCAGCTTCTGGCAACCCAGGCACGATTGGACGAGTTATCAGCCGATGTCGCTGCCGCCCAAGATTCGTTAGGGCGCATCGCTGCGGAAAAGCAGCGTTTGGAAGCGCAATTGACCCAAGAAGCCGCGTATAAACAGGAGTTGGAACATAAATTGGCGAAACTCTGCGCGTTGGACGTCTGCGATTGCCAATCTGACGCGGCTCCGGCGTCCGCGTCAACGCATCAGTACCAGTCGCAACGGCTGGATGCGGTCATGGTTCGACTTCGAAACGAAAAAGGACGGCTGGAAGACGCACTGCGCGACAGGTTACGCCAGGTCAGCCAGCGCGAAGAGGGCTTGCAGCACGATTTGCAAGCGCAGGTGTCGCGCGGCAGCGCATTGGAGCAGCGATTGCAGCAGGCGCTTGACGAGCATACGACGATGGAGCAGCGCCTTCAGGGGCAGCTTCATGAGAGTTTGCAGCGAGAACATGCGCTTCAGAATCAGGTGAAAACCCTGATTTGCCAGCATGAACAGGTGTTAGCGCATAGCACGGAAGACAAACGCGCGTATGAAGAAAAATATCAGAGCGCGCAGGTTGGGAGAAATCAAGCGGAAACCGATTCCATGAGCACGTTAGAACGAGTCAACGGGGAGTTGTCCCGGCAATCTCGCATCGATCATGCGCTGTCAGACCAGTTTCGCATGTCTTTGGAAGAAATTCGGCAACTGCTGCATTGTCAGGAAGAAGAAATTCACAAACTTGAACAGCTCTAAATCGAGCAGCGCGTTCGAATTTTCTGCCCGCAGAACGTTCGTTTGCGGCGATATGTCCGCAGATCAACTGATGGCAGGGACAAACGGCACGTTTGCGAGGTCGGAAAAGGATAAGGAATGCTATGTTTATGATCGCTCAATCATCATCGTCAGATAATTCGGTTCTTTCGGAGCGGCGAAAACGCGGCTTGAAAAAGAAGCTTGATAAAGCGCTCTCCGCGTTGCGGCATGACCGCGCCAACCATCAACTTCATATTGAAATCGGCGACCTGTACGCCCAACTCGATCAGGCCGACCAGGCGGATCATTACTACAGTTCGGCAATTGAACTGCTTCAGCAAGGGACGACGGATGAAAAAATCCGCAAGCAGGTTATCATGCTGTATGGCAAAATTCTGAGCCTCGTGCCTGGAAAAGAATCGGCGTATTTGAGCTTAGCGCAGGAATATGACGCTGCCGGGCAAAAAGAAAAAGCGGTCAGATTTTTGCTCTCTTCCGGAAAACGCGCGTTCGACCAGGCCAATTACACGTTGGCGTTAACCTGCTATAATCAGGTGATTGTGATGGGGCGCGGCAACCCGTACCTCATGGAGCGCTGCACGGAGATTTACTTGAAGTTGGGCAATAAAGATCGCGCCATGACGAGTTATATCGAAATCGGCGATCTCTATGCGCGCGAAGAAAAATATATTGATGCGCTCGATTACTATAAAAAAGCCCATGCTGTCGGCGCAGACTCCCCCGAACTGCTTTTGAAAATCGCGCGTATGTATTACGCGATGGAATGGAAAGAAAACGCGGCGGCAGAATTAGTCAAACTCGCCGAATATTACGAACGCAAGCAGAACATCGAAGACGCGGTAAAATACTATCAGCATAGTTCGAATTTGGATCCGGATAATCAAAAAGCGCGGGAGGGGAAATTCCGACTCATGTACCAACATACGGAATTGCCGCAAGCAGCGGCTGCGGCAGCAACACAGTTAAACGCCGATGTGCTCGGAGAGTTAGACCAGCTTGAGCATCATTTGACGGTGCTCGATGGCGAGAATGACGAGGCGATGGATGAACTGAGCGAATTGATTGATTTGACCTTTCATGAAGACATGCCGCGGAATTCCGCCGTCAGTCAAGCGCCGGTGGTTCGCAACGACCATGAGATTGATGCGTCGGCGCTGATGAGTACAGACGAGTTCCCGGCATTTCAACTGAATGATGGCGGAGAAGCATTGGCTGTGGACGACGATAAGGACGAACTCGCCTTCACAGAGGAACACTCGGCAACATCTACGGCAACATTCTGGGATGATCGCCTCTGGGATTTGGAAGTCACCGACACGTCATCCGTTGTCGAGCCGTACTCCGAAGAACAGACGCAAGAGCAGGAATTTTTGTACGAAGAACATGATCGTTCGGTTGAATCTGCGCGATTCGCGCTGCCTGCCGTGAAAGAATGGGAACCAGAGCAGCCTGATGATGCGGCGAATGTCACCGCGTTCGGCTCTGCCCGATTTGCGCTGCCTCTTCCGGCTGAACTGGAGACAACGCCAGTCGCAGACGACGCCGTTGAGACGCCGGAACACGCCTCGCTGCCATTGGAAACTCCATCAACGACCGCTCCCGAAACACCGCGCGACAACATAGAAGACGCGGCAGAAGCGTTGGTGCGGCAAGTGATGGAAATGGATATCGATATCGAACCTGAGACGCTGTCGCAGCAACAGGAACACGCCGCCGCCGTCCCGCCACAGGAAAACGCCTTGTTGTTCGATGCGGACACGTCCGAGTTGCAGCAAAAACTGCATACGCTGGAAAAACATTTGCAGAATACGGAAGAAGAAAAATATTTCCTTCAAGAGCAGTTTGCGGCGCAAATCGGCGATTTGAAGACTCGCGAAACATTAGTTCAGCGACAATATGAGACGGCGCAGAAAGAGCGAAAAGCGCTGCAAGATCGGTTAGACCAGATGATGGCGACCTATGAAGCATCGCGCAAAAACGCCGATCAGTTCGATGATGCGCGGTATGAGACGATGATTCGTAAAATTCAAGACAAAAAAGACGCCTTGCAGCAGCATTTGAACAAGCTATTGCAGGAACGCGAACAGAATGGGCATGTTCTGCAAGAAGAGTTGCAACAGTTGGGCGTGGCGAAAGAACGGCTGCAACATAACGTAGAATCCATTCAGCAGGCGAAAGCGCGGGTGGAATACCGCATCAATACCGAATTGCGTCAGGCACAGGAACAGATTCGGACGTTGAGCGCGACCTCTCTTCATCTGCAAAAGCAATTACACGCCAAACAGGACGTGGAACGGGAATTATACGAATCGCAGGAGAAACTCCGCAGCGAAAAAGAGGCGCTGCAAGATCAATTTACGGACACCATCGCGGCGTTGACATCGGAAAATGAAAGCCTCGAACGCCAGGTGCAGGAATTATCCACAACCAAATCGCAGGCGGAACGCGCATTGAAAAAGAAACTGCATACGATCTACCATGCGCATCAGCGGCTGAAAGGGCGTTTCCAACATATCCTGACGGCGAAAGAGCAGGAATTGAGCCGCACAGCGCAGCAACTCAGCGAGTTTGCCGATGAATACGTGAAGCTTGAAGGCGGTCTGAACGCCATTCGGACGGAGCGCGATCAACTGGATATGATGTTAGTGAAGGAAACGGCGACGCGCGAGAGTTTACAGGAAAAGTTGTTCGGCATCGAACGCCACATTGATTCATTGGAAGCACAGGGTTCCGGATTGCTGGATCAACTCGAAGAGGAATTGAACCGGCAATTGACGATGAAACAATCGTCTGCGGATCAATTTCAGGATTCGCTGGAAGAATTGGAACAGTTGCTTACGCGGCAAGAAGAAGAGATTCACGCACTGGAATTGTTGTAATACCAATTCGATTCGTCTGCCGAAACTGCGTTTCGACGCCAATTTCGCGACTGAATCGGGAAGAACACGCTTATGATGCCACAAAATGTTCAGGCCGTTGAACGGCAAAAACGACTGGAAGAAAAGCTCAAAGTTCATATTCAGCGCGAATACAATCTCGGTGAAAAGGTGATTGCGCTGCTGAAACAGAAAAAGGAGCTTGAAGGACAATTGCTGGAGCAGCGGAACGCGCAAGGACATCTGGAACAAGAGCTTGCGGAAATCTCGATGGCGAAGCAGGACGTGGAACAGCAATTTTTAGAGACGCAAACGACCTTGCAAGCCCAGCAGCGCACCTTGAAGACGCGCTCGCGCATGATTCTTCAGGACGAGGAACATTCGCGGGAAACGCTCGATGAATTACATCGTCAAATTGCCGAACTACAAGGGGAATTGCTCTTCTTAGACGCGCAAAAAGGCGAGGAACATACCGAGCTAGCGGAACGGATTGCGGCACTTCAACGGAAAGAGCAGGTTCAACAGCAAAAATTGCGCAAAATCGTCGAACAACGCGACGAGGTGGAAAAACGGCTGCGCCTCATTATCAAAAAATACAACCGGCTGGCCGGAGCGTATAAACAGGAGAAAAGAACGCATGAACAGCAGCTTGAAGCATTGAATCAGGAACAGATTCATCAGGAAGCGCGGATCGAATTGTTGTGCGACGAGCAGAAAGTTAACGAAGAGACATTGCAGAAGGAGATTGAGGCGCTGCGAGAGGAAAAATCCGAACTTGAAGCGAAACTACAGTGTCATGAGCAGGAGAACCCGACCCCGGCCTGGTCGCATGACGAGAATCTGCTGCAAGTGATCGAACGGCAGAACCGGTATATTGAGGAGTTGAAAGACAAAGCGCACCAGCGTTCGACGATGCTGCGGACTGAAAACGATACGCTGCGAACGGAAATGGACGATTTGGCGTCTGCGCAGGAAAAAGTCAAATGGGAAAATCACATGCTGGAAAACTCGCTCAAAGACCTGCAATCCGACCTGGCAGAGTATATGAGCTTGAAACACAAATTCGACGAAGTGCAGCGCGAAAAAGAGAAATTCGAAAAAACGTTTCAACGCCGCCTGCGCCTGTTCGACGAGCAGCCTGCTGTCGAGCATGAGGAGGTCGCGACATTTCGGAACGATGAAAAGACCGAGGCGATTCAAGAAGAAACCGAGTCTGCGACGTTCTTCGGGCGACTCTGGCAACGGCTGTTTCACAGAAAAAATGGATTCTTTGGCTGGATGAACATGGCGAATCCGCGATTGCTGAACGCGGTGTTGATTGTGATTGCCATTCTGCTGAGTGTCTCGATTATTCAATTGATTCCCTGGCAATACATGCAGATTGGGAAACGAGAAGCGATGCGGCCAGCGCAGACAACGCAATCAGTTGGGCAGAACGAGGTTCAGCCGCCTCACATGCTGGAAAATGCCGACACGCAGGCGCAAACGCCGCCTGCTGTCGCAACTCCTCCGGCGGTTCGCGTGAAACCTGCCGCATCCGCGCCATCGAAAAAAGTCGCGCGGATCAAGCCTGCCGTCACGCCGTCATCCGCGAAGACGCCGACACCGACGTTGACGGCGTCGCCGAAGCCCAAACGCACTCCGCCAGTTGTCAAGACGCCCGGAAAAAAAAACGCCGTTAAACGCCCGCAGGCCAGCGCCTCTCTTCGCCAACCAGCGCGCATAGACGTGTCCCTCTCTCAACACGAGGCGCAGCGGGCGTTTTCCCCATCAGATGAATCCCCCACCATCCACAATAACAGCATCTTACGCCGCCATCACCAACAAAAACAGAACATCTAAGAGACATCACGAAATATCTTGCATAAAATAGAGACATTGCTAAGAAGGGAAGATGTCCCTGAAAGCAGTCATGCGCGTAATATCCTCGTTGGTTTCAAGATAGCCGTTTGCGGATCGATAACGTACTGTATCAACATTGATACAGCATTATTCAGTGATATTGACGCGATCTGAGGAGTGCAAAAGCGCAGTTTTTGCCGTCAACGCTTCGCGTTGAGACTCCTTCTTCATGTTCAATGCTGCTGTAGATGTGAGAGAGGGTTGGAGACAATATGTCCACACCGAATATTCTTCGAAAAATCATAGTGCAAAAAGCGCGTGAACTCGCCGCCGCCAAAGAAAAAATTTCCGCGCAGGAATTGCGCGCGCAGATTTCCCGCGCGTCGTCGCCGCGTTCGCTGCGCAGCGCCTTACAACGGGACGGCTTAGCCGTCATTGCCGAAATCAAAAAAGCCTCGCCGTCGGCTGGCGTGATTCGAGAGAATTTCGATCCGTCCGAAATCGCCAAATCGTATGTCAAAGCCGGAGCGGACGCGATCTCCATGCTGACGGACGAACAATTTTTTCAGGGATCGCTGACGTATATTCCACAGGTGCGCCCGTTCACGCCGATTCCGATTCTGCGCAAAGATTTTATTATTGATGCGTATCAACTGCTCGAAGCCCGCGCCGCCGGGGCGGACGCCGTGCTGCTGATCGTCGCCGCGCTGGAACAAGCGCAATTGCGCGATCTATTGCGGCAAACGCGCGATCTCGGCATGGATGCGCTGGTCGAAACGCATACCGCCGCCGAAATGAATATCGCCGTCGAAACCGGCGCGGATATTATCGGCATCAATAATCGCAGTTTGGAAACCTTTCGGATCGATCTTGCCACCACCGAACAGCTTGCGCCGCTCGCGCCGCAAGGCGCGACGCTTGTCGCGGAAAGCGGCCTGCATCGCCGCGACGACGCGCAACGCATGATCGCCGCCGGAGTTCACGCGATCCTCGTCGGCACGCACTTCATGAAATCGCCCGACCCCGGCGTCGCGTTACAGGAATTTTTACAGGGGAAATAGAACGTTCTCAGCTGTCAGACACGTTGACCGTGTCTGACAGCGTGAGTTTCGTCATCGTATGCGAGTCAAAATTTGCGGGATCACGAATATCGAGGATGCGTTGCTGGCCTGCGAGCTTGGCGCGGACGCCATCGGTCTGATTTTTTACGAGAACAGCCCGCGCTGCGTGAATATCGAACAGGCGGCGGCGATTGTGGCGCCATTGCCGGAACAGATCGCGAAAATCGGCGTATTCGTGAAGACGCCGCCGGACGAGATCCGCCGCCATATCGAGCGCGTCGGGCTGACTGCCGTCCAGTTTCACGGCGATTATGCGTTCGACACCATCGCGCAATTTCCGCCAGAGATGGTGATCGCCGTCGCGCGGGTCGGCGCGGATTTTCAGGCGCACACGCTCGAACAATGGCGCGAGGTCGCGGCGGCTGTGCTGCTCGATACGCAGAAACGCGGGTTATACGGCGGCACGGGCGAAACGTTCGACTGGCAGGCGGCAATCGAGGCGAAAACGTATGCGAAGATCATACTGGCAGGCGGGCTGACTCCCGACAATATCGCGCTGGCCGCCGCCTCGGTCGCGCCGTATGCGCTCGACATCAGCAGCGGCGTTGAGGCGTCGCCCGGCAAAAAAGATCATGCCACATTGCGCCGCCTTTTCGAGCAGCTTGCGCCGTTTCTCGCGTCCAGAAAAGCCGGGCGGTTTCCGGTTGAGTAGGCTGGTTCAGCGCGTCGAATGTATCTGGCGGCCTATTCGCAACTTGCGATGAGTGCGATGACGCAAGCTGAATTGTATTTTGGGGCGCTGAATAACGCGGAGTTGAGGAAAACTCAACAGTATGGATGATGTTTTGCTGGATGGTCGTGTTTTTTCACCATCACGACATAAGAAATTGGGCGAATGGATTCTGGAATATTCGCACGTTCCATTGGAATTTTTTGCAGGTGGTATTCTGATAATGACTGTACGTGTGATTCGAAAAAAGGCAGACCAGGCGTATAATAGAATGTTCCGCCAGGTCGAAGGCTGTTCAAGATCGCAAGATACAATTTCGCGTAGGGCGCAGCAAGCCGCGGCGTATGGAGATGACCATGCAGAAAATGCGTCGAAAACGACTGATGCGCGAGGATCGTGCCCCAGGCATTTTCCTGAAAATCGAAGGCGAACCAGTCGGCGCGAACATATCCCGGCTGGAGCGGCGCGAGCCGATCTATGCCAACCGCCGCATACCCCATCTGTTTCAAATAGGTGACGACCTCGCCCTTGCTGCCGCAGCCGATGTCTAAAATCGGTTCGCGCAACGTATCGAAATCAACGTGCAGCAGGCGGAGTTGAAACGGCGCGGAATATTCTTCGCAGCAAACCGATTCCAACAATGGATGTTCGGCGGGCGCTGCCGGGTGAATCGCCTGACAATACACGGCAAACATTTTCCGCAGGCGAGCATGATGCTGTCGAACAGCATCGCGAAATTCCACGAATAGTTTGTCCTGCGATGTTGCAGTGTGTAAGTTGTCGCGGAGATGAACAAAAAACGTCTGATATACCTGCGCAAGCAGTGAAAGATAGGCGTCAGGGAAATTGAGGAATTGGTTGCGGGCGTAGGTATAACGCAGCGTCGAATTAATGCAGGCATTACTCAAGAATGTCAACGTGTCAGGCTGTGCGAAGTCGCGGAGCAATTCGCGCCTGTTCCCCCAGATAAAAGCCATCTGCTGAGGATCAACCCACTCAAAAGTCTCTGGCGCGCAAAGAAAATCCCGCAAGGTGCGGGACGCATGCGCGTCGTATCTCTGTGTGATAGATGCCAACGTTTGCTGGCGGATGCGAGTCAAATTCATCTTGTATCAATAGCCGTTGCGTTGTTACGAAGGCCGCGCTGGCGCATTCATGAGTTGCTGCACTTCTTGCAGCAAGGGTTGGTCTTTGTCGCGGAGCAGGATTTTACCGTTCGCGCCCTGCGTGAGTTGCGCCAAGATTGCGGCGGCTTCTGCGCGCTCCTGGCTTTCTGTGAGCATCAACCGAGCCAACTGCAAACCACACCAGTTCTGTTCCATCGTATCATGCTCACTGTTCATGCCTTCCTTCAACAGCGCAAGAAGTCCATCCAAACGATAGGGGACGATCCTGTCGCGAAATTTCGCGGCGTGAGCGAGCATCAATTCGACTTTTTGCCGATATGAGGCATTAGCTAATCCAGCGGCCTGCAAAGCGCCTGCCTCAGGGTTCGGAGCATGGATCAGATGAAGCAATGGAATTCGAAACCTCCGTTGTTCTTCAGCGGAAAGCGGAAACCGTTCGGGATGATTCAGATACGCATATAATTTCAGCGAATCTACCATAAAAAAGGTATCGCCTGTGATGATATTTTGCATAGACAGTAGTAAACTGTCCAACACTTCATCTGGCATGGCGAACGCGTTCCAATTCGGCTGCCAGAGATTCATCAAATATTCGTGTTGATACGCCAGGGTTTCCGAGTTCAGCAATAATTCCGGTGGAATGCGCTTTCCCATGAATAGAGCGCGTCCGGCCATGTAATGCAGACGGGGATTGTCCATTGTTTGAATGCCGAAGTCGGAAAAATGATCGGCAATGTACGCAGGCGGCCACACCTCGCGCAGGAGCAGGGCTTCGATCGACGTAATCCGTACTTCAGCAAGGGACGCGCTGACCTGGATGTTTTCCGCAAATATTTTCGCAGTCGAGCGCAAGCGCTCTGCCGGAATCGGCTTTTGTGATGCTAAGATCAGTAAATCGCCCCGATTGCCGATAAATGTCCGCGCCCCTGGAAAATGTTGTCGCACCGTATTCAAGACCATGCCTAAAATCGCCGGATCGGTTTCATACAATTGCACCCATTGCAGCAGCAGACCATTTTCCGTCAAATGCTCGCGAACAAGGCGATAATATTCTTCTGTAAACAGCAGATCGACCCCGTTGACCCAGGGATTGCTCGGTTCGGAGATGATGATATCCCATTGTTTCGGACTTCTGCCTAAAATGCGGAAGGCGTCGCCGATGTGCATCTGCACTTTCGGGTTTTCATGCGCGTTGTGCGTGGCATGAGCGAACAAAGGGAATGCCTCAACCACTTCTGGCGAAATTTCTGCGACATCAATATGCTTCACGTCGGGATACAGCGTCAATTCGCCGACGGTTACGCCGGTTCCAAGCCCGATGACCATGATATTCTCCCTCGATTCCGCTAACAATGACGGGAGATGGGAAGAGAGTTTCAGGGTATACAAATCGCCGATAGTATTGGAATCGGATTTCCCATTGATCACGATAGAGCGGGGGCGTTCGGCAAACATCGGATGGGCGAGATCGTCCAGGACTTCGACCGTCGCCGTCGGGCCTTCCCTATAAAATTTCACGATTTTTCCGGCATTGAATTTTTCGAAAAACGCCTTCGGTCCGGCAAACGAAAATGGCAGCCCTTCCGTCTCTCGAAACGTACCCAGCATAAACGCATCGAATGAATACCATGGCGTCCAGATCACAAACCCTACTATCATGATGCCAAGCAGCGTCGCAACCATCACAGGCGTTTTGGTCAAGCGCCATCCGGCCAATCCGGCTGAACAAGCCGCGAGCAATGCGGCGATCAGGAACACTTGCGGATTATTGAATGCATAAAACAGCACGATTCCGCCAATCAAACTGCCTAACAAACTGCCTAACGTGTTCCAGGCGAGCAGTTGGCCGGAATGCGCTCCGACATGCTGCAAGTCTCTTTTGAGTTCGTGAAAGGCTAACGGCAGCGTTGCGCCCATGAACGCGACCGGCACAAGCAGCACGGCGGCAAGCGCTAAAAAGAGGCCGATATAATACCCGGTGAATCCTGCCATGTTCGGCTGAAAGGCAATCCGCAGCACATGCGCCCAATACGGCCACGTATCGAGCGAAAAATAGATCAGCAGCAAACTGATTGCAATCACCAGTTGGTTGATATACAGTGCATGTTTGGGAATGTCGCGCATTTTCCCGACAAATAAACTGCCGATAGCGATTGCCAGAATGAATACCGCGACAATCAGCGAAAACGAATAGGAGGAACTGCCGGCGGACAAATTCATGACTCGAATCAGCACATTTTCGAGGGTCATAACGTAGAATCCGCTGAACAGCGCCAAGAGATACAGCGCTGGCGCGGCAAGCGTCCGTTGTTCGGACGTGCCTTGTGATGAAGATGGCAACGAAATATTCGGCTCGGCAGTTTCGACCGCTTTCAGCGAAAGTGAAAAGAAGTAAAAAAACAGACTCGCGCCGAGGTTGATGAACGACGCGCCGATAATCGTCACTGGAAGCCCAAAGACGGGAATCAAATAAAACCCGGCGCATAACGTGCCGGCAAATGCGCCAACCGTATTGATCGCATAGATATTGGCATGAACCGGAGTCGCATCCGCGAGGCTTCGCGCTAATCCGCGCGTCAGAAACGGGAGCGTGCCGCCCATGCAGATCGTCGGCACGCCCATCAATAAGACAGAGCACAGCATCCCCTGCGCAACGATCAGAAATGGCGGCGTAAAACTCCAGGCATGACTGAAATGTTCGACGCCGCGAAAGATACTGGGAAACATGCAGCACCAGATGCCGATGATTCCTTCCAGCACAGCGTACGCCTTGAATGGATTGCGTATTTTGGCGCTGAACACGCCGCAGAGATAATATCCTAATGATAATCCGCCTAAAAACGTCGCTAAAATAATCGCCGTCGCAATATTATCGCTGCCGAGCAGCCGGCTGACATATTTTTGCCAGGTGACTTGAAAAATCAAACCGGATGCTCCTGTCGAAAACACTGCCACATAGGCTAACAACACAATTCCATTTCGTCGCATGGCATCTCTCTCCGTTCGAGTGAATTTTCAGGCGTGTCAGTGCGCAACTCTGACACGCCTCATCTTTTCTGAATCAATCTACTATTTCGACGACAACAGCGATTTACAGCGAATCATGGCGACTGCGCCTTGATTGTTATAGAAGGTGAGTTCGCCGCGCAAATCATCGCGCACGATTTTTTGAATTAACGCGAGCCCCGGCGTCAGGCGACTCATGTCCAGAATCTCATCAGCATAGCCATGTCCATCATCGCGAAATTCGAAATGTACCGTGCGCTCCATTAATGTTACTTGCACGGTGATATGGCCGCTTGACCGTCCGGCAAACGCATGTTTGACGGTGTTCGTCACCAACTCATACAGGATCAGGGCAAAACTATTGGCATATTTGGGAGAGATGCGGACAGACGAAGGCAGCACCGCGACATAGACCTCAATCTCTGTAGTGAGAAGCTTTAAGGCCGTATGAATGACTCGGCTGCATAGTTCATTGAATGGAAATGGATTCCATTCGAATTCGGTGAGAAAACTGTTGATCATCATTAACACACGCACCTGATTGAGCAAGTGAGGGATGGCCTGATACGTATTTTGCGGAGTGATTGCTCGTTGCGCCCAGAAGAGCAGTTCGGCAATGATCGCCAGATTATTTTTGCCGCGATTGCTGATGTCATCTACTAACAGCGTTTTCGTCTCCGCCGCGTACCAGAGTCGTTCATTCGCTCGGGCATTTTCAATCGAAATGCTCGCGGCAGTCGCTAATAATTCCTGCAACACGCGGTCGGTCGAATTGAAACGGTCTGCTTCGCAATCTAACACTTGCAGGACGCCGATGACCTCTTGTTTGACTTTCATTGGCACGGTAAGAATCGAACGCAGCATTTGACCGGTGCGTTGATCAACGCCTCGGAAATGACGTTGATCGGCAGTCACATCCGCAACAATGACGCTTTCCCCACTTTGCGCGACGGCGCCCGCCAAGCCCTGGCCGGGAGCCAACCGCCAGCCGTGCACCGTTTGACTGTACGGCCCAATGGCATATTCGCAGACTAACTCGTCGGTCGTCATGTCCTTCAGCCAGATCGAACACGCATCCACTTCCAGCAGCCGGCGAACCTCTTCGAGGACAGTGATCAGAATATGATCCAAATCAAATGTCGAATTAAACGCCTGACTCACGCGATTCAACAACGCTAATTCGCTGTAGCGGCGGCGGAGTTCTTCTTCTTTTTCGGCCAATTGTTCTTCAAGGTCGAGAATTTTTTTGTGCGCGTCTTCCTGAGAAAGCATCTCCAATGCTTGCGTCATACGCCCTCCTCTTGTAAACGTCGTTTGTCATACGATTGACAACCTACCTCTACCGACAATGTTGTATTCGATTGCGTTGCGTTCTGTCAACAAGAAAGATTCGTTGCGGAAGTTTTTTTGATACTGGCAACGTGCGATTGACGGGCATGGCATACCTTTTCGTAGCGAGCGTTCAAGCAGACGCCCGCTACGAATCTCCTTGCAATGACAGGGGAAAACGTTTATGACTGGATGCCTAAAATCCGATAGCCTTGTTTGCTTAATTGTTTGCTGACAAACAAGATTTTGGATTTGGCGTCACCGATATGCGCCGCAATTTTTTCCACTTTAGGCAATTCCCCTTTATCCAACCAGATGCCATGACAGGCGGGGCAGCGGTCAATCAGCAAGTCTTCGGCCTTGACGAATTTCATGGCCTGAAGTTTTTCATCCTCGCAGCGCGGGCAGTCGAAATCGGTCGGCGCCGCTAATTGTGCGACATCGGCTTCCGGCAAATCTGTCGGGAGTTCGGCCATAAATGCCATTTCGTCCTTGTCGAACCAGATTCCCTTGCAGGGGGAACAAAAATCTACCTTCACCCCTTCGATTTCCATTTCATGCAACGCGCCGTGACATTTCGGGCAATTCATAGTGTTCTCCTTTTCTATCGTTAAAGAAATAATCTGTCTCCAGTGAATGCGACAACTATCTTTTCGAAAGCGCCAGGATGGGCGTAAAAAATGATTCGGGCGCATAGCTCTCACGCCTATCCTTGTCATTCAAGTCATTGACTGGAAACAATGGCAGAAGGTCTCGGAAATGTCAATCAGAAAACGCAAGCGGAAATGTTCAGCGGCGTTGGAACGCAGTTATTCGTGAATTCGGCGGGTTTCCACGCAGAGAATATGTGTCGCTTGAGAATCAGGAACGTCAAGGAGTTCAGAACACAACGCCTGACGTGAAAGGAATTTAGTTGACAATTTTTTCGCGACAATGTATCACCTATAAGAATGGGGGGATACATTGTCGTTGTTTCTGTTGTGTTTCGTTCTTTTCTTTATTGAGCATGAGGAGGATGTTGCTATGAAAAAGAGTTGGTTGCGCACGCTCAGATTCCTAAGCGTTTTTGTCGTATGCTGTTTGTCTTGCGGGATACTCGTCAGTTGCAATGATGACGATGATGATTCGAACCGCGGGCTTCCGGTTGCCGAAAACGACCCAACGTTCGGGTATGTCAGGAATTCGACGGTTTATACGATTGCGATTGATTTTGGGAAGGATAACGAATTTTCCATCAAATTAGCTCCCGACGGTATCCACGCATTTAACATGGATAAGGGGCGATCTCATCTGCTTCATGTGGTTGTGCTTGATAATGGCAACCATGCGATTTCAGAATTTTTTACGAACTTCAATGTGGATTATACGGCGCTTGACAACGAGTGGCGGGGGTTCGTATGCAGTTGGTATGTTGATATTGTCCGGGAATCGGGCTTCGGTGTGGAAACCGGAGATTGATATGTTGCCTCCCTGTCAGGGTGAAGAACTCTGACAGGGATTTTGCCCGTCC
>CAZRSF010000002.1:112996-134089 GCA_964602655.1 uncultured Candidatus Moduliflexus sp.
ACCAAACCAATTCGCGATATTCGGGATACCAGCGCTGACGCAGATGCCCGGCCAAATACAATGAGCCGGTGACGCACACCGAACGTTTTTCTCTTTCAGCCTGCGCGAGCGCCGATTCGAGCGCGGCGTCAGGGTCTATCGCCAGATGCGTCGGGATGGCGGGCGCGAGCCGTCGCAGCGTCTCTTGCAAGTAGCGCGGTTCTTCGGTTATGCGATAGCCCGTGATGACACGCGTCAGATAAAATGCGCCGCCGATGCGCGTCAGCGGCCTGAACATCGCTTCGACATCCCTGCCGGACGTTAACCCGCACACAAAAATCATTGAATGCTTTTCATATTGGCTGTTCAGATACGCGGCAAGCTGCTCGATTTTATCAGGATTGTGCGCCCCATCCAAGATGACGGTCGGCTCGTCCTGCATCCGTTCGAAACGCGCTGGAATAACGGTTGAGCGCAATCCGTCGCGCAACGCCGATTCATTGAACTCCTTCCCATTTTTCAGCGCGATCATCTCGACGGCGCGAAGCGCTAACGCGGCATTTTGCGCCTGATATGCGCCGCGCATAGTGATCTGCAAACCGTGAAAGCGATTCGCATTCGACGCATAATCGAACGTCACGCCGTCATGTCCGGCCATGACATTTTCCACGCGAAACGCCCCGCCCGCGCATTCCACGCTTGTCTGCGCGCGTTCTGCGTTCTGTCGAAATTGACCTAAAATGTCAGGCCGCGATTCTGCGGTCAGCAGCGGCGATCCGGCGCGGAGAATGCCGAGTTTGTCGCTCGCGATTTCTGCCAGCGTCTCGCCTAAAATCTGCGTATGATCGAGGCCGATGTTCGTGATGATGCTGACTTCCGAGCGCGGAATGACGTTCGTGGCGTCGTGCCGTCCGCCCAATCCGGCTTCCAATACGACGACATCCACCTGACGGCGGCGGAAATAGAGGAAGGCGAGCGCGACCAACAGTTCGAAATAGGAAATGACGCCGAACTCGCGTTGCGCGTATTCCGCGTTGATGGCTGGTTGAATCGCGTCAATCAGCGGAATCAATTCGTTGACCGGCGGAAGTCGGCCATCAACCGTGAAATATTCGGCGAACGTCACGATATGCGGCGATGTGAACATGCCGACGCGATAGCCCTGACGATGCAGCAGCGCGGCGAGAAAATAGGTCGTGGAGGTTTTGCCGCTGGTTCCGGCGATATGGACGAAGCGCAAGTCGTTCTGCGGATGGCCGAGCCGGTCAAGCAGACTGGTCAGGCGTTCCAATCCGAACGGCTTCGGCTTTCCGGCTGCCTGCGCCGGAGCGACAAAACTCGGCAGCGGCTTCGTCGCAATCAGCGATTCGAAGAATTGCTCAAGACGTTTGTAACGGGCGTATTGTTCGAGCGTCAGCATGTTTGCAAGCCAGACCTCACAGGTTTTCAAAACCTGTGAGGTCTCGGTTTAATCAGTGTTCTGTTTTTTGGAGATGCGGGAAAAATTTCCCGATGACGTATTCAGCAAGTTCGATCATCCGATAGAGCGCGATTCCCATGATGGACGAGAGCATCACGGCGACCATCAGGGCGCGGGTATTGCTTTCCCATGAGGCTTTCAGGATGATGTAGCCGAGTCCCTCGTTTGCGCCGGAAAATTCCGAGACAATCGCGCCGATCGCGCTGAGGGGCGACGCGACTTTCAAACCGGTGAAAAAATAGCCGAGACTCATCGGAATCCGCAGCCGCAGAAACGTCTGCCAGAAGCTGGCATTCAGGCTTTTGAACAGGTTGCGCTGATGTTCCGTGATGTTATAAAATCCCTGCAACGTGTTGACGAGAATCGGGAAAAAGGTGATGATCGAGGCCATCAACACTTTGCTCAGGCGGCCAGAGCCGGCCCAGAGGACAATCATCGGGCTGATGGCGATAATCGGCACGGTTTTCAGCGCGACAAACCATTGATAAAACACCTGCCGCAGGATGTGCGAAAAACTGAACGCGACCGCTAACAGATACGCCGCACAGCCCCCAAGCAGCAGCCCCGCGCAGGAGACCAGCGACGTTTCCCAGAAGCCGTCGAGAAAATAACCGGGATACGTTGCAAATTCTTTCACCAATACGGAGAAACGCGGGAAAATATATTCCGGGACATGCAGCCAGCGCGTCAGCCCTTCCCAGAGCGCAATCAGCAGCATGCCGCCGAGCGCTTGCCACGCAAGATTCGTTTTCATGGCGGAGTCTCTGCCGATTGATTCAAGAGCGTCCGCAGCGTCTTCCGATAGGCGGTGTACTCGGAATTTTCAATATCTTCCAGCCGCCGGGGGCGCGGAATGTCAATCGCGATGTCCGCGAGAATCTGCGACGGTTTGCGGGAAAAGACCACCACGCGATCCGAGATGAACGCCGCTTCCGCAATCGAATGCGTGATAAAGACTAACGTGCGCTTGATTTGCCGGAGCGCCTTCAATAAAAACAAATTCATCTGCTCCCTGGTCACTTCGTCGAGGCTGGCGAAGCATTCGTCCATCAGCAGCGCGGGCGTATTCGCCATCAGCGCGCGGGCAATGCTGACTCTGGTTTTCATGCCGCCCGACAACTGATGCGGGTATAGATTGCGATACGGCAGCAGCCCGACGTGCGCCATCATCTCTTGCGCGTCAATGTAGCGCAGTGCGGGGTTCAGCGTCACCGGCAGCTCGATGTTTTCCTGCACGGTCAGCCAGTCGAGCAGCGTGACTTCCTGAAAAATGATGCTGTACAAATTTTGCTGGCGAATGGCGCGTTTCTGCGCGTTGCGTATCGTAATCGTCCCGGATTGCAACGGCTTCAAATCCGCGAGCAGCGCTAAGAGCGTGCTTTTTCCGCAGCCGGACGGACCGATGAATGAGACGAATTCCCCTTCCCGGATAGAGAGCGAAATCCGATCCAGCACCCGTAACGCCCCGCTATTCGTCGGGTATTCATACGACACATCGCAGATGTCAATCATGAGTGAATAGCAGTCAGACACTTCGAAAGTGTCTGACTGCTTCGTATTATTGATAATACGCTTCGACGTATTTGTTCGTCAGAATATCATTCAGCGTGAACGACGCGCCGGGACGTTCGTTGAGAAAACGGTCGAGCGCGGCCTGCCAGCGTTCCTGATGATTCCAGCCGATCTTGCCGCCGTAGGCGTCAATCACCATAAACGTTTTCATTTTGAGCAACATGTTTTTCTGATGGCGTTCGTCATCGGGATTGGTCGAATTCATGTATTTCAGCGTGATCCCGACCGCCTCGTCTTCATGCTCGAACGCATATTTCCAGCCGTCCAGCAGCGCGGCGACGACCTGTTCGACGATTTCCGGATGTTCCGCGTCGAAGGCGTGCGAGGTAAACAGCAGATTCCCGATGCGAGGAATGCCGTCGTACTGTTCCGGGAAAAAATAATTGACCGGAATGCCGCGCTCTTCCGCCTGCAACGGTTCGTCTGCCGCATGTCCCGGCCAGATCGGCACGACCGTTTGCGGATCGTCCACGAAAAAGAGGCTCATTCCCGGCGGTACGGGGACGAGTTCCACCTGTTCTTTTGTCAATCCTGCGGACGCGAGGAGGGCGAGCAGGTTATGCTCGTGCATGATTTTATGTCCCACGCGCTTGCCCTTGAAATCGGCGGGCGCGTTGATCTGGTAATCTTTGCGGGCAAAGTAGCAAAAGGCGTGCGTTTGATCGAATGTCGCCACGATTTTCAGCGGGCGCTGTTCGCTGTATGCGTTCAAAAATGGCGATGAGCCAGTGATGCTGAACTGTTCCGAGCCGCTGGACACCAAATCAATCGGGCGGATATTCGGACCGCCCTGCAATATTTCGATTTCGTTCAGGCCGCGCTGCGCAAAAAATCCTTTTTCCTGCGCGACATAGACGCCAGCATATTGGCTCTGATGCAGCCAGGGAAGACGGATTTTAATGGGTTCCGCGCCGCTCCGGGCTGCAATGCACACACAGCATGTAAGACTGATGATGATGCTTTTTCGTATATTCACAATGATGCGTCCTTTCGTCTTTATCGGGTGAAACAACAGTGAACGAGACAAGGGATTGTCGCAAGGTGTCGGGGATTGCAACGCGCCCGACACCCTGAGCGGCCAATCCATTGAATGAAGGGAGAATTGTCAATAAGATTCTTGAAACGCGGGGCGCATCGCAGGGCAAACGCATCTCAATAGGTGATTTGAGGGCGTGTTCAGCGAACCCCCCGATTCATCGGGGGGTGTTGGAACGACCGGACGCCAGCAAGCACCGCTTCAGCGGGTTTTTCGTCGGACGGGACACCGCTGAAGCGGTTCGGGGGGAGACAGGAACGTGTCCCACACCCCGATGAATCGGGGTGTGGGCTCAACCCATGCCTGTCACGCCTTCACATCAAGCATGTAGATGCGTTTGCCCTGGGGCGCATCGAAAAGGGGGATGGATGTTCTTGTCAAGCGCTTCGTTACCGTGTCTCTCGTTCGGCCTATCTCGAACGTATTGTCATGGTGTTTGCCTTGATGGTCTTGTGCCGATAGTTCGGAATCTTGAGATCAGTCAACGTCTTGTCGGCGGTCTCCTTCCTGAACGTGCCGAAGTAAGGATCGAGCCGCACTTCGACATGATACAGCACGCCTTTTTCAATCCTGTATTCGGCGTCGAATGCGCGGTAACGATTACCTGCATACGAGACCGGGATCGGAATTGTTCTGGTTTGTCCTGGGGCAATAATGACAAACAGATCGGGAGAAGGGTTCGTATCCATGTCAATCATGATGCGCCCTACGGGCGCAACGGGTTGTCCGTTTGTGAGAACCGCGATCTTGAATGCCAGAGGTGATTGATTCACTGAAATGATTTCATCGGATGTGTTTTTGATATAGAGAAGTGCGCCTTCCTTGCCATTGCTGAGGAGACGCACTTCCAAACCATCTTGAATCGGCACAGCAACCCCATACCCCACAAGTTCGATTCTTCCAGGACATCCTGAGAGAAGCAGACAGAGCATCACGCCTGCGATCATCTTGTTTCTCGTGTTCATTGTTCTTCTCTGGCCTCACGCCCGCGCTTCATCGTGCGAGCAAAGGGGCACGGCCGCTTAAACTCTCTCTGTAGCCACTGAATTTTATCCCGCGCCCTCTGAGAAGTCCGGTGCAATCGCATGGTTAGTCGTCTTCTCCTCCATGAATCGGTGATGTTTTTCTCTCTTTTTTTACAACGTATCTTTTTGGATTGTTCTCAGTCTTTCGTACATATTCCGTCAACGGTCATTATTGTCTGGTTCTCGCATCACATGTCTATAATCAAAGAGACTGGGCTGATAGATGACACTCTGCATCTCAAAACGCAACTTACGAGGCATGAATCCTTCTTCTTTGATTCCCCCTAAATTGTTGATATTTTCCACAATGGTTTCAAGACAATACGTTGTCGTTTCTTCCTGAACTTGACCTGTTGTAAATCTCAGCACTCTCCAACCAATTGTCTTTAAATCATTATCTCGGCGATTATCTTGAGCCGCTCGTTCACGATTCGCATGCCAGGCATCGCCATCGGTTTCAACATCGATTTTCCCATCTTCACAATAAATGGCAAAATCAAGCGCATAATTTCGTCCCTTCGCCGTGACAAATTCCTGACGTTCCGCATAGAGGTTGATTCGTTTGAATTCCGCCCATAATCGGTCTTCTAAAGGGCTCTCATCATATAAATCATTAATTTCAACGGCGTGCATCAATTTATCCCACGTCGTCGGAATAAAGACGATTCTTCGCCAACGCCGACTAAAAATCGGTTGAGCGAGTCGCTTCAACGGTTCGAGCATGACTTGATAATATAAATGTTCTGCTTTTTCATGATGCGATTCATGAGGCAACAGTTGCCAGCGATAGACCCGGCGAATATCTATCACTTGCGCATAATAGACAATTGAATATGCGTCCTTTTCAAACACTTTGGTGTGATAAAACGCCACATATTGCGGCGGCCATCGGTATTTAAGCCATTTTTCAACACTTCGGACGGGAATACGACACCAATGAGACTCTTGTGCTAAGATGAAGTCTGAGACGGTATTCATAATCGTAACCAGTACTTCACCTCGTTTAGCCATACCTTCCTCTTGATGTCAGATTAGAGTCTAACAAGTTATTGACGCAAACGTCTTCTCTTTGTGCTATTTCTACGATGAGAGACATGTATCTATGCGTAGCGATGCCTCTTTCTCTGTCATGCACTGACATGCGAAGCCTCTCGCATCACCGCATCTTCTCGGCGAATCGTTCTGCGGATGTCAATATTTTTTTTGCATCCGAACTGCCGTTCAATTCGATGGACGGCGTGACATGATTCAAGCCTGCGGTAATCAATAGAGCTTTTCGGCTGTTTTCGCTCTCGAATTGCGGTAGCGGGCGCAAAAAATCAATAATCTTGCGTTGCAGGGTCGGTCTCATAGATAATTAATCATGTCATGCCGCGACTTTTTCACGAGCATGACGCAGCTTTTTTGTTTTGCGTTCGATCAACCGAATAACGCCTTGCATGGTCTCGATGTCGGTTTCCTCAAAATATGCTTCGCCGCATTGCGTACATACCCAGGCTGGAAATCGCTCCCATGTGAAATGGTAGCCCTTTCGATCTACGCGAAAAGGCGAGGTTCCCCGCTCCATAATGCCCTGACAATGCAGACATTTCATACGTTTCTCCTTAATATCCATATAAAATCTTCTGCCTTATACCAATTTGTGTACGGCGAAACACCGTTTCGCTGTACATCAATACCCTAACTTTTTCAGGGCGGCCGCTTCTTGTTTGGCGTTGGCGGTTTCCAATTCCTGTTTGCCGAGTTTGACGTAGAGCCGCCCTAATGTCCGATGTCCGTCCGGGATTTCAGCCTGGATGTTAATGGCCTGCTGACAGGCGGCGATGGCGTTGATCAGGTCGTCTTGCTTTTCATACACGAACGCTAATTGCAGCATGGCGGCAGCATGGGACGGATTGAGTTGAATCGTGGTCGCAAACGATTGCGCCGCCGCATCGTATGCGCCGCTTTCCAAATAAATCGTGCCTAACAGAAAATTCGTGTCCACGCTGTTGGGGTTATATTGCAGCACTTCGCGGAATTGCTCAATCGCCTTGTTATAGTCTTTCTTGGCAAGATAACTTTTTCCCGAATATTCGTAAAGTTCGACATCGCCGGTCTGGACGCGCATCATTTCTTCAAAGATTTTGATGGCGTCATCATATTTTTTCTGATCGAACGAGACGATGCCAAGCTGGCGTTTGGCGGTCAAATTACTCGGATTGATGGCTAATGCGGCGTGAAATTCTTTGAGGGCGTTGTCATACTGCTTTTGCTGGCGGTAGAGCGAACCGAGCCGCACCAGCACGTCATCCCGTTCCGGCGCAAGCTTTTTGACGGTCAGATAGGTTTCGGTGGCCTGTTTGAGGTTCCCTTCTTTTTCGTACGCGACCGCTAATTCGTAATTCACGTCAATATTCTGCGGATCGCCCGCCAATACGTTGAAAAATTCGTTGACCGCGAGGCTGTATTGCCCTTGCTGGCTATAGACGCGGCCTAAGCCGATGTGCGGCTGCGGGTAATCGGCGCGAATCCGGATCGCCTGCTGATAGTACTGCATCGCGTCGGCGTATTGCCCCTGATTATAGGCTAATTCGCCGAGGCCGTAATAGGCTTCGGGATACGCGCTGTTGATGCGCAACGCGGCCTGAAATTCCCGCGCCGCCTCCTCATATTCGCCCCATTCGGTCAACATCGAGGCGAGGCGAAAATGCGCGTCCGCATAATCCGGGCAGAGCGTAATCGCCTGCCGGTAGAAATTCGCTTCCTGCTCGCTGCCGTCGCTCAACACGATGCCTTCGGAATACAACTCCTGCGCTTCCTGACAGCCTCCATCCTGCGCCTCAATCAGACTTCCCTGCCAGAGTATCTGCATGACGACGGCGAACATTATCATCCATGATTTTTTCATACGCGCCCACATCCTTTAGCGGTGAAACGCTCCGCGAGAACGATTCACGACCAACCGAGGAAACCAGTATCACTCTTTGTTTCGGGTCTATACGTGAGGCTGCAAAACTGCCAGGAGTTTCGACGCGCAGCGTTGACGGTCAGAGCCGCGCTCCGAAACTCCTGAAAATTCACCAATTTATACAGACGACAGTATAGCGTCCCGGCATCTCAACGACAAACAAGCGTATAGATATTGGCTGCAAAATGCAACAAAAAACTACTGCGATTAAGAGATCGAAGAAACAACGCGAAAATGCTATTTTTTTGTTTGACAGTCGCGGCATTTGTCCATATATTCTAAACTCAGAGAACAGACCACCCCATTCATGGGGTTGCGCGTCGAAATTTCACTTCGACGCGCCCGATGGACAGGCGGTGTCGCATGGACGAAAGACCATTTCGTCCTCATCGTAAATAAGAGAGGACGCGGTGAATCGTGAGCGATCATGGTTCACGGCAGCAACGACAGGTTGAAACACGATGGCAATAGAACATCACGATCCTGATACGATACTCGATAATCTCGATAATATGGATGCGATTCCGCGGGAATTAGCAATTTTGCCGTTGAAGGGGACGGTTATTTATCCCGGCCTGGCCGTGCCGCTGATTATCGGACGCGACCGCTCGATCCGGCTGATTGACGATGCGCTCGGCGGCGAGAAAATCATTGGAGTGGTCACGCAGAAAGACCCGAAAGTGCAAGACCCCGCGCCGGAAGAAATGTATGAGATCGGGACTGCCGTCTCGATTCTGAAAATGGTCAAGGTCAGCGAACGCGATATTCGCGTCGTCGTGCAAGGGATTGCCCGCATCAAAATCGAGAGCTTTCTGACCAATGATCCCTACTATATCGCGCGCGTCGCGCAAATTGAAGAAGACTATACGGAAGGCATCACGATTGACGCATTAAGCGCCAATATCAAAGAGGTCTTCCACAAAGTTGTCGAACTTTCGCCCCAGGTTCCGTCGGAGATCATGACAATGATCGTCAATCTCAAAAATCCGGGGATGTTGGCGGATTTTGTGGTGTCGAGCCTGAATATCCCGGCGGAAGAAAAACAAGAGGTGCTGCAAATTATCGGCATCCCGACGAGGCTGAATCGCGTGCTGGAAATCCTGAACCGCGAATTGGAAGTGTTGGAATTGGGGCAAAAAATCCAGTCGCAGGTCAAAGAAGGCATTGATAAAAATCAGCGGGAATACTATCTGCGCGAGCAGCTCAAGGCGATTCAGCAGGAACTCGGCGATGAGGACGAGTTGAACGAATCCGACGAATTGAAAGAACGCCTGGAGAAAGCGAAGCTGCCGGAAGAAGCGGATAAAGCGGCGCGCAAAGAATTGGAACGGCTGAAACGGATGCACCCATCGTCGGCTGAATATACGGTTTCGCGCACCTATTTCGATTGGATTTTGGATCTGCCGTGGAACGAGGCGACCGAAGACAATTTGAAGATTGTCGAAGCGCACAAAATTTTGAATGAAGACCATTATAATTTGGAAAAGGTCAAAAAGCGCATTTTGGAATATCTCGCGGTGCGGCAGTTGAAAAAGGATATGAAAGGGCCGATTCTCTGCTTCGTCGGGCCTCCCGGCGTGGGAAAAACGTCGTTAGGTCGTTCGATTGCCCGCGCGCTTGGCCGCAAATTCGTCCGCATTTCGCTTGGCGGCGTCCATGATGAAGCCGAAATTCGCGGCCATCGCCGCACATATATCGGTGCGCTGCCGGGGCGCATTATTCAAGGCATCAAAAAAGCGGGGTCGAATAATCCGCTGTTTATGCTGGATGAAGTTGACAAACTCGGCTCGGATTTTCGCGGCGATCCGTCGTCGGCGCTGCTGGAAGTGCTTGACCCGGAGCAGAATTTTTCGTTCTCGGATCATTATCTGGAAGTCGCGTTCGACCTGTCGAAAGTGATGTTCATCGCCACAGCCAACGTGCTGCAAACGATTCCGCCCGCGCTGCAAGATCGCATGGAGATCCTGGAATTGCCGGGTTATACGGAAGAAGAAAAGCTGCTGATTGCCAGAGATTTTTTGATTCCGAAACAGTTGGAAGAGCATGGTTTGAAGGTGGAACAACTGCAATACACGGAGAATGCGATGAAATTGGTCGTCGGTTCATACACGCGCGAAGCCGGCGTCAGGAATCTGGAACGCCAGATCGCGTCGGTCTGCCGCGGCGTGGCGAAAGAAATCGTGGAAGGCAGCTTGCAAACGGTGGAATTCACCGCCGAACTCGCGCATAAATATCTCGGCCCGGTAAAGTTTTTCCCGGAAGTCGCTGAACGGACGGTCGAGCCGGGCGTGGCGACCGGATTGGCGTGGACGCCGACCGGCGGCGATATTATTTTCGTCGAAGCCACGATCATGCCGGGTAAAAAGACGCTGACGCTGACCGGGCAGTTGGGCGACGTTATGAAAGAATCGGCGCAGGCCGCGCTGTCGTATGTCCGCGCCAAATACAAAGAACTCGGCGTGGAGCAGGATTTCTACGAAAACGGCGACATTCATATCCATATTCCGGCGGGCGCGATTCCGAAAGATGGCCCGTCGGCGGGCGTGACGATGTTTACCGCGTTAACCTCGCTGTTGACGCATCGTCCGATTCGCAACGACATCGCCATGACCGGCGAAATCACGCTGCGCGGCGCAGTGCTGCCGGTGGGCGGCATCAAAGAAAAAGTGCTGGCGGCTCGCCGCGCGGGGATTCATACCGTGATTCTGCCCAAGAAGAACGAAAAAGATTTGGAAGAAGTGCCGGAAAACGCCAAAAAAGACCTGAATTTTCTCTTCGTGCAGCGCATGGACGAAATCATTCCGCTTGCGCTGACCGAGCCGGTTATGGCGGACAACCGGCATTAATGCCATCGAATCATGCGATAAAAGGGAGGAACATTTTTATGGTCGTAACGGAAAATACAATTACATTTACACTCGTTGATATTGTTCGTGGAAGAAATTCTCAAGAAATTCAAATTGCTGAAGGGACAAATTTGTTCAGTTATTTGCATGAATATTTTCATGAAATCGGTATTGATCCTAACATATTCCTTGTGTTCGCAAATCAGCAACGTGTTGATGATACGTATGTTATCAAGCCGATGGATGTGATCTCTGTTTCCCCAAGTAAGGCAGGCGGAGGCTATTCAGCGATAAATCGTTTGCCAACATTTACCCTGCACGCTGAGGAATTCAAGTTGGTTCGAACGATTCGACGAATCGGCGGATCGCATAAAGAACAGGAAGCGTTGATTGAACGCTTGATTCAGGAAATCGAGACGCTGCTCGCGCAACAAACGCCTAAAAAGCCTATAAAATGGTTACAGAAGGGGAAACGCACCGGTTTGCCTCCATTTCAGCCGGTGACGCCTGAACCCGGTTCTCCGTCAGCGTCCGACATTATCATCGCGCAACGTGATCGTTTATCTGTGGGGCAAACATGAACGGGTTCATAGATTCTTCGGCGTTGGTAAAAGTATTTGTCAATGAGCCGGGAACGTCTGTTATTCAGCCATTTGTTCTTGAAGCGTTCGACGACAATTCCAATGTTTTTCTCATGACGTCGGCGATCACAAAAGCGGAAATTATGGCCGCATTTGCCGCGTTACGCCGCGGGCGCAATCTCTCGCAGCGCCAATTCGAAGAAGCAGTGGCACGCTTCAAGGAACGCTGGCAAGAGTTCTCAGTACCTGAAGTCAGCGCCGAATTAATCGATCTTTCAGGAGAACTCGGCTTACAGAACAAGCTGAAAGGGGCTGATGCGTTCCAACTTGCGTCTGCGCTTGAAGTGGATACGGACATGTTCATCTCGACAGACAATGCTCTGAATGCAGCGGCGGCAGCGCATGGATTGGCTGTCTGGAATCCGATGCTTGAATCGCAGCCAAAAACGAAGCAAAACTGAATGGTGTAGGAATGGGAACATGTTTAGAACCGACGAATAATCCGAAACATTCTGGCAGCAAGTCGCGCCGCTGATCCCTGCGCAGCAGCGCGACCAGCGCCGAAAATTTCACGGTAACGCAGGCGGGACGATAACCGCTACGATTGGCGCGGGAGCCTTCATCAATTCTATCGCGCACGCTTCGGCAACACCTTGCTCTGGTTTCGTCTCGCCGGAGATGGTCGCCCACCCCTGTTTTTCGATATACGTATTTCTGTCCCAGGACTTGGCGGCTTTCAATTCGTTGTACTTCAACACTTTCTCCGGATCCTCATTAAACCTGGCAAGACACATTGGCGTCAGGCGTTTGACGACAGCCTCACGAGCCATTGTCTGTGCGAGTTTCTCGGCCGTGCTGCTCCTCATCCATCCGCCCCATCGAAAGCCGATCACCATTGTCAGCGCAATACATGCCAGACACGACCAGAAAAGGAGCGCTTTCGTCGGTTGCGCATTCTGTCACTGTTGCCCTAAGCTCCCCTTCTCGCGCTTATTTTGTGGATTATACCCGGTATCTTGTTCCATGATTTTTCCTCCGAAAGCTAATTGTTGTGCGACATGAGTTATCACAAACCTCATCAATGAGTTCCTGATTTTATGATATGCACAGAACAAGCCACGCCGCGATGACATGCGCTAACGTATGATATTGATTGTGGTTATGCCGCTTGATGCGGGATCGCGCCTACAGAATGGGCGACGAATGTTTGCCAGAAATGACAAAAAATTGGAATAAAATATCTGATAACTCGTTGAAAAGACAGGAGAAAGAAGACGATTGCCAATCATGACAACATTGCCAGAATGAACAAACAGCTCCACCATCCGGTATTTTTCGATTTTTCGGTAGAGCGTACGTAACGGAAGTCCCAAGCTTTTGGCGGCGGTCGCAATATTCCCGACATGCCGCTCCTCTCCCGTGTGGGGACTCTTTTCAAGTATTTATTTCAAAACTGTCCGAAGTATTGTCCCTTCAATCTGAGGAAAATTGCAATTGCTTGCCGTCGGTCAATAAGGTGGAGATTTCTTCCGATTTGACCGGCCTGCTGAAGAGGAAGCCCTGAATTTCGTCACAGTCGTTCTGCCGCATAAACTCCAATTGGACGTCATTTTCGATCCCTTCCGCCAGCACTTTCATATTCAAACTGTGGGCAAGGGAAAAAATCGCCTGGGCAATCGCCACGTCATCGCGACGATCCGGAATGTCTTTGACAAACGATTTATCAATTTTGATTTCGTCCAGCGGAAAACATTTCAGATAATTCAGCGACGAATAGCCCGTGCCGAAATCATCAATCGAAAGACGGACGCCCAACTCGCGCAGGCGGCACATAATCGCGACAGTCTGGCCGACCTCTTTCATCACCGTGCTTTCGGTGATTTCCAGGCGAAGATATTTCGAGGGCAGCCCGGTTTCTTGCAACACGTCTGACACAAGCTTCACTAAGTGATCGCTCTGAAATTGTTTCGCTGAAAGGTTGATCGCGATCGATAATTCGTGAAAACCGGCGTCATGCCAGATTTTGGTCTGCCGACACGCTTCTCGCATAACCCATTCGCCTAACGGCACGATCAAGCCGCTTTCTTCGGCAAACGGAATAAATTTATCGGGCGGCACCAATTCGTCCTGGCGCTGCCAGCGTACCAACGCCTCCGTGCCGACGATTTTTCCGCTTTTCATGTCTAACTGCGGTTGGTAATAGACGCGCAGTTCGCCTTGCGTCAGCGCATTATACAGATCGCGTTCCAGCGCCATGCGCTCCATGACGAGTTGCTGCATCGGCCTGGTATAGAGCATATACGTGTTTCTGCCCTGCTCTTTGGCGCGGTTTCTGGCGATGTCCGCGTTTTTTTCAAGCGCGGCGACTTCATGTCCATCCTCAGGATAAATCGTCACGCCGATGCTGGCGCTCGACATGATTTGATGTCCTTTGATGAAAAATGGGGTGGAAAACGATTGCAGAATGCGTTGGGCGACTTCAATGGCGTCGCGGTGTTCTTTGAGTTCGGGCAAGAGGATCATGAATTCATCGCCCGCGAGCCTGGCGACGGTATCTTCGACGCGGCAGCATTTTTTCAGGCGGGCGGCGAATTCTTGCAGCAGAATGTCTCCGACCGCATAGCCTAACGACCCGTTAACGGTCTTGAAATTATCCAAATCCAAAAAGATCACGCCGACGTGATGATGATGACGTTGCGCTTGCGCTAAGGCCATTTCCAAGTGATCGCGGAATAGATGCCGATTCGGCAGGCTGGTCAGCGCGTCGTAGTTGGCCTGATACGCCACCTGCCGCTGGCTGTGTTTCAGATCGGTGAGGTCATGAAAGACGCCGAGATAATGCGACACGTCGCCGCGTTCGTTATGGATGGCGTTGATTTTCAGCCATTCAGGGTACGCTTCGCCATTTTTGCGGCGATTCCACATTTCGCCAGCCCAATGCCCATGCGCCAGCAACTCTTTCCATAGCCCCTCGAAGAATACGCGATCTTGAATTCCGGAATTCAGCAGGCGCGGATTTTTTCCCAGACAGTCCTCTTCCGTATAGCCGGTGATTTGCGTGTACGAGGGATTGATTTTCACAATCGCGCCGGTCATATCGGTAATCATAATCCCTTCCAGCGAATGCTCGAAAATCGTATTGATCAGTTCGAACTCGGTTTTATGGCGTTGATGATCCGCGACTTCTTTCGTAAAAAAGGCGTTGAACATCGTCAAATGCCGCGCCTGTTCTTCAATGCGGGATTCGAAGGTTTTATACGATTGATTGATATGCGTTTCCACATCGCTGAGATACTGAAGAAACCAGATCAGGCTTCCCGCCGAAATGCCGATAATCAGAGCAGACAGCCAGAGAAACGACATCCCGCGAGCGTCCGACGGCAGCGACAGCAGATAGCTCCCGCCAATCAGAACGGTCGCGTTCAATACAAGCAGCACAAGAAAAAGAGGAAAGATGATTTGTCGGGCGAATGGTGTCAGTTTCATGCGTATTCGGTCATCTCGATTATCTGATATGGACGGTATATGTGAACGGTTTCGAGGTTATGAAAATGTCACAGGTTCTCACGTCAAACAAAATTTCAATCAGAACGTAAATAGTTGTTGCGTTTGAAAAACGACAACGTTGTAAAAAAATGGTTGACTCCGAATATGAGCAAATACGAAGTTTTGAAGCGGGAGACATGTATCGGTATCAACGTCAATATGCGTTCGATAGGACGCGCGAACAGGCTGGAGGCCATTCATTATGATCATCAGAGACGAGGTTGATTTTCTCATTCGAGACGCCAAAGCGACGGACGTCGCCATCATTTACGACTTGATCAAACCGAATTCGGAAAAAGCAATGATGCTGCCGCGCAGCCGCTACAAAATTTTCTCGCGGCTGCAAGGGTTCGTCGTGTTGGAAGAAAAAGCCACGCAGCGCATTGTCGGATGCGCGGCGCTCGTGATTTTGTGGGGCGACATGGCGGAAGTGCAATCGCTCGCCGTGTCGGACGAATATCGCGGCAAAGGGTATGGGCGCATGCTCGTGGAGTGTGTGCTTGAAAAAGCGCGGAACCTTGAAATTCCGAAAGTGCTGTCGTTGACGTATCAGGTCGAGTTTTTCTCGAAATTGGGGTTTGTCGTGGTTGATAAAAACACCGCGCCGCGCAAAATCTGGGGCGAATGTCTGGAATGCCCCAAACTTGAACACTGCGATGAAACCGCCATGATTTACCAGATCAGTTCGGCGGAACGTCCGGCAGCGTAAAAAAACGCAAGATCGTTCAAGACAAATTTTCCGCCATGACGTATATGAGTGTTGTGAACATCACAGAGACCGTTTCATACAAATTTTAATGATCAATTTTCGAAAGGAGCATATCATGGAATACGTCACAACACTCACAACAACAGGGAAAATTGTCTCACACCTCGAAGAATTGCGCGTAGCCGACGCGAATTGGAATCCGCACCCAACCTGTCCGGGCGTGGCGCTGAAGCATCTTGTCACCGGCAACGTGACGAACGGGCAATTAAGCTGCCACCTCGTCAAAGTGGCGGCAGGCTGCCAGATCAGCACGCACGTCCACCCGGACAAGTTGGAACTGCACGAAGTCGTCAGTGGAAGCGGCACGGGCATGTTGGGCGAACAGACGATCCCGTATATCGCAGGGACAGCCATCGTCATTCCGGCGAATATGCCGCATAACGTGGTCGCCGGGCAGGAAGATGTCTATTTGCTCGCCAAATTTACGCCCGCGTTGATGTAGCCGCCGCAAGCTGTCAGGCACGTTGAACGTGTCTGACAGCGTAATTTAACATCAGGGGCGCGCTGCGTGAAGACGCAGATATTCCCCAGGCGTCAGGCCGACATGCCGCTTGAAGAAGCGCGTGAAATGGCTCTGATCCGCAAAACCGGAGTGATGCGCCGCCTCAGCGATGGAATGCCCGTCGAATAGCATCTCCTGCGCCTGTTTCAGCCGGATTTTCACAAGATATTCATACGGCGGAATGCCGACTTCCGCCTGAAAAATACGATTGAGATAATACGGACTGAACCCCGCAAGCTCCGCAAGCGCATCCAACCGAATCGGCTCATCGAAATGCGTGTCAAGATATTGCCGAATCCGCCGGACTTCGGAATGCGAGGCCATAGAAAGCGATGATTCATTGGATGCGCCTGAACAATGTGTCAGGGCGTAATTCAACAATTCAATCAGCAGCGCCTGACTTCGAAATACGTCCTCGCCCCGCGTCGCCTCCTCGATAAACGCCATGAACATCTGCCCAAAGAACTCATCGCGAAAGACAGGCGGAACAAACCGCGGAAATGCGCCGCGCGGGTCATTCGGAAGGGCAAGCATCCGCTGCATCGCCTCAGTGGGAAGAGACAGCGCCCAGTAATCATGCGGCGCGTCTGTGCGGCAGCGATGCGCTTCGCCGGGGTGAATGATGAAACAGTCGCCTGCGTTCGCCGTCAACGTTCGCCAGGCGAGTTCGATCACGCGCATTCCGCGCTCAATCAGCCCGAACGTCAGCGTGTGATGAATATGGCGCGGAAAACGATGCGTCACGCCCTGCCCATGCGCAAGCTGACAGCCGAACACGTCCGGCAGCCGGTAAAAACGAATCTGTGGTTTTTCTTTCGCCATTGCATCCGAACGTTGCCGTTCACCATTCTTTCGGACGAAATTTCTCGTCATTCAGCAGGCGCACCGCGTCGCCGCTTTGTCCGATGACAAATAATCCTTGCTGATACGCATAGCGGCTGACATTGTGTTCGATCACGATGCCAGCGACCGCACCCAAGACCTTTCGGTCTGCGTATTCTGGGAAAAAAGTCTTGAACCTGCCGAGTTCCTGAAGATGCTCCTTGACATCATCCACGCTTAACGTGCTTTTCACCTCGACCATGACGACATGCTCTTCGCCGACCGCCAACACGTCAATTTCAATTGTCTCGCCCTTTTTGTGGGCTTCGGCGCGAGGATAGACCTTTTCCAGCGCAATGCCGCGTTCTCCGAACAGGCGTTTGACGCCGGGAACGACCAACCCTTCGACAAACCGCCCCCATTTGCCATCCAATGCGTTGATTTTTTCGTCAGTCCGTACAAACAATTGTTTCAACTCTTTGAACTCCCGGTCAGTCGCCGCAAACAAATCCCAAATTTTTTGAAATCCTAATTCCATTTCGGCTTTCGTCATGATGTTTCCCTCTTTCGTTCGTCATTGTTGACAATACGCATGATATTGTCTGATCTCTCATATCAATATACGTCCGCGCCGCCCGCCCGTCAAGACAAAACCGCCGGGCAGACCGCAAAGGTCTGTCCGGCAGAAGGAACGCTTCATCACAGCCACTACGTCTTTCTCCGTTTAGCGCGTTTATAGACGCCTTCCCGCGTTCCGATAATCGTCACGACGATCAGTTGCCCATCAAGGTAAAAAATAATCCGATATTCTGGCTTTCTGCCGAAATGATAGGAGCGTTCGCCGCGTAACGTTCCGGTCAGCGGCAGGCTGCTTGCGTAAGGCTCTGCCTGAATGATCGGCAGATGCGTCATGACAATTTCGCGCTGCGTCTCTTTCGGCAAGCGCTTCGAATCGCGGTGAGCGGCTGGCGAGAGTTCAAGACGATACGACGCGTCCATATTCCGCCTGTAATTCAGCGAGTGAAAAAAAATGTTCGCCGCGCTCTTTCGCCTGAATAGCCTGCCGCGTCCGCTCATTCACATACGCGATGAATGAGGCGTCTTCATTCGAACGCAAATAGTCGAGAAACGCGAAAACTTCGCGTTGTTGCGAGGCTGTCAGCGTGGCAATCTTTTCGAACAGCGAATGATTCGTTGATGAGATAGTTGGCATTGTGTGTTCCTCATATCAGAGATGAAACAGAGACGATACAATCTTGACAAGAAAAGCATATCGGGCGAACAGCAGATATGTCAATCGTTTTTTACTGAAAAACATGCGAACTCTGTCAGAAAACGCCCGTCAAGACAAAAACGCCGGGCAGACCACGAAGGTCTGCCCGGCATGAAACATATTTTGTGTTTATTCAGGGCATCCTGACAGGACATGAACTGACGTCATTTCCCTTTTTCACGAATCGTTCGTCAAAGGTATAAAACTCTTCGCACTGCTGGCAGGTCGCAAGATGCAAGGCATCGGCAAAGTCCAGACCGGATTCATGCCATTCCAACGCGAGCGCCAGTGCTACAGCGTCTTCTACGTAGATATTCGGCAACCCGAACAACATTCGATACGCCCGAATAATAATCTCACTTGGCTGAAACTTATACGCATACCGCAACACCCATTCCGTTTCCAATATCACCGTTTTGCAAAGATACAGTTCTTTGCGCTGAAACAGCGCATACGCGCATTGATATTGGGACTCGTCATCTTTCGTCAGCAAGCGCACAAGAATATTGGTATCAATCGCGACCATAGCGTTGTTTCACTCCTTCGACGACGGCCTGTTCCATCTCAGCAAGCGTTTTCGGCGCTCCGGCGTAATGCAAACATCCGGCCACGTCCTCTAATGTCGTGGATGCGAACAGCGGGGTCGGTTTCAGCAAAATGCCGTCGTCAACGATCTCAATGATAAATTCCTGCCCGACGTTCCAATGACGCGCCACGCGAAGCGATTCCGGCAGCGCGACCTGTCCCTGCGGCGTTAATCTGATCGTGTCTGTCAACATCATATTCGACTCCTGTGTTTCATCTCGTTCATCATATACCGTTCTCATGTCAA
This sequence comes from uncultured Candidatus Moduliflexus sp., assembly GCA_964602655.1. Classification (GTDB taxonomy): domain Bacteria; phylum Moduliflexota; class Moduliflexia; order Moduliflexales; family Moduliflexaceae; genus Moduliflexus. The sequence goes on from CAZRSF010000002.1 coordinate 132,210, forward strand.
GATACGCCCACGCCGCCCGCCCGTCAAGACAAAAAAACGCCGGACAGACCGCGAAGGTCTGCCCGGCAGTGAACATCATCGAATGATCTGATCGTATTCGGTATGTGTTCCAATCCAAAACCACACAAGATGCTCTTCGAATTCGACGGCAACGGCACGATATTTTCTGCCAACGCGAACAGACCAATATTGTCCGACTTTTTTCAAACACAGCGATGGATGACGCGGATTTGTTTTTAGCAGTTCGAAATTTTTATCAGCCAACGCTTGTATCTCTGCGGGCAGCGCATCATAGGATTCCCAAAACGACGGATTCGCCGTATGTTTCATAATGGCCGACACCGCCCGGCCTTCAAGTCTGCGATGGCCTGTTGCGCCAATGCGTCAAGCTTTCCGGCCTTGACATCTTCTTCGAATTGCGCGTCCCAGCGTTCGGCGTCGAAGTCGTCGAACCACGTCCGAAAACGCATCAGTTCATAGCGCGGCAACCGAGCGACTGCCGTTTCGAGTTCTTGAAAAGACATCATCATATCTCGCTCCTTCTGTAAAAATTACAGACATCAATTCCTGTGTTTCATCTCGTTCATCATATACCGTTCTCATGTCAAGATACGCCTGCGCCGCCCGCCCGTCAAGACAAAAACGCCGGGCAGACCGCGAAGGTCTGCCCGGCACATATTCAGGTTCAACATCTATTGGTTACATGCACAAGTCATAAGCGTTGTTCCAGAAGGAATAAGAATATTCTGCGGATCGTATGATCCAACAGACCATGTTTTGATATCGCGTCGCATTCTACATCCATCGCTTTGCATGGTGATATCTCCCCAAGTATCCCATGTCGCGTCAATTGCTCCCATTTTTAATAACAATTCTTGACACTTGGGAGCGGCTTGATTGAAGGCTGATTGAATATTCCAAAAATTCAATGCGGCCGTATTATAGCCCCCGTGCAGATCACACAAACTCTTGCAGGATTCTCCTTCTGGAGTAAGATACCAACAATATCCTTCATAGGCAAGCCCTCCACACGTTGGGTTTACTGTTGGAGTCGTCGTCGGGAGTTCCACAGGCTGGACGCTTACACATGCTTTTTCTTGAGGCGTACATGAGCCATATGCTCGACCACCTGATTTCATCGCTTGCGAATCTGAGGCGCGTTTCTCCCAACGCCACACGCCTGTAATCGGATTGGTGGAATTATTTTTTATGTCAATGCTCTGAGTGATAACACTGAATCGTGGAGTTCTTAACGTCACTAAGAATTTTGCGCCATCCCATGCGTATTCATCATAATAACCAGCTTCCGGGCAGGTTGCCGCTGTTTCATTCGCGGCGCAAGTAAAGACTGGCGGGGTTGTCGGATTTGCTGTCGGTTGAGGTTGCGGGTTTGTGGCAGGTTGTGGATTCGGCGCAGGCTGCGGTTCGGGCAATTTATTGACGCCTGGCGCAACTCCCTGGTTTTTAATCAGCACAATGACTGCCGAGCCGTCGCCCTGAAACACGCCATCCCATGTCGCGCCGCTGCCCGGCCATGCAAACAAGAACACGGAATTGCTCTGCCAATTTTTCTGCGATTCATTCGTGATCTTGCCTTTCTGCACGGAGGCTTCCGACACTTTGACGCCGGGATGCATGCCGATATGGAGAATTGCCGCGTCCGTCGCCCGGAACGCCACATGATAGGTTGCGCCATTCGCCACGTAGGTCAACAGGAATTCGCCCGCCGGGACGCTGATCTGGAATTCGCTGTTTTTGTTGACGAACGCCCCGAATTGCCCGTCGCCTTTGGCGGAATAGAAGCCCATTTCATTGGAATTTTCCGATGTCTGCCAGTCCGGCCCCACCGGAATATTCGGCGCGGTCGGCTTGCTGGAATG
>CAZRSF010000003.1:0-128737 GCA_964602655.1 uncultured Candidatus Moduliflexus sp.
GTTATTATTTACTGATATTTCGTAGCGTCGCCGACAATTCCCCTCCTGGGAGGGGCAAGGGGTGGGTTCGTCATGGAACGATTCCCCGCCTCGGCAAACCCACCCCCAGCCCCTCCCAGGAGGGGAGTTTGCGGCTATTCGCATCGAATCTGCTGCGTAACATCAGTTATTTAGCGCTGCATATCGCGAACGTGCTCGCTCGCGGCATGACGCCTGCGCATTTTTCGTAAGCGTTGCAAGATAACCGAAATCTGCTGCCATTCCTCAGGCAGCAGTGCGCGTTGCCCATACCGCGCAGCATAATACAGGCTGGTGAGATACGCCATGTCTTGCGCGTACGCCGGATACTGCTGACTGACGTCCTCGGCAAATTCGTTCGGCGTCGCGTTTGCCTGCTTCATCATGCCGCTGCGGGCGAAAATCGCTAACATTTCTCGATAGAACGCCACCTCCGTTTTTCTGGAATCGTGGTGATGTGGGATGCGCAATCTTCCGGTAATTCGCAGCCATCCGAGGCGTTGCAACAGAAAACGCAGCCCCGCGCTAACGCCGAGCAGAGCGACGCAGAAGATCGCGATCTGCCCCAACGAAAGCGTCGAGGCAATATCCCGAATCCGCGCTTGAAGCTGATGAAATACCTCCGCAAGCCGGTCACGCGCCGAATGGCTGGCGCGAAAAGCTTCCATCGCAAACGTGGCCTGATCGTACAGGCTGTAGTCAATCACATACCGATTCCATGTCGCGCGGACGTATTCGGAATACCGATACAGGCTCGCGAAAAACCCCGATTGTTCGGCAAACTGCTGGTAATCTTCGCCAAACGCCGCGGATGGCGTCGGATCGAACGTGATCCAGCCATACGACGGGAAATAGACTTCGACCCAGGCGTGGGCGTCGCTTTGCCGCACCGTAAAAAATCTGCCGTATTCATTCCAGCGCCCTTGCGCAAAGCCATTCGCCACGCGCGCCGGAATCCCAAGAATCCTCAGCAGCATGGTCATGGCGGTAGCGTAATATTCGCAATGTCCCGCTTTGCTGATAAACAGAAAATCCTCTAATGGCGAGACTGATGTCGAACGCGCCACATTCAGACTGTAGGTGTAATGCTGCTGAAGATGGGCGTTGATGGCGACGGCGATGTCGTACGGATTGGCGTGGGCGTGCGCCAATTCCTGCGCAAGCTGCCTGATTGACGGAGAAAGTTCCGGCGCGCGCAGATAGAGATTGCGAATGTCATCGGGATAATCCTGATGATCGCCGCGCAACGCCTCTTCCGCCGGAAGCGAAATGTCGGAAAAGGCCGAATACTGCAAGGCATACGGATAGAGATGCACGTTGGTGTTGTCGGTGACTTCGTCGAAATCCAGACTCAGAAAGCGACCTTCGACGCTGTATAATGTTTTCGCGCCGAAGAGGACGTGAAATTCAGGAGAGAACAACGTAACGCGCTGTTCGAGCAGCGCCCATTGCTTTCTTGACCGCCGCAGCCACGCGCGCGAACGATAGCGGCGCATGAGCGGAATCGGTTTTTTAGCGCGTTCGTCGGATTTCCAGCGTTGGCCGTCGTACTCGTTATACGTCGCGCCTTTCCAGTATAAACGCTGCGCAAGCTGCGTCTCATCGCTGATGCCAGGCAATTCGACGCGCATCACGGGCGTATGATCCAGACGAATATTGCCGAACGAATCCAACGCCATTTCTTCGGAGAACCCGGAGACTTTCGGCGCGTTTTCTCCGGCATAGCTGAAAAACACGCCTTCTCTCATGCGCGGCATAATCACGAACACGACCGCAGACAGGAGGCAGGTCGTTAGGGTAATCCCGACGACGCCGCTGAAAAACTTGAGCGAGAGCAGGGAATCGATTGCAGGCGCGGAAAACAGGTCGGCGTCATCTTCCGGCGTCGCTGCGGCGCGCGGTTTGACAAGATACGTCTGAATGTCGCGCTTGAGATTCCAGGTCATCAGCGCCCAGGCGGCAGTGACGATGAATAAGACGCAGGCCAGCGCGAACAGCGAACTGAACGTCAGGATCGAGGAGATCAGCAGCGCGAAAAAGTTGAGCGTATATAGCGCGATATAATCGCGATCCTGTTTTGGATTGAGGAGTTTGACCGCTTGAAGAAACACTAAAAAATTGACAAGCGCAAGCGACGCTTGCCGTCGAATCATCAGCGCGTCGGCGATGCAAAATGCGAAAAACGCTAACGTGGCAAGATTCCAGAACCAACCGGGAAGCGCATGGCGAAGCCTGCCGGAATCCACCTGCCAGCCGAGATACAGGAGCGCTCCGAAGAGCAGGGCGGACAGTACGCCGTATTCATCCGCCACTAACAGCGCGACGAATCCCGATCCGATAAAGGCATACGCAGATAAACGAAAATATAAGAGAAAGCGCATCGAATAAAAACGTCCCATCCTCACGCCAGAATTCGATTTTTTATATTCATCAAACTCTGGCAGATATGGAGTTTATCCAATTTTCAGCCATGAAAACCATTCGCCGATCAAGGTGATCAACGCGGCCATGACCAGCCACATCCAGAGCGGCTGCTGCGTCGGCGCCGTTTCGGCGGACGCCGTTGCGCGCGGCGCGTTCGACAGGTCTTGCGGCTGCGGAATGATATTCGATTCGGCGTCATCTACCAGATTGACCGTAAAATGGCGGGTTTTGCCCCCCTCAATGATGTCATAAATACCGACGTGATTGGTGTCCGTAAACAGAAACGGGCGTGATGTCACCTCATGCTTGACCGATTTTCCGCCGGGAACGCGAGTGGCAAATTGCGTCGTGTCGGGGCTGAGATAAATCGGAAACGGCGTTCCGGCTTTGGCGTAGAGCGTGGACGCGGTGAGTTTCTGCGGATTGAGCCAATTCAGCAGGTTACTCATGATGACCGGAAACGCGACTTTGATCGGCAAATCCGAGCGCGTCACGTCGAAACCGAGAAACACCGCGCGCAAGTTGTTCTTTTCATAGCTCATCATCAGGCCGGTTTCGGGCGCTTCGATGACTGTCTGCGCGGCGGGATCGCTTCGAATGACAGCGGCCTGCTCGATGCGCGTATTGCGCGGGTCGGCGTTCGCCATGAGCGGACTGCGGCGATCCCAGTTCGTCACAGACGGAAAGGCGATCTCTCCGGTTTTGGTGATCGGAATCGAGGGTGAATAGGCGTCAAGCAGCAACAGATTGCCGCTCTCGGTCGCGGGAATGTCCATGCGGTCAACAATCGCGATGTCGTGGCGACGCACCTGATCCTGCCATGTCGCCGGATCAATCGCGTCAAGCCGCGTAATCAGGATGTTCGGGTACGCTTCCAATAAGCGTTCGATGAAAAAATTCCCTGTCGAGGCCAGCAGCACCCAGAGGTCTTTTGAGGCGTTCAGGGCGAGATAGGCGCGATTATCGGCGTCGAAATCGTCTTCGATGTCAAGTTCGATGCTGGCGACACCGCTCATCATGCCGTTATACGGCGCAATCACGACCTCCTCTTCTTCCGGTTCGAGTTCGACCAGCGCTTCGAACACCTGCCTCCTGTCTATAAACAGCCGGAGCGGAGCAGTCATCAGCGCGGAAGAGAAATTTTTGACGACGATCATGATTTCGTATGTATCAGCCGCCGCGAAGGTCTGGCGAAATTCGAATTTGGTGACGCCGAGATTGCTTGCGCCGCCGGACACCAGCACGGGCGTCAATTGCGGATAGACGGAGAGCAATTCGCGTAACCCGCGATCCGCGCCGTCGGTGATGAGATAGATCGTGTCATCCTGATTGGGATGCAGGAACGAGGCGGCTAAAAACATGCCCTGGTCGAGGCTCGCGGGCGCGTCCGTGACGGTCAGATTCCGGATCGTCTGTTTGACTGCCGAACGGTCATTTGTCCAGGTTGACGCGACTGTCGCGTCATGCCCCGCCGCGATTACCATCGCCTGCTGATTCGAATCGAGCCTGTCAACGAGATCGTCCGCCTGCTTCTGCGCCGATTCGAAGCGCGTCCCGTCGGGCGTTTTCGCGCTCATGCTGGCGCTGATGTCCATGATGATGATCGCATCGCCGCGCTGCTGCGCAATCCGCGTCCAGACCGGCTGCGTCAGGGCGATAGAGAGCAAAAGAATCATCAGGATTTGCAGCCAGAGCGGGAGGCTGTTGGTCAGGCGCTTGAACGTGATATTGCCGCCGCGTTCTTTCAGGAGTTCCTGCCACAAAAACAGGTTCGCCACCTCCATCTGCTTCGGTTTCGGTTTGAGCAAATGAAGCAGGATCAGCGCCGGAATCAGCGCCAAAAACCACAACATGACGGGGTATAAGATGTTCATGTTTCCTCTTTTTTTAAGGAGTGCCAAAGCAAGCTTTGGCACTCCTCTCATTCGAATATCGACGTTACATTTTCCAATTCGCCGCGCTTCGATTCAAATAATCAATCAAGACCTCTTCGAACACTAAACTCGTGTTGAAGACATAATAATTCATATTATACGTCTCGCAAAACTGGCGGGCGCGGCTTAAAAACGCCTCGATTTTCTGCTGATACAGTCTGGCGAAATTCGCATCCACGAAGGTGGCGCGTTTTTCGCCGGTTTCCATGTCGCGCAGCATGATCGAGCCAGTCTGCGTCCAGGCGAGTTCCTCGCGATCCAGCACATGAATCAGATGAATGTCGAAATTTCGATAGGCGAGCGCTTTCAGGCCGTCTTCATAGCCGTTCGGGTCGAAGAGATCGGTCAGGACGACCACGATGCCGGGAAATCTGCCGATAGCGGCGTAGTCGGTCAGGCAGGCATTCAAATTGGTCGCCTGTTTCGGTTCGAGACGATGCAGAAAATGCAGAATATCGGCGTAGCGGCGTTTGCCGCGCACGGCGGATTTGAATTCGTCGAGCGAATCGGCGAACGACGCCACTGTCACGCGGTCGAGATTCGCGAGGCAGATATAGCTGATGGCGGCGGCGAATTTTTTCGCGCCGACAAGTTTCGACGGAGCGCCGAATCCCATCGAACTGCTGATGTCGAGCAGCAGGTGAATCGTCTGGTTTTCTTCGGCGTGGAAGAGCTTGATAAAGAGCTTTTCGAAACGGCCATAGACACTCCAATCCACATAGCGCAGATCATCGCCGATTTGATAGGAGCGATAGTCTAAAAATTCGTTGCCCTCGCCGCTGCGCCAGGATTTGTGCTCGCCGCGATGCGGCCCCTTGACGCCCTTTTGGGTCATCAGCTTGATCTTTTCCAACTGCTTCAAAAATCGTTCGTCGAGAAAGGTATCCATATTATGATCGGCATCGTAGAGACGCACGGCCGTGCGTCTCTACGTCCGTGCGTCTGGTCGTGCGTCTCTACGCGGTTAATCCACCACCCGTCCCGGATACATGATCTTTTTTTCCGGGATGCTGTCGAGAATTTCATCAATCAAATCGTCGGGGTTCAGCCCTTCCGCTTCGCCCCTGATATTCAGCACGACCCGGTGACGCAAGGCGGGTTTGGCGATGGCGTTGATGTCGTCGCGTGAGACGTTATAGCGCCCATCCAGCAGCGCCGACGCTTTTCCGGCGAGCACGAGGCTCTGCACGCCGCGCGGACTTGAGCCGTACATGACGTATTTTTTCACATTTTCCGTCGCGTATTGATCGGTCGGATGCGTCGCCATGACTAAGCGAATGATATAGTTTTTGACGTGCGTCGCAATCGGCACTTCCCGCACGAGCGAGCGCATCTGCAAAATCGCCTCAGCCTGAAATACCTGCTGAAGCTCGGAGTGCTGGCCTTCCGTCGTCTTTTCGATAATATGCAGCAATTCTTCGTGCGTCGGAAACGCGACGCGCAATTTGAAGAAAAAGCGGTCAATCTGCGCTTCCGGCAGCGGATACGTCCCTTCCATTTCAATCGGGTTTTGCGTCGCCAACACCATAAACGGCGGCGTCAGCGGATATTCCTGGCCGAAAATCGTCACCTTTTCCTCCTGCATCGCTTCCAGCAGGGCGGATTGCGTTTTCGGGCTGGCGCGGTTGATTTCGTCCGCTAAAATCAGTTGGCCGAAAATCGGGCCTTTGAAAAACTCGAAAAAGCGGTTGCCTTTTTCGTCCTCTTTGACCATATTCGTGCCGAGAATATCGGCGGGCATCAAGTCCGGCGTAAACTGAATGCGCGAATATTTGAGGTGCAGAATCTGGCTCAACGACTTGACCAACAACGTTTTCCCAAGTCCCGGCACACCTTCGATCAGGGCGTGACCGCCGCACAGCAGCGTAATGAAAAGCTGCTGTATGGTCGTATCCTGTCCCACAATCACTTTCGCGAGTTCCGCATGAATACTGTCGAATTGCTGCTTGACCATCTCAATCTGCTGTTCTGGGGTCTGCATCAGTTTTCTCCTTTTGGGAAAGAAGACCTCACAGGTTTTAAAAACCTGTGAGGTCTGAGCCTCATGTCAATAATCCGTGTCGTCTGTGGTTATTATTGTTTTTGTTTCGCAACCTCCTCGTAAACCTCAATCGTTCGAAACATGTTACGAATATTGTTGTATAAATTCGGATGCAGGCGCGTCGGGTCGCCGTAGAGCGTCACTTCAACGCCGTCCAAATACGCCTGACCGAGATAGGCCAGCAGATACGTCAAAAAACGTTCCAATAAATGAAAATCGGCGTGTTCCGTGTCAATCAATACGCGCCGCAGATGATTGCACGGCAGCGTCAGCGGCGTGAAATCCGGGTTCGTCAGCGAATGCGGATATGGTGACGGCAGACATTCGGGATCGCCGAAGGCGACAGTTTCCAGCATCACGTCCACGCGGCGGCAGCGCAGCCAGACGGCAGACGTTTCCGGCGAAAATACGAACGGATTGCCGTAAATCGTAATGCTAATTTGTTTGCGCAGTAACTTCGGCTCGTATGCTGTTTGCAGATAGCGGCAAAAGCGTTCGATCAATGCCAGATCGCAGGCATCCGTATGGATTTCAATATCGCGTAATTCAATGAACGGGACGCACTGTTCGGGAATATCAGGATTCAATAGGACGCGCTGCCAGTGCTGCGGGGCAAACACGATCATTCTGACCGTTTTCTGAAGTTCTTGCAATGCTTTGTTCGCGCTTGTCTGCACTGAAACGAATTCATCCTGCAATGCTTTGAACAGAGGGGGGATCAGTTCGAGATTCTGGCCGAATTTCAATGCGGCGGCGGCAGCGGCGCGAACTTCGGCCTCTTCGTCGCTGAGCGCATTGAGCAATTCGGGAAGAGTTTGAGCGAATTGCTCTTCTGAAAAATAGGACTCACCTTTAGTAACACGATTCCAAAAACCAGGCCGATATAGTTCTGCAAATGCATTGATTGCTAAGCTTCGAACAGATGAATTCGTATCTGAAAAACTGTTGATATACGTTTGAACCACCCTCCGCTTCGAATCTTCGTTGATGATGTCGAAAGAACTTTTACCTTGCGCTATCACTTTATAGAAATTTTTTCTGAATGCGCGAAGCACATCGCATCGTATCTGCCAGTCGTCATCTTTCACTGTATCCAAAAGGAGGCTGACGATTTCTCCTCTATACCGCTGTGTTTGTCGTACCTCTAAACTGTGAATCAGGGAAAGCACCGTTTTTCGGCGCAATTTAGGGTCGGAGTTTCTCAGCATAGGTGTGTGCTGGTTGAAAAATGCATCATAGGCAGCGTTTTTGCGTTGAATGGAGACCATGATAAAAAATATAAATCCGATTATCCCCCCGATCATCAAGATAAACTCAAAAAATATGTCCATAATCACTTTTTTAGTCGCCAGAGTGTCTATTGCTGTTTTTGCTCCGCTGTCACGCCAATCAATTGCGTCGCCTCGTAAACTGTGACATGCGGAAACAAGTTGCGGATATTATTGTGTAAATTCGGATGCAGGCGCGTCGGGTCGCCGTAGAGCGTCACGTCAACATCCTTCAAATACGCCTGACCGAGATAGGCCAGCATATACGTCAACAAGCGTTCCAATAAATGAAAATCGGCGTGTTCCGTGTCAATCAACACGCGCCGCAGATGATTGCACGGCAGCGTCAGCGGCGTGAAATCCGGGTTCGTCAGCGAATGCGGATATGGCGATGGCAGGCATTCGGGATCGCCGAACGCGACAGTTTCCAGCATCAGATCAATGGAGCGGCAACGCCCGAATACGGCGGACGTTTCCGGCGAAAATACGAGCGGATCGTCGTAAATCGTCACACAAATCTGCTTATGCAACAATTCTGGTTTATACGCCGTTTGCAAGTACCGGCTGAAGCGTTCGACCAATGCCAGATCGCATGAATCAGTGTGGATTTCGACCTCGCGTAATTCAAGGAATGGGACGCATTGTTCGGAAATATCAGGATTTAAGAGCGTTTTCGACATTATTTCGACGTTGCTTTGCTGTCCAAATTGAATTCTTCTGATGAGCTTTTGAAGCGCTTGCAGCGAGTCTATCGCTTTTTTCTGCACGACAAGAGATTGACCATGTAATGCTTGAAGCAGCGGAAGAATCGCGTCAAAAACGCCGCTGAATTTTAACGCGCCTGCTGCGGCTGCGCAAACCTTTTCATCGTCATCGTTGAGGGCGTTGACTAATTCGGGAACAGTCCGGCCAAATTGTTCTTGCGACAAGTAAGAATCTCCTTTAACGAAGCCATTCAGGAAATCAGGTTGATAGAGTTTGGTAAATGCCTTGATCGCCGCGACTCGAACAAACGGATTCGAATCTGTAAAACTGGAGATATACGTATCCATCACCTGTGGTTTTAAGTATCTGCTGATGACAGTATCTTTCGCCCGTTTCGATGATTCATAAAAATACGTGTCGAATGCGCAAAGCACATCGTATCGAATCTGCCAGTCATCATCTGCCATTGCATCCAATAGAAGTTTACCAATTGCGTTACTATAATTTTGTCGTTGTTGCATTCCCAAACTATCAATCAACGCTCGCACAGTTTTACGGCGTAATTTCGGGTTGGAGTTTTTCAGCAGAGAAATATGCTCGTTAAAAAACGCATCGCGGGCGGCATTTTCGCGTTGAATGGAGACCATGATAAAAAATATAAATCCGATTACCCCCCCGATCATCAAGATAAACACAAAAAATATGTTCATAATCACTTTCTTAGTCGCCAGAGTGTTTATTGCTGTTTTTCTTCCACTGCCACGCCAATCGAAAGGAAATAGTTTTTAATATATTTGCGATAATTCAGCGGCAGTTTCTCCTGCTGCAAGACGCTTTCGAGTTCCTGCCGGTATGGGCGGATCACCTCTTCGGTCGGCGCGTTCGCGTTGCCGATGCGGGTCACGGAGCGGATATGCACGGAGTAATCATGTTTTGTCGCCTGATTGGTCTTATCTGACACGACCTGCCCTTTCGATGCGTCGATCTCCGAAGATTCGTACTGCTGCTTATCGCCCGGATTCAACCCGGCGGTTGCCGAACCATCACGCTCCTCGTCCTGCCCCTGCTCGCCGTATTGTTGCCCTGTCGGCATCCCTGTTCCCGAAGAAATCTTCCCCTGCTTCGACCCCTCGTCTTCGCCGTTGCCTGAACCAGTCTGGTCATTGGCAGCGGCGCGTTGATTTTCTGTGCCGTCCGGCGTGTCCGATGACGCGGTTTTCTCCGCATTCTCTCCATTCTGACCGGCAGATTGCGTCGGTTCTCCATCGCTTTCGCCCGAATCATCGCCCTGTTCGAACTGCTGCGCCATTTGGGACAATGCTTCGCGCAGATCGCCCAATTCATCCTGGCCGAGAGCCATGTTAGAACTCGCTTGCGAATCTTCGCCTTTTTGGAGCATTCGCTCAAGTAGTTCTTGCATGTTTTGCAATTGCGTCTGAGACATGGCGGAAGGGAGTTGTTTAATCGGCAGGTTGTCAAGCGTTTGGCCGTTCTCCGGCGCATTCGACGCGTCAAGCAATTGTTCCTGCTGGCTTTGCACGTCTTGCAGGAGGTCTTTGACAGCAGCGGCAAATTCCTGCTTCGGCAAATCGCGTTTTTCGAGTTTTTGCGCGAACTCATTCATTTTCTGAAACAACTCGCGCTGTTCCTGCTGGCGGCGCTGCTCGCGTCGTGTATTGGAAGAGGTCGTCAGCTTTTCCGGTTGAATCGTTTCCTGCGGCGCTGGCGTGTTTTGATCTGTCGTTAACGCGACATCAGGGAATATTTTTCCGTCAACCATCAGCAAACTGAGATGAATCAGCAGCAATCCGCCGCCCCAGAGCGCGAATTTCAGCAGCGGAAACGGCAGGAGTTTCGCGAAATCGAGATGACTGAGACGCTGCCCGGCGTTTCGAATCAGCGCGGGCGTAAACAGCGACGATTTGCCTGAACGCTGATATTCGAAGGCGGTGCTGAGTTCGTCATGGGAATGCAGGCGGGTATCGAATTCGATCAGGCGTTCGACCAGCGATTTTCGCCGCAAGAAGACGACCGCAAGCGCAATGCAGGCGGAAACGCCCGCTAAAACGCTATAGAATGTCGCGTCTTTTGGCAGGGAAAACCAGCCGAAACGTTCGCTGACGATGATGAACGTATAGAGCGAGCCTGCGCTCAGACCGGCAAACAGCAAGAATTGCGCGGCCTGCTGCCAGATAATCCGCCGTTGTAGCGCGCTGATACGATTTGCAAACAGAGAAGATGTCGTCATATATTTCCCGAAAAGTGTCAATGCAACTGAATGATGAAGGCGTTTTTTCGCGTCGTTTTTCGCGCGTTTTACAGAGATACGTGTAAGGAAGAATAACAACTTCAATATCCCTTCTTACACGCCTCCCTGTCGTTGTCAAGAAAAACGAGACAATCTGGCCTCATTCATCGCTTCTTACGCGAATCTCTTGACGAAATTCTTGTATTCCGAGAGATTGGAAATTTGATAGAGGAAATGGATGTACCCACCCCATTACCGCCCTCAAGAGGGAACACATGATGAAAAATAGCGGATATCTGCTGAATCGCGAGGCGTTGGCCTCGGAATATCGCGCCCGCGCGGCGACGTATCAGGCGTTTGCCGACCGGCTGCATCAGTTGTTCGGAGCGCTGCTGCGCGGCGAGGGCGCTCATCTTGACCATATCGAAGCGCGAATCAAAACGCTCGACAGTTTTTTGGAAAAAATCGAACATAAAAAATATTACGACGCGCCGTTCGAGCAAATCAAAGACCTGATCGGCCTGCGGATCGTGACCTATTATCAGGACGAAGTCGAGCGGGTACGCGCCATGATCGAGCGCGAATTCACGGTGGATGAAGACCATTCGGTGGATAAAACCGCGAGCCTGGAAGCCGACCGTTTCGGCTATCGGTCGCTGCATCTGATTATTTCGCTCGCGCCGAACCGGAGCGTCTTGCCTGAATGGAAGGCGTTTGCCGGGATTCCTGCCGAAATTCAGGTGCGGAGCATCCTGCAACATGCCTGGGCGGTGTTCAGTCGGGAACTGGATTACAAAGTGCCGTCGCAAGCCCCGGATGCGTTGCGGCGCAAGCTGTTTCAACTCAGCGCGCAATTGGAAGGCGCGGACGAAGATTTCACGAAACTCCGCCTCCGTTCCGAGGAGATTGCAAACGAATACCGCGCCGACGTGACGCAGGGGCAATTGGAACTGCCGTTGGATTTGGATTCGCTGCGGGAATTTATGGAGCAGCATGTGCAGCCGCAGGAATGGGAGCGGCTCGGCGTTCGCGCCGGCATGCACCCATTCCCGCTGCTGACGAATACGTTTCAGTCCGCCGGATTGAAAATCTTGTTGCGCGCGTTGCAAGAAACGGGGATGAAGCGGCTGGTCGAATTCGAGAAAATCTTTCCGGAATTTCAAGGCGTGGAGCCGTATCTGCGCCGTTTTGTCGAGATCGTCAACGCCAACGGCGGCAGTATTCACGCCGTGCCGGTGGATGTGTTGATCTTGCTGGTGTCGTTCGCTCGCGCTGACCGGATTGCGCCGGATTTCAACTGGGGCGGCAAATACGATCAAGTTTTTCTAAACGCTTTGCGGCAGGTCGTGGGGGAAATCGTATTGTAGGGCGAAACTGTTGTTTCGCCCTTGACGAAACAACAGTTTCGTCATACAATATGTGATGTGGACGAAAAAAGATTTTCGTCCTACACGTACATGGGAGATTAAATTATGAAAAAGATTCGAAAATTGTTGGCAATGTTGATGCTGTCTGGCATCGTAGCAACGACGACGCTGCCGCTGTTTGCGCAAATGCGCGGCCTGTCAATCAATGCGCCTGACACCGGCGAAGAAATTCCGCTCTACCAGGGGAGTTACGCGCTATTGATCGGCGCGAGCGACTACACGAATGGCTGGCCGAGTCTGCCGGGCGTCAAAGAGGATGTCGTGGCGGTGAAAGCCGCCCTTGAAAAACAGGGCTTCGACGTGTCGGTGGCAGAAAATCCGAATCAGTCGCAATTGCAGCAGGCGTTTACCGATTTTATCGGCAAATACGGGCAAGCCCCTGAAAATCGCCTCTTGTTTTATTTCGCCGGACACGGCCATACGCTCAAACTCGCCTACGGTGGTGAAATGGGCTATATCGTGCCAGTAGATGCGCCGAATCCGAACGACGACGAAGCGGGATTTATCGAAAAAGCGCTGGATATGCAGATGATCGAAGTCTATGCCAAGCGCATTCAGGCCAAACATGCGTTTTTTCTGTTCGATAGCTGTTTTTCCGGCTCGATTTTTTCGCTCTCTCGCGCTGTGCCGGAAAGCATTTCTTATAAAACCGCCAAACCGGTGCGCCAATTCCTGACGTCCGGCAGCGCGGAGGAAACCGTGCCGGACAAAAGCATTTTCCGCACGCAATTTATCGCTGCGCTGGACGGCGAAGCCGACGCGAATAAAGACGGCTATGTCACTGGTACGGAATTAGGCGAGTTCATGCAGGATAACGTCATTAATTATTCGCAAGGCTCGCAGCATCCGCAATACGGCAAAATCCGCCATCCGATGCTGGATAAAGGGGATTTTGTCTTCGAATTGGAAATTTCCGCGACCATCAGCGCCGGAACGTCTGCCGAGCCGGAAACGCCTGCCTCAACGGGCGGCGCTGACCCGGAAACCGAGATGTGGAATCTCGTCAAGAATTCGACCGAAGCATCTGATGTCAAAGACTTTTTAGACGCCTATCCTGACGGCAAATTCACGAAAGCCGCGCAATTGAAATTGAAACAGCTTGAGCGCAGCAGCAGCCAAATTGTCGTGGCGCCGCCGGAGCAGCCTGCCGACCAATCCGGGCAAATGGACCCGCAAGGCGTGCTTCAACCCCAAACCGACATCGAGCAGCCGAAATCCGAGGACATCGGCGACAGCCTCTTCGAGCAAGGCGTCCTGGAATTTGCCTGGGATGGCGAGGATTGCTGGGTGGTGAATCAAGGCGACAAACAAGTCGCGTCCCAATGCGGCAGCGCGTCGGTCGAATTAGCGCCGGGACGCTATACGGTGTCCCCCATGTTATTGCCGTTTTTTATGCCGACAGAAGTGACGATTCAAGCGAATCAGACCGCCAGCGTCAAGAAAGACGCCGGAGTACTGGATGTGAAATGGGCGGAAAACGAGTGTTGGGGCATTTATCGAGGCGAGCAGGAAGTCACTTCTTTTTGCGGCAGCGCGGCCCAGATGCTCGAAGCCGGGGCATATACCGTCAAACCGACATACGGAAAGACATTCGATCCGATTGACGTGACCATCGAGGCTGGTCAAACCGCCACTATCGAACCGAGGAGCGGACAATTCCGATTCGAATGGGCTGGCAGCGAATGCTGGACGGTGTATCGAGATAAGGAGGAAGTCCGAAACGGCTGCGGTTCTGATACGCTCTCGCTCATTCCTGGCACGTACCTCGTGAAGCCAAGCGGTAAAGTGCTTGAGCCGTTCGAGATCACGATCGAAGCCGGAAAAACCACGACCGTCGAACGACCGAGCGGGACGTTCGATTTTCAATGGCCGGGCAACGAATGCTGGAGCGTGTATCGCAAGAATGAGACGATTGGCGATGGATGCGGCAGCGCTCAGCTTATCCTCACGCCGGGGACGTATCGAATTGAAACCATGCAAAACGTCTTCGCGCCGTTCGACATCGCGATAGAAGCCGGAAAGACGGCGACGGTCAAGAAAGCGACCGGCCAGCTTGAGGTGAAATGGGAGAATGATTCATGCTGGACGCTTCAGCGACAGCAGGATGATGTGATCTCCTCATGCGGCAACGATACCACGACGATCACGCTTGAGCCGGGCGCATACAAGTTTGTGCCAGATCAGTCCGCTAACATGGGCGCGATGGATGTCGCCATTCAAGAACAGAAGACAACGACCGTTCTGGTCAGCGGCGGCAAGATCGAAGTCAAATGAAACGCTACGCCGCCGCGCTGACGGCGTTCGAAAAAGGGCTGCTGAACGAGTTGATCGGATAACAGAGACATACATTATGGAATACAACATTTATGAAAGCCAGCGTATATTTGGATAGTACGATTTTCAGCTATTTGTTCGATGATCGAGAAAGTATTCGAACCTATATTGATGTCACCAAACATTGGTGGGAATCCGAACGCCAGCATTTCTCGCTGTATATCTCAGAAGAAGTGATTGTAGAATTAAGCGAAGGGGATTACCCCAATAAAAGCGCGATCTTGCGCATGATCGTCGAACTTCCCGTTCTTCCGCCGGATCACGAATTCTGGATATTGCAAAAGTCTATTTGGAAAATTATCTCATGCCGCAAGAATATAAGGGCGATGCGATCCATTTGGCCTATGCCTCGCTGTATAAAATGGATTTTTTGCTCACCTGGAATTGGAATAATCTCGCCAATGCCAATAAACACCAGCATATTCGGATCATTAACAGTCAAATCTTGCTGCCAACGCCTGAAATTATTACGCCGCTCACGTTATTTACGGAGGAAAATGATGTACGCTAATCCCGTGTTAACCATGAAAGAACAGGTTCAACAACGCTTAGACCGCGCGGTCGAACACGATTTGCAAGCCTATATCGACAATCTGCATCGTATCGTGATGGACATTGAGAACACGTATCACATCACGTTTCGTTATGCGACTCAGGAAGCTCAGATAGAGACGAAGGCGAAGACGACATGAACAACGCAAGATGAGAGGCCGAATGATGGCGCAACGTTTGACGTGTTCTTTGCGCCTTCGCGCTGAATTCGACAGATCATGCCAGAGAACAGACATCTTCTCAATGAAGTCAACACCGTCCTACAAACGACGCTGGGGCAGGCCATCCGGAACGTGATTCTCTTTGGCGAGCGAATCAGGGCAAATCAACGCGGATTTCGTTGTTATGCGCGTCGCGAATAACTGCCGTCAGCGGCGCTTTGGATGTTAGCAGCAATGGCAGCGGAATCTCAGCCTGCCACACATCCGGCGTTGTAATCGGGAACGATTTCTGCGATTGACGCAATGGACTCAATCAGATTGCTTTTATCGGCTGTAAAATTTTCCGACAGTTTCTTTTCTCGCTGTCCTGGCCTGAAACATCAGGGAAAACCTTGAGTTATGCCGCAAACGCCTGTCGAAAATTTTTACAAGATGACGTTGACAAGGCTTGCCGAATGTTTATCAATAGGTGAACCATCAAAAAAAATATGACTGTTTGTCATCCTTGCAGATAAAGCCAACCCAAGATCGCTTCAACCAAAATCCTTTTCAGTGCAGGTCGTATGGTATAAAAGTTGCTTGTTCATAGCCATCATTCTATTCGAAACCGCATATTTGCCGCTCCAATCTTCTGCAATAGAAGGAGGTGGATCATATAACCCGCAGATTTCAGCTTGCCCGATTCATCCCCAACACAATCGTATTTCGTATTCGTCGTACACTGCTGTCACAACATAATTCATTGACGACTTTTGGTCAGGAGGAACACTATGAAACTGTCTTGTAAACGTTCTATCGCGATGACTCTTCTAAACGTGATGATGCTTGCCGCGCTGACGCTGCCTGCTTTGGCGCAAGTGCCGAAAAAAATCAATTATCAGGGCATGTTGACGACCGGTACGCCGCCCGTGCCTGTCACCGGAACACAGACCATGATCTTCTCGTTGTATGACGTGGCGTCCGGCGGCGCGGTGCTCTGGACGGAAAGCAGATCGGTCACATTGGACAGCGCGGGACGGTATAGCGTGGATTTAGGCGCGGTCAATCCGATTAATTTAGCGCAGGCCAAACCGTATTGGCTTGGGGTGAAAGTGGGCGCAGACCCGGAGATGTCGCCGCGCAAGGAATTGACAAGCGCGATGTATTCACTGTTTGTAGATGGGATTACGGTCAAAAATGGGAATGTCGGAATTGGAACAACCACTCCTTCTTCAAAACTTGAAATTGTTGGGACATCTGAAAGCTATCCCAATAACAAAGCACTTACTATTTATACAAATGGTGAAAGTACTGGTTTTAAAGATCAAGTTGTCGTTCGCAGTAGTTTAAGTACTGGATATGGAATCGCTTTTGCCGGACAAGGCCATCATCGTGGTGGTATTTACGCGGAAAATGCCGGAGGGACAACAAATGAACGCGGAAATATTGGAATATGGGCTCGAAATCAGGGGAATATTTATTTGGATGCGGGCAAGGTTGGAGTTGGAACAACAAATCCCTCACAAAAATTAGATGTAACTGGAAATATTCATGTTTCTGGAAGTTTAGGGGTTGGGCCAGATACTCCCTGGTCATCTCAATCAGGAATCTATCTTGACAGTGGTAGTGGTCGGACTCCATCAAGGATCGTTTGGGATGATCGTTCAGATACGGGATTTCAAATTTATGAGGATGGGGCTGCTAATGCGCTATATTTTACAAGTACAAAAGGCGGTGGAACTTCCGAAGAATGGCGGTGGAAAAGTGCAACTTTTGGAGATATGATGTCCATTGGTAATTCAATTATTATGAGACGTCCATTAGAACGATATGAGACAAGAGATGTTATTAATGGTACTGAAGATGCTGTACTGATAAAAGGAGTATGGAATTTGCAGACAACATGGCCGAGTGCAAGTATTCGTTTTGGTCATACTGGCTATCGTTCATCTTTATTATTCCAAACGTATCATGATGATGTCTGGGCTGATCAGACAGACATGGTGATCACAAATAATGGGAATGTTGGCATTGGAACAACAAACCCAACTAATAAATTAAGTGTGAATGGCACAATCCGCGCAAAAGAGATTATCGTCAATACTGGCTGGGCGGATTTTGTGTTCGATAAGGCATATCAACTGCCATCTCTCAGCGAAGTAGAGCAACATATTTCAACCGAAAAACATCTCCTCGGTATTCCTTCCGCGCAGGAAGTCGAACAGAACGGCGTCAGCCTCGGCGACATGCAAGCCAAACAACTGCAAAAAATCGAAGAGTTGACGCTGTACATGATTGAAATGGATAAAAAGGTGACGGCCTTGCAGCAGGAAAATGAGCAATTAAAACAAGAACTTGAAGCATTTAAAAATAAGGCTCAATAACTATCGAATTGGAGGGAATAGACATGAAAAAAGAAGCTATTGTTGCGTTATTTTCAGCTTCATTTATTTTATGGAGTGGAATTTCTCAGCCTGTTCTGGCGGCAAAGTTAAGAAGCCCCATTAATGATGGTCCCTGGGCAATTACTAATTATTTTGATCATGGAGGAGTATGGGATTGGAATGGCGGAAATAAAACGTATGCTGGGCATAAAGGAACTGATTGGGGAATTTCTGGGGTTTGGGGAGGTTGGTATGTTGCAATGGAAAGCGGGGTTGATGTTTTGGCTGCGACCGAGGGAACCGTTGTTTATGTAACCCCAAATCAAGGAGATTATTATGATCGGTGTTGCCATCCAGAGAGTAGTGCTGGCGGATATTGTACACTTGATTGGGGGACAAAATGTACGGGAACGCACCGAGGTTTGGGGAATCAAGTTGAAATTCAACATCCTGATGGAACCAGAACAATTTATGGTCACTTAAAAAGAGGCTCAATTCGCGTAAAAGAATACGAATATGTTGCTTGTGGTCAAATAATTGGACAGGTTGGTAGTTCAGGTTTTTCATGGGGGCCACATTTACATCTTGAAGTACAAACAACGGATACGGTTCCTTTTGATCCCTTTTCTAAAGACGTCTCTTTATCCTCTTGGGTTGAGCAAGGAGTTTATGGCGGTTTGCCATCTGCAACATGTCCAACTCCGCCTCCACCACCCCTTCCACCAATTCCATCTCCCTGTGACGAGAAAAAGGTTGGTTTCTACAGTGATGGCTGGCATTATGATGGCAGCAGTGGTGCTTTTTGTCAGGTTTACAAAGAACTGGGGGAAGCAAAAATAATTGGTATCCCCGATAACTCTCCTGGAGAAACTCCGTATGTTCATTCATGGGGATCGCTTTTAATTCAAGATTTTAAAGATGGCGAAAATGTTGATTGTGCAATTATCGGTGGTTCAAATCCCAAACTTGCCTATTTATTAAAAATGGGCTTCTGGAAAACCTATAAAAATTTACGAGATGATCAAAGAACGTCATGTTTAGGAAAACCGATAGATGACGAACGCTCATCGTATGGCGCACAAGGAAAAAACACGCTTGCAATCCAGGATTTTGAGTATGGGCACATGGAATTTTATCGGGATGGGTGTAGTCAAAGTAGTGGATGTGTAAGTATTTATACCAAAAAGAAGACGTTGACAACACCTTTTAATGATCCCTGTTTCGTGTTTAATTCTCAGGCTTCGTCGTATGCTCCTGTCTGTGTTAAGCCCGCTGGAAAAAATGGATTAGGGTGTCGTACACCTCTTCCAGATATTGATATTATTCCCAACTCTCCTGATTCCTCTGACGATTCGTGTGGATGTAATGGCAGTAACCCAATTCTAAATTGTACGATTACTGGAACATATAGCTGTACCGGGCGAAATTCGATTACCTTAACTCCAAATTTTCATGCTGTGCAAGGCAGTAACGTCACCTTAAGACCGTAATAAATGGGAGGTAAAAAAGTCATGAACGCAACAAGACGATTCTGGCACAGTTTCGCGCTCGGCGTACTCTTGATGTCAGGAGTATCGGCCAGCAGCGCGTATGGTCAGTCAAGCGCGAATTACGCAATTTGCGAAGATATGTTCGATAACGGCGGCGGCGTTGATCAAGTCGGAAATTATACGTTCGCCTCGTCAATCGGACAACTCGGCAGCGGATTTTCCGCAAGTCCGAATTATACGAATTACGCCGGATTTATGAACAGTGGAAATACAGGGACTCTCGCTGCGCAATATGCTTTGACGCTTGCCACTCAAGGCGACGGCGCGGGGATCATTTCGATGAACGGCGCGGCGAGCGATTCCGTGACAACGTTGTATGATACCGGGGCAACCGTCACGCTTCACGCTGCGGCCAATGTAGATTCGGAATTTCTCGGCTGGACCGGCGGCGCGTGTTCCGGCACGGATGATTGCGTCGTGACGATGAACAGCGATCTCGTCGTCGCTGCGGCGTTTGCCGTGAAACAGTTTTTGATCAACGCCAATGTCAGCGAAGGCGGGGCGATTGCGCCGTCAGAGCAGATTGAGATTGCATATAATCAGAGCCAAACATTTGCCATCACGCCGAACGAAGGCTACCGACTGACAGATGTGTTGGTTGACGGCGTCTCAGTCGGCGCAGTCAATGAATACACGCTGGCGAACGTGACCGCGAATCATACGATTTCAGCCGTGTTTGCCATCAATACCTATACGATTACCGCCAACGCCGGAGTCGGCGGCAGCGTACAGCCTTCCGGCGCGGTTACGCTGAAGTATGGCGCGAATCAGGAATTTATCATCACGCCGACAGCAGGCTATGAACTCGAACAGGTCTTGGTTGACGGCGCGTCAGTGCAGGATTTGACAACGTACATCGAACTGACAGAAGATTCCACAATAACGAAAGCCACGCTGACCTTTGCGAGCGTCACGACCGATCACGCCGTCGAAGCGCGTTTCAAAGCGATTGTAACAGGCGGATCGTTTGTCCGCGACGATTGGCGCGACGTTGACAAATCGCTGACCGATCCTGACGATGATTGGCTGTGCTGGGCAGCAGCGGCGGCAAATATTCTCAACTGGGGCGGCTGGAATACGGAACTCACCGTCACAGCGCAGGATATTTTCGATACCATTCAAGAGTATTGGACGAACGCCGGAGGCTTGATGCAATACGGCTGGCAGTGGTGGCTGAATGGAACCGTTCCTCCGGATGTGCCGGGCTGGGCGCAACTGAATCAAGGTTCGGCGACAACGGATCAGGGCGGCGGATACCATGCCAGCGACAATTTCTTCGATTATTTCTCTGAAGATTGGGCGACGTGGGATGATGGTTCGAACGCTTGGACAGACGGTTCGGGCTTAATGGCGACTATTGACGACTATCTTCACGAAGAATTCGGCGTGACGTTGGCCGTTTATTCCGATACCGGCGGTCATGCGCTGACGGCATGGGGCTATGAATATGACGGTTCAGGTGATTATACGGGGATTTATGTGACGGACTCGGATGATTATCTGACCGATTTGAAATTGTTGTCGGTAAGTTTGGATGCGGAAGATGGTTTATGGTATCTTGACCCGTCCGATCTTTACGGATATAGCGGCTGGTTTATCGGCGGCGTCCAGGCGCTTGCGCCCCATCAAACAATACCCAATGGCGATATTCCTGAGCCGGGAACGTTGATCTTATTCGGTGTAGGCTTATTCGGATTGTTCGGTCTATTGAAAAAACGGAAGAAAAAAGTCTGATCCGCTGTTTGTGAAAACAAAGGCTCGTTGACATCATCGTCAATGAGCCTTTTGTTTTTTCCTTGACACAAGCGCGGCTGTCATGACATGACTATGCTTGCAACATCGGGCATGACGCGCATCGTTCGTTTCACATAAAAAGGAGTTTTTTTATGGGATTGGCACAACCGAAACAGATATATATCAATGAAGAAGAATACGTCTATGGCGAGGAATTCAGCGCATCACGCCACGAATACCTTGACGGTCAGGTGTATGCGATGGCCGGGGCAAGCGACAGGCATAACAGAATCGCTCTGAATGCCGCGATACTGCTTGACGCACACCTTCCTGATGGGTGCGAGGTTTTTGCGTCCGACATGAAAATCCGTCTCCAATTGCAACGCAAAACGCTCTTTTATTATCCCGATGTCATGGTCAGTTGCGCGGCGATGGATCGGGCGAAATACTATCGAGCGCAGCCGGTCTTGATTGTCGAAGTGCTGTCACAGGCGACGGAACGGCAGGATCGCGGCGAAAAATTCTGGAATTACCAGCAGATTCCCAGCCTTCAGGAATATCTGCTGCTGTCGCAAGACGCCAAAGAAGCGACTCTGTTTCGGCGTTCGACCGGCTGGCAGCCGGAAGTCTTTCGCGACGGCGCGTTCCGTCTCGAATCTGTCGGGCTGGATGTGCCGCTGGATGCATTGTACCGGCGCGTCCGGCTGTAATTCGCGTGATGAATAACCTGTCAGACACGCTCAATATGTCTGACAGGTGACTGCGACAGTGCCGGGCAGTTTTCCCTTGACAGAACGCCCCTGTTTTCATAATTTGTCTGAATCTCTTTTCATTTTGAACATCTGACGTGAAATCTATTATTCATTTTTTCGATGGGAGAAGGGCTGAATTGCGCGACAAATTCGTTGATTCGCCCTTTTTCTTCTTTTTTGTATGGATTATAAAGAGACATTAAATTTACCGAAAACCGAGTTTCCCATGAAGGCGAATTTGCAGACGCGCGAGCCGGAATGGCTGGCAAAATGGGAACAAGAACACTTGTATCAACAAATCCGCGAAAAATCTGCCGGGCGCCCGCAATATGTGCTGCACGACGGCCCGCCCTATGCGAACGGCAATATTCATATCGGTCATGCGTTAAATAAAATTTTAAAAGATATTATTGTCAAAACCCGCACCATGATGGGGTATGACTCCCCCTATATTCCGGGCTGGGACTGTCACGGCCTGCCAATTGAACATAAAGTCGAAGTCGAATTGCGCGAGAAACGCAAACAATTGGTCAAAAGCGAGATTCGGAAACTCTGCCGTGAGTACGCCAACAAATATATTAATATTCAACGCGACGAGTTCAAGCGGCTCGGCGTCTTTGGCGATTGGGAGCATCCGTATATCACGATGGATTTTCCGTATGAAGCGATTATCATGCGGGAATTCGGCAAATTCGTCGGCAACGGCGGCGTGGAGAAACGCCTGAAATCGGTGCGCTGGTGCATCTCCTGCGAAACCGCTCTGGCGGAAGCGGAAGTCGAATATGAAAATCATTCGTCCCCCTCGATTTTTGTGAAATTTGCGCTGTCATCTGATCCGTCCGCCATCGCGCCGGAATTAGCCGGAAAATCGGTCTCTGTGATTATCTGGACGACGACCCCCTGGACGCTGCCTGCCAACCTCGGCATCGCGTTTCATCCTGAATTTACGTATGTCGCGGTCGAAACGGACGGTCAAACCTTTATCGTGGCGGAAGCGTTATTAGAAAGTTTAGCGCAGCGGTTCGGCTGGCAAAATTACGCCATTCTCGCGAAATTCTCTGGGGCGAAAATGGAAGGGCTGGAATGCCGCCATCCATTCATTGACCGCGCTTCGAAATGCGTGTTAGCGGATTATGTGACGCTGGATCAAGGCTCTGGCTGCGTCCATACCGCGCCGGGACACGGGCAGGATGACTACAATACCGGCTTGAAATACGGCCTGGAGATTTACGCGCCGGTGGATCATCAGGGCAGATTCACGAGCGACGTGGAACGCTTCGCCGGAATGCAAGTGTTTGAGGCGAACAAGCCGATTATCGAACTGCTTCGGCAGCAAGGCGATTTGATGGGGACGGAAAAAATCGAGCATCAATATCCGCATTGCTGGCGCTGCAAAAAACCGGTGATTTTCCGCGCCACCGCGCAGTGGTTCGTGATTTTGGAAAATAACGATTTGCGGCAAAAGGCATTGCAGGAAATCCGTAACGTGCAATGGATTCCAGCCTGGGGGCAGGAACGGATTTACAGCATGGTGGAAAACCGCCCGGATTGGTGTCTGTCGCGGCAGCGCAACTGGGGCGTGCCGATTGTCGCGCTCTATTGCGAGCAATGCGGCGAAATTCTGCTGAAACAGGAAATCGTTGATTTCGTCGCGCAAAAGGTCGAAACCAGCGGCGCGGATGTCTGGTTCGATCTGCCGCTCGATCAATTGCTGCCGCCCGGCACCAAATGCGAAAAATGCGGCGGCTCGTCGTTCAAAAAAGAGACGGACATTCTCGATGTCTGGTTCGATTCCGGTACAAGTCACGCCGCCGTGATCGAGCCGAAGATGCCGGAACTTCCCTGGCCGGTGGATATGTATCTGGAAGGCACGGATCAGCATCGCGGCTGGTTTCATAGTTCGCTCTTAGAAGCGGTGGGCACGCGCGGGGCTGCGCCGTACAAATCGGTCTTGACGCACGGCTATATCGTGGATGAGCAGGGGCGCAAAATGTCCAAATCGCTCACGAATTCTGTGGCGCCGCAAGAAATCATCAAGCAATATGGCGCGGAAATCCTGCGTTTATGGGTTTCGACGGAAGATTACACCTCTGATATTTCGATTTCGATGGACATGATGAAGCGGATCGCCGATTCCTATCGCCGCATTCGCAACACCTGTCGCTACATGCTCGGCAATTTATCGGATTTTGATCCGGCGAAAGACGCGGTGAAATACGACGAGATGCTGGAAATCGACCGCTGGGCGCTGCATCGCCTGCAACTGCTGATTCAGCGTGTCTGGAAAGCGTATGAAGATTTCGAATTTCATCTCTTTTTCCATGCGTTTCATAATTTCTGCGTCGTGGATATGAGCGCGTTCTATCTCGATGTGCTGAAAGACCGCATGTACACGGCGAAAGCGACCTCGAAAGCGCGGCGATCCGGTCAGACGGCGATGTATGAAATCCTGAATGCGATGGTCACGCTGATGGCGCCGATCTTGTCATTTACTGCCGAAGAATGCTGGGGCTATCTGGTCAAAGACGGCAAAAGCGTGCATCTGCAAGATTTTCCGAAGGTCAATCCGGCCTGGATGGATGAAGCGCTGAATACGCGGTGGGAAAAATTGGGCGAGATTCGTGGCGAAATCCTGAAACAACTTGAAATTCTCAGGCAAAACAAAGTGATCGGCCTGTCGCTCGACGCAAAAGTCGAAGTGTATGCGTCCGGCGAAACATTAGCGCTGCTGCGCCAATTCGAAAACGACCTCGCCGATATTTGCATCGTGTCGGCGGCGACTGTCTATAGCGATGAGACGCCGGTTCCGGCGGATGCGATTCGCAGCGAGGCCGTGCCGAATCTTGCAATGAAGATCGTCAAAGCATCGGGCGAGAAATGCCCGCGCTGCTGGCATTATCAGACCAATATCGGCCAGAACGCCGCGCATCCTGATCTGTGCGCGTCCTGCGCGGATGCGGTGAGCTAAAGGGCAGTAGCGAGGATACTTGTAAGAAAGGATGATGCAGATTATCCTTTCTTACGGGCATCCTTGTAGTTTTTTTATGCAGAACGCTATTGACATTACCTTGCACTTTCCTATACAAATTATTCAGAAAGAACGATGGTATGTGGCGTCCTGTTTGATGCTGGATGTGCATTCGCAGGGAGACACCGCAGAACAGGCGCAGACGAATCTTTTCGAAGCGTTGAAACTGTTTCTTACATCATGTTTCGACCGTGGGACGTTAGAGGCCGTATTAAAAGAATGCGGGTTTCGCCCTGAAAAGAGCTCCTTGTCATCGGAAGGGACGATGATTCACGTTCCGATCCATTTGTTCCAACATTCCAACTATTCGCACCAATGCCGCGCATAACTCCAGTTCATTGGAAAGTGTTAGAATGTATTTTTCTCAAGGCGGGTTTTGCCTTCGAACGTCAGGAAGGGAGTCATCGAAGTTACAGTAAACCTGGTTGCCTTCGACCGATTATTATTCCAGCATACAAAGAAATTGACGATGATATTATTCACGCGAATATGCGAACGGCTAAAATGAGCCGAGACGACTATTTCAAATATCTCGTTCAATGTTCGTAAATATTTCCTTATGGATAAACAGGTACAACGCTATTATTTGAAGGGACTTCACGCCAATACCAAAGGGAATTGGCTGCTTGCACTTCAGCATTTTCGGCAATGTCTGGAACTTGACCCGACTTGCGCGGAAGCGCATTACGAAGTCGGCATGATGTATTACAAGCAGGGGAATCATGAGATCGCGCTGGAACACATGACGCAGGCGCGGGACTATAACACGTCGAACGTCCAGATTCACTTCGCGCTTGGTAACATCTATTTGACGGCGGATCAGCCGCAAGAGGCGATCAAAATTTATCATGAAATCGAGGAGTTCAACGAAGAGCCGACGCCCGCGTTGTATTTGAATTTGGGCATCGCCTACGCCGCTGTCGGCGATAAACCGAAAGCGATTACGTATCTCGAAAAATCCATCAACATGGCGCCGCACAATGTCGAGGCGTTGAACAGTTTGGGGCGGGTCTATTATGAAAGCGAAGATTTCGAACGCGCCAAAGCGATTTTTCAGCGCGTGATTCGGTTGAATCCGAATTATCCCGGCGGACATCAGATGCTCGGTTTCGTGTATGCGCAGGAAGAGCAATGGGAGAAGGCGATTCACGAATGGGAACAGGTGTTGGCCGCGTTTCCGAATCGCGAAGACATGCTTTTTCAGATCGGCAAAGCGTGGGGCAAGCTGAATGAATACGAACGGGCAATTTCGATGCTGAAAAAAGCGCTGGCCGAAAATCCCGACAACGTGCAAGCGCGGATCGAACTCAGCATCATGTACGTCAACTCGAAGTATTACGATCACGCGATTCAAGAGCTAAAAGCTGCGGAACGGATCGATCCGCAAAATCCGATTATCAGGCAATTACTCGCAGACGCCACCCGGTTGAAAAAACTGTACGGATGAAGAACGACAGGGATGATACTGAGTCAGGCGTAATCCCCGGATGCAGAGTCATTCCTGCCGTTAATAAGATCATGAAAATTTTAAAACTCATCCTGATCATTCTTGCCATCTTGATTGCGCTTGCATTGGTGAAAAAAGCGGTGAGTTTGGCGGTGTCGCTCGCATTTATCATCGGAATTATCGCCATTGTGTATTTCTTCTTAAAAAGACGGTAACTATTTATATGCCAATAATAGTATAACTTTTTGTTATTCAAGGAGTTACAAACAAATGATCACTATAAAAAATGTGTTCGACTCGCATTATGAAAAGTCGTAACTCTTTTATAAACAATAAAGATCATATATTAGCGCGATCTCGACTCGAAAAAAAATCAAATTTATAAGTTACCTTACGTAAGAAGTTAGGTATTTATCTATATTCTTTAAATATAAGGAAACTTATTTCAATTTATCCGACCTTCGTTTTCGGTTTGTTTGCAAGCGTTTCCCCGGTTTATTGTCAGCACTTCGGACAGTCGCCGCAGCCGCTCGCAGTCATTCTGGCGCTCATTCGTTGTACGCTTGAGGAACTCGCCACAGACGACGCCATCTCGCGCTGTTACTTCTTGCGCCTCAAACACCCGCCCCCCTGATTGCCAAAGCAATAAATGAGGTAACGAACTCATCCCGATTTATGATGCTATTTCTGCTTGACACGTTTTTTAATATGCTCGCATCAATAATTTAAAAGTAGCGCGTTGTAAAATATGGGTATCCTTATGCTAAGGAGGTTGTTGAAGGTATGTTCAGCTTAACATCAGTCTATATCGCCTGCACCATTTTTGGCGCCGGAGTCACCACGATTGATATGTTGGGGCTGCTGGGAGACTTATTTCATGAGTCCGGCGGCGCGCATGACGCCAGCAGCCATAACGATCACGGTGGTTTTCATGGGGATCATACTGGAGCGTATGGCGAGCACGGCAATTTTCACGGGGATCATGGCGGCGTTCATAGCGACCATGACATGTCCGTCGGCGAACATGCCGGCGCTCACGCCGACGCGCAAGGGCATTCTGAAGAACTTGCTCATGCGGATAAAGGCTCAGTATCGGCGCATGAAACCTATGTTGAGCGGAACGTTTTGGGGCAAATCCTGTCTATCGCGCGGAGTCTCGTGCATTTTTCACTCGGTTTCGGTCCAGTGGGCTTATTTGCCACGCTCACCGGCAGAGGCGCGCTTGCAAGTGTCGCGTGGAGCGTGCCGGTTGGCGTCGTGGCAATGATTGGAGGACGCCTGTTGCGCCAGTTACAGCGGCAGCGCCTGGATTCGCAACTCACCGACGCGGATATGATTATGGAACGCGGGGAAGTGCTGGTGTCAATCGGTCAGGGACAGATCGGCAAAGTGCGCCTGCTGGTCGAGGGCATCTATGCCGAACGATATGCGCGGGCGCATGACCCGACGAAAAGCTTGCCAGTAGGGACGTCGGTACGAGTGGTGGATGTCTCCGAGGAATGTGTCTATGTCGAGGAAGAGTAACAACAGGTAAGGTCTTCAATACACGAAAAGGAGTGTCATTATGAATCAACTGATTCAGTTGTTAATGGGCGGACCAGCCGCCGTAGTCGGTGGTATCCTGGGCGTGGTTTTGTTTTTCGCGATTATCGGGATGGCGAAATCCATCGTTCGGGTGATGCTGCCGGATAAAATTCTGGTCGTAACCGGTCGCCGAAAAAAAGTCAAGGGCGGCAAAGATTTCGGATTCACGGTGGAACGCGGACGAACGCATGTCTGGCCGTATTTCAACCAGATCGCCAATCTGGATTTGGGGATTTTACCGATTAACGTGAAGGTAGATGGCGTGAACTCGGCGAACGGCATTGCGGTTGGCGCGGACGCGACGGCCTGCGTGTGCATTGATGACGATAATGAAGCGATGCTCTATTCCGCCGTTGAACGGTTGATGGGGAAAACCCGCGATGAAATTCACGCACAGATCAAACAGACATTGGTCGGAAATTTTCGCGGCGCGTTGAATAAAGCGACGCCGTTGCAGGCCATCGGAATGGGCGACGCAGAAAGCGAGACCAAAAGTCTGCCTGCGCCAGAACAACCTGCGGAAAGCGACGACACGCTGCTCGATTTGACGAACACGAAAGTAACCCTGCCAGGCGGCAAGCTTCCGGCGGTAAAACCCCGCGGCGGTCTCGTTGAAGGCAGCGAACGCGCCCATTTTCGAAATGAACTGTTGAACGATATTAACAGCGATTTGTCCCATTTCGGGATGCGCGTCGTATCGGTGTCGCTGCAAAATATCTGGGATGGCTCGAATTATATTGCCAATCTTGCGCAGAAGACCTTAGCGCAGAAGCGGCAAGAGGTCGAAATCGAGGAGAAACGCTTGCGGGCGATTGCTCTGCAATCGGAGTCGGATGCGCAACGGCGGAAAACCGTCGCAAAAAATCAGGCGGATGAAAAGATTCTGCGCGCCCAACAGAAAGCGGAAGTCTTTCGCCGCGAAAGCGAGGCGTTGATTCAGCAAGCCCGACTGGAAGCCGATAGCGGTACTGTTGGGGCGCAGAATACCGGCGAACGCGACATTCAGGAACAATTAGTGGAGTTGCAAAAACTCAAAAATACCTCGAACGTGATTCTGGAAGCCGAGGCGCGGCAGAAGGCGGCGATGACGATTGCTCAGGGGGAAAAAGAAGCGGTCAACATTCGGGAAAAAGTCCGTAACCATCTATTGCGCCAGAAGGCCGAAATGATCGCCGACGCTGGCGATTTAGGCAAAGTCGTGCTGTTCATCAAACAGCAGCTCCCGCATCTGTTCGAATCCTACCGTCAGCATGTGCAGGGCTTGCGCGTGGATTCGTTCGTGATTATGGACGAAGCCACCGGATTCAATGGCGCAGTCAACCGAGGACCGGCGGCCTTTGTGGATTTTCTGAACTATCTTGAACAAGGTTTTGGCGTGAGCGTGCGAGAATTGTTGAGCGCGAATCTTCAGCAATCCTCCCAACCGCTTCCGACACAGAAGGAGGAATAGTCATGCTCGCCTTTATTGCAACCCTACTGACCCTGATCGGATTGACCATCGTGTTTCAGATGATCTCGAAAATGAAAATCGTCGGCGGGAATGAATTAGGAATCATTTCCGGAACGAAAGGCGATCAGAAAGGCTTTTCCACCGTCAGCGGCGGGCGCGTCTTCGTGTTTCCGCTGTTCAACCGATTTGCAAAAATAGACCTGACGCCGCACACCATCGAAGTCATCGTAGAATCCGCGATTGCCGCTGGAATCGTGCCGTTGAACGTCAAATCCACCGTCAGTTTTACGATTGCTTCGAACGAAGCCGGACGCAATCGCGCCGTCACCCGGATTCTTGAAATGACGCAAGACCCCGCCGAACTCCGCAAGGTCGCGAGCTCGATCATCGAAGGTCATCTGCGCGACGCCATCGCCTCAATGACGCCGGAACAGGTGATGCAGGACAAAGATGTGCTGGTGGCGAACATGATTAATGTCTGCAAAACCGATCTGGAGAACATCGGAATTGAGATTACAACCATGAATATTGCGGACGTGGAAGATCATCGGCTGAAAGGCGTGGATGAGCCGGATTTGTATATCGCGCTGCTGAAACGCATCCAGACCACCAATGCCGAAACGCAGGCGCGAGTGGCGAAAGCGACGGCAGACGCGACGGCATTCGAACAGCAGGAGCAGCGCCGGGCGGAGGTGGAAGTGCGGCAATTCGAAAACCTCTACCAGAATATCGCGGCGGAGACGCGCGTCAAAGTCGCCACTGAAGAGCAGCGCAAAGCGATTGGCGTGCAAAAAGCATTCAGCGGTTCTCAGGCGCAGGTGGCCGGATTAAAAGCCACGATTGAGGCGGAAAAACGCGGAATCGAAATGTTGACGAAAAAATTCGAGGCTGAAATCATCACGCCTGCGCAGGCGGAACAGGAACGGCTCATTTTGGAAGCCAAGACCGAATCGTCCCGAGTACTCGGCAGGGCTCAGGCGGAAATAGACCAGTTGAAACAAACCTTCGAGATATTGGAGAAAAGCGGCGAGGCCGGGCTGAAAGCGTATATTATCGAAAATTTCCGCGGCTTAGTGGAAGCGTTCTCCGAGACGCTGTCATTTTTCCCGGTCGAGCAGCTTGCAGTGATGACGGGCGCGGAAGGCTCGCATCAGCCGATTTCCGCGATTCATCCGAATGCGATTGCTGAGGAAAAGAACAAATTGCTGGCAGGCGCGATTTCCTCCGCGTTGAGCAAAGAGAGGGCACGCAAACGTCAGCCTGCCGCTGTGACAAGCAAGGAACGTACCGCTCAACCCGCGATTGCGCCTGCCGAGCCGCCGTCAGCGCAGAATATCGAGCAATATCTGCTTCACGACTTGACCGTCAGAGAAGACCCGATGACTGAACTTGAGGAGGCCATTGACGTGATTGAAGACATCAGTCTTGAGGACGCGAACCTCGCGAAACCGAAAAAACCAGCGGCGAACGTTCCAAAGAAACCGCCGCGCCTGCCGAAGCAATAATCGAGTTGACGATTTCATCATTGTAGAGACGCCCCGTTAGGGCGTTTCTACGTTATAAAAGCCCCCGCCGATTTTTGAAACCTGAGAGGTCTGAATTTTGTCGTTACTTCAAACACGCGTCAACCGCCTGTAATAGCGTTTGCTCATCAAACGCGCCTTTGACGATATACGCGGCAGCCCAGGCCTCCGTTGCGCGCTGTTGGTCGGCGACGCTCGATTTGGCGCTGACGATGATGACGGGCAGATGCCGCAGCGTCTCATCGCGTTTAATCGCATAAGTGAAGGCGATGCCATCCATTGTCGGCATTTCGATATCCGTAATCACGGCGTCTATGCTGGCGCTGCGCAGCAATTCCAGCCCTTCCGAGCCATCCTCGGCCATGAGCACTTCGTACCCGGCGTCTTCAAGAATGCTGCGGTGGACTTCGCGAGAATTGGGCGAATCATCCACTAATAAAATTCGCGGAACCATTCGTTTTGAACTGGCTGATTCTCCGGCATGTTCAGTCTCTTTTTCAACGGGTGGCGGCGTAAAGGCCGCGCCTTCCAACAACAGATCTGCGGAGCGAATCAGGTCTCTCACAAACAGGATAATCACCACGTTGCCGCGCACGGTGGTCGCGCCCGCCACATTCTTGACTCGTTTCAGGCAGGAGCCAAGATGTTTGATGACAATTTCGCGCTCCTCGATCAAATCATCCACCACAAAGCCAAGACGCCGTTCTTCCGCCTGTAAGACAATCACGGTTTTGCGGTCATCGCCACGCAAATACCCGCGTGCGTCCGCATCAACCGGCGTCTGCCCGCCATACGGATACGCTGAGAGCAGATACCGCAGATCGATAATCGGCAGCAGCCCATTGTTGTAAGCGACCACTGGAGTTTTGCCGAGATGTTCGATCTCGCCCGGCACAAGATCGAATGTTTTTTCCACAGCAACGGTCGGAAGAGCGAACACATCATCCGCCAGCCGAACGAGCAAGGCGTTCATCATGGTCAACGTCAGCGGGAGTTTCAAGAGAAATTCCGCGCCGCGCCCGGCCTGCGAGCGAACTTCGATTTCGCCCTGTACGCGGTCAACATGCTGTCGCACGATGTCAAGCCCGAAGCCGCGCCCGGCAATATCGTCCACCGTCTCGGACGTGCTGAAGCCGGGATGAAACAGCAGATCGAACAATTCCTGTTCGCTGACGGTTTTCATATCGCGGTGGGAGAGCAAGCCTTCTTTCAGCGCGCGATCTCGAATCCGCGCCGTCTGAATCCCCTGTCCATCGTCTGCGACCGTCATCACGATGCGATTGCCTTCCTGATGCGCGGAAATCGTAAGCGAGCCGGTCGGGTTCTTGCCATAACTTTTTCGTTTGTCCGGCGCTTCGATGCCATGATGCAGCGCATTCAGCGCCAAATGAATCAGCGGATCGCGCATTTCTTCGATAATCCGGCTGTCAATGCGCGTCTCTTCTCCCTCGATGCGCACATCCACCTTTTTACCGAGCTTTCTCGCCGTCATCCGCACAAGGCGCGGCAACAGCGCAAAAATCCTGGCCGCCGGCACCATGCGAATGCCGATGACCTGTTCTTGCAGGTGATTGATGGCTAAACGCATTTGCTGCCCGTCGGCTCGCACCCGCTTAAACAGGCTTTTCGTCTCCTGAATCAGCACGCTGTTGGTCTGCTCCAATGCGTCGGCAATCTGTCGGATTCCCGCTGTTTGGGCGGATGTGCCATGTCCGTCTTGCGCGACGCGCTGTAATTCCGCGATGCGTTGACGATGTTCGCGAAGCACGTCCAGCATGGCAGGATACGCGCCCCATTGCCCTTCATAGCGGTGCTGGTTGATGATCAATTCGCCGACCAGATTGAGAATGGCGTCCAAATCCCCGGTATGAATGCGGATATATTGCTGCTCTTCGACCTCTTCAACCGGTTCGGCATTATCATCTGGTTTCGGCGGAGCCGCGACTGGCTGCGTCTGCTGCGATTTCAGGACTTGCGCTTGCAAATGCGGCACGTGAATCTCTTTTCCGGCAATCACATCGGCGAAGAGGCGCGAAAATTGTTCGAGATCGGCGGTGCGCTTCACATTTTTCGCGACGCCTTCGACAAGATAATTAATCGTATCGAGGCAATAAAACAGCAAATCAATAATGTTGACGCGCAATTCCAGATGCCCGTCGCGGATTTCCACGAGCAGGTCTTCCATTTTATGGGCTAATGCGCTGACATCGTGATACCCCATCATGCGAGAAGATCCCTTGAGCGTATGGGCGATCCGGAAAATCTCTTCAAGCAACTGGCGATGACTTCCCGGATGTTCTTCTAATTGGAACAGACGTTCCGTAATACGCCGGATATGGTCGTTGACTTCGTCTCGATATTGCGTTAAAAAAAATTCTCGATTCATCGTTGCCATGCCGAATGTTCTGCCTGACGCAGTCGTGTCCTGTCAAGCGAAAATCCTTATTTTTGCTGAAGAAGTTTTCTCTTGACACTTTTCGTCGTCTTTGTCCTTGACGGGAATGCTTACCGCGTGTAGAATATGTTTTCGTGTGTTGCACATTGATGTGTCGTTGTATCATGCACCCGTTGGCGTTCAGCCAATCATTTCAACCTCGACTGAGATGACACCTGAAAGATGAATATCTTATTGATTGATGATGACGTGAATCTCCTCAAAATGTTGCGACGCCCTTTAGCTCGCGTCGGATACACCATTACAGAAGCGACAGACGGGAAACAGGGCTGGGATAGGTTTGTCGAGCAGCCCAGCAAATTCGATGTCATCATCACGGATATTAAAATGCCAGTGCTGACGGGTATTGAACTGCTCAGGCGGCTTCGCGACCGCGAATACGACGTGCCGGTCATCATCATTACCGGTTACGAAGACATCCGTTCTTCAATTGAAATCCTACGATTCGGCGCGTTCGATCTCTTGCTCAAACCCTTTAATGCTCGCGAACTGCTGGAAATTCTCGGAAAACTCCAGACCCTTCAGGACATTCAAAGAAAGCGCTTGCGAGACCTGCCGTTTTTTACAGAGCAGATGCAGATTTCCATTCATAGCCAGCCCGATATGATTCCCTCCGTTGTCGCCTTTCTTCAGGATCGCCTGAAACTCTACTGCAAACTGCACAAGTTGAATGTCCGCAATATTGGTCTCTGTCTGCATGAAGCCCTTGTCAATGCGGTGATTCACGGGAATTTAGAGATTCCGTCCGCGCTCAAAAACGACTCGCCGGAAGAATTCGAGCGCCTGCTCTGCGAACGGGCTGTGATCCCGGAATATGCCAACCGACAAGTCGCGATTCGGGGGCAAGTGACGACCAGCCAACTTCAAATCGAGATTGAGGATCAAGGGAAAGGATTCAATCCCCAAATCCTCGACCTGTCCGACCCAACCAAAATGATTCCCAGCGGTCGCGGACTGCTGATTATTACGGCATTTATGGATCGCGTTTCCTGGAATCGTTCCGGGAATTGCATTACGATGATTAAATATCTCACGCCTCATGAATAAAGAATAGCACACTGGCCATCAGTGTGCTATGTCCGATAATTTCCAGCCATGACAAATTTTTTTTCTGCTGTTACGCCGCCTGAAACCATGACACAGCCAGCGTATTGGTGTATCTTTCGCCGCGACGCGATTCTTGTCCGGCAAACAACCAACACAATAGAACTCCCCCAGGGTATCCGCCTTCGCGACTTCGGCCTGACGGCGATCAGGACGCAATATCTCGGCACGCTTGATGGAACGCCCTGTTATACCGCTGAAATCGCGCCGGATGATACTGAGCCGGACGGCCTGACCTTCACAGGCTTGCGAGAACTCTTTTACGGACTGCCGGAAGACTTGTATCGGCTTGCGGGACGGGCGTTTCTGATTATGGACTGGGATCGCGCGCATCAATTTTGCGGGCGCTGCGGTCACCCGACCGAACAAGTCGCCGCAGAACGCGCCAAACGCTGCCCGCGCTGCGAATTGACGACGTATCCGCGCATTTCGCCCGCCATGATTACGGCAGTCGTGAAAGACCGGCAGATTTTGCTGGCACGATCCAGCCGGATGCCGACCGGGATGCACAGCGTCCTGGCCGGATTTGTCGAAGCGGGCGAGACGTTCGAAGAATGCGTGCAGCGGGAAGTGATGGAAGAAGTCGGGCTTGAGGTGACGGATATTCGCTATTTCGGCAGCCAACCCTGGCCGTTTCCGAATTCGTTGATGGTGGCGTTCACCGCCAAATACGCGGGCGGCGATATTCGGATAGATCCCTCCGAAATTGTCTCTGCCGACTGGTACGCGGCGGACAATCTGCCGACCATTCCAGGGCCGTTCAGCGTCGCCCGCCGCCTGATTGATTGGTTCGTTGCGGAACAGCAGAAATAAAAACAGCCCTGTCAAGGTTTGAAACCCTGGCAGGGCTGTTGCCTGTTCGAATATCTGCGCTTATTTCAACAGCACGGCATGCAAAATTCCGCTGATGATGCTAAGCAGTACCGCGCGATAATCGCCGCCGTCCAGGTTTTCACCTTAAAGCCTTCGATCAATTCCGCCACGAGTTTCAGCAATATGCCGTCAATCACAAAGGTAAACAGACCGAACGTCACCCAGTTGAACGGCGCGGAGAAAAACGCTAAAATCGGACGAATCAGCACGTTTGCTAATCCAAGCACGACCGCGGCGATCAACGCCGCTCCGAAACCTTTGACCTCGAATCCCTTCACGATGTGCGCCACGAATAACATCGCCACCGCGACCAAGCAAAAATGTAATATGGTAATTAACATAATGTATTCTCCTTCTGTTGGTTATTTTCATTCGTCGGGACGCCTGCCGAGGCGTCTCAAAGACAGATACGTTCTTGTGTAAATCTACAATACGAAAGAAAGGCGATTGGCCAGGAAGTCAACAAATATTTTGGAGAAATTTCCAACAATTTGCCAAGGCGGCATGGGTGCATTTCAGCGGGAAGGCAAGGCTGAAATTTCAAATGTGGTATTGAGGCATCCCATTTTCCCCATGAAAAAATTCGTATTGTTGCGTTTTTTTGCAACCTTGCCGAACGTATTCGGGGCATGTATCTCAGAGACCTGGCCGGGTTCATCTGTTTACGTAAATATCACAACGACACCTCACAGGTTTTTGAAACCTGTGAGGTGTGAGCTGAAAGAGCGAGCGACATCATGAAGCAAGAGTTCGAAACGTTTATTGTTCAAGCGCAGACCGGAGATCGGAGCGCGTTCGGCGCGATTGTGCGGGAATTTCAGGGGATGGCGGTGGGCTATGCGTATT
Source organism: uncultured Candidatus Moduliflexus sp. (assembly GCA_964602655.1). Lineage (GTDB taxonomy): Bacteria > Moduliflexota > Moduliflexia > Moduliflexales > Moduliflexaceae > Moduliflexus. Next base: position 35,822 of record CAZRSF010000003.1, read on the forward strand.
CGCTGATCGGCGATTTCGGTTTCGCCGAAGACGCTGCGCAGGAAGCCTTTGTGCAGGCGTATCTCGATTTGCGGACGCTGCGCGAGCCATCCGCGTTTCCGTCCTGGTTTCGGCGGCTTGTCTTCAAATTCTGCGACCGGCAATTTCGGGGAAAGCGGCTCTGGAACGTCCCGATTGACGAGGCGAGCGACCTGCCATCTGCGATGGCGTCTCCGATGCGTCACGCGCAGAGCAAAGAGATCGGCGACCGGATTATGGCCGCGATTCAGGCGTTGCCGGAACATGAACGGGTTGTCACCACGCTCTTTTACATTGACGGGTACTCGCAGGCGGAAGTCGGCGAATTTCTTGACGTGCCGGTTTCGACGGTCAAGAGTCGCCTGCATCGCGCCCGCAAGAACCTGCAAACACAGATGACGGATATGGTCGAAACCACATTGAAACAACATGCTCCGGGCAAAGATTTTACGCGGAAACTCGAAAAGATTCTGGAAGGGATCGAGAATATCGAATGGCAGAAAGGGAGCAACTGCTTTTCCGGCGCGGTGGTCACCTGCATGAAATATTTGCGCGAGCCGGTCGCCTACGATTTCGTCGCCGGAGTCTCTGGCGCGGCGTTCCATATTCAATGGGCGTGGGCGGAAGACAATTGCGATCCGATGGGCACGCTGGGCGAAACACTCATTCGCCGCACATTTCAGGCGCTTGGGTATGAATACACCTACATCGAACGCTTCTCGCAAACAACGGATGCGGCCACTGAAACCGCCTGGCGCGAGCGGATTATCAACAGCATCAATGTCGGGCTGCCGGTGTTAGCGTTTGGCGTGGTGGGGCCGCCAGAATGCTGCGTGATCGCCGGATATGCCGAACAAGGCGACGTGCTGCTCGGTCGCAGCTATTTTTATAAAGATTCGCAGGGCTATTTCCGGCAGGCGGAATGGTATCAGAACTGCTTCGGCCTGATTGAAATCGGCAAAAAAATCGCCGCGCCGCCGCGAGCGCAGATCATTCGCGATGCGCTGGAAGGGGCGGTCGAGTTAGCGAATACGCCGGAAATGAATCACCGGGCGACCGGCTTTGCAGCATACGAGGTCTGGGCGGCGGCGCTTGAACGCGACGACGATTTCCCGGCGGACGATATGGAGACGCTGACGCTGCGCTGCATGGCAAGCACGAATGACGGCTTTTGCTATCTCTCCGATATGCGGCGAGCAGCGGCGGGTTTTCTGCGAAGCATTGCCGAAGAATGCGGTGCGGCATCTGAAAAATTGTCCGCTGCCGCGAATTGTTATGACGAGGAATCGCGTTTATTGTGTCAAGGCTGGAAGATCAGTCCGCATTCGTTCGCGCCGGAAAATGAGCGGCGCAAGATCGCGGATCGCGCCTTGCGTCTCGAATTAGCGCGGCTTGTGCGTGAAGCCGGAAACAAAAACCGAGCGGCAATCGAACATCTTTACGCCGCGCTGCGAATATTATGAGGAATGACAGCCCTGTCAGGGTTTTAAACCCTGGCAGGGCTTGATAATCAGGCAAATATGATACGAATCGAAAAAGCGACAACTCAGGATGCGAAAACGTTGGCATTGATTTCTCAGCAGGCGTTTGACGATGATATTCGCTATGGAGCGCCCGGTCCCGGCGGACCTCCTGGGTATGAATCAGCGCAATGGCAGGCAAAAATGATGCGGATCGGAAAGTATTACAAAATTCTGCGTGACGAGCGGATTGTCGGCGGCGCAATTATTTTTCAGCAGAAGCCGGGACAATACGAATTAGGGCGGATGTTCGTCGAACCGACTTCGCAAAATCAGGGCATCGGGGCGCATCTGTTCGAATGGCTCTGGACGACCTTTCCCGATGCGCGGCGTTGGACGCTGGAAACGCCGGTCTGGAATCAGCGGACGCGCCATTTTTACCGCAAAGTCGGGTTTGCCGAAATCGGGGAAGATGCCGAGCAAGTCCGCTTCGAAAAGAGACTGCACGAGTAGCCGTTGAGTGTCATTTTATCTGGAAAATGGTTTTCTACTCTTGACATTACATGAAAAGCGACGAATGAAGAGAACGAAAGTTTCCATGTAAGTCGAAACTCCAGTTTCGACTTACGCTGGAGCGTATCAACATTCTATTTTCAGGGGAGGGAAACCATGTTGAATACATATAGCGCGCAATTGACGCAAAAACGTTCGCAAGTCGGCTCACAGGCGATGCTCTACGGGATCGGCATGACGGACGAGGATATGCAGAAAGCTCAGGTCGGAATCGCCAGCATGGGTTGGGAAGGCAACCCGTGCAACATGCATCTGAACGAGTTGGCGAAAGAGGTCAAGCGCGGCGTGAAAGAGGCCGGGCTGGTCGCCCTGATTTTCCACACCATCGGCGTCAGCGACGGCATTTCGATGGGGACGGAAGGAATGAAATCGTCGCTGCCATCGCGGGAAATCATCGCGGATTCGATTGAAACCGTCATGCGGGCGCAGTGGTACGACGCCAATATTTCGCTGCCGGGCTGCGATAAAAACATGCCGGGCAGCGTGATGGCGATGGCGCGGCTGAATCGCCCCAGCATCATGATTTACGGCGGCACAATTCGCGCCGGGCGCTGTAACGGGCGCAAGCTGGACATTGTGTCGGCGTTCGAAAGCTACGGCGAATTTTTAGCCGGAAGCATCAACGAAGACGAATTGAAAACCGTCTTGAAACACGCCTGTCCCGGTCAGGGCGCGTGCGGCGGCATGTACACCGCCAACACGATGGCCTCGGCGATTGAAACGCTCGGCATGAGCCTGCCGTTCAGTTCCTCGCTTCCCGCCGACAGCAAGGAAAAACGGCAGGAATGTTTTCAGGCGGGGCAGGCGATTCGGCTGTTGCTTGAACGCGACATTAAGCCGCGCGACATCATGACGCGCGACGCCTTTTTTAATGCGATGACGGTCGTCATTGCGCTCGGCGGCTCGACGAATGCGGTCATGCACCTGATTGCGATGGCGAAAGCGGCGGATGTGAAATTGACGCTTGACGATTTTCAGACTGTCAGCAATCGTGTTCCGTATCTTGCCGACTTGAAACCGAGCGGCAAATTCGTGATGGAAGATTTGCACGAAGTCGGCGGCGTTCCGGCGGTACAGAAAATGCTGCTGCGGGAAGGGTTCTTGAATGGCAACTGCCTGACTGTCACCGGTAAGACGCTGGCGGAAAATCTTGAATCAGTTCCTGATTTGCAGGCCGATCAGACGATTATCGCGCCGCTTTCCGCGCCGATCAAAGCAACCGGTCATATTCGAATTTTATACGGCAATCTCGCGAAAGAAGGCGCGGTCGCCAAGATCACGGGCAAAGAAGGGCTGCGCTTTTCCGGTCCGGCGAAAGTGTTTGATTCGGAAGAAGCCTCGCTAACAGCCATTGAAGCCGGAAACGTCGCGGCGGGCGATGTGGTCGTGATTCGCTATGAAGGGCCGAAAGGCGGGCCGGGGATGCGGGAAATGCTGACGGTGACATCGGCGATTATGGGCGCGGGCTTGGGCAACAGCGTCGCGCTGATTACGGACGGGCGTTTTTCCGGCGGCACGCACGGCTTTGTCGTGGGGCATATCACGCCGGAAGCGCAGACCGGCGGCGCGTTGGCTATTGTGCGCGACGGCGACCGGATGACGATTGACGCCGAGCAGAACGCGCTGAACCTTGACATCTCTGATGATGAGATTCGGGCGAGGCTCGCGGCCTGGACGCCGCCGCCGTATAAAGCGACGAAAGGGATGTTGTATAAATACATCAAAACCGTGTCGTCTGCGTCCGAAGGCTGCGTGACGGACGAATAACCGTATGTTCCCGTAGAGACGCCCCGCCGGAAGCAGGGCTGCGACGTTCTGTCATTGCGAGGAGCGTCAGCGACAAAGCAATCTCGCCGGAATCAGGGGATTGCTTCGTCGTTGTCACTCCTCGCAATGACAGGTATATTTGCGAAAACGTAACAACCCTGCCCCAGCGGGGTGTCTCTACAAAGAAATCATTATGACACCCATGACCTTAACGACGCCGGCGCTGCTGTTTCCGGCGATTTCATTGCTGATGCTGGCATACACGAATCGCTTTTTAGTGTTGGCGCAATTAGTGCGGCAATTGGCGGACAAAGAGGAACATCGCTCGCAGGAGAATATTCGCGGACAGATCGCCAACCTGCATCTGCGATTGGCGCTGATTCGCAACATGCAGCTTGCGGGCGTCGTCAGCTTTTTGCTCTGCACGCTTTCGATGTTTGCGTTGTTTGTCGGCCACATGCTGCTCGGCAATGTATAACATAGGTATCATCGTAACCGTTCGATCAGCATCTTCCACAGGCGCGGGGCGTCAATGCCGACGGCGACGCGCACATTCGGCGTCCGCCCGGCAGAAAATCCGCGCGCGCAGACAGTGCGACCTCGCGTGAATTCGCCGCGTGTTTCAATATCTACGCGCATCAATTCGGTCGTGATTACCGACGGATCGCAGACCGCTGCCACTGCGCACGGATCATGCAAGGCGGCAACCTCGCCGCTCAGTCCATTGATCGAGGCGCAGTACCAGGAGAGCAGTTCCGCAAACGTGTACGCGACCGGCGTTCCATTCCGCCGAATGTTCGCAATGATTTCGCGGGAGACGAGGACGCGGGTGGTCACGTCAAGTCCGATCATCGTGATCGGGATCTCCGAATTAAACACGATGCGGGCGGCTTCAGGATCGGCATAAATATTAAACTCCGCCGATGGCGTCACATTGCCCATTCCCATCGAACCGCCCATCAACACGATCTGCTTTGTCAATTCCATAACGCGCGGCTCGCGTAGAATCGCCATCGCAATGTTTGTGAGCGGGCCAATGGGAATAAGCGTGATTTCGCAAGGAAACGCCAGTATTTTTTCAATCAAGAAATCTACGGCATGGCTCGGTTGCAGCGCGAGATTCGTCGGCGGAAATTCCGCGCCATCCAGTCCGCTGTTGCCATGCACATGTTCTGCTGTCAGCAAGTCGGTCAACAACGGCTGCGCCATCCCCTTATACACAGGAACGGTGCGCAACCCAGCGAGACCGCAGACCTTCAAGGCGTTTGCCGTCGTTTTTTCAACGTCCACGTTCCCGGCGACGCAGGTAATGCCGACGAGTTCGATTTCAGGCGAACGGGCGGCCAACACAATGGCAACTGCGTCATCATGGCCGGGATCGCAATCAAGAATCACAGGAAGTTTTTTCATCTCATCATGCCTTTTTGTTCGAGGAACACCCACTGTCTTGAGACAGAACATTTTCGGCGTTTCAACGCGGAACTTTGACCGTGAGAGCTTCGCTCTGACACTCCTGAACATTATTGCCTCAATGTACTACGTTACGTCGAGAAGACGCTCTCGATGTTCTCGCCTGACTCGCGCTTGTCAAGCGAAATCCTTCCCGCGCTCAGTTTTCCCTTGACGCTATTGGCCTGCGACAACAGCATGTCCTGCTGATAGCAGGCAATTTCAGCAATATGAACCCTGCCAGGGTTCGTAACTCTGGCAGGGTTATCAATCGAGGAGATCATGTGGACACAGTGATGATTTATACCGACGGCGCATGCGCGAACAACCCTCATGGAAACGGGGGCTACGGCGCGATTATCGTCAATGGCGACGAGCGCGTCGAACTGTCTGAAGGGTTTCGGAAGACGACCAATAACCGCATGGAAATGTACGCGGCGATCAAGGGATTAGAAGCATTGAAGACGCCATGCCGCGTCACGGTATTCAGCGATTCGCAATATTTGGTGAACAGCATGATGAAGGGCTGGGTCTATCGTTGGCAAAAAAACAATTGGATGCGGAACAAGACTGACCCGGCGCTGAATGTGGATTTGTGGACGCGGATGTTAGACCTGTGTCAGCAGCATCAGGTGACGTTCGAATGGGTGCGCGGTCATGCCGGTCATCCTGAGAACGAACGTTGCGATCAGTTGGCCGTCCGCGCCCTGAAAAGCGAGAGCCTGTCTGAAGACTTAGCGTAGTTTCTGCGGGAATAATTGATCACGAAACACACAACATACACGAGAATACGATTCTGATGATTTTCGTGTATGTTGTGTGTTTCGTGGTGGTAATTACGCGGCTCGAATTATCGAGGAAGGCGCACTTCGAAGGTCGTATGGCCTGGAACCGAAGAAACCTCAATCGTGGCCTGATGTTTGTCGAGTATCTGCCGGACAAGATACAATCCGAAACCCGTCCCTTCTTCTCTCGATTTTGTCGTAAAATTCGGCGCAAAGATTTTTGGCAGGATGTCTGAAGGAATGCCGTTGCCCGTATCAGTCACGCGCACTCCGATGTAGTCCTTCGTGGCAAATGTTTCAATCCGAATCTCGCCGTCGCCGTCAATCGCCTGAATCGCATTATGCAGCAAATTCAGCCACACATGCGTCAAATCCGAGGGATTGCAGAGGATCGCGGGCAATTCTGCAAAGTCGGTCGCGAGCGTGATTTTGTGTTTGAATTTGTTTGCCAATAAAATCAGCGCCGTATCGAGACTCTCCTGAATATCAGCGAGTTCCTGGCGATCTTGCCAGGGGTATGAGTAGGATTTCACTGCGCGCACCATGCGCGTCAACATCTCATTGCTTAACTTAATATCCTGGGCGGAATGTATAATACGATGCCAGCTTGTTAGGAATGCCAGCAGCGGCTCGACCGAGTATGCCTCAAACAGCAAGAGCGCCTCATCAAGCCAGGGAGAGATGCCGAGTCTGGCAACCTCACGCGCTAATTTCGCGGCATCGGGAACATTGCGCTGCGTCAGGCGTTCTGCCAGCGCTTTCTGTTCGTTCCTGATTTCGCCGGAATGCCGTCGCGGTTTGCCTTCCAATGCGTTCAGCATATTCCCGAAGATGCGCAAGACGGTGAGCGTCTCTTCTGGCTTCATACCGAGACGACTCACCGCGGAACCGCTTTCAAGCAGCGTTTTCAGATGATGCTGCACATTCACGACCGCCGCATTGATCGCCCCTGACGGCGTATTGATTTCATGAATAATTCCGGCGAGCATTTGTCCTAACATGGCGAATTTTTCCGAAGACATTTTTTCGCCCCACTGCTGCGCCGTCATGTTTTCGCAAACGGCCTCCTGCTGAAAGGCATCTCTCATCGGGGCTGATTCCGGGACGCGCGACCGAGAAGGCTGAACCTCCTCAGAGGCTCGAACAAGCTGCTCATGCTCGCAAACAAGCTGCTCATGCTCGCAAACAAGCTGCTCATGCTCGCGAACAAGCTGCGCATGTTCGATGGCGCGCAGAGCAAGATGATAGGCCATTTCAGGAGCGCAGGGCGCAGGAATCACAAAATACATCCGCGAGAGGAGCGCGGAATCATCGTCATCGGCGGCGGAATCGTTGTCAAGCAGCATCCAGAGCGTCTCGATATTTTGAATCATTGCGGATACCGATTCGAAATTCAGGCGTTGCAAGCATCGGCGTTCAGCGATGATCAAGATTGGCGGCTGCTCGGCTGCCCGCTCGATATCCGTCATTGATTGCGCCAGAGACACAGCATATCGCTCGCTTAACAGGCGCACCAATTCGGCAAGCTCAGGCGAGATTTCTCCAATCGCCAAAATGCGAGATGTTTGCACGATATTCCCCCACAGCAGCCCACGTCGGGGCGCTCAATCGAACGCCCCGACGATCAGGCGTGTCGCCGATAAAATTTAACACATACATAGTTGACTCGTTCCAACATATTACAATGCGAGCCAGAGTCGCACCGCCGATTCGACCGATTGCATGCCTTTTAGCGAAAGCGAGCCAAGCTTTCGCATCAATTTCGCCTGCGGAACAGTGACAAGATTTTGCGCATCAAACACCCCTTCATGCAAAAAATTACACAGAACGTCCGCCTCGAATCGCGTTCCTCTCGCGCTGGTTGTATGCGGAACAAGCGTACATAATGCTCGATCCTCGTCACGAGGGCTGACGCTGAACACAAGGCAGGGGCGGACTTTCGCGGCAAGTCCTAAATCCACCATCCAAACCTCCCCGCGCTGCGGCTTATTCATTGGCGGCCTCCTGCGCATCCAGCGACAAAAAGAGGCCATCCGCCAGCATGATAAGGTCGGCGTCCTCTAACAGCGGGACATCAAGGGTTGTCGCGCGTCGCAAAATTTCGAAAACAAAAAGTTTTTGATCATCATCTCGTAACTCTTCGAACGATGATAACAATTCTTTAACCGGAGTTACCATATTGCTCACTTCCTCTTTATTGCATCGAATCAGTTGGAAAGATCATATTGGTTCTGTACGTCGAAACTTCAGTTTCGCCCTACGATATGATTCATGCTTATGACGAAAGATACACCCGATAATTCGCATTCGGGAAAATATTATCAACCTCTTCCATCACCGCCAACACATCTTTATTGACGCTGTTCTGCTCGACGCTTTCGGCCAAAGCATGAAAACGGCTGACGTGGTCGCGCACGCGGCGCGAGGCGTATTGCTCGGACGTGCCGTTGCTGATGATGAACGGCCAGTCGGAACTCTGCGCTAACAACAATTCCCGCAGGCATTGATTCAACGCGCGCTGTTTCAGTTGCGACACTTTGCCTGTGCCATGCTGATTGGCGATGCGTTCCATGCGATTGCCGCATTCGATCAACTGTGCGTAAATCCAGTCGGTTTTATTGTTCAGCCAGGTTTCGAAATAGCCTTTATGTCCCCAGGTCGAAGTGCAGGGCACGCCCGTCTGATGCACGGGATGGCGTTCGAGATAACTCGAAAGATTGGTCAATTCGAGAGTATCCTGATCGAATGCCGCTTTGCGGATGACGAAATCGAGCCATTGCGGACCTTCGAACCACCAGTGGCCGAAGAGTTCCGCATCGAACGGCGCGATAATAATCGGTTTGGCGTCCATCACCGACGACAAATATTCCACGTGCGCGATACGCTGCCGCAGAAAATCGCCAGCGTGAGCCGCCGCCCGTTCCCGCGCCACGTCGGGATGATACGGCTCTTTCCAGGAGGTTGGGCCGGTAATCCGATAATATTTGATGCCGGTGTCGGAGCGCACGTCGCCGCCGAGATACGGCTGAATATAGTTAAAATCGAGATCGTGGCCGATGTCGCGATAAAATTCGCGGTAATTCGGATCGCCCGGAAAACCTTCCCGCGCCGACCAGACCTGTTTGGTGCTGCCTTGATCGCGTCCGAACGCCGCCACGCCGGACGGCGTATAGATCGGCGAATAGACGCCATGCAATGGCGCGACGCTCGCATGTTCGACGCCGATAGATTCCGTAAAGAAAAATCGAATCCGTTCGCGCCGCAGCACCTCGTCTAAGCCAGGAAAATAGGCGCATTCCGGCAGCCACATTCCTTGCGGACGAAAGCCGAAGACGCTCTCGAAATATTCCAACCCGGTGATGATCTGCGCATCCACCGCTTTCGGCTGCGGCGCTAATAACGGGAGAAAACCGTGCGTGGCGGCGGTTGTCAGCAATTCCACCGCGCCCGCGTCATGCAAGCGTTTGAGCGGAATAGAGAGTTTGCGGTCGAACTGATTGAACAAATCGCGGGTTTCCTGGAAAAATTGGCGGTAGTTCCCGGCCAACCATTGAAAATGCGGTTGATGCTGGTTACGCTGCTGTTCCTGTTCGCACAGGGCGATCATGCGGCCAAGATGCTGATCGTAGCGCTCTTGCAGCAGCGCGTCTTCCAGCATCGCCAACAGACTCGGCGAAATGGAGAGCGTCACCTGAAACCGCGCGCGGTCTTCGACCGATTTTGTGAAAAATTTTATCAGAGGAATATATGTCTCTGTAATCGCCTCGAACAGCCAGCGTTCTTCGAGAAAATGATCGTATTCGGGATGCCGCACAAAGGGCAGATGCGCATGCAGCACAAACGCTAAATAGCCTTTAGACATGATTTCCTCCTTGAATCCGCTTCAACAGATGTTCATATAACAGGTATTGCTCCACCGCGCTGCTTTCCGGCGATTGCGGCTGGTTTGCGCTGCGTCTGGCGGCCAGCCGCAGCATGTTGCCCTGGAGCGGATTCGCCAGCATTTCATTGAGTCCCCAGATAATCGAACCGGGGTTGTCGTAGGTGACAAGACCGTTCTGTCCGTGCGTCACGCAGCCGATATGCGCTTGATGCGTGGTCAGCACCGGTTTGCCGAATTCGATGGCCTTTTGCGCCAATCCGGCATCCTGCCACGTCCGCGCCGGAATCACGACGAAATCGGCGGCGAGCAGCACGGATTCGAAATACTCGCGGGCGACGTCGCCGAGAAAGCGGCAGCGATGCGCCACGCCGCCATGCCAGGCGCGGCCTTCCAATTCACCCTTCAGCGGGCCATTGCCGACAAACACGAATTGCGCGTTTCCGTGCCGTTTCGAGACCTGAATAATGGCGTCCATCAGCAGATCAGCGCCGGACGCATGGGACACTTCTCCGGCGAACAGCGCCACCGGCCAGTCGCCATTCAAGCCTAACGACCGTTTGATGTCTTGAATGCTTTGGAAGGCGGCTTGTTCGCGTTCGAACGCTTCCGAGACAATCGCCACCTTCTCTTCGGCTGCGCCATACATGCCGATTACCTGCTGGCGCGTGGAAGAATGCGGCACGATAATCAAATCCGCCGCGAGAATCGCCGCTTTTTCGCGTTCGCAGATCGCGCTGGACATCTCATTCATTTCTCCGCCTTGCGACCGTTCGTATTCGGTGGAATGCAGGCTCAGCACGAACGGCAGTTTCAGATCGGCGGCGGCTTGCATTCCGACCGGCGCGGAATACCAATCATGGCAGTGAACAAGATGAAACGGCGTGGCCTTCTGCGCGGCTTCAAGCGCTTTATAGGCTTTGGCGGCGGCGCGTTCCACTGCTGCGAACAATGAATTGCCGTCAACTTGCGACGAATCGGCGGGCGTCAGCATTTTGACCTGTCCGTCGAATTTCCGGCAGCCTTCGTTCAATTGCGCGATCAGACTTTCTAACGTCTTGCTCTGCTCTCCGGCAATCGCGGCGCCGAGAAAGACCACCGCCACCGACAATGGCTCGGCGCGTTGTACATCTGACAGTTCTCGATTGACGCGCTCGTAAATCGCAGCGTCAAACACATTTTCTACCGGAAAGACCGGCTGAAAGCCTTTTCCGACAAACAGTCCGGCGGTATCGAATTTCCCGGACGGACGGTCGCGATCAAAAAAAATCACGGCAGAACGCGCGAGCGCGTGAAAAGAATTATCCCGGAAACGGAAACCGAATTCCGCCAGCAAATTGCGCTCGACCCGGTCGAAATTCATGTAGGAATTCCCGACGATGCCGTGCACGTCAACGTCGAAAAACGTGTGCGCATTCAAGCCGTTGAAGACAATATCGGTCACATCGTAAATGCGGATAACTAAACGCGAGCCGTGAAAGGCGTCGCCGCATTTGGCCTGAAGCGCGTGTACCGACGCTTCTTTGATCGCCCATTGCAGATACCCGCGTTTCGGATAAATCATCGAAAACGTCAGATATTCGCTTGTAAACGGGATCGGAAATTTTGTCCCGATCTCCCAGCAAATTTCTCGGATATGTTCCTGTGTCATGCGTCATTGCTCCTTGTGAAAAATTGAGCGGCTTTTTATAAATAACGTCGTAAATTTACACATCCAGACATGTCGCTGTCAAGGGAAAAAGAAATCAGCGCGTATTCTTCATTTACACGTCCGAGGTCTTAAAGACCTCGGGCGTGTTTTGAAAAAACCTTATTGCGGAAGACGCGGAAGCGACTTTTGCGCCAGCTTTTTCATCTGTTCGAGCTTCGCGTTCTCCGGCGGGTTCGCCGTCAAGCGCAACAGCACATTCCCTTCGAACACGAAAAATTCGCCGACATTCGCGACCCAGGCTGCTGTATCGCCAATGCCATCCACACTTTCAGGATTGATTGGCTGGCCGGGATATTTTCCGGTCATCTCAGCAAGATGCAGTTGAAATTTATCGCGCGGACTCAGCCCGGCGATGCCACGCGAAATCAGCGCACACAACGTCATCCCTTGCACATCGGCGCAGCATTTCTCCGCCGTCCCTCCGGCGGTGTCCACTTTTGTCACGCGGCTGAAAATCACCTGCACCTCCTGTTGCGGCAGCAAATCGCATGCCTTCACAGTTTTCGGCGCATCCTGCTTTTTAGAACACCCTGCCAGGCTGATAAGCAGGCAGCCACACACACATACCCATCCGATTCGTTTCATACGAATTCTCCTTTTCATGGCATTCGTTGCAATATCATAATCCCGTCCCAAAATGTCGGATGATCCGGAATACACGTTTTTTGATCCAAAAGAATCCGATACGTGTAGGAACTGGAGCGAATAAAATCCAATGTGGCCTGTCGAGGTTCTTCACGATTCGTGTCATCAACGACAATACAGCAATTTCCGCTGAAATACGGCTCGGCAATCCGTAATCCATGCAGTTGGTTCTCATAACTATGATTTCCATCGTAGAGATACAAACCGATTTCTCCCTGATGAACCTCCGCAAAATACGCTCGATAATCCATATCGTACAAATCATGAGAATCACTCTTATATTTCTGAAACCTTGTGGTTGTGATCTCTTTAGGACTATCGAATTCTGAAAAATTATCAATTCCGATACATCGTTTGCGAGCATTTCCGATCATGCCTGACAACAGGGTAAATCCATGCCACACTCCCACATTCACGAAACACTGCTCGTCGCAGAGGCGAGCCACCCCTTCATTCAAGATCGCGCCTATCGCAAATGTCGACATTCTTGGAATCCGAAGAATCTCGGCAAGGTTATTTCGGCTGTCGCGAGCATTTTCGGGCAAACGAGTATTCAACACTTCCAAGGAACAATTGAAACGGCGTAAAACCCGGCTTAATTTCGTAAACCCTTTCGGATACATCATCGGTTGATACAACCGAAACGATACGTTCTGAATATAATCGGCATAATTCATCATTTTTTGTTTCCTCCACACAAGAACTGAACCCAGCCCTATACATTCGAACAAATAAACCTGATGCAAGCAAATTTAGCAAGCGTTTTTTCATGAAAATCTCTTGACAATTCTTTTGAGAGACATGCACGCTATGATAATAAGCAACACATTCCACTGTGTCGGAGTATTTCGACTTTCTTTCAGCCATGATTTATACAGGTCAGTCTGTTGTGGATTGCCAGCCTCCGACTGGCAAGAACCGCCGACAAAATGTCGGTCATCCAGACAATGACCGACCTGCTATTCCTATGCGACATTGGAGCATTGCGGCAAAAATTTCGGCAGCAGCCTGCGGCGTGGTGTTTCTCCTGCTCTGCGCGGGAGGCATCCTGCTTATTCGTTTTGAGTTTTCTTTGCTCGCCGCTTTTAAGGCCGAACACCTTGCCCGCGTTCAGCAATCCATCGCAGACCGGGAAGTTGCAGAGAAAACCTCGCTTCGCAACATGGTCGAATTCACGACGCAGCAGCTTGGCGAGATTTGCGCGTCGTATCTCTATAATATTGATGCTGACACCGCGCTCCGCCCATTGCAATCCTACATGAAGTACCCTGAATTGGAAGCGATTCAGGTGTTCGACGACAAAGGAAAACCATTTTTCGCAATCTGGAAAACGACTGGCGATGCAGCCTCAGCCCCCGCGCTTCCTCAAGAACTCACGCTACACCCAGAATTGTCCGTGACGCGGGAAGCGCGCTATAATGATCAGACGGTTGGGAAAGTCACGGTGTTTTATACGGAGACGATTCTCGCAGAGAAAATCGCGCAGGCAACCCTGAATAGCGCAAATGAAGCCGATACGCTGAATGCTGTCCTGCGTAAACGTCTGAATAGCGCCATTGTATCGCAAAGCATCGGGATTCTGTTTGTCATCGCAGCGTTAGTTGTCTGTCTATTGTTCGTCGTCCGCGGTTTTATCGCTACGCCGTTATTGCAGGTGGCAAATGTCGCGCGCCGATTAGCGCAATTCGATCTGGCGGAGATCGCGACTGGCAAGCACAGCCGCGATGAAGTCGGCGAATTATTCACGGCGATTCGGGAAATGATTCTTTCTCTGAGAAGCATTTTAGGACAGGTGCAGCGCTCTGGCGTGCAAGTCACGTCTTCTGCCGCTGAACTCTCGGCCTCTGCCAAACAAGAGGAAGCCATCATTATTCATCAGCTTGAATCCACCCAAAATGTCCTCAAATCGGTGCAACAGATTTCCGATGTCACGACCGAACTGGTCAAAACCATGCAGCATGTCGTCTCCATGTCGCAAGAAACGGCAGGGTTTGCGAATAGCGGGCAAGCGGACTTATTGCGCATGGAAGAGGCGATGCGCCAGATGGAACACGCCTCCAAATCCATTTCGGAAAAATTAGGTTCGATCAACGAAAAGGCCGAAAACATCACCACCGTCGTGACGACCATCACCAAAGTCTCGGATCAAACGAACCTGCTGTCGTTGAACGCCGCCATCGAAGCGGAAAAAGCCGGAGAGTACGGGCGCGGTTTTACGGTCGTGGCCCGCGAAATCAGACGGTTGGCCGATCAAACCGCCGTCGCCACGTTGGATATCGATCAGATGGTGAAAGAGATGCAGAGCGCCGTGTCAGCGGGCGTGATGGAGATGGACAGGTTTATCAATCAGGTGCGGCAGAGCGTGGATGACGTCGGGCGGATCAGTATGCAGCTCAACCTGATTATCGGCCAGGTGCAGGCGCTTTCGCCGAAATTCGAAGATGTCAACGAGGCCATGTCGAATCAATCGGCGAGCGCCCTGACGATCTCGCTCGAAATGACGCAACTCAGCGAAGAAATGAGCGAAACCAAAGAAACCTTGCACGAAACCTTTTCCGCCATCACGCAACTGCATGAAGCGGCGCACGGCTTGCAGGAAGAGGTCTCGCGCTTCAAAATCGCCTGATTCCCGTAGCGACGCCCTCGTTCTACGCTCCGCGTGGAATGCGATTTTTCGGACGCTCTGCGTCCAATTTCGCCGCAAAGCGGCGGGCTTCGGCCATTCCACGCAGAGCGTGGAACGAGAACGTCATTATTCCACCGTTTTTTCTACCCGTTTATATGACTTCAACCCGCATTTGGTGTACGCGTTCAGCGCGTTCGGATGGTCGAGCGTACACGTATTCAGCCAGACCCGCGAGGCGTCCCACTCCCAGCCGCTGCGAATCGCCTGACTGATCAAAAACCCGCCGCAGCCCCCGCCGATAAATTTCGGCAACAGGCCAAGACAGACGATTTCCACCGCGCCGTCCGCATCTTTGCGTAATTCGTAATATCCTGCCGGAGAGCCGCCTTTATACGCGATAAACAGCCGAATCTGCTCCGACTCAGCATATTCCCGCCACTGCTCGTCCGTCCAGACATAGCGGTCGAACCAGTGCCACGCCTGCCCGACCATCTGGTAAAACCCCTTATTCACCTGCCACTGCTTGACAGTGGCCTCCCTGATTTCAATCTCAGGGTCAGCGCATGATTTTTCAAGCAATTCGCTGCGATCAAGCATCTGCAAATACGTAATAATCACGGTAGAAGCCATAAACTTTCCTGCCCCCGTAGTGGCGCAGGGCTGTTAAGTTCTATTGAAGCCCCCCCCCGCCCGCCCAGCGATAAATCGCCGGTCTCAAGGCGGAAGGACGCTGAAGCGCCCTGTCCGGCTTTTCAGCGGGCTTCAGCCTGCTTCAGTATTGAGAACGGCCATTTATGGCTGGGCTGGGCGACCGGACGGCGTATTTTAGAACTTAACAGCCCTGCCGTAGTGGCGGGGTTTCCCCGCCCACATCAGGGCGAGAAGACCTCGCCCTGACTTGTCAAACATCATTCGAAAGAACATTACGCAATCATACCAGATGCTTGTAAAACATGTCGTCATCCGTGATGACGCGGTAATTGAAGCCGATCTCGTCCAGCCGTTTCAGCAAAGACGGATAATCATCGCGGTTGCCCAATTCGACGCCGACGAGCGCCGGGCCTTGCTCCGCGTTCGTCTTTTTGATATACTCGAAGCGCACGATGTCATCGTCCGGGCCGAGCGCGTATTCGACGAATTTCCGCAATTGCCCCGGTTTCTGAGCGAAATTGATCATGAAATAATGCTTCAACCCTTCGTAACGCAGGCTGCGTTCCATGATTTCGGGATAGCGCAGAATATCGTTGTTGCCGCCGCTGATGATGCAGACGACCGTTTTGCCGCGCAGCCGATATGCCGCAAAATCGAGCGCCGAGACCGGCAGCGCGCCCGCTGGTTCGGCGATAATTCCGTCGTTCTGGTAGAGTTCGATCATCGTGGTGCAGACCTTCCCTTCCGGCACGGTCAGCACTTCCGCGCCGTAATGCCGGAAGATGTCGAACGTCAGCGCGCCGATGCGCCGGACTGCCGCGCCGTCCACAAACGTGTCAATGTCATGCAGCGTCACGATGCGGTTGGTTTTGAGCGATTCGTACATGGCGGGCGCGCCTGTCGGCTCGACGCCGATATAATGCACTTGAGGATTTTTTTCTTTCAGATACGTCATACAGCCCGAACCCAACCCGCCGCCGCCGACTGAGGAAATCACCACATCCACCTTGCCGCCGAGTTGCTCGTAAATCTCTTTGCCCGCCGTGCCTTGCCCCGCCATGATGGCGTCGTCGTTGAACGGATGCACGAAAACGCAATGTTGCGCGTTCATGAATTTCTCGGCTTCCGCCGAGGAATCGTCGAAGGTTTCACCGACTAACACAACGTCAATCCAGCCATCACCGAACTTTTTCACTTTCTGCACTTTTTGTTTCGGCGTAATCGTCGGCATGAAAATCGTACCTTTGATTTGCAGCGCCGAGCAGCTATACGCCACGCCCTGCGCATGATTTCCGGCGCTGGCGCAAACCACGCCCTGCGCTTTTTCCTCTTCGCTCAATGCCGCGATTTTATTGTACGCCCCGCGAATTTTGAACGAGCGCACTTCCTGCAAGTCTTCGCGTTTGAAATAGATCGTGGACTGGTATTTTTCCGATAACCGCTTGGAAAGTTCCAACGGCGTCTGTTTTACCACGCCGCTCAGCCGTTCCGCCGCCTGCTCAATCATCTCGACTGTAACTGCCATATCGCCTGAAGCATCGCGCCGACCGCGCGTCCGCATACCGGAACGCGCCGCTGCCGCGCCTGTGTTCTCCTTCTGAATTGTTCGTTGCTCGCCATCTGCCTTGTCTCTGCCTTTCCTGTGAGATATTCCGGGTTTTTGTCAATAAAAAACGAGGCGATTGTCGGGGAAAAACGGTTCACGAGCAGAAGGAAATAGAACACCAATCATAGCAAAACGCCTGCCAGCCGCCACCTTCGACGACCAGCGCGGCGGCATAGCCATCGCCCGGATCGAGTTCCCGCATCTGCCAGCGCGACGCCTGCGCCGCATCGTCCCGCGTCGCCAATAATTGCGCGGGCAGCGCCGGGTCAAGGCTGACATCGAACTGGTCGAGCGCTAAGTAGAGTCCCTGGCCTCTGGCTTTGATGTAGGCTTCTTTGCGTGTCCAGGCGTTGAAAAATCCCTGCCGTTTCTGCGCCGCTGGCAGATTTCGCAACGCCTCGCGTTCCGCTAAAGAAAAATAGCGTTCCGCAATCTGCTCCGGCTGATCGAGCCGTCGCCCCGTCCATTCAATATCCACGCCGACTTCGCGGGCGAGCGTCAACGCATACAGCGCCATGTCGCCGGAATGCGACAGATTGAAACGCAAATCAAGGCCGGTTTGCCGCGACATGATCGCCGGTTTGCCGTATTGGTTATATTCGAAGACAATGGTCGCGGCAGGCATGTCAAGATAGCGGCTTAGAATCAGACGCAACGCCCCCCGCGCCGCAATATAATGATCGCGATCTTTCGGAAAACGAAATCGGTCGGCGCGAGCGCGTTCATCCGCATCTAACACAGCAAGCAGCGCGTCAAGCTCGGCGTCTGATTGGCGCAGCGACACGCGCCAGACATGCACGGCATTTATCGTTAATTGTAAAGTATTCGGAGGAGGCTGCCACATAGAAATCTTATCGAATAACCCTGTCAGGGTTCAAAACCCTGACAGGGTTGCGATGAGTCAATCAGTTCAGCGGCGGCGTTCTTTTTTGTCAACAATTAGATCGCGCCTGTCGTTTTTCCTTGACAGTGTCTTCCCCTGTTTGCTGTTCATGACTTGAATGATACTGAAGAAGGCATGACCCGAAAGACGCTGTTTTTAGCTTGAAAAAGAGAACAGCGCCTGCGGACATGCCTTATTTTATGAACGTCAGCAAGGAGATGACGACTCGATAGCTCTCATGATACATGAACATTCTGCCTTACGCGACGCCCTGTTTCAGATTTCTCGCCCCTTGTCTTTTATCGAACAATCCGGTCAATACACCATGACAGATAGCGCGAACGCCGCTGTCTATGTGCCGCCGATTCGCCCGGAGCAGCTTGGCGACGCCGATTTGCTCGCTGAGTACGGCTTGCGCTATCCCTACATGGCCGGAGCGATGGCGCATGCGATTACCTCGGTGGATATTGTCGAAGAAATGGGCAAGCATGGAATGCTCGGATTTTTCGGCGCTGCCGGATTGCCCGCCCATGCCGTCGAAGCCGCGCTTGATCGCCTTGCAAAGAATCTTGGGACGCGCCCATTCGGCAGCAATCTGATTCACAGCCCGCACGAGCCGAAACTGGAAGAAGCCATTGTGAATTCGTATCTGCGGCGCGGCCTTCGCTTCGTCTGCGCGTCGGCGTTTCTTGGTCTGACGCTGCCGGTCGTCCGCTATCGCGTACATGGCATTCATTGTGACAGTTCAGGCCGAATCATCGCGCCGAATCACGTCTTCGCCAAAGTCTCGCGAGTGGAAGTCGCCGCGCAGTTTTTGTCGCCGCCGCCGGAGAAATTTTTGCGGCAGCTTGTGGAACAGCGCGAAATCACCGAAGAACAGGCGCAGCTTGCAGCGCAGATTCCGATGGCGCAGAATTTGACCGCCGAGGCCGATTCCGGCGGACATACCGACAATCGCCCGGCCATCGCGCTGATTCCGACGATGCTCGCGCTGCGCGACCGGATGCAGGCGCAATATCGCTATGCCATGCCGTTGCGCGTCGGCGCGGCTGGCGGGATCGCGACGCCGCATGCCGCCGCCGCCGCCTTTGCGATGGGCGCAGCCTACGTCATGACCGGCTCGGTGAATCAAGCCTGCGTCGAATCCGGCACGTCCGATCTTGTGCGCCAGATGCTCGCCGAAACCGAACAGGCCGACGTGGTGATGGCTCCGGCGGCGGATATGTTCGAAATGGGCGTCAAGGTGCAGGTGGTGAAACGCGGCACGATGTTCGCGATGCGCGGCGCAAAGCTCTACGAATTGTACCAGAAATACGACTCGATTGACGCGCTGCCACAGGCCGAACGGCGCATGTTGGAGGAAAAATATTTCCGCGCCCCGCTTGACACGGTCTGGCAGAATACGCAAAGCTTTTTCCGCGAACGCGACGCCACGCAGATCAACCGCGCCAACGCCGACCCGAAATACAAAATGGCGCTGCTGTTCCGCTCCTATTTGGGGCAGGCTTCGCACTGGGCGAATCGCGGCGAGCCGTCCCGCAAGATTGATTATCAAATCTGGTGCGGCCCGGCGATGGGCGCGTTCAACGAATGGGTCAAAGGCTCGTTTCTCGAACGCCCTGAGAATCGGCGCGTCGCGACCGTCGCCCTGAATCTGCTCTACGGCGCGGCAGTCCTGACGCGGCTGAATCTGCTGCGAATGCAAGGCGTCCGCCTGCCGCAGGAGTTCTGGCAGATCGCGCCGCTGACGCTGGAAGAATTAGCGGCGCGGTTAGGTCAATGAAGGTGCCAGACACTTTCAAAGTGTCTGACACATATTGAGGAGGTCTTTCATAATGGTGACATTACGAATTGCATCGGATCGACAAAACATCGTTCCAATCATTCAATCCGCGATTGCCGCAAGCCTGAAGCGCATGGAAATCGGCCTGCGCAAAACCGAACGGGAAATTCAGAAATTCGAGACCAAATATCGTGTTCCGTCGGAGCAATTTCTTTCAAGTTATGCCGCCGAAGATTTGGACGGTAACGACGACGAATATGTCAGTTGGATGGGCGAATTGAAACTTCGGGATGCCCTGCGGGAAGAATTTCAAGCCTTGAGCGAAATCGAATATGTTCCTGATGATTCGATAATGATGACCTCGTCGAAAGATCGCCTGAAATTGCTTGATTTGTTTGGCTCGTGGGATGGGGAAATTGACGATTTTTTACAAGAATTTTCCGAACGGCGTGAGGTGCATGGCAATGTTTACTTCTGAAGATTTCGACATTTTGAAACAGCCCGGTTCATGGGAGAAAGTGCAGGCCGTTCAAACCGCGTTTTTCCCGAAATTATTGGCGTTGCAGATCGAAGCGAACAAGCTGATTCATCAGATATACGGCATTGATGTCAATAAAGGATATAAAATTTCCCAAACGCCAACCATGCCGAGCCGAAAAGGGCAACCGTATAACCCAAAACGGCGAATGAATGATGATGACGTTTTAGTTGGAGCGCGGGCAAAGGGGATTCCAGCCGATTTGATCAGATCGGATGGCAAACAGTCTGAAATGCACTTTGCGATCCTTGCGTTTTCAATAGCACGTATTGAAAATCAAGATGTTCTTACGGTATATTTTGCCCCGTATATCCTGAAGTATAAAAAAGGTTATAGGGTGTTGTTAAGTCTTGCCGTTATTCGTCATGAAATAGATCGACTTCTTTGGGACTTCGCAGAAAAGCTTTGGATTCTCAATCTTCCTGATATTCCCGATGCTGAGTTGATTTTTGAGATACTTCAAAAAGAAGAGGCTTGTATTGACATAAATTTTCCTGAAGCCCTCACATGCACGAATCTGGAGTTTGCCAAATTGGTCGTGATGTATGCTGCATGTTTTCCCATGCTGGATTTATTTACCAGAATTTCGAATGGCGAGGAAGTATTGGTTGAAAACGGCGAACATTACGAGGCGCTCAACGAGCCTAATTACGCCGCGCTCTTCCGCGATTGGCACGCCAAACACGCTGACGAATATATCAGGAATTTTCACGTCGAGCCGGTCAACGATACGGAAATCTGGCAATCCGAAGCCCGAACACGCGCCATTTTCGAAGATATGTTCGGCAGAAAATTTCCGAAAGTCCGCCCGGCATGGCTGAAATCCGGCAAAAACAGTTCGCTCGAATTGGACGGCTATTGCGAAGAGTTGAAGTTAGCGTTCGAGTATCAAGGGGAATATCATTACATGGACATTCCTGTGCATCATCAGCAGCGGACGCTGAAAGAGGTGCAGCACAACGACGAATTGAAAGCGAAACTCTGCCGCAAACAGGGCGTCAGCCTGATTCAAGTGCCATATTGGGAAAAAGGAAATATCGGCTGGATCGTCGAGGCGGTCAACGCCTTGAATCGGCCTGAATTATTATTGAAAGGAATATGATTATGAATATGTTGGATCGAATTACAGTCAATCCGGCAGTCTGTTTTGGGCAGCCGACGATTCGCGGGATGCGGATTACGGCGTCGGTCGTGTTAAAGTTGATTGCCAGCGGGATGACAAGCGCCGAAATTTTAGCAGCGTACCCGGAACTCGATCAGGAAGATATTCTTGAAATTTTGCGTTATTCGACTGACTTGCAAAGGTAACACATGGGACAAAAAGCGTTTACGGAGAACACCTTATTTTACGGCGACAATCTCAAGATTCTGCGCGACTATCTCGCCGACGACAGCGTTGACCTGATTTACCTCGATCCGCCCTTCAATTCGAGCCGGGCGTATAACGTGCTGTTCAAAGACGAACATGGCGCGGAATCCGAAGCGCAGATCACCGCCTTCGAAGATACGTGGCATTGGAGCGAATTGCCGTTCGAAGAACTCCGGCAGACCGCGACCGATAATGCGCGGGAAATTGTGGAAACGCTTGTCAAAGTATTAGGCCGCAATCAAATGACCGCGTATCTTGTCATGATGACGGCCAGATTGCTTGAACTGCACCGCGTTTTGAAACGAACAGGCAGCCTCTATTTGCATTGCGATCCGACCGCCAGCCATTATTTGAAAATCATTCTGGATGCGATTTTCAGCCCGCAAAATTTCCGTAACGAATTCGCTTGGAAACGTTCTTCCGCTCATAGCGATACGAAACAAGGGGCCAAGCAGGCTGGGCGCATTCATGATATAATTTTGTTTTACACGAAAAGTCAAGAATGGACATGGAATCCTGAATATACGACCTATAACGAAAGCTATGTTGAACAAAATTATCGTTATATTGAGTCGGAGAGCGAACGCCGATTCCGTGTAGATAATCTAACAGCAGCGAAACCAGGCGGAGATACCAGTTACGAGTGGCGAATCAAAAGATGCCTTGCCACGAATAGCGATTGGGAAGCCGATCTTGATCTCGAATACGAGCATCCGAAATCAGAATGGGAATACAAGGGAATTCCACCATATAAAGGGCGTTTCTGGGCGTATTCAAAAGAAAAAATGAGAGAGTTTGCCCACCAGAATCGTTTATATTATTCCCAATCAGGAATGCCTAATTATAAACGATATTTGGATGAAATGCCCGGTGTTCCTTTACAAGATATTTGGGATGATATTTCATCAATTGCGTCTCAAGCCGCCGAACGCCTCGGCTATCCGACGCAAAAACCGCTCGCGCTCTTAGAGCGCATTCTGCAAGTCAGCAGCAATGCAGGCGACATCGTGCTTGACCCGTTCTGCGGCTGCGGCACGGCGATTCACGCCGCCCAGAAACTCAACCGGACATGGCTCGGCATTGACATCACGCATTTGGCAATTGCGCTGATCAAAAATCGCCTCAAAGACGCCTTCGACATCGAAAAAGATCGCGGCTACGCCGTCGTCGGCGAGCCGGAAGACCTCGCCGGAGCGCGGCATCTCGCCGAATCCATTGACCGCTATCAGTTCCAATGGTGGGCGATCAGCTTGATCGCGGCGCGTCCGTATGGCGGCAGCGCCGGGAGCAAACAGGGGAAAAAAGGCGCGGATTCCGGCATTGACGGCGTCATCACGTTCAACGACGATCCGCGCGCGCATTCCAAACGCGTGATCGCGCAGGTCAAAAGCGGCAACGTCGGCGTGAAAGATATTCGCGATCTGCGCGGCGCGCTCGACCGCGAACAGGACGCGGAAATCGGCGTGTTCATCACGTTGCAGGAACCGACGAAACCGATGCTGATCGAGGCCGAATCATGCGGTTTTTACCAGTCGCCGACGTGGCAGCGCGGCTATCCGAAATTGCAAATTTTGACTATAGAGCAACTGCTGAACGGCGCGACCGTGCAGATGCCGCCGACTGCCACGACCTATAAAAAAGCGCAGCGCGAACAAGAACGAGTGGAGCAAGGGGCGCTATTGTAAAGCAGTGGAGTGCCAAAGCTTGCTTTGGCTGTTTGACAAAGGCGAGCAAGGCCACGCTGCCAAAGCAAGCTTTGGCACTCCTGAGACCTGAATAGTTACAAAAGGAAAAAATATATGGCATCATGGGGAATATTCGTGATTATCGGCATCATCGGCGGATTCGCGTCCGGCTTATTCGGCATCGGCGGCGGTCTTGTCATTGTGCCCGCGCTGATTTACTGGGCGGGGTTTTCCCAGCATAAAGCGACCGGCACGAGCCTCGCGGTACTGCTGCCGCCGATTGGCCTGGCGGCGACATTAGAGTATTATCGGCATGGCAACATTGATTTTCGCGCGGCGATTATTCTGGCTGTCACCATGATGATCGGGGCGTGGGGCGGGGCGCATGTCGCCAATCGTCTGCATGGCCCGCACTTGCGCTTATTATTCGGCGTCTTTGTCTGCGGCATGGGCATCTATCTGATTTACGGCGCATGCAAACGACTCGGATGGTTCTAATTTTTTATTTACAAAGGAGTTCTCTTGAATACACCTAAAAATCCGACAACCAACATTTACCGCGAACTGCGGCTTTTTATCGCCGCGTCATTCGTCATGGGCATGGGGTACAGCCTGTTTGACGCGATTTTTAACAATTTTTTGAACGAGCGTTTTCCGCTGACCGGCTTTCAACGCGCCTTTCTCGAATTCCCGCGCGAGCTGCCCGGTTTTCTCGTGGTCTTCGTCTCGGCGCTGCTCTGGTTTTTGTGCAGCCGTCGGCTCGGCGTCATCGCGCTGATACTCGGCGTGATCGGCGCGTTGCTGATTGGCTTTGCGTCCCCGTCCTATGGCGTGATGACGCTCTGGCTGTTTATCTACAGTTTAGGCCAGCATGTCTTCATGCCGATAGCCTCAACCATCGGCATGGAACTTGCCAAAGAAGGCAAGGCCGGACAGCGGCTCGGCCAGTTGAACGCGGTCAGGAATTTCGCCGCGATTTTAGGCAGCTTTTTTGTCGTGGCCGGATTCAAATATTTCGGGCTGACGTTCGGGCATGTGTTTACGCTGGCCGCTGTGCTGTTTGCCATCGCCGCCGCGCTGATGTTCGCCATGACGCCGGAACGCGAAAAACCGCCGACGATTTATCTCAAACTCCACCGGGAATACCGCTTGTTTTATCTGCTCGCCGTGCTGTACGGTTCGCGCAAACAGTTGTTCATCACCTTCGCGCCCTGGGTGTTAGTGAATGTGTTCGAACAACCGACCCAGAGGCTCGCCATGCTATTGACCATCGGCGGCGTCATCGGCATTCTGTTTCAGCCGTTTCTCGGCTGGGCGATTGATCGCTTCGGGGAACGAATCGTGTTGATCTGGGAAGCCGTGCTGCTGGTGCTCGTCTGTTTCGGCTATGGTTTCGGCAAATCGCTCTTTTCCGAGCAGACGGCGCTGTTGATTGCTTGCGGCTGTTTTTTATTAGATCAAATGCTGATGTCGGTGAACATGGCGCGCTCGACCTACATGAAAAAAATCGCGCTGGAATCGGCGCATATTCAGCCCGCGCTGACGATTTCCGTGACCATCGATCATATTTTTTCGATTTCTATTGCGCTGGTGGGCGGTGTTATTTGGAATGCCTTCGGATATCAATATGTCTTTTTGCTCGGCGCTGGAATCGCAATATTGAATATCGTCGCCGCTTTGCGCATTCGCATTCCGGCACATGTATAGCAAGATACCCCTGTCAGGGTTCGAAACCCTGACAGGGGTGAATATCTGTGTAATCTGTGGTGAAATTTATGTTCGAATGAGGCGTGTTAAAAATCGAATTCGAATCGTAAACGCCACAAAAATTGATATAAGGATTGATTTTTAAGCTCTGCCAGGGTTTTAAACCCTGGCAGAGCTATGGATAGGATGAAATATGGAGAAAGAAACACGTTCGGCGGCAACGCCCCAGCAGGCTTCGCCGATAGCGATTATCGGCATCGGATGTATTTTCCCGCAGTCCCGCAACCTTCAAGAATACTGGACGCTCATCAAAGAAGGGCGCGACGCCATTACCGACGTGCCGGAGACGCACTGGAAGCTTGCGGAGTATTTCGATAACGACCCGAAAAGCCGGGATAAAACCTACGGCGCAAAAGGGGGATTTTTGCCGTCGGTCGAGTTCGATCCATTAGCGTTCGGCATTCTGCCGAGCGCGTTGGAAGCGACCGATACGTCGCAGCTTCTCAGCCTGCTTGTTGCGCAGGAAACGCTGCGCGACGCCGGATATTTGCATCGCGAATTCGACCGCGACCGCGCCAGCGTCATCCTCGGCGTGACCGGCACGCAGGAACTTGTTATTCCGCTCGGCGCTCGCTTGGGGCATCCGATGTGGCGCAAAGCGTTGAAAGACGCCGGATTCGGCGACGACGTCGCGCAGGATGTGGTTGAGCGGATTCAGCAGCAATATGTCGAATGGCAGGAAAATTCGTTCCCCGGCTTGCTTGGCAACGTCATCGCCGGACGCATCGCCAACCGCTTCGATTTCGGCGGCACGAATTGCACGGTGGACGCGGCCTGCGCCAGTTCCCTCAGCGCCTTGAATCTCGCCATGCTGGAATTGCAGCAGGGCAAAACCGACCTCGCGCTGACCGGCGGCGTAGATGCCTTCAATCATATTTTCATGTATATTTGTTTCAGCAAAACGCCCGCGCTTTCTCCCGGCGGTCACGCGCGTCCGTTCGATGAAAAATGCGACGGCACGACGCTCGGCGAAGGCATCGGCATGGTGCTGCTGAAACGCCTTGCCGACGCCGAACGCGACGGCGACAAAATTTACGCCGTGATTCGCGGCATCGGCTCATCGAGCGACGGCAAAGGGACAGCGATTTACGCGCCTGCCGCGAAAGGGCAGGTCAAGGCATACCTGAACGCCTACCGTGAAGCGCAGATCGCGCCGGAAACCATCGAGCTTGTGGAAGCGCACGGCACCGGCACGGCGGTCGGCGACGCGACAGAAATCACCGGCCTGAAAGAAATTTTCACGCCCGCGCAAACCAACGGATCGTGGTGCGCGTTAGGCTCCGTCAAATCGCAGATCGGACATGCCAAATCCGCCGCAGGCGTGGCCGGCTTAATCAAAATCGCGCTTGCGCTGCATCATAAAACGCTGCCGCCGACGATCAAAGTCGAAAAGCCGACGAAAGCCCTTGCGCCAGGGCAAACGCCGTTTTATGTCAACACGCAGAAACGCCCCTGGGCTGCGCCGAAAACCGCGACGCCGCGCCGTGCCGGATTAAGCGCCTTCGGATTCGGCGGCACGAATTTTCATTGCGTATTAGAAGAATACACGCCACGCAAAACGCAGATTGACTGGACCGGCGAAACGCAGATGCTCGCCTTTTCAGGCGCGACAATCGCGGAAATTCAGGCCGCGCTCGATAAAATATCCCCTGAAATGTCATGGGAAACGCTGCGCCGCGCTGCCGCCAAATCGCGCAAAACGTTTAATCCGAAACAGGCGCATCGGCTGATTATCGTGGTGGAAAAAATGCAGAATGCGCTGCCGAAACTGGTGAAAAACGCCCGCGCCATGCTCGAAAAGAATCAGGATAAAGCCGCCTGGAACACGCCGGATGGCATCTTCTACGGCAGCGACGCGACGCCCGGCAAGCTTGGCGTGATTTTCCCCGGTCAGGGAGCGCAATATGTCGGCATGTTGCGGGATATGTCCTGCCAATTCCCCGAATTTCAGCGCGTACTTGACGTGGCGAACCGCGTGTTTGCTGATGGCGCGAGCGGAAAACGACTGAGCGATCTGATGTATCCGCATCCGGCCTTCAGCGATGAAGAACGCGAGACGCAGGCGACGCAATTGCAATCCACGCAAGTCGCGCAGCCCGCCATCGGCGCGGCGAGCCTCGGCGCGTTCGAAACGCTGAAAACGTTCGGCCTTCAGCCCGATGAAGTTGCGGGACACAGCTACGGCGAATTGGTCGCCCTCTGCGCGGCGGGCGTGCTGGATATTGATACGTTTTTTGCGATGTCGAAACTACGCGGGGAGTTGATGGGGCAGAAACGCGGCGATAAAGGCTCGATGCTGGCGGTGAACGGCGATTTGAATTTCGTCCAGCAGCTTATCAAAGACGAAGGGATCGATCTGGTCGTTGCCAATAAAAACGCGCCGCAACAGACCGTATTATCGGGCGCGACCAAAGAAGTCGAACGGGCGGCGGCGTTGCTGAAAGCGAAAGATATTCGCTGCAAGCAGTTGAATGTGGCGGCGGCCTTCCACAGCGCCTTTGTCGCCGATGCCAGCGGCGAGTTTTTCGACGCCTTGCAGAAGGTTGAAATTTCGATGCCGACGCTGCCGGTCTATGCCGATAGCACCGCGCAACTCTACCCGAACGACGCAGCAGAAATCCGCAAGCTCCTGGCCGGACAATTAGCGAATCCGGTGGAATTTCTCGGCATTATCGAACAAATGTATGAACGCGGTGTGCGGACATTTTTCGAAGTCGGCCCGTCATCCCAGATGAACGGCCTGATGAAAGCGATTTTAGAAGGAAAAGCGGTGGACGTGATTTCGCTCGACGCCTCCAAAGGCCAGCGTTCCGGCGAAGCGGATATCGCCCGCGCACTCAGCCAGTTGGCCGCGTCCGGCTATGCGATTCGGTTATCGGATTGGGATGGCGGCGCGGCAGCAGATGAAGAACCCGTAACGCAGAAAGGCCGCAAAATGGCGGTCACGCTCTGCGGCGCAAACTATGTTGCGCCGAAAGCGATGAAGCCGCCAGTCGCGAAACCACTTGTCGTTTCGACCGATTCGGCAGCGCCGACGCCGAAAATGCCTGTCGCGCCGCCTGTTCCGCCGAAACACGAGCCAGCGCAGCCGAAAACAGCAACAATTCAGCGCCAGACTTCAGCGTCGTCAAAGCCGTTCGAAGCCTCGCCAGCCCCGTCAGTTATGAATACGCAATCATCAAATTCAATAGTCAATCGCGTCGCATCCGGGCTTGATCTGAGCGAAGCGTTACGCCTGACGCAGGAGAATCTGCGTTCATTGCAGCAATTCCAGCAGCAAACCGCCGACGCGCATCGCCAGTTTTTAGAAGGGCAGGACGCCACGCGCCAGACCTTCGAGCGCCTGTTCAGCCAGCAACAACAGCTTGTGTTCGGCAATATTGCTCCAATACAGCCAGTTGTTCGGCAGGCCGAAACGCCAATTCCCCTCCAGGGAGGGGTAAGGGGTGGGTTGCGCGTTGAAAAAACGTCTATCGTCGAACCCCAGATTCACTCCGTCCATGTCGAAACCCACCCCCAACCCCTCCCAAGAGGGGAGTTTACAATCCCGCCGATAAAACCGGCGGTGACGCCCGCGCCGGTGGCCGTTGATACGTCCCGCGTCGAAAGCATCGTGTTGTCGGTTGTGGCGGAAAAAACCGGTTATCCCGTTGACATGCTCGAATTGGATATGGGACTTGACGCCGATTTGGGAATTGATTCCATTAAGCGCGTTGAAATCCTCTCCGCGTTGCAGGCGGAACTGCCGGACGCGCCAGAAATTTCGTCGCAGCAGATCGGCTCGTTACAGACGTTGCGCCAGATTATTGAGACGCTTGGCGCGTCACGCGCAACAGCGACAGTTGCGCCGCCGAAAGCCGCGTCAGTTGCGCAACAGGCGCATAACGTAAACGCGCAGCACATCGAAACGACGCTGTTAGAAGTCATCGCGGAAAAGACCGGCTACCCGAAAGACATGCTCGAACTCGATATGGGACTCGACGCCGACCTCGGCATTGATTCGATCAAGCGCGTCGAAATTTTCTCCGCGCTGCAAAGCAAGCTCCCGAATTCGCCGGAGATCAGCTCAGATCAGATCGGACGGCTGCGCAGCCTTCGGCAGATTGTCGAAGCGCTCGGAGCACAGAGCGAATTTACGCCATCCAGCCCAAAACCATCGAACGGCAATGGCGCTCATGCCGAACCCGCCGCGCCAGTTACGTCGGACGTGACCAACGTTCTGCTGCAAGTGGTGGCGGAAAAAACCGGCTACCCGGAAGACATGCTTGATTTGGATATGGGCTTAGACGCCGACCTCGGCATTGATTCGATCAAGCGCGTCGAGATTTTCTCCGCGTTGCAAAGCAAGCTCCCCGGTTCGCCGGAAATCGGGTCTGATCAAATCGGTCGTTTTCATAATCTGCGGCAGATCGTCGAACTGTTCACGCCGAAGCTCTCTGCGCCAGTGAGAATCAGCATTGCCCAGCCTGCTGGAGCGCATATTGACGAAAAACAGGTGGAAAGCGTCTTGCTGCAAGTCGTGTCGGAAAAAACCGGCTACCCCGAAGACATGCTTGACCTTGACATGGCGCTTGACGCCGATCTTGGGATTGATTCGATCAAGCGCGTCGAGATTTTCTCCGCGCTGCAACATCATCTGCCGAGTGCGCCTGAAATCACGTCCGAGCAGATCGGGCGGCTGCAAAGCCTGCGGCAGATTCTCGGCGCGTTAGCGCGGCCAGCCTATCCGGTACGCGCCAAAACCGAGACAACGCCAACCGCTTCATCGGCAGACGCCGACGAAGACACGGAGGCAGACCCCGCGCCGGAAGAGGCGCTTGATCGGTATGTCGTGACGCCGGTAAAAATTTCGGCGCATCTGAAACGAGAGGCCATTTCGCTGGCGTCCGGGGCAACGGTATGGATTGCGGGCGACGAGACGCCATTCTCCGCCGCGCTTGAAAACGATTTGCGGCAAAAAGGCTTGCAGGCCGAGCGCATCGAACTGAAAGACGCAGCAACACGACCTTGCCCCGCCACGCTGCGCGGCGTGGTGATTGTTGCGCCGCAGCATTCCGATGAAATCACCTTGAAAATGGCGTTTCAATGCGTGAAAAACACTGCCGCGCAATTGCAAAACACGCCGTCGCTGTTGGTGACGGTATCGCGTATAGATGGACAATTCGGCTTCGGCGACCTCGCGCCGTCTGCGAATGTCCTCTCCGGCGGATTGTCAGGATTAACCAAAACAGCGGCGAGAGAATGGCCGAACGTGTCGTGCAAAGCGCTTGATGTCTCGCCGCAGCTTGCCGATGAACAGGCCGCATCCGCCGCGATAGAGGAGATGTTTTTTCGCAGCCCGATTGAAGTCGGCATCGTTTCAGATGGGCGCTATGCGTTGCAATTGAATAATAACCCTGTCAGGGTTTTAAACCCTGACAGGGTTGTAACCATTGAGGATGTCATTCTGATTACCGGCGGCGCGCGGGGCGTGACCGCCGAGTGCGCGGTGGCGTTAGCGAAAGCGTGGCAGCCGACGCTGATTCTGATTGGCCGGACGCCGTTGCCGCAAAATGAACCGGCGTGGCTTGTCAAATGCCAGACCGAAGCGGAAATCAAGCAGGCTGTTTTAGGACATGCCGACCGCAAAATGACGCCCAAAGAAGTCAAAGACGAATGCCAGCGCATTCTGGCAAATCGCGAAATCCATGACAATCTGCGGCGAATCGAACGCGCCGGTTCGCGCGTGGCCTATCGTTCGATAGATGTGCGCGATACAGATGTCGTGCAACGAATTGTTCGCGAAACGCAACAAGAATTCGGCGCGATTACCGGGCTGATTCATGGCGCAGGCGTGTTGGCGGATAAAAAAATCGAAGATAAAACCGATGCGCAGTTCGAGAGCGTTATCAGCACGAAAGTCGGCGGCGCGATCAATTTCTTGAGTGCCCTGAACGCAGAACCGTTAAAACTCCTCATCTTCTTTTCCTCGACAACGGCGCGATTCGGGCGAATCGGGCAGGTTGACTACGCGATGGCGAACGAAGTCTTAAACAAATTCGCGCAGCAGCAAGCGCGGCTGCGCCCGGATTGCCGCGTACTCGCGATGAACTGGGGTCCCTGGGCGGGCGGCATGGTGACGCCTGTATTAGAACGTCTGTTCGAAAAAGAGCAGATTTGCGTCATTCCGTTGCGCGACGGGGCCGAGGCGCTCGTCCGCGAAATCGCCGCGCCGGAAGCGGTCGAAGTCCTGATTCTCGGCAAAGGGAGCGTGCTGCCAGAATCCGACATTCTCCAAGAAAGCGCTTCAATCGGGAGTGTTGCGCTCGGATTCGAGCGCGTCGTCAGCCTTGACGATCATCCGTTTCTCACGTCGCATGTGATGAATGGCCGCGCCGTGCTGCCGACCGCCATGATGATCGAATGGCTCGGACATGCGGCGCTGCATCATCATCCTGGCTTGCTGCTGCACGGCTTCGATAATCTGAAGATTCTCAAAGGCGTCATTCTGCGCAAGACGGACACGATCCGCTTGCAGGCGATGGTAGGCGAGGCCGCGAAAGAGGGCAAAACATATCGCGTCCCGGCGGAATTGCAAAGTCTTGATGAAACCGGAAAATTGACGCGCCATGCGTCCGCCGAATTTATCCTGGTCAGCCAATTGCCAGATGACGAACGCGCCATTGATGAACGCAGTTTGCGCCTTATGCCTTATGCAGGCAGCGATATTTACCAGAAGTTTTTATTTCATGGCAAGGATTTGCGCGGCATTCAGCAGATTGAAGGATGTTCGGCGGACGGCATCGCCGCAAGCGTACAGGCCGCGCCGACGCCGTCGGCCTGGATGAGCCATCCGCTGCGCCAGCACTGGCTGACCGATCCGTTAATGCTGGACGGCGCGTTTCAACTCCTGATCGTTTGGAGTTTCGTGAACGATCAATGCGGCTCGCTGCCGTCAACCGTCGGGCAATACCGGCAATTCGTCTCGAAATTTCCGGTGGACGGCGGACGGATTGCAGCGCAGATCGTCAGACATGAACGGCATCGCGCGGTCGCGGACATCGAATTTTACGACCGGAACGGCGGCCTGCTCGCCCGAATCGAAGGCTACGAATGCGCGCTTGACGCCTCGCTGAACGCGGCCTTTCGGCGGAATGCGCTGGAAGCGTAACGGAGCGCAGGTGTCAGGCACTTCGAAAGTGCCTGACACCTTTCTTACGTCGAAACGACACTTCGATGCCAACAACACGCAATAATGAATATACATCGAATGCCAAAAAAGTGTTGACAAATTTCCCCAGCCTCATTGTACTGTCGTTTTAATGAAACCGATTCGCCAGCATGATTCATGGAAAATACACGATTTTTTGGAAAGAACGCCCCTCGCTTTTGATAAGCGTTGGGCATTTTTTTTGCGTATTGTCGCCGTATCAGGACTGATCCCCTTGCTCGTTATAACGGGCAGGGGGATTTTTTTTGCCTGAAACACGTTCACGTTCGTCGAAATTGCATTTCGACGCAAAGCAGGTCGGACGAGCAGATGAAATGCAATTTCGTCTTACATCAAAGGAGGATGACATGGGGTTCGAAGATGAAGTCCGCAACGCCGTCAAAAATCTTGGCGGCTGGTTTAACGCCCACGCCCACATTGATCGGGCGTATGTGATGGAATCGAAATTTGTTGACCATGCCGACATGGATCCGTGGGATATTGCCACGTATCCGCTGGAAGCGAAACAACACACGACCGGCGCGCTGCATGAAGGGCTGGCGTACACGCCGTCATCATTAAAGGAACGGATGTCGCGCTGTCTTGACGAGGCGATCAAATTCGGCACGCGCAGGCTTGACAGCTTTATTGACGCCACCGCTGATTGCATCGGTGCGTCAGCCGTTGAAGTCGCCTGCGAACTGCGTGAGCAGTATAAAGATCGCATCGAGTTCCGCGTCGGCGCATATCCGATTTTCGGCTTCAAAGACGACCAACCGCGCCGCTGGGATGTATTCGTCAAATCCGCACCGATGGCGGATTTTATCGGCACGTTGCCGGAACGGGACGCTCGCCCGAATCATATCGGCTTTAAAGAGCATTTCCGGCGCGTGTTGAATTTCGCGAATACGCTGAATTATAAAGAAGTTCACATGCACGTTGACCAGACGAACAAGCCCGAAGAAAACGGCACGGAGACGCTGATCGAAGCGGTGCGCTGGCTGCGCCCGGATTCGCGCGGACGCGCCGAACGCCGCTCGCCGACAGTCTGGGCGGTGCATGCGCTTTCGATTGCATCGTACCCGGAAGAACGTTTTCAGCGATTAGTTGAAGGGTTGAAGGAAACGAATATCGGCGTGATTTTCTGCCCCAGCGCCACGCTCTCAAATAAGCAGGATCGCCGCATTCTCGTGCCGATGCACAACAGCATCACCCGTGTGCTCGACCTGCTGCTGGCGGATATTCCGGTGCGGATCGGTACGGACAATGTGCAGGATTTTTTCCTGCCTGCCGGAACAATGGATTTATACGACGAAATCGCCAACGCGTCGAATATTCTGCGCTTCTATAATTTCACGACCTGGGCGAAAATCGCCACAGGTACGCGCCTGAATGAAGTGGATAAAATGAAAATTCGGACAGCATTAGAGAATTAAGGAGAATCGGGGTATGAACGATAATAGTTTGCTTGAACGTATTGCCGCCAATCCGCATGTCATGGCAGGCAAACCGGTCATACAGGGAACGCGCCTGACTGTCGAATACATACTTGGGTTGCTCGCGCACGGCGCGACGGTTGAGGATGTGTTAGGCGAATATGACGGCATGAGCGAAGACGATATTCGCGCCTGTTTTCTCTTCGCCGCGAGGTCTTTGGAAAGCACATTTTTTATGCCATTAACCATGGAGACGGCGTAAATGCGCTTTTTAGTTGATGAATGTACCGGCCCGGCGGTCGCACGATGGCTTCGAATCGAAGGTCACGATGTCTTTTCCGTGTACGAGGAAAATCGCGGCATAAGCGACGAAGAAATTCTCAGAAAAGCCTATGCAGAGGTGCGCATCATTATAACGAACGATAAGGATTTCGGAGAAAAAATTTTTCGCGAACACGCTCCTCACAGCGGTGTTATTTTGCTGCGCCTTGAGGATGAACGCGCCAAAAATAAAATTCTGTCGCTTCAACGCTTATTCGAAACCTATTCGACGCTTTCGTTTGCAAACCGTTTTATTGTCGTCACGGAAACGAAAGTCCGTTTTACAGGATAACTAATAGAACGCTGATTTGGCTGATTTTTTAGATCAGTGAAAATCAGTCCAATCAGCCAAATCAGTGTTCTCTTCCATGATGGAACACGCAAAAAAGATTGCCGCAATTTTATTGGAAAAACAGGCCGTCACGCTGAATATTGACGCGCCTTATACATACGCCTCAGGCATTCGCAGCCCGATTTATTGCGATAACCGCCGCCTGATTTTCTTCCCGGACGCCCGTAAAACGATTAGCGCGGCGTTCTGCGACCAAACGCGACCGTTTGCGCCGGACGTGATTGCCGGAACAGCGACCTCCGCCGTGCCCTGGGCTGCGTGGGTGGCCGACGCGCTCGATAAACCGATGGTCTATATTCGCAAAGCCGCCAAAGGCTACGGTAAACAACAGTTGATCGAAGGGGGCAGCATTGAGGGCAAAACGGTCGTGGTGCTGGAAGATTTGGTCAGCACCGGCGGCAGCAGCTTGAACGCCGTGCAGGCGTGTCAGGACGCCGGCGCGACCGTGTTGGCGATGATTGCAATTTTTACCTATCAATTTGCCGACGTGGCGCAAAAATTCGCCGACGCAGGCTGTCAGATCGCCTTTCTCAGCAATTTCGGAGCGCTCATCGAAGTCGCGGAAGAACAACGGCTCTTTGCGCCCGACAAATTAGCGATTGCGCGAGAATGGAATCGCGATCCGCAAAACTGGGGGCCAGCGCACGGTTTCCCGAATGAGAGCAAATAGAACACTGACAGCTTTTCCGTTGATATTTATTTGACATTCCGCGTTGTTATCGGCATTACGATTTTCAAGACATCTCATAATTGTTATTTCGGTTCGACAAAAGGAAAAAAATATGCTGACAGCGAAATTGAATCCAAAAGGGCAAATTACGATTCCGCGCCGGCTTCGTAAGGAATTAGGCTTGCATTCCGGCGATGAATTCGAGTTGACGATCAAAGATCAGACGTTGGTACTGAAACCGAAAGAATACCGGATCGAAGCCGCGTTCGGCGTATATACCGCAACTCGCTCGGTGAGTTTGGAAACGATGGAAACCGTCATTCGAGAGCGGGGGGCGCATGATTGCCATTGATACGAATGTGTTCGTCAGAATTCTCGTAGATGATCCGGAAGAAATCGCGCAAACCGAAACAGCGCGGAATTTGGCTCGCGCAGCTAAACAAATCTACGTACCGCAAATCGTGCAGGTCGAATGTGTGTGGGTTCTTGAAACAGCCTATCATATCGGAAAATCAGAATTACTCCGCATTTTAGAGATTATCAGCGAGAACAGTGCGTTTGTGTTGCAGCATTCCGATTGTTTTGCGGCAGCGTTAGAGATGTTTCGCCATGCAAACGCCGATTTTTCGGATTGTTTGATTCTGGCCGAAAGCCAGGAGCAAGAGATGACATTATTCACATTCGATAAACGATTAAGCCAATTGACAGGCGCAAAAAACGCGACGAATGCGGCGAAGAAAAAATGAACATATTCCAGTTTTTAGGCAAGCCGATTTCAGGCTGTTTCACGCTGCCGTCGGGTGTGATTACGACGAACGCAAAAATTATCGAGACGGTCGCCCGCGAAATTCCGCAGATCGGGGTCATTACGACGAAAAGCATCGGACTTCAGCCGCGCGACGGCCACCGCGAGCCGGTGTTCACGCAATACGCGCCGGGCTGTTTCATGAATGCGGTTGGGTTGACGAATCCGGGCGCAGAGGAATTTGCGCGGCAGATCGCGCAAATCGCGCTGCCGCCGGATCGCTTTCTGCTGATTTCGATTTTCGGCGGCACGATTGACGAATTCGTCAGCGTGGCGCAGCGGCTCGCGCCCTACGGCGACGGCCTGGAGCTGAATCTCTCCTGCCCGAACGCCAAAGGCTACGGCATGAATATGGGGCAGGATGCCGCGCTCGTGTATCAAATCGTCAAAGCGGTCAAGCAGGCGGTGAACGTGCCGGTCATCCCGAAACTGACGCCGAACACGCCGCATATCGCCGTCATCGCCAAAGCCGCTGTCGAAGCTGGCGCGGACGCGATTTGCGCGATCAATACGGTCGGACCCGGCTATTACACGGTCGAAGGGCATCCGGTCTTGACGAACGTCTATGGCGGCATGTCAGGCAAAGGCATTCTGCCCATCGGCCTGAAATGCGTCAAAGAAATCGCCGCGATGGTCAATGTGCCGATTATCGGCTGCGGCGGCATCAGCAGCGCGGCGGACGCGCAGGCGTATCAGCAGGCCGGAGCGACGATTTTCAGCGTCGGGACGGCTGTCACCGGCATGACGACGCCGGAATTGAAGGCGTACTTTGCCGCCTTGCAGCGCGATCTCGAACAGCGCGCTAACACTGCGCCGACATTGTTAAAATCGGTGGATTTGAGTTTTACGCCGTACCGCCTCGACGAAAACCGGCGGCTTGCGCCGGATTTGTCGCTGCTGACGTTCGACCGCAACATTGACATTCTGCCGGGGCAGTTTATTTTTACGTGGATTCCGGGCATCGGGGAAAAACCGTTTTCCGTGCTGGATGACGACCCGCTGACGCTTTCGATTCAACGGCGCGGCTGTTTTACGGAAAAACTGTGCGATCTGCCCGCCGGTTCGACCGTCTATGTGCGCGGGCCGTATGGAGCGCCGATTGTTTTGCCGGAGCATCGCAAAACCGCGCTGGTCTGCGGCGGCTGCGGCCTCGCGGCAGTCTATCATCTCGCAAAGCGTCACGGTCACGCCGACCTGTTTATCGGCGCAAAAGACGCCAGCCATCTCTTCTATCTTGAGGAGGCGCGGCGTGTCGCCGAGGTGCATATCACGACCGAAGACGGCAGCGTCGGGCAGCGCGGATTCGTCACCGACGCGCTTGATCCGTTTTTGAGTCAGTTCGACCAAGACAACGCGCCGGTCTTTTACAATTGCGGACCGCCCCGGATGATCGAACGCGCCACCGACATCGAGGCGGCGTATGTGCCGCGCGACCAGATTTATAATTCGATTGATTTTGTGACCAAATGCGGCGTCGGCGTCTGCGGAAGCTGCGCCACGCCCGACGGTCTGCGCGCTTGCGTTGACGGGCCGTTTTTAACGAAAAACGAAATGTAGGAGTGTCAAAGCTTGCTTTGACAGTCAAAGCAAGCTTTGACACTCCTTGTTTATGAAAAAAGAACAACTTGCTCGGAATAAAATTTGTCTGGCATTAGATAATTTGCAAAATACGCATGAGATTGAACGACTGATTGAAGAGGTGCTGCCGGTGGTCGGCATGTTGAAAATCGGCAAGGAACTTTTCACGCGCTTCGGCGTGGACATCGTCAAACTCGCGCAAGGGTTCGGCATGGAAATTTTTTTGGATTCGAAATTTCACGACATTCCGAATACCGTGAAAGGCGCGGCGTATGCGGCGACGCAGTTGGGCGTCAGCATATTCAACGTTCATGCGTCCGGCGGCGTGGCGATGATGAAAGCAGCGCGAGAAGGCGCGTTGGCCGCGAGCGAAGCGCATGGGCTGCGTCTGCCGAAAATCATCGCCGTGACCGTGTTGACCAGTATTGACCAGCAAATCATGAATGCGGAGTTGCGCATTCCCGGAACAGTCGAAGCGCAGGTGTCGCATTTGGCGAAATTGACGCAGCAGGCCGGTTTGGATGGCATCGTCTGTTCGGCGGCTGATTTGAAGGCGATCCGGCATGAACTGCCGCAAGATTTTCTCTACGTGACGCCGGGCATTCAGGGACCGACGACCGCTGCCGGCAGCGACCAGAAGCGCGTCTATACACCGCAAGCCGCGATTCGCGACGGCGCGAGCATTCTCGTCGTCGGTCGCGCCATCACCGCCGCGCCGGATCGTCTGGCCGCCGGTCGCGCCGTGTTGGATGATGTGCTGAACGCGCTGGAAGAATAGACAGCCCTGTCAGGGTTTAAAACCCTGACAGGGCTAACACTGAACCGTTATTAATTTTTTATGTTCGTACCAATATATTGACTTCTGTCTCGCGGTTTCAATCGAACATGACA
Organism: uncultured Candidatus Moduliflexus sp.; assembly: GCA_964602655.1. Taxonomy (GTDB): domain Bacteria; phylum Moduliflexota; class Moduliflexia; order Moduliflexales; family Moduliflexaceae; genus Moduliflexus. The sequence continues at coordinate 74,260 of CAZRSF010000003.1, forward strand.
TTGCCCGACCAAACGCGCACAGTACGAGCCGACGCGCTCTTGCTGCTCGGCATTTTCGCCGCGTATCTCGCGTTTTTCATCTCTCCGGTCTTTTTGAACCCGGAACGGACGATGAAATTTCCCGAATACGTCGTCAAAATTGACCCGATTGGGCTGGATTTGGCGCAAATGCTGGAATACAGCCGGTCATGGTTCGTCAGGCATCACAGCCCCTACATCGGCGCGAATCCGTATCCTCCGCTCGCAGCGGTTCTTTTCGCGCCGCTGCTCTTCGTCAAGGCGACAACGGCCTATCAGATCATCACCGGGTTGAATGTCGCCTGTTACGCCCTCTGCGTCGTCGTCTTGCCCAATCTGCTGCATCGCCGCGACGAACGCCGCATTCCGCTGCTGCTGACGCTGTTTCTCACCGGCCTGTTTTCATACAGCTTCCATTTCGAGCTTGAACGCGGGCAATTCAACCTGATCGCATTTACGTGCGTATTGCTTGCGCTCTATTTGTTTCATTGCCACGAAAAGGCGAGATTTTTAGCGTATGCGCTTTTTTGTCTCGCGGTGCAATTGAAAGCGTATCCGGCGCTGTTTATTATCCTATTTGTGAAAGATTGGACAGCATGGCGAGCAAATCTCAAACGCATGATCGGATTGGCGCTCATCAATTTCGGACTGCTGTTCGCGCTTGGCGCGGGCGTATTCAGCGATTTTCTTCAGGCGCTTGCGAGAGAATCGTCGTCGAACCTCTGGATCGGCAATCACTCGATCCGCGCCTTCGTTCAGCTTGCGCCGCTGCCGTACAAACCGTTTGTCCAACTTGCGCTCACGCTCGTTGTGATCGCCTGTCTCGTCCTTATTATGGGGCAATCGCACAGGCAGCGACGTCTTGGTTTCGATTCGTCGCTCTTTTTGGCGTGTACGATTGCGGCCTTGCTGCTTCCGCCGGTCAGCAACGACTATAAATTGACGCTGCTCACGGCGGCAACGGCGGCGGCGTTTCCCAATCGTGCGTTGATGCGACCGGGCGCGCGGCGCGTCTTTTCGATAGGGCTGCTTCTGATTTGTTCATTTTCGTATGCCTCCACCTGTTTTTCATTGACGAATAAACCGAGCGTATTCAAACATAATTTGCCGGCATTATTGATGATGCTATGCTGTTGGACAATATGCACGCTGCTTGAACCGAAGTTCGTGTCGTCTTGCGGAATACCGACATTCGCAAGACGCGCGAACGACGGAAAAAACGTATGAAAAAAATCATAGGAATCGCATTGCTTACGATGTGGATCGGATGTTGCTCTCAAGCATGGGCAGGCCAAACCGTTCTGGTTGGAGGCTACGAGTTTCCGCCGTATGTCGAAATGGAACGAAACGCATCTCAGGGCTTGACGCTTGATCTGATTACCGCCATGAATGCCTTTCAGCGCGAATTTCATTTCGAATTTGCGCTGACTTCCCCGCCCCGCCGCTATGACGACTTCGAAAAGAGAAAATTCGATGCGATGTTTTTCGAAGATATCGGATGGGGGTGGCAGGAGCGCGACGTAGAAGCGTCGCGTGTCTTCCTGCAAGATGGCGAAGTGTTTATTACAAAGGCGTCCCCTGAAAAGACGCAAGCGTATTTCGACGACCTCGCCGGAAAATCAATCGCCGGATGTATCGGCTATCACTATGCGTTTGCCGATTTTAACGCCGATCCGAAATTTTTAGAACAGCATTTCAAGATGCAACTCAGCGGCAATCATGAAGGCAACATCCAAAAAGTGCTGATCGGTCGCGCAGACATCGCCATTGTAACCCAATCCTACCTCCTACGCTATCTGAAAGAGCACCCTGACGTCAAAGATCAGATTCTTATCTCGACGACGCTGGATCAGGAATATCACCATACGATCCTGATCAGAAAAGGCGGCGTTCTGACGGTGGAAAAGATCAATCAACTCCTGACAGACATGGAGCAGCAAGGCATGTTATCGCAATTATGGAAACGATACGGGCTTGAATAATCGTTTCCTCGAATTTTCAAGAAAATCGCGCATTTTCATTTGACTTCTCTGCCGCTGCTTTCGAACAACGGCTTGTGAAATCGCGGTGTCATCCTGTTGGAAAAAATATCAAGGAGGAGCGTTATGGTTCGCTTTACGGCTGATGAAATGTACGCGCTGGCCGAGGAGATCGAAATTCGCGGCAATCGGTTTTATGCCACTGCCAGCGAGCGCGTAGCAGACGCAGAGACGCGCGGTATCTTACAAGAATTAGCGAAGTGGGAAAAAGAACATTTTCGATTTTTTCACGAAATCCGCGAGCAGTTGCCGCCGGAAGCTTCGCGCAAAGAGAATGTCGAAGACGCCGACGAAGATCACGCCGCCTATCTTCAGGCGATGGTGCAGGATCGCCTGTTTCCGGCGGATGTGAACGCCGCGTTCGCTGCCATGCCAGACACGAGTCCCGTTTCGATTCTTGAATATGCCTTGCAGCGGGAAAAAGACGGGATCGTCTTCTTTCTCACAATGCGCGACCTGATTCCGCGCCACTGGGGACGCGAAAAGCTGGACGCGATTCTGACGGAAGAAGCCCGGCATGTCCGCATCATCACGCAGCAAATCGGCAAAAGGACGGCGACATCATGACACAGACTGAGCAGGCATTCCGCCTGACCGCCGCGCAATTCGCTCAGTATTTCGAGACATTGCGCCAGACGTTTCGGCTTTACGCGCCGACTCGTTTTGCAAAGCGCGGGCGCTTCTCCGATACCGATTGCATCCGGTATGCCGACATCCAGACGCCGGATGAAATCGAATGGCGCGTCAAGTCCGATTTTTCGCCGAAAGAAGCGGTCTTTCCGGTGAATCAGTCGCTCTTTCAATTTGTCAACGGCGCATGGGTCGAACCAGCGATAGATGACCGCCCCGCGCTCGTCTTTTTGCGGGCGTGCGACATTCACGGCATAAACCGGCTCGATACGATTTTTCTTGAAAATGGCGGCCTGCGCGACCCGTATTACGAGCGGCTTCGCGCCAACGTCCATTTTGTCTTGCTCGAATGTCAACAGAGTTTCGACACCTGCTTCTGCGTTTCGATGGGGACGAATATCACCGAGAATTACGAGATGGCGCTTCGGATTCATGACGATGGCGCGGCAGACGCGCTGGTCCGCAGCGACGATCTGCGCCAGCGCATCCCGGCAGACGTGAAAGCCAGCGCGTTCACGCCGACCTTTCCGACGCAGGACGGCTCGCCGGTGGAATTGCCGCCGCTCGACGCCTTGACCGACGCAATTCGCGACGACGATTTTTTTGATCATCCGCTCTGGGAAGAGTATTCGCAACGCTGTATCGCCTGCGGGCGCTGCAATTTTAGCTGCCCGACCTGTTCCTGCTTCACCACGCTCGACGCCGCCTACGATGAAAATCCGCAATTCGGCGAACGGCGGCGCGTCTGGGCAGGCTGCCACGTGGACAAATTTACCGATATGGCCGGAGGGCACCAATTCCGTAAGCAGTACGGATCGCGGATGCGCTTCAAAACCATGCACAAAATTTATGACTATCAGCGTCGTTTCGGCAAACAGATGTGCGTGGGCTGCGGGCGCTGCGACGACCAATGCCCCGAATATATTTCCTTTTCAACCTGCATCAACACGGTCAGCCGCACACTGAAGGAGGGGCGTTGATATGGGAAACAATCTGTATGCCGCGCAGCCAGCAAGAATCCTCGAAATTCAGCAGGAAACGGCGATTGATTGGACGTTTCGCCTTGCCTGGAACAACAATTCGCGCAGCGGTCAGTTTTTTCAAGTCTCCGTGCCGAAATTCGGCGAAGCGCCGATTTCCGTCAGCGATTGCGACGACGGCTGGCTTGACATGACGATTCGAAACGTCGGGATTGTCACCGGCGAAATTTTTAAGATGACACCGGGCGACATCCTCTATCTGCGCGGTCCGTATGGCAATGGTTTCGACGCGGCGCAATACGCCGGACGGCATGTCGTCGTGACGGCGGGCGGAACGGGACTTGCGCCGGTGAAAGGCTTGATTCAGCAATTTGTCAACGGAACGCCGCCGACGTCGCGGCTCGATATTCTCGTCGGATTCAAAACCCCTTCAGATGTGCTGTTTCACAACGCTCTGGCCGAATGGAAACGCGCCGCGAATCTCTGGCTGACCGTTGACCGCGCAACCTCCGAATGGGCTGACCATGTCGGCGTCATTCCGACGCTTGTGCCGAAAATTCCACTGAATTTCTCCGAACCGTATGACGTGATCGTGGTTGGGCCGCCGATGATGATGAAATTCACGGTGCAGGCGTTTTTAGAGCGCGGCGTCGAACCGGAACGCATCTGGGTCTCGCATGAACGCCGCATGTCTTGCGGCGTCGGCAAATGCGGGCATTGCAAAATCGATGATGTCTATATCTGCCAGGATGGGCCGGTCTTCAATTACAGCCGGGCGCAATGGTTGATGGATTAGAGCTTTTATGTAGGTCGAAACTATAGTTTCGACCTACGCGAGAGGAGGCACAAGATGGCCTTAGACCTGAATACGAAAAAAGTGATTCGCAATGCGTTCCGCATTACGTCGAAACGCCAATTGACCTGCCTGCGCGTCCGCGTACCCGGCGGGCATTTAGCCGCCCGGCATCTTGCCGTCGTGCAGCGCATTGCCGAGGAATTCGGCAACGGCAACGTCCATCTTACCATCCGGCAGGGCTTCGAGATTCCGGGCATTCCGTTCGAGCGGATGCCGGAAGTCAATCGGGCGCTGAAAACGCTGATTGACGAAGTCGAAATCGCCGCTGGCGTCAGCATCGAACAGCGCGAAGGGGGCTATCCTGCCGCCGGAACGCGCAATATTTCCGCCTGCATCGGCAATCGCGTCTGCCCGTTTGCCAATTACGACACGTCCGCCTTGGCGGAACGCCTTGAAAAAGCGGTGTTCCCGAATCATTATCATGTCAAAATCGCGGCGACCGGCTGCCCGAACGACTGCATCAAAGCGCATCTGCAAGATTTCGGCATTATCGGACAGGCGGATGTGGAACTTGATTCGCAGCGCTGCGTCGGCTGCGAGGTGTGCGCCAAGAATTGCCAGCTTCGCGTCACCGGCGCGATTACGATGCGCAACAACCGCGCCGTGCGCGATCCGCGTCGCTGCATCGGTTGCGGCGAATGCGTCCTGAAATGCCCGATGAACGCCTGGACGCGCAATCCGCAAAAATATTACCGGCTCGTCATCATGGGGCGCACCGGCAAAAAGAATCCACGCTTAGCCGCGCCGTTCATCGAATGGACGACCGAAGCGGCGATTATTGCGATTATTCGGAATACCTACGCCTTTATTGATCAGCATATTGACAAATCGCTGCCGAAGGAACATGTCGGCTATATCGTTGACCGCGTCGGCTATAAGCAGTTTCGCGAAGCAGTCTTATCCGGCGTGGAACTCGGCGCGAAAGCGGCGGTCGCGGAGAATCTGCATCACGCCGGATACTGGTATGAACGCGACAACGCTTTTAGTCGGTATAAATAAATTCGCTGCTAATGCCTGATATTGCTTTGTTCAGTGGCATATAACAAATATAATCATGGAGAGAACCTATGAAAAATATTTTTTTAGGATATTATAGCCCTAATGATAGTCAGATAGCAGAGTTAGTTAAAAACTGTATCTTTATCCTTGATACTAATGTCTTATTAGGATTATATCGTTACCCAAAATCTGCGAGTGACGATTTATTCAAAATATTAACAATGGTATCAGATCGTCTTTGGATCCCTTATCAAGTAGGCTTAGAATACCAAGAAAATCGGCTTACTGTTATAATAGAGCAAAGAAAAAGATTTCATGACGTAAAAAAAATCATAACTGAAAATAAGGATAAACTCGATGCTGATTTTGGCAATTTACAGTTGCAAGAGAGACATTCTACTATAAATCCTGATAAATTTCTTCAGGATATTCATAAAGTATTTGATAAATTTCTTAATGATTTAAATGAACTTGAATGTAGTCAACCTGATGTACGTAGCCATGATCCGTTGAGAGATAAAATTGATAGTTTACTTGAAGGTAAAATCGGAGATTCTCCAGAAAATCAGGATGAATTGGAACAAATATATCAAGAAGGAAAAAAGAGATACGAGCAAAAACAACCACCTGGTTATATGGACAGAGATAAAGATAAAGAATTAACTAAAGATGGAGAAAAAATAGCTTATCGATATAATGGTTTAGAATTTCAAAGAAAATATGGGGATTTAATTTTGTGGAAGCAAATTGTTAAACAAGCAAAAAATAACGATAATTTTAAAAATATTATATTTATTACTGATGATGATAAAGAAGATTGGTGGTGGAAAGTTAAGCCAGCTAATTCAAGAAAAGAAAAGCGCATCGGCCCAAGACCAGAATTGTTATCAGAGATATTTCACGAAGCTAATGTAAAATCGTTTTATATGTATAGTTCTACTGATTTTATGAAGCTTGCAGAGAAATATCTTAATGCTACGATTAAGAAAGAATCAATAGAACAGGTTCAAGATATAATCACTTTGTTACATTCCGAAACTCCTCATGGTACCGCAATACTTCGGGGTATTAAAGCAGAAGAATCTGTATTTAATTGGTTAAAAGAAAACAATCCTAACAGTTTAATAGAACCCAATAAATATGGGCATCCTGATTTTATAGTAATTCTCGAAAATGGTGAAAAAATAGGATATGAAGTAAAGTACTTTGATACCGATAGCATTCCTTTATTCTTCCGTCTAAGAAAAACTATAGAATATATATCTCACCATATTCCAGAAAAAGCTTTGGATAAAATTTATATTGTTGTAACAACTCCAAATGAAGAAATCGCTAATAGACTGATAGCTCAAACAAAGAACAAGAAAATACAGTTTCCAGAAAATATTAACCTACACTTGCTTGTTGGGTTTATTTCTCAAGAGAAAAAAAATAATTTTCAAAAACTAATATTTGTCAGTGTTTTTGAATTATTTTTGAAAAATTAAAACTACCGAACAAAGCGCTTGCAGCGGATTTCGCAGAGGGCGCGGATTACATTGAATCAACTCCATTTGAAAGAAGGAGCAAAATAGAACTGATAGACCTGATCAATTCATAAAACTTCATCGAGGAGGAACACACACGTATGAACTGTTTACTCAATTTTTCAACGCCGCAACTACAAAAAATTCATGCCGGGAAAGTGCGTGACAGCGTACGCATTGACGAGCATTCCCGCATGATTATTGTCACCGACCGCCTTTCTGCGTTCGACCGCGTGTTAAAAACGCCGATCCCACATAAAGGCGCGGTGCTGAACGGCATTTCGAATTTCTGGTTCGAAAAAACCGCGCACATCGTCGGCAATCATTTTCTGAAAGCGCTTGATCCGAACATTACGCTCGTCAAAGAAGCCGTGCCGATTCGCGTCGAAATGGTGGTGCGCGGCTATCTGACCGGCTCGATGTGGCGCGGGTACAAAGATGGCAAACGCGAATTTTCCGGCGTCTGCGCCCCGGACGGCATGACGCGCAATCAGAAATTCACGCAGCCGTTAGTGACGCCGACGACGAAAGAAAAAAATGACCGCGAAATCAGCCCGGCAGACCTTGTGCGCGAAGGCTGGGTGGATCAGAAAACCTATGCCAAAATGGAAAAAATCGCGGTAGAACTCTTCAATTTCGGGACGCAATTCCTTGAAGAACGCGGCATTGTTCTCGTGGATACGAAATACGAATTCGGCCTGATTAACGGCGAAGTCATCCTGATTGACGAAATTCACACCCCCGATTCCTCCCGCTTCTGGCGCGTGGATGATTACCATGTCAACCGCGAAAGCGTCGAGCAGATTGACAAAGAATACGTGCGGCAATGGCTGCTGAATCATCAGGTCAACAACCAGTATCCCGACACGCTGCCGGAGAACGTGACGCAGGAGACGAGCCGCCGCTATCAGGAAATTTACGAAATGATTACCGGGCGCAGGTTCGAGGCCGGCAACATGCCGATGAATGCGAGAATCGTCCAGAATCTTGTCAAGGACGGCATTATGAAAGACGGCTATGTCGCGATTGTCATGGGGTCGCCGTCGGATTTGGAACATTGTCAGAAAATCGCGAATTACATCAAAAAATACGACATTATGACCGATTTGCGCGTCGTGTCGGCGCATAAAAACGGCGAAGAAATTGCCGCGATTGCGCAGGAATACAACGCGTCGCTTGAGCCAGGCGCAGTGATTGCGGTCGCCGGGCGCTCGAACGGTCTTGGTGGCGCGTTAGCCGCGAATCTCAATATTCCGGTCATTAGCTGCCCGCCGTTCAAAGATACCACAGATATTCTGGCAAATGTCAATTCTTCGTTAATGATGCCGTCGCAGACGCCCGCCGCAACGATCATTTACGCCGACAATGCCGCCTACGCCGCGCTGCGCAGCCTGAATTTGTCGCGCTTGCGCGACACCTTTTCGCAAGAAATCGTTGAGATGAAAGCCGCGCTGAATAAGGCAGATAAAGAGATTCGAGGGCATTAACATGGATATTCATATTCGCACAGCCACGAAAACAGACGCTGCCGGCATTGCCGCGATTATCCGCGAAATGGGCTGGTTTGCAAGCGTCAACGCCGAATCGCCGGAGGAGACGACGGCACGGATTGCCGCCACGCTTGAAAAGGCTGAGACCTCATCGCACTACGTGGCGTATGTCGCGGAAACGGCTGAAGAGATGGTCGGATTTGCCGCGCTGCATGTGCTGCCGTACCTGATTCACACGGGAAATGAAGGCTATCTCTCAGAATTATTTATCCGGGAATCGGCTCGCGGCCAAGGCGTCGGCACGGCGCTGCTGCGAACAGTTCAGGATGAAGCCCGGCGGCGCGGCTGTTTCCGGCTGAGGCTGATCAACGTCAAAACCCGTGACTCCTATCAGCGCGGATTTTATGCCAAAAATGGCTGGGAAGAGTGGCCGGACGCCGCTACATTCGTGTATCGGATTGAAAAATAACACGACAATAACCCTGCCAGGGTTCGAAACCCTGGCAGGGTTTAAGGAATTGCTATGGACATTCACTATGAAATTTCGCCGCTCGACGGGCGGTATGGCAAACGTTTAGAGGCGCTTGGCGCGTATTTTTCGGAATTTGCCCTGATGCGGGCGCGGTGCGAAGTTGAGTTGCGCTATGTATTAGCATTAGATAAAACCGGCATGTTTCCCGCGTTATCCGACGACGAAAAGGCGCGAATTGCCGTTGCGCTTGAACAATTTAGCGACGACGATTATCAACAGATCAAAACGATTGAAAATACAACACGGCATGATGTCAAAGCCTGTGAAATTTTTCTTCGAAAAAAGATTCAACTGCGCGACAACAATCTGATTCATTTCGCCCTGACTTCGGAAGATGTGAATAATTTAGCCTACAACCTGATGTTAAAAGGGTATCTCGAACAACAGCATCTTCCCCAATTGCGACAATTGATCGGGCAATTAAGCCGCCTTGCGGCGGAATGGAAAACGATTCCATTTCCCGCCAGAACGCACGGCCAGAAAGCCTCGCCGACGACGGCGGGCAAGGAAGTCGCGGTCTTTATCAACCGGCTGCTGCGCCAGTATCGCCAATTGAGCGCGTTCACCTTCAGCGGGAAACTCAACGGCGCGGTCGGCAATTTTTCCGCGATGCTCGCCGCCTTTCCCGATTACGGTTGGATGACGTTTTCATACAAATTCGTCGAATCGCTTGGCATGACGCCGAACATCGCCACCACGCAGATCGAAGACCACGACACCTGGGCGGAGTATTTCAACATCACGCGCCAGATCAATAATATTGTCATCGATCTGAATCAGGATTTCTGGACGTATATTTCCCGCGATCTGTTCTACGAAGAGACGCAAGCGGGCGAAGTCGGGTCTTCGACCATGCCGCATAAGGTCAATCCGATCAATTTCGAAAACAGCGAAGGGAATTTGATGCTTTCCAACGCGCTGCTCGCCATGTTATCCGAGAAGCTCTGCCGTTCGCGGATGCAGCGCGATCTTTCCGACAGCACGGTGGAACGCAACATTGGCGTGGCGCTTGCACATGCGTATTTAGCGATCACGGAAACGCTGAAAGGCTTGCAAAAAGTCCGCATCAATACCGCCGAATGCCTCTCTGAGCTTGAAGATAGCCCGGAATTACTGGCAGAACCGATTCAGACGATTCTGAAAACGGCGGGCATTGATGATCCGTATTCCTTGCTGAAACAGATGACGCGCGGCAGGACGATTTCTTATGAACAATTGCATCAATTTATCGAAGCGCTTCCAGTTGACAAAGATGTCAAAAACCGCTTGAGAAACCTACAAGTTCCGACATATTTCGGCGACGCCGAACGCATCTGCGACGCGGTTATTGAAGACACTAAAAATATAATGGATTGATTTTTCAGGGGTTAGCTGCGGAGCAGCGACATGTTTGTAGACAAAATCCCACAACATTACATAGCCCCGGAGGGGCGGTATGCCGCCCCTCCGGGGCTACGATGACGAATGCAGAAAGATTACTACAGACATGTCGCTGCTCCGCAGCTTAAAAATGCCGTTACAATTATATGAAAATTGCAATACTTGGTTCGGGCGGGCGCGAACATGCGCTGGCCTGGAAATTGGCGCAGAGCGTGCCGCAAGACGATATTTTCGTCCTGCCGGGCAATGGCGGGATTCCGAACAGCATACCGATTGACAGCATGAATTTTCCCGCCATCCGACAATTTTGTCAGGAACGCGGAATCGAATTAATTTTCGTCGGCCCGGAAGCGCCATTAGTCGCCGGAGTGACCGATTATTTCGCTGGAAGCGGCATCAACGTCTTCGGTCCGTCGAAAGCCGGGGCGCTGCTGGAAGGTTCGAAAATTTTCGCCAAGCAGTTTATGGCGCAATACGGCGTGGCGACTTCTGATTTCTGGGTCTTCGAAGGCAATGCCGATGCTGCGGCGCGTGACCGCATCCGCGAACTCAGCGGCGACGTGGTGATCAAATACGACGGCCTGGCCGCTGGCAAGGGCGTCTATGTCTGTTCCGGCGAAGATGAGGCGCTGACCGCGCTGCAAGATTTGCATAAACAATATGGCGCAGAGGCGCGGTTTTTAATCGAAGAAAAACTCAGCGGCGCGGAAATTTCGATTATCGGCTTTACCGACGGTAAAGACATCCGCATGTTGATGCCGTCGCAAGACCACAAACAGTTGAATGATGGCGATACCGGCCCAAATACCGGCGGCATGGGCGCGTATTGCCCGCCGACGTTTTACAATACGGAATTGATGACGCGGATCATGGACGCCGTCGTGACGCCGACGATGAGCGGCCTGCAACAAGAGCGCTTCGATTTCAAAGGCGTGGTCTATTTCGGGATTATGCTGACCGACGCTGGCCCAAAACTGCTGGAATACAACGTTCGGCTCGGCGACCCTGAAACCGAAGTGATTCTCCCGGCGATGAAAAGCGATCTGCTGCAACTGATTCTCGCCTGTTTTAACGGCTCGCTCTCGAACTATGAAATGGAATTTCATGAAGGTTATTTCGTGGATGTCGTATTGGCGTCCGGCGGCTATCCCAAAAGCTACGCCAAAGGCCATGAGATTCAGGGACTCGATCAGGTCAGTTCTGACGCGATGGTGTTTCATGCCGGAACAACGCGCAAAGACGGCAACATCGTGACATCCGGCGGGCGCGTGCTGAATGTTGTGGCGCATGGCAGCAATCTCGCCGAAACGATTGATAAAGTTTATCAGGAATGCCGGAAGATTCATTTTACCGATGTCTATTACCGCACCGATATTGCGAAACGGGATTTGATAGAACAATGAAACAACGCATTGCCATTTTTATTTCAGGCCGGGGCAGCAATATGGAAGCGATCCTGAAACAGGCGCGAGACGGCATGCTTGCCGATTGCTGCGAGGTCGCCTTAGTCTTTGCCAACACGATGGAGGCGTATGGCCTGCACATTGCGCAGCAATTCGGCGTGCCGACCGCAGTCATTGAATCGAAAAGCAAAAAGCGACAGATATTCGATCAAGAGGTGTTGGCACTGCTTGAGCCGCTTCAGCTTGATTATCTCGTATTGGCCGGTTACATGCGGATTCTCTCGCCCGGCGTCATCGAACGTTATCGGAATCGGATTATTAACATTCATCCAGCCGATACGAAGGCGTATCAGGGGATTCATGGGTATGAATGGGCGTTTGAGCAGCGATTGGAACAGACAACAATTACCGTGCATCTTGTGGATGAAGGCGTGGATACCGGTCGCATTCTTGCACAGCGCGAGGTGGATTTGCGCGGCGCGTCCACGCTGGAAGAAGTCAAGGAGCGCGGCTTACGGGTCGAACATGCGCTGTACAGCGAGGTGCTGCGAGGGGTGTTCACTCGAACGATAGTCATATAAACGCGGCAACGAATCAGACGTGAGATATGGCGTGTTTTCCCATGCCCAGTTCGTTGTCATTTTAAGGCACTATGTGTGGAATAGTTGGGTTTTACGGACACGATCAGGTCGTGTACGATTTAGTGGCAGGTTTGACGGCGTTGCAGCATCGCGGGCAGGATTCTGCCGGAGTGGTGACGTTTCAGGACATGTTTCATATTAAAAAAGGACTTGGGCTGGTCGCGAACGTCTTTCGGGAAAAAAATTTAGAGCGATTGACCGGCAATATGGGGATCGGCCATGCGCGTTACACCACGCAAGGCACGAACGAACTCGTCAATGTGCAGCCGTTTGCGGTGAATTACCCGTTTGGCCTTGCGATGGTGCATAATGGCAATGTCATTAATTTCAAAGAGTTACGCAAAACATTGTATGAAGATCATCATCGGCTCTTAGAAACGTCAAACGATCTGGAATTATTACTCTATACGCTGGCCGCAGAATTAGAACAAAAAGACCTGAAAAATCTTTCTGTTGATGACATCTTCGATTCCGTCGAAGCGACGCAGCGAAAAATTCGCGGCGCGTATTCTACGATTACGATGATCGCTAATCGCGGCTTTTTAGTGTTTAACGATCCGTATGGCATCCGTCCGCTCGTCATGGGGCAGCGCAAAGATCGGGACGGCTTGACCTATGGATTTGCGTCGGAATCAACCTGCTTCGATTATTTGGGCTATGACACGGTCGGCGACCTCGAACCGGGCGAAACGCTGTTTATTGACACGAAACGGCAGGTGCATCGCAAAATAACGCACCAGGAAGGGAAGGCCTTCTGCATCTTCGAATACATTTATTTTGCCCGCGAAGACTCGATGATGCACAATCGGTTCGTGGCAAGCGAACGAGTGCGCATGGGGAAAAAGCTGGCGGAAACCATCAAGCTGTCCGGCTTAGACCCGGATATTATTATTGACGTGCCGTCATCCGCGTATTTTTTCGCCTCCTCGCTTGCGGAGGAAATGGGCATTCCGTACCGGCGCGGCCTTGCGAAGAACAATCACATCGGACGGAGTTTTATTTCGCCGACGCAGCAAGAGCGGGAAAATGTCGTGCGCCATAAACTGAACCCGATCAAAGAGATTGTGCGCGGCAAAAAGGTGGCGGTCGTGGATGATTCGATTGTGCGCGGCACGACCTCGAAACGGATTGTCAAACTGCTGCGCAACGCTGGCGCGGAAAAAGTCTATTTCATCTCCGCCGCGCCGCCGCTCAAACATCCGTGCATCTATGGCATTGACATGGCGATCAGCACCGATTTGATTGCCACGAAACTGCCGAATATCGAAGATATTGCCGAGTATCTCGAAGCAGACGCGCTGATTTATCAATCGTTAGAAGATTTGCAGTCGTTATATCCCGAGCATTCGATGTGTTACGCCTGTTTCGAGGGGAAATATCCGACAGGGCATTGTCAGGAAGAACTCTCCCAAATCGAACAAGAACGCATTGCCTCACAAAAATAACTCAAGCCCTGCCAGGGTTTTGACCCCAGGCAGGGCTATCATCCCAAAAGGAGATTTTCAGACCATTATGCGCGTGTTTACAATTACCACGATATTGCTCTGTTGCAGCAATATCTTTATGACCTTTGCCTGGTATGGGCATCTCAAAAATATGGCGAATAAACCCTGGATCATTGCAGCGTTGATCAGTTGGGGGATTGCGCTTTTCGAATACCTGATTCAAGTGCCAGCGAATCGCATCGGTCACCAAGCGATGAATGTCGGGGAATTAAAAATCTTGCAGGAAGTCATTACGTTGACGATTTTCGTGCCGTTTTCCGTGTTGTATATGCGCGAGTCGTTTCGGATGGATTTTGTCTGGGCGGGGCTCTGCCTGCTGGGCGCAGTCTTTTTCATTTTCCGCCAAAAATTGTTTGGCGTGTAGGGCTCAGAGTTGTCAGACACGTTGAACGTGTCTGACAACTCTTTTATGCAAGAAACCTCATTCTTTTCGCAACCACTTGTCAACCTCGTCAGCCAGTTTTTCAACAACCTCTCGTTGAACATCCATTTCTTCAGCATGTGTTTGATCGGGCGGCGTACCATAGTAAACCTCTGCGCCGGGAATCGTGACAGAATCGCTCGGTTCAGGAATGCGCGGCAGAAGTTCTCGCAAAAACGCTAAGTCAGCCTGATCTTCTAATGTGCCGTCAACATACAAAATCGGCGGATGCGCTTGATATTGCAGAATTGCCTCGACTATATAATCTTTTAAATGCGGATAGAGCACCGCTTTCGGCAGCAATTCCGGCAGGCGCATCGCGGCGGTAAGCTGTTCCTGCGGTTGATTTGGAAATGGCGCATCTTTCGCAAAAAACAGTTCATTATAGCGTCTCAGAGGCGAAATGGCGACAATGCGCCGAATGCGTTCATCCTGCAAGCCCGCCTGCGCCGCCACGCCCGCGCCGAAGGCATGACCGACCGCAAACAGGCGCGATGCGTCAACAACAGATTGTTCTGCAAGGAAAGAAATGGCTGCCCGAACATCCTGCGCGAAATCGAGATCGGAAAAATTTTCAAGTCGCGCTGGTGCTTGGGAGTCGCCAAGGCCGCGAAAATCGAACGTCAGCACGGCGTAGCCGCGTTCCATTAAAGTGCGCGCCAGCAATTCATACAACGCGAGCCGCCTGCCGAACAGTGTCGAATCGTGACACAAGACCACGCCGGGCAGCCGTGTTTGCAGCGAAGTTGACGGCAGATAGAGCGTTCCGGCCAACCTGAGATTTCCGCTGAGAAAAACAACGTCATTCACGGCGGGCGGAGGGGTCTCATCTTTCAAATAGGCGGCAATCTCGTCAATCAAGGCTGCCATCGGCGCGTTATGCGCTACATCGCCCGCCGCGCCATTCTGGTCGCGCCGCGTACCGTAATAATGATCTGCGCCAGGAATCGTGACGTATTTTTTCGGCTCGCGCAACTGGAAGGCGACTGACGCTAAAAAGCGCCGATCCTGCGGGGTTTCCTCCGAGCCGTCAATCAGCAGCAGCGGCAGATGATTCGGGTAACGCAGGATTTCTTCGGCGGCATATTCTCGCAAATGCGGATAAAAAATCTCCGGCGCAATCGGCGGCGCAATGCCCATATCGGCGGACAGCCGTTTCGTCGGATACATCGGATCGAGCGCGTTTTTACCGTATTGCAGCCGTTGCGTATCGCGCGGCGGCGAGATCGAGACCACTCTGCGAACGCGATGATCTTTCACGCTGGCGGGAAGGACAACGCCTGCGCCGAACGAATGCCCAATCAAATACAGATGTTTGGCGTCAACATCTTTCAAACTCGATAGATAATTCAGTGCGGCGGAAACATCTTGCGTGAAATCCAAATCCGACGCCGAGTCATAACGCGGCGGATCATCGGATTCGCCAAAGCCGCGAAAATCAAATGTTAAAACCACATAGCCGCGTTCTGCCAATTGCTGTGCGGCAATGACATAAAGCGCCAATTTGCGTCCAATCGGCGTACCGCCATGACACAACACAATCGCGGACGATTTTTTCAACATCAGGCGGCGCGGCGTGTACAGCGTCCCCCTCAGCCTGAGATTCCGGCTGAAAAATTCGATGTCGCGCGTCTGAACTCCCCGCCATGAGCGGATTTTCCGAACAATTTGCGACCGATGAGGTACCAGATATGCCGCGCACGCAAGCGCAAGCAGTATCCCGCAACACATTCCGATCTGAAGATGCCGGCGTTTCATCATAATTTTCTCGACTATTCGCTTGACAAGAGGCGTGTCGAAACACTGTCATTCCGGCAACGCACGTTAAAAAATTTCCTCGTGAAATTATTGGCATGGCACGTTTGCGCTCTTACTCGTTTCACGCAAGAGCGGTAGAACCTCTTGTTGCAAAGCTCTCGTTTTTGTCAAATTTTTCAGAACCGCCCAGGAAAATGATTCTGACGTATTTTCTGCTTGACCACAGAAATTTTTTCTGGTATGCTGTTGTTATCACAGTCAATCGTTAGCTTATCATTCGACGCGATGGAGGAAGAAGGAATGGCATTCCCAGGGAAATTGTATCGTGATGGCGCAGTACTCAAGCAGCAAAATGTGACAGGTAATCTCCGGCTGTTGTTTGTGGAGCAGTTCGGGTTCAATCATTATTTCAACGATCAGATTTTTCAATGGATTGACGCGCTGTGCGACACGGGCGTCAACGGGATGCGGGTCTTTGGTTTCTGGCCGTTCGGCCTCGGACAAGAAGAAGAGCCTTACGTCAGAAGCGGCGGAACGTATAACCTGAACCAATTCAATCAGCGTTTTTTCGACTATTTCGAACGCTGGCTCGCATACGCGGAAGAATGCGGCATTACGGTCATGTACGAGTTATTTGATTCTGCCGGATTCTGGCATGCCCCGGCAGCGCCCTATCATCCGTTCTATCAACTTGTCGGCGCGGATTTGAAAAAATTTGCCGATCCGAATAATACCAGCCTGATGGATGTGCAAAAACGCTATATCATTAAAGTCGCCGAAACTGTTCGTTCGCATCGGAACGTAATTATCGGCATTATGAACGAATTCAAAGAAGATAAACGCTGGCATTACGACATGTCGCGCTATGTCAAAACCCTGCTGCCGGGCGTGCTGGTGTCTGGCAGCGAAGAGGATTCCCCCGCCGCCGCCGATCCGAATGTGGACATCTGGTTCGTGCATACGGGACGGTATGACATTGCCACCGGCAATTCCAACGTGACCGCCGACGCTTCCGATTTACGCAAAAAATCGAACAATCGCCTGTCCATCGGCTTTTCTACCGACGGTTTCGGCCAGAGCGGGATGGTTCGGGAAAATCCGACCGATATGAAGCGCTTGACATCAGATGTGAATCGCGCGGGGCTGCAACTGTTCGGATTTTTGGATCATCACGCCTATTTAGCGAATCGCGGCGATTCCAGCGCGGCGAAGTTAAATATCGAAACCTATCAGGCGATTGTGAACGAATTCAAACCGTATCCTGCGCCATCAGGGAAACTCAAACCCAAATATCGGTTCGACGACGACACGTATACGAATCTGCTGAGAAAGGGCGTTCCGAGAGCCGTTGTCGAAAAACTGCGGGTGTTGAAAGGCAAAGAATATCTGACGAAAGACGCCTTGCTGCTCGAACTGCGCCGGACAATTGGCCGTCCTCAAACCGATCACTACACGGATTTGTTCGTCGCATACACCACTATCGGACGTTCTGCCGACGGTTTCCTCGATATTTTCCGCGTCGCAGATCTGCCATCAACCCATCCGGGCGCAGTGGTCGAACGGAATGGAAAAGCGATCCACGCGTCGCTTGACCAGGGTTTTCTCTGTTATGGTCAGTATAAAAAAGGCTATCCGACCAGGCCATTGAAAGCGTTATTCAGCATTCAGATTGACAATAATACCGCAGATGACCGCAATATCTTGATTCTTGATGTGTACGACCATACAAGCGACCGCGTGATCGGCAAAGAAATCGTGACGCGCAAAGATTTTGCCAAAGCGAATCAATTTTGTCTCTTTACGTTTGACTTCACGCCGCCCAGCGCAGATGCGAACATGGAGTTTCGGATTTATTACATGGGACATTCGTATGTTCTGGCCGATAAAATCGCGGTGATTGATCCGGCAGACCTTCAGATCGCTGATCCGTCGCAAATTCCGAATTCGCTTTCAACCAAACGGATGACTGACCCGGCGATTGAAATCGGCGAAACATCCATCAGCGGAAAATTGGTGATCGCGGATTCGTTGAAAAATGGGCGCACCGTCGGCATGGTCAATGGCGGGCAATTTACGCCGGACGGGTATCGCATTACCACAAATTTTCAGGGGTATTTAGTCTATGAAACCGGCATTACCGGCGACATCGGCGTTGAATTCACGGCCAAAGGGTATCTTGATCGCGAAGAGTGTTCCGACAGCAAATTGGTCGTGCTGCTGATGTACGATGCTCCGCGCGACGCCAATTGGGGAGAACCGGCGGTCTGGCGCGATTCGCATCATAGTCTCTTGGAGATCAGAAAGCGCGGATTCGTGCCGGGATTCGAACATATCACCAATGGATTAAGTTTGAAATGCAGCTCGCACGGCGGAGGTATCGAATTCGGGAGTTGGGCCGGACACGGGCTGGCCGGGCATCCGTTGGAATGGAACCCGAATACGACATATCACTGGGTGATCACCTGGAAAGACGGGATGCTGGATGTTCGCCGCAACGATCAGCCGCTCTATCTCACCAACACCTTGCCGCAATATAACCCGAAAGGCAAGATGGTGGTGCGAATCGGCGGAACGCATTGGGGACGCGGCGGGCCGCGTAATGTCGTCTATTCGGATGTGAAGATTTACCGATTGTAGGTGTGATGCCGTCAGGCGCGACGGATGCGTCTGACGGTTGTTTTCTTGAAGGGGAAGCGGCCAATAAATTCGACAGGGGATGTCGAGTGTATCGGCTCAGAATGATAAACGTCAATTGCAGAAGAAACACGAGGAGAGGTCGCGTATGAAATTATTGAAACTTGTTACATTGAGCGCAGTGTTGTTAGGCATGATGACCAGTTGCAAACTGAGCGAGCAGGAAATTGCGTCCGGTAGGCCGACGGCGGTCTATACCGGAGCGACGGCTCCTGTTGTCGCCGGAGGAACAAGCGGAAGCGGCACAACGAGCCCATCGGAACGCAGCATCGGAGGAGTGGCGATTTCCGACCCATTGACGAATGGCACGTCAGTCGGGACGGTCGGCGGCGGATATTATGATACGCAGATTGTAGGAAATTTCAGCGTGGAGTTCGATACAAAAGGCTTGATCCCTGGAGAATATTATCATGATCCCGATGATCAGGTCACCATTTTGTTTATGCAAGATGCTCCGTTAGAGACCGATTGGTCGCAGTGGCGAACGCTGAATGCTTGCCTCTTTCAGTTGATTAAGCTGGCAGATTATCCCGGCAGCGATTCGACCGATTACATGAAATACAAAGGCGGTTGCAGCGGCGGCGCGTCGGGATTCGAACTTCGGAGTGATGGGCCGCTTTCATGGAATCCGTCCACAACCTATCACTGGACTGTTACCGTGCAGAACGGAATTACCACAGGGTACCGAGACGGCCAAATGCTATTCTCTGAAAGCGGGTTCCGGCCTGGCGGTCAGATGCGTTTCATGTTCGGCGGAACAGGCCAGTCGTTCGGCGGAGTCAGCCCGGATAACGCCATCTTTTCGAATATCAATATCTATCAGCAGTAGCGATTGATTGTTAATAAGCCCTGTCAGGGTTTCGAACCCTGACAGGGCTGACATTCAACCATCTTATCGAATTGTGATCGGCGAAGACAGCCATGCGCCTTCTCGATACGCGACAGAAACGTTATCTATATCCATTTGCGCCCGTCCGTAACTGAAGATGCGGAATTCTATCGCGCCTGCGCCTTCGGAAAGGATGAAGGGTAAGACAATATCGCGGTATTCGCCTGTTGCGACAATCTCCTCGCTGCGGATTTCCCGGCTGGCAATCTTCGTTTCGCCGAAATTGGCTGTCGCTTCGAGCCGAAAGAGCGGCTGTGATGACATGTTTTTTCTGACGTTGATGCGAAATGCCGCGTGATATGCCCCGGACGGCAAATACGCATACTGACCATACAACGCAAAATTTTTCTCGCCGGGAGCAATCTGAAGCACTTTTCCACCAGACGCAGCAGCATCTTCCATGATCGTTCCGATTGGCGATTGTGCCGATTCAGCCTCATACTGTTGTTCCTTTATCTCCTGCCAGCTTGCCAGCAGCAGATATGTTCCCTGTTGTTGCGGAAGAATGCCCGGCACCTGAACGGTTCGCTCTTCTTTCGGCTCGAATCGTACGGTTTGCGCAACTCCGACAGATGTCGGCGTCAAGGCGTCGGCGAATTCTTGCGGATACAGAGACCAATTGACCTGAAATTCGCGCGGCTTGCGAAACTCATAATTTGTCATGCGGATCGAAAAATCTACAGGCTGATTCGGCGAAAAATGCCGCGTTTCCGGCAGAATCGTCAGCTTCGGCTCGACTAACGAGAACAGGGAATAAAAGGTGTCTTTGATCAGATATTGCTGAAGCAGCGTCGCGCGCGACATTTCGCGCGGATATCGGCGATAATAGGTGCGACGCTCTTCGGTGCCGCGATCATTGCTGAGAAAGAGGTGGGTCAAATGATATTTTTCGAACGGATTTTCGCGGTAATTTACGAAATTTTCCCAACTGCACAGAACTTTATACGGCGTATCGAACGCGACACCAGCCGCATTCAGCCCGCCGATATACGCGTTATCTCCTAAACGCGCCATCAGATCGCGGCCGGTTTCCTCGACGACATACGCCGGAGATGCGAGCCAGCGGTGATACCACACGCCATCGAAATAGAGCGACGCACTTAATAACGCAACAACGAACAGGCTGGCGCGGCGACATGAGACAAAGATCGTCGTCAAATGGCGTTCGCGCCAATACGCAATCGCCGCAATCAGCAACAGCGCTCCAAGCAGCCCGAACACGACATCGCGGAGAATCGGCAGGTTGAACGGCGCGCCGGGCGCATGAAAAACCCCGCGAAGCCGTAACGGCGCAACGGCAAATATTCCGACAAACACGAACCAGATTCCGCTGATTCCCCAGGCTGCGCGTCCGACATAATGCGGGAACGCAATCGCTCGTCCCGCGCGCGCCTGTTCCACCATGTAGCCGATTCCCCGCGCCGTCAAGAGGCACATCGGCGGAATAATCGGCAGAAGGTAACGGGTCGGGCGATAGGCGATCATTGTTGTAAATGCGAACACGGCCCAAAACCAGATGAACGCAAAAATATCGGACGGATGAAACGCCGTCCGCTTTTCAGTACATAGCAGGAACAACAACATGCCGATCATCGCCAGCGTTCCGAATAACAGAATCGGAGTATGAGAAAAATAGGCGAATACTGGCGTGATGTAGATGGTTTTGAGAAAATGCAGCAGCTTTGTGCTGGGGAACATCTGGGTCTTTGTGAAAAAATCACCGAACTGCGTAATAATATGACGGTTGGGATAATAAAAGGTCGTGAACCAGATGGCGAATGCGGCTGCGAATCCGGCAGCAAGGAAGGTCAAGGCCTCGAGTCCCTGCTTTCTGATGGTCGTATGGCGGACATTCAGGACGATATAGGCGATCAGCGCGACAAACGGCGTGGGAAGCAAGTACAGAAAGAGATTTTTGTAGGTATAGCTGAGAAAGGTGAACGCGCCCGCCCAAAAGAACCACCAGCCCCAGCGTCGTCGGCCTTGCTGAAACCTGTAAAATCCGCCCTGCCAGCAATAGAACGCGACGACAAAGATCGTCAGCGTCTGCGTATCCTGCATACCTAAGCGGCTATACATCGTCGAAAGGTAGTTTGTCCCGAAAAAAAAGAGCGCGAGCGTTCCTGTCGCTTTGCCGTAACTTTCACGCGCGGCGAGATAGAGAAACAGCAACGACACCATGCTGTAGGCAATCGAAATCAGGCGGATCTGCGCCCGTCCTGCGCCAATAAAGCGCATCACGGCATATTTGATGGCCGTCGAAATCGCGCTGTAATAATAATCATTCCATTCGTCTAAGCGCCATTCGCCGAAGCGCAGCAGATTGCGGGCGTTATGGTTATACATCCCTTCATCGAAAAACACGCCGAGACTCCAACAGAGGTCTTTCGGCGGGTCTGCCGTCAAATGCGCGAGCCTGCTGCCGAGAAAGAACAACAGGAGGAACAGCGCAAATTGCCAGGAGATCAGGAATTTCAGCAGATGATGGAAAACAGATGCTTTTTTCATGTATTGGCGCGAATTCGATAATCTCGTCGCAAAACGTATAATGTCGCTAAAAACAGTAACGCTCCTAATAAAATATAGGATTGAACGGGGTTCCATATCGTCGGCGCAAGCTGGTTGGCAAGCAGCCAGAAATTGCTGCACAACATGTAAGACACCATCACCGCGCCCCATCGCCATTGGAGTTGTTGATATGCGCAGGCCGTCGCTGCTGGAAGGGCAATGGCAAACAGAGGGAGCAATACGGTATAATGATGCTCCCAGCAGACCGGGGAAGCCATTGTCACGCTCAAAGACGCAATCGCCAGATCAAGAATGTCGGTTCTCGCAGAAGCGCGTCCTTTTCCTTTGTAGAATAACGTTAGACCGATCAGGAGCAGCGAACTCAAGTATGTGCCGAGGTAAACAGACAGATGAAATGGCGCAAAATTTTGAAACGTCCAATCTACATTCGCGCCATTGCCAAACCACCGATTCAGCAGACCGTTGATCGAGTGGTTGGGAAAGTAGCTTTCGCCATGTTTGGCGATAAATGACAGAACGGAAAGGTATTCGATATGGCTGTTCAGGCCGAATGTCCATACTGAAGCAATGCCGATGACGCCCACTACGCCTGCGCCGCTCAACGCAAATCGCCACTGTTTGCGCAAGAGCCCCCAAAGAATCACTACGCCCAATTGCGGTTTAATGACGGCAATACAGCCGATACAGAACCCGGACAACCCTTTCAATCCGTTCAACCATGCCCAGACGGCGGCGACAAATAAGGCATAGAGCCAGGTTTGAATCTGCCCGAGTTGAAATGACCGCATGAGCGGATAAAACGTGAGCGCGATCCCGCTGACAAACAGAAAAAGCGTTACGGCTTCGCGAAGCCGAATTCGTTGATTGGCATACTGGCGCAGGCTCAAGATCACAATATGCGTAAGCAGCGCCATGCTGCCCCAGATCAGCCACCAGGAGATTCCGTTGAATAGCGAAGCAACCCTTTCGAGCCGCCAAGATTTTATCGGAAGAAATACCAACAAACTGCTCGGCGGATATTGGAATTTGATGCCGCGCTCGAAAAAGATCACATGATAGAGCGGTTGCTTCGGATAGCTCGTCGCCTGTAGAAAAGCGTCATACATCGGCTGCCACGAATCGGAGCGCGTATGAATCGGCGATGCCAGGAAAAATTTGGTAAAATACAACGTCGTCCGCTCGCTGACGGATGACAGCAACAAATTCAGCACAAGGCTGTTCAGCAGCCAAAACACGCACAAAAACTCTTGCAACCGGAAGCGCTGCCGGTGTTGCCACAGATCAAACAGCGCGAGACAGGCGACCACCCCCACAATTCCCCATAGTACAGGCAGAAGCACGCGGTGAAGAATATAGACGCTGCGCTGCCGCGATGCGGGCAATTCCGGCAGAAGCACAGCGCGATTGATGCTTTCGCGCGGCTTTCCCGGCGGCGTCCAAAAGACTTGAAACGCGGTCTTCCCTTCATATTGCGCGTAAAAAATATTGATCGCATGAAAACCGCGCGACAAAAAAATCACACCGTATTGTTCCGCAATCGTCTCGCCGGAGTCGTTTTCGACCACCTTCACGCCGTCAATAACGACGCGAGCGACATCATCGGACGCGACCGCAAATTCATACGCGCCGGTTTGGGGCGCATAGATATATCCCGTCCACAGAATGCCATAATACGTCGCGCGATACAACATCTCAAGCTGCATGCGCTGCAAGCTGACATCCAGGTCTTTCATGACCAATCGAGGCGGATCCTGCCAGGATGTGTTTTCGTAATAATGCCCTATCAGGCCATGTTGCGTCTTGACGAGAACGGCAATCGCTCCGCTCGTCGCGAGCAAGACCGCCAGCATCACGCTTACGCGAATTTTGACATGTCGCGGAGAAAAAAGAGGCGTCGGCAATAACATGGATAATGGAAAATTCCTTGAGATGATCAAAAAACGGCAACCGGAGACACGGTCACATTATCCACCCAGAGTCCGGATTTGGCAAGAAAATGCACCCGAAATTCCAGATTCGTGTGTTCATACAGCGAAAAGACTACTTGAAACTCCTGATATTGACCGGCGCGTTCGAAGTCGCGCGCCTGAATCGGCGTGAGCATCACTGCGCGCCGTCCTTGTTCCGCGCTGACCTCGATCAGGGCAACGGCGTCATCAAGATCATTCTTCTCGGTCTTTAAACGAAAATTGGCGACATATTTGGCAGGCGCAAACCATTTATACGGGCCATACATCAGAAATCCAGCGGACGAGGAGACATCGGCATACGCGGCCTGTCCTTTGCTTGCCTGCGCATCCTCTTGTGCTACGCCGGCTGTGCGCAGCATCCGTTCGGCTTCATACACGAATTGCTGTTGCAAGAACCATTGCTCCGGTACACTGCCGCTGCTCCAATCCGGGAATTTCTCATTGGCCGGATGGCGGGTCAATGGCACCTGTTCGCGGCCATCCGCGCTGATAAGATTCAATTCCCAATTACCGTTTTCTTTGTCGGGCGAGGCGGCATACACGAGATGCTTGCCATCCGGCGACCAGGCCGGATAATACTCTGCCAACTGCGCATCAGTCGTCAAGCGCTGCCGATTGTTGCCGTCAGGCGATACCAGCCAGATGTCGCCATGTTCGTCGGCTTCCTGCGACACATACGCTAACAGCGAGCTATCCGGCGACCAATCCGGGCGACATGCGCCGTAGCCGTTGGTCAATCGAGTCTCTTGCGATTCATCCTGCCCGATGGTATAGACATTCCAGCCGTTCTCCCGATTGCCGGTATATGCGATGCGCGTTCCGTCCGGCGACCAATCCGGCAAGATATTATCCCCGGCGGTACGATGAAATGGGCGAACCTGCTCACCATTGGCATTCATGATATATAACTGCTTCGGCGGCTCGCGATCCGAGTCGAACAGAATCTGCTGCCCGTCCGGCGACCATGCCGGGCTTCTGTCCTGGGATGGAGAATCGGTCAACCGACGTTGATCGCTGCCGTCGGCATTCATGATATAAATCTCATAGTTGCCATCCCGATTCGATTCGAAGGCAATCTGTTTGCCATTCGGCGACCAGACCGGATATTCGTCTGCGGCGGGAGTATTCGTTAACTGCAACAAATTGCTGCCGTCAACGTTCATCACATAAATATCCCAGTTTCCGTTGCGATCAGACTGAAACAGAATCCGGCCCGAGAGATTTTCGAGCGCCGGATAAGTCGGGAGTTGCTCCGTTTTTTCTTTCGAGGCGGCGACGGCAGGCGTGATCTGTTTTTCCTGGCAGGCCATCAAAATGACCATCATGATCACAAATAAACTCACGATCGAAAAAACGGAATAGTGCGATTTCATAGCAGATGCTCGAGATTATTTCTTCTTGAATTTTTCAAGAATTTTATTTGTTATCAGGCAATGAAACCACTGATCGGCAATCACCGCGTAGCCCTGATCGTTAAAATGCAGGCGGTCAACAAATAACGCATCGCCGCCGCCGCTGAGAATCGCGTTATAATTATCAATCAGATGCACCGATTTTGCGCGTTTGGCAGCAGCAGCGGTAATTTCAGTATTCAGCCATTGAATTCGGTCATTGGCCCAGGCATAATCGGAGTTCGACGCGGCTGGCGTCACTGTGCTGATAATCGGGACGGTTTTAGAAATAATCGCCTTGTCCAGCATACGTTCGATCACAGCGATAGAACTGTAATCGCCGCGATGGTTGATGACATCGTTTGTTCCGATCATAATCAAGACGATATCAACATTCGCAATCACGTCTAATAGCCGCTCATCGGTTTCCGGCGAAATTTCTCCGGGCACGCCTTCATTGTAGATGATGACGTTATGCCCGGCAGCGCGAAGTTTTTGTTCGAGAAGCGCCGGATATCCCCCCACGCGCGATCCATAACCGTATGTAATACTGTCGCCGATGGCGGCAATTGCGACAGTTCCCGCCGGATATGTCGGCGCAACGATTTCCGACCCACTCGTATCGTCCGCAGGCTGCTGCGGACCTTTCAACGCTTGCCGCGTCGCCATCGGCGAGGTCGGATCGTGGTCGCCGCCGCATCCGGCGAGAATGAACGCCATCGCCAACAGACCAAGTATTAATCGTTGTTTCATAAAATGCGCGTCCTCCTTACATCGCTAATTTTTTAACATCTAAGGAGTGTCAAAGCGAAGCTTTGACAACGAAAGCTACGCTTTCGAACTCCTCATATTTTCTTAAAAACCAGTCAAATTCGAAATAATCTTCTGCCTCAAAATCTTCTTGCCGCGGTTTTGTCAACTCTAATTTCGCGGCAATGACCGCATTCATCACAAGCAGAGGCTCAGTCTGCGAGAATCGTCAACTCGCCGATCTTCGCTTTGTCGCCGGATTCGCAGGGCAACCGTCGTCCGGTCGTCGGATCGTACACGCCAATCCAAATGTCGTACACGCCCGGCGCAAGCGACGGCGGAATCGTCACGATCTTCTCTTCTCGCAGTAATTCGCCTTGAAGCCATTGGCGCGTAGGAAGTTTACCGTCCAATGGAGCGTGATCCTGCTGAAACATCAATAACCGCCCTCTTCCGATGCGCTGAAGCAGTTTATTGAATCCGAGCGAAAACGCGCCCTCGCCCTGACGAATGGCATGCACAAAAATCGTATAATTCGTCTTCATCGCTGTCAGCGCTTCCCAGTAGTAGCGAAGGCGTACGTCTTCGCCGGGTTCGAACGCCGCCGCCGACACGTCATAGCCGACGAAACGCATCTGATCGCCAAATGTCAGCGTCATCGGAATTTCCGGAGAAAATGTCTGCTTCATCTCTTCCAGTTTCTGACGAACGTATTCGGGCGTGTCCGGGAGTTCGTTCGGCATGAACAGCAGATGCGTCCATTGTCCCGTATGGCCGGTTTCTTCAATTTTCTCATGAGACAGCACAGTCAACGCTTCGTCCCATTGTTTTAACCGTAACAGCGTTTCTACAAACGCCACTTGTATTTCCGCCGGTTTGCGGATCGTCGGTTCTGCGCCGGCGTGGAAATAGCGCACGGCGTCCTCTATCTGACCAAGCTGCGCGAGGGACACGCCGATGGCGTCATACAACTGAATCGGAAACAGCGGAATCAGATCGACCGCATCCAAACTGACAGGCGCGTAGCCTGTGGCGCGGACGCGAAATTCGACAGGGAGGGGCTGTCTGACGGAAAATCGGAGCGGATACGCGCTAAACTGTCCGAATTGCCATGCCTGTTGGGGCGTCAAACGAATCTTTTCTTCCGCAAGAAGGCCATAGTGCGCATTATAGACATCGAGGAACACGGCGATATGGTTCAGTTTGTCTGGGGCAATGTCCGTTGATTCGCCGATTTTCAGGCGAACATTCACCTGATACTCTCCGGGTGGCAATTCGACATGCTGCCCGAACGCGAGATAGCCCTGATGATGCTGCTCCGGGACAAACGCAGTGCCTGCGCCATTCGATAAACGATCATCCTCGAACACATCGCCGGCAATATGCGGCAATTCTTCGGCCTCATAGCGAAAAAGCGCCGTCGGATCGTGTTGATTCCGCACACTGAGTTTCATGACAGATCGGACATCGTCGGGCTGCGCGGCCATTCTGTCGAAAAACGATCCGAAGAAATCGGAGAGATGCTGTTCGCACCAACGAAATTCGCGCAGCGCTGCGTCATGCTTTCCAGTCTGCTGATATGCCAAACCGCGCAGATAGCGAAGCCGCAATTCATCCGGCGCGGCGGTTTGCGCCGCTTCCAACGCGGCAAGCGCCTCGTCGGCCTGACCGTGCTCAAGGTACGCGCTGCCGACATCTGCCGGATCGAGCGAAAGCTGCACGCGGCAGCCGAGATTGCGGAATTCGGAGGAATATGCGCCTTCGACAAATTTCGGCGTTGCGCCAGAATGAGAAAACACCGAAATCGGGAACAACGAATTCTCAAAATAGGGCAAATATTCCTTCAGCGGCAGCGCAAACGTTCGAGTTTCATACGGTTTCGAGAAGAGAAGCGTTTGACGAAATTTTCCAACCGACACGTCAACCTGATTCGGCACAACGCCATTGGTAATTGTCATGGCCAGATGCCGCAGCCCCAATGCTGTCCGCAAAGCCAGTTCTGCCCGCTGCGCGCCCTTGACCCAAAATTCCTTCGACGTCATATCCACCACATGGTCATCGAAGAAATAAAGCCGATGCGCAAAGCCACCATTCTCCTGCCATTCTGTTTGCGCGAATTTCGGCTCGATATTCGTCGGCAGCGTGTCAATCAATGTCAGTTCGACCGGGAGCAGTCGGAATGGCATACGGAAGGCATGAAACGCGGGGAAATAGGACGATTGAAACGGCGTGACGAGCGAAGGCGCTAAAAAGATCGCGCTGATTGCGCCGGAAACGACTAAAGGCCAGACGCGCGGCACAGCGGTAATCAAAAACAAAAACGCCGGGTAAATATTGACGAAATACCGATTACCGAACGCGCCGCCGCCGCCGTGATAGTTAATCGGCATCAGCACGATATACACGCCGATGCTGACGATAATCGTCGAGAAAAGAAATCCGCGCCGCCAAAGCGCCCGCCGTTCGTCGTCCGTTCGCCATGAAACGCGACGAACAAGCTGCGCGAAAAAAAGCCCCGCCGCCAGCAGCGAACAGGTAAAATACGGCAGCAGCCCGGTAAAACGGCCAAAGACGTAGTAATAGATATTATAGAGCAGCGTTTTCGGATGAAAGAAAAAATCCTCTTTGAAATATCCTTTCGAAGTCATTGGAATGCCCTTTTCCCATGAATCGGTCGGCTCGCTGAATGGAAATCCCGTGACAAAGGTGCGTCGGTCACCGCCATAGGGGTTAGCGCTGCCGGTATAGCGAGACTGCAAGCCGTAGAGCATCACCACCATTCCAGCAAAAACCACGCAAAGCACGAGCGTTTTCCCGAGGCGCGGCAGAAATACGCGCCAGGCTTTTTGACGCGAGGACATCCGGACGCAAAAAAATAACGTATCGGCCAGCAGCGGCGCAAAAAACAAGATATTCGGCAATTTCGCCATTGCCGCGACCGCAAGCGGTAGCGGCGCGAGATAACGCCGACCGTTTGGCGTCAACACAAGCCAACGCAAGCCGAACATCGCATTCGACAGAATGGACGGGGGCGAAACGCGCTGTCCTTGCCGCCCTCTTTGCGGCGATTCCTGCTGATAAAGCCACAAAAACAGTCCCGAAGTGATACAGAACATCGTAAAAATCTCTGGTGTGAGCCAGACGAGATACAATACACTGGCGCTCAGAACAAAGAAGGTCATGGCAAACGCCATCGCCAGCGTCGAGGACGTATATTGCCGCAGATACAGCCAGCCCATCAGGATGCAGAGAAAAAAGAGAATCACATGGAAAATAAGAAAGCCATTGAAGCCGAACAATTTGAGAAATGGCGATAATACCCAGGAATAGATAAAGGATTTGGAAAGATAGATCGTACCATCTGGCTTTTTATTGAGGAAAATGCCGACTGGCCCGGCCTCCCATCCCGCTTCATACACGCGCTGCAAATCCTGCTGCGTATAGGTCAAGTCTTGATCGAACGAAAGGCTCTGCGCCATCATGTAATAGGCCATTTCATCGCTGAACATGTAGTCTAAGACCTGATGATAATTGACGCTGGCGGCAATAATCGAAAAAAAGCCCAAACAGGCGAGCCAGACAAGTATTTCACGAGAAATTCGTTTCATTTGCATTCTCTAACGCAATTGGTATTATGACGAGACGTTGGCGGCGGGAATGTCTTTTTTACGTATCGCATACAGAATACCGCCGATAACGCCTTGAATCAGCACCATGCCGAACGAAATCCAGCTAAAGGCGATAGCGTCGGCGCGAAGCACGCCGAACTGACCGAACAGAAAGATATACACAAGCTCTCTACCGCCGATCCCGTTGATAAACAGCGGAAGCATCAAAATAATGGTCACGACCGGCACGATAATAAAAAACGAGAGCGCTGGCACGCTGAGATTCATCGCATACGCAATCGTGTAATAGTGAAAAATCACATTGACTTGCAGCACTAACGCGAACGCGAACGCAATTCCCATTACGCGCTTATTGCGGCGATAAACCGCAAGCGCGTGATAGATTTGGCGCAATTTGGCGCGAAATTTTTGAGAAAATGGGATGCGCTCCATGAACGGGTGTTGAAACATCTTTTTCACAATTTCCGCCATGTGAGGCTGCATCGCCGCAATAAAGAATAAAAATGCGACACCTAATCCCCCCAATGAGAGCCAGATAATCGGCAGATGGCTGAATTGCGAAAATTCGAATATGAGCGCGAAAAGCGCAAACAAGCCTAACGCAAACATGCCGGTCAAGCGTTCGACGACGACGACCGTCATGGCCTCTGTGGTCGAACCGGCGCGTTCCGACGTATCGTACGCGCGAAACACATCGCCGCCGACCGTTGAGGGCAGAAAGCTATTGAAAAAGATGCCGATCAGTAACGATTGCAATAAATACCCAACGGAATAATGCGCGCCTCGCACGTTTAAGAGCATTTGCCAGCGATACGCCGACAGCAGCAGCCCGACAACGTGCAACGAAAACGCCGCGAACAGCCAGAGCGGATGCGCGGCGGTAAACGCGCTCCAGACGGTATGCAGATCGGTCGTCCAGAGTAAATACGCTAACAACGCGCAACTGATGATGATTTTCGTGACGAGTTTTTTCGTTTTTGATGTCATGCGTGTCTCAAGCCGCCTGTTCGCATTTCAAAACCACCCCTGTTCTTTATACCATTGCACCGTGCGCTTGATCCCCTCTTGCAAATCAATTCGCGGCGCATATCCGACTGTCTCGCGAACTTTGGAAATATCGAACGCTTGATCTCGAAAGAAAAAATTTAAGCGGTTTTTATGAATAATCGGTTCGATGCCAAAGCGAGCGCAGACGGCTTCGCAGATTCGCGCTGCCGTCTTAGCAAACGAGGCCGGGACGCTGAATGGCAGGATTTTCGATCCCGCTTCTTTAGCAATCATTTCGGCCAGATTGCGCAACGCCACTGATTCTTTCCCGGCAACAATAAACACCTCTCCGCGCGTGTTTTCAATCTGCTCTGCGCACAACACCAACCCTTGCACCGCGTCTTCGACATAAATCGGACTGATGCGAGTTTTGCCATCTCCAATCATGAAAAAATGGCCTTTCGCAACCATGCGGAAAAATTTGAAAGTGCGCGTGTCTCCAGGGCCATAGACCCACGACAATCGCACGGACGCGACCGGCAGTCCGTACTGGCGAGCATAGTCAAGAGCTAAACATTCGGCTTCGTATTTGGTTTGTCCGTATGGGCTGTCAGGAACGCAACGAGTCTCTTCATCGGCGGGAATTTCCGGCAGCGGCCCGATCACGCCGACACTGCTGGAATAAATAAACGCTTTGAGCGGCAGATTGCGGCTGGCATCCAATAAATTTTTCGTCACGCCAACGTTAATCTTCCAATAGTCGTCGTATTTGAGTTTCGCTAATGTCAACACGCTGGCGAGATGATAAATCACCTCAACATCAGGGTGCGTCTCAAAAAACGCTCGAAACGATTCCGGGTCATGCGCCAGATCGTTATGAAACAGATGCGCGCCGATCTGCTCTAATTCCCTTGTATTGCTTGTCGTTCGGACTAAGGCATATACCTCATGTCCTTGTTGAATCAAATAACGCGCCACATGCGACCCGACGAATCCGGTCGCGCCAGAGATCAAGATTTTCACAAATTATGAACAAGCTGTCAGACACTTCGCAAGTGCTTGACAGCTTTTTAACGTTTTTTGGCTGAAACCATAAGAATATAACCCTGCGTAAATGGAATCAGCGCGTCGAAAAACGACATCAGTTTCATCATCGGATAAATAAGTGAATACATTCGCAACGCTTTGGCATGACGCGCCGCTTCTTGCGCGGAATTGGGCGAAATGCCGCCTTTGATGCCGCCGCGATGTTGCTTACGGCTTAACAGGAAAAAATAGCCGAAATTCAGCAGCAATTCGATGCCTTCGCTGAAAAATCGGCTGAAGGTCGTGGAGGCTGTTACCGTAAAGCCGCCGCGTTCGAGTTTCGGCTGAAGATCGTTCAACGAATAACCTTCGCGCACATGGCCGTAGTCTTCGGGCTTGAAGCCAAGCCAGCGCCGCGCGGTATTGAGAATCAGGCCGCGCCCGGTATGCGGCACGGTAATATAGAGCGTTCCGGCGTCTTTTAAGACGCGCCGCATTTCGATGATAAATTCCTGATCCGTCTGGATATGCTCCAAAAAATCAATGGCAATGATGCAATCGAAATGTTGATCTGGAAAATTCAACGTGTTACCATCGGTGAACGCAACGCTCTCGCCCACCAATTCCCGCGTAATACGCAGATTTTCTTCGTCCGCGTCCACGCTCGTCCAGTTGCCGCCCCACTGCCGCAGATGATAACTCAACACACCTTTATCGCAACCGACTTCGAGGCAGGTTTTCCCGGCGGTCGGTTCGATAAACGCCCGGATTGCGCGAATTTTTTCCTGCTTTTTTAACGATTTTTCCGCGATTTGTAATTGCCAGTGCTGGGTTGTCATGTTTCAAACCCAACCCTGACAGGGTTTTGAACCCTGTCAGGGTTTTCTTCTTAGGGATTCAATTTCATTCGTTCTTTTAATGCGTCCAATTCCGCATCAATACTCACGTCAGGAGCGCTTTCCAATGCGGCGAATTGCTGGTCGAGCGAGACGGCTTGCAATTCCGACTGCGCCGCATTCATGCTTTCCGTATCCAACACCTTCTGCTCGAATCGGTCGAATACGTTCGTATCGGTCAGTTCTGTCAATAGATTTTGCAGACGTTTTTGGGATTCGGCAGTTTGCAGGCGTAAGACAAGGTGCTGCTTTTTCCGCTGCGCAGTCTGAATCCGTTCGCGCAACCCCTGATATTCCTGCTTCAATCGTTCCGCGATTTCCTGTTGTTTTTCCCATTGCGGGTTGAGTTGCTGAATGAATTCGAGCGCTTCCCGTTTGCGCCGCAACGCTTCCCGCGCCAGCATGTCGTTCTCCTGTTTGACCGCCAAGAGCGCATTCTTCTCCCAGCGTTCGACCTCCTTCTGGGAGCGCTCCACCTGATTTTTGAGTTTCTTTTCCTCGGCGACGATGCGAATCACGTCTTCCCGGATATGATTGACCTGCTTTTGCATCTGCTGCAATGACCGTTCTAACGTCTGTTCCGGGCGTTCAATCCGTTCGAGCCACGCATTGATATTCGATTTGGCAACTCGCCAGATGCGTTCGAAGACATTCATTATGTCAACCTCATTCAACGAAAACCCTGCCAGGGTTTCGAACCCTGACAGGTTTGAATTCATCATCCTTCATGCGTACTGAGAATCGCCTCGCGCACCGCTTCGCAGATCGTCGGATGCGGAAACATCGTCGCGTCAAAATCCTCAATCAATAACTCGGATTCGATGCCTTGCGTGGCAACCGTCAGCATCTCGCTGGCATACGGCGCGAAAATATGCGCGCCGAGCAATTCGCCATGCTGCTTGCCCACTAAAACTTTCACCATGCCGCGCTCGCCGTCGTTTTCCCCAAGAAACCGCCCGTTAGCGACTAAATCATATTTGCCGAGTTTATAGGGAATGCCTTGCGCCTTTGCGTCTTTTTCCGACAGGCCGACCGTCGCGATTTCCGGGCTGGTGTAAATGCAGGATGGCACGGCGCGATATTGCATCACGGTCGGTTTTCCGGCGATATTATCTACGGCGACTTCCGCTTCCCGCGAGGCTTTGTGCGCTAACATCCAAACGCCGTTCACATCTCCGGCGGCATAAATACCCGGCACGTTCGTCTGCATCCGCTCGTTGGTGACAATCGCGCGTTTTTCGATTTTCACGCCGATTTTTTCTAAATTCAAGCCTGCGGTGTTGGGAACGACGCCGATTGAAAGGAGGATTTTATCCGCCTCAACCGCATGTTCCTGTCCTTTCGCATCCGCGAAAAAGACCGTGCCGCCATTCACTTTCGTCACTTTCGACGAGAGATGAAATGTGACGCCTTCCTTGCTCATTTTGCGCTTCAGCAGCCCGGCGATTTCGGGATCAACCATCGGCAAAACGTCATCGAGCATTTCGATGACCGTGACTTGCGTTCCTAACGCGCTGAAAAATGAGGCGAATTCCATGCCGATGACGCCTGCGCCGATAATCACGAGGCGTTGCGGGCGTTCGGTCAGCGCGAGAATCTGGCGGCTGGTAATCACGCTCGGCGAATCGAGACCTGGAATCGGCGGACGCGCCGGGCTTGAGCCGGTGGCGATGATCACATTTTTCGTTGTAATCTTGCCCTGCGGCGTCTGAATTGTCTGTTTGTCTATAAATGAGGCTTCACCGCGAATCACGTCAATTTTGTGGTTTTTCATCAAGAAATCCACGCCTTTGACAATTCGCGTGACCACTTTATCTTTGCGGGACATCACTTTGCCGAAATCAACCGTCATATCGCTGGTCTTGATGTTGACGCCATACGCCTCGGCCTCTTGAATGGTATGAATGACTTTCGCTGTTTTCAGCAGCGTTTTAGTGGGAATGCAGCCCCAATTCAAACAGGTACCGCCAAGCGTCGTTTCTTTTTCGATAATGGCGGTTTTCAGTCCATATTTCGCAGCGCGAACTGCGCCAACGTATCCGGCAGGGCCGCTGCCGATAATCACGAGATCATATTGCATAAAACGCCTCCCCTAAAAATAAAATTTGTGCGCTATAGCGCGTAGATCGAAACTGTCGTTTCAAACTACATAAATACTTTTTTTCAAAACCCCTAAGAATGCCGCCTGTGAAAGTCAAGTTTAAACCTCACAGGTTTTCAAAACCTGTGAGGTTTACGCGCCCCATGCCAAACAACGGAGAAAAATCAATTTCTTGAATCGGTTGATTCATCTCAATCGCGGGCATCGCGATGACTGTTTCAGGAAAACCGAAGCGCTGCAGATATTGCCGAAAGACACGCTGCGAATCTTCAACGATTAACGGATGCTCCGCCGGATGCAGATTATAGATAATGCCGAGCACGTCTGATTTTCTGGTATGCGCGGCTTCTAACGTCAGCAGCGTATGATTGATGCTCCCTAATTTTGCGCTGCTGACGACGATCAGCGGATAACGCCGTTCCGCGATATAATCGAGCAGCGTGATCTCGTCATTCAACGGCACATACAGGCCGCCGACGCCCTCCAGCAGGACATATTCATACCGCGCTTCCAACTGCCGCGTGGCAGCGGCGATGCGTTCGGGTTCGATTTTCTTTTGCTCCTGCTGCGCGGCAAGGTGCGGCGACGCAGGCAGCGCAAACAGATACGGGCAGGTGGCGCCCTGTCGATCTTCATCGGTCAATTCGATACCCATCAAACGACGATGCAGCGCAATATCGTCCGAAATTCCGACGCAGCCGGTCTGCGCAATTTTCTGGGTTATAACAGTGCGCCCGGCGGCAAGAAGAAACCTTCCAAGCAAGCCGGTCACGATGGTTTTCCCGACATTTGTGTCAATTCCGACAATCGCAATCGTTGGCATAATTCGCTTTTATTGAAACCACGAAACACACAAACCACACAAAAATCACCGTGTATCCATCGTTCTGTGTTTCGTGTGTTTCGTGTGTTTCGTGGTGAATAATGACGTTATTCGACATTTTCCGCGTCTTTCCGCTTGCGAAATTTTACGCGGGTTTATATGATGACTCAACAAGATGAACGGCATAAGAACACAGACCTTTCAACCACACGCAGGAGGGGGATGTATGGACTTTCAGGAAATGCGCGGCGAACTACAAACGCTGTTATCAGACTTGTCATCGGTGATCGCTCAGGGGGAATGGAAGTGGCAGCAAATGGCCTCTGATTATGAGACGAAATACGGCTCGTCAAGCGATTATGATCCATCAACAAAGCAGGATTATCATGAAAACGCCGAAACCTGCCGGGAAATCGCGCAAAGCCTTGAAGCGCTGTCTGTGCCGTCCGATTCCGACGAAATCGGCAATTTTATGAGCACCGTGCGCAAAGAAGCGAGTTATTGCCCGCGTCATTGGGAATTGAACGGCCAGGTGTCCGGCGTGCTCGACAGTATGGAGCAGCTTGTCAAAGAATTGGTGCGTTCGCGCTTATAAGCCTTGTAGGGGCGTTCAATCGAACGCCCCTACGTTTTTAAAATTTACGCCCCGCCTAAATACGCATTTTGCACATCAGGATTTGCCAGCAACGCTTTCGCCTCATCATGCAGCGCGATGCGTCCGACTTCCAGCACGTAGCCGCGATGCGCGATTTTTAACGCCATCCGCGCATTCTGTTCTACCAGGACAACCGTCACGCCAGCCGCATTGATTTTTTGTACCGTTTGAAAGATCGTCTTGACGAGCAACGGCGCTAAACCGAGACTCGGCTCATCCAACAACAGGATTTTCGGATGAATCATCAAGCCGCGCCCGATGGCGAGCATCTGCTGTTCGCCGCCGCTCAACGTTCCGGCCAATTGATTGCGGCGTTCTTTTAAGATTGGAAATAATTCGTAAATCCACGCCTGATTTTGCTCAATACGCTGATGATCGTTGGACGTAAACGCGCCTAACCGCAGGTTTTCCTGCACCGTCAGCGTGCCGAACATGCGGCGGCCTTCGGGAATATGCGCGATGCCAGCTTTGACAATATCATGCGCTTTCATCGTGTGCAGCGGCGCGCCATCAAACAAAATTTGTCCCTGCGCCGGGCGCACTAAGCCGCTGATCGTCAGCAATGTCGTAGATTTACCCGCGCCATTCGCGCCGAGAATCGAGACGATTTCCCCTTCCCGCACATCAACCGAAATGCCGTGCAGCGCTTCGATATTCCCATATTTCACATGAAGATTTTGAATTTGCAGCAACATGTTTAATCATTACTCCTGAATTTCGAACACGCGAAAGCCTTGATTTCCAATGCAATAAATCACGAATTGCGAAATACGCGCCTGCGGATATTCCTGCCGCAGTCCGGCGACATATCCGGCAATCTGAACGGTATCTTCTTCGCGCAATCGGAAATCCTCAATCGTCGTTTTGAATCGTTTGAATTCCGCGTTCGAAAAATATTTGAATTCGATCACAACACGCAGCCCGGCGAAACATTCATGAAATTTTCCCACGAATTCCAGATCGCTCCGTCCTTGAGGGTACGAGCGCTCGATGTTCCACGTAAACCATTTCGAAAGATAGCGGCTGCACAATTCGAAAAATGTGGTGCGGTAAAAATTTTCGTTGACCTGCTGAAAAATCGCTTCTGGCAGTTGCGAGACATACAACCTCCAGTAGTCGGCAAACAACTCCTGCAGATTCGGCTGATTGACGAACCGCTGCATCATTTCGGCGTATCGTGTGGACACGTCAATATGATGCAATTCGTTAAAATATTCCGTAAAGATTTTCCGCATGTTCCCATTCGGGAGCTTCATCGAAAATTGATCCTGCTTTGTCAACATGCCTAAATAGTAGAAAGAAATCGGGTAAAAGCTTTTTTCGAAAAATTGCGACATGTTGAACTTCGAGGTCAGGAAATCGTTATCATAAGAAATGGTGTTGCTCATGAGGAGTTGATTGACGAAATCTTCCGTATTTTCTGGATTCGAGCCGGTAATGCGCCGCACCCACGACAAATCGGTGCGAAGGTTCAGGTCGGTCAGATATTCAGGAATTTTTCGCAAACCGCAGAAGTCCGCGAGAAAATACATGAGCAACGTGGAATTGTAGAGCGGCTCGCCGTCGGTCGTCACGAAATGATAGCCGTTATATTGATTTTTGAGAATCGTATCAACTTCCCCTCGCGTGGAGGGATCAAACCCGTAATCCGCATACACCTCGTCCATCAGCAGGTCAACTTCGCGTTGCGTAAAGCCGAGCATCGCCTCGAATTCCGGGTGCAGCGTGATGATACGGGCGATATTGAAGCCCGATGCCAAATCGTCAATCGTAATCGGCAGGACGCCGGTAATGAATATATTCGAAATCACACCGTTTTTGCGCCCTTCTTTCAGCGTCTTGAAAAAGCCTTTTAAAAAGCTGGAATCCGCCGTCAGTTCGCGGTAAAGCTGATCGCGAAAGGAGGTGATTAACTGATTGGCAAAGTTGTCGTACTCATCAATGATGAAATAGACGCGCGGCAGATGTTTGTTCGAAACAAACGCGAGGAATTTTTCCAGATTATCCGCCACCGACGCAGTTTCCGACATGGTCGGCAGCCCGTCTAACAGCGGTTCGTAATGATAGCGCAGCATCTCAAGTTTCGTGTTGCACTGAACGCGAAAACTTTGTTCGATCTCTTGAATCGTTTTTCCCACTGAGATCGGCGAAAAATCGAAGTGGATAACAATACATTGATTATGCGATGGCGTCGGATGCTGCCCGATCCAGGTGTGGCCGAATAACTCGTCAAAATCGTTGGCTTGCGCCACATCATAATACGAATGCAGCGTGGTGCATAAGAGCGATTTGCCGAAACGGCGCGGACGCAAAAACACCGCGTTTTTCACCTTTTCTAATTTCGCGATATACGAGGTTTTATCAACGAAATAGCATTTATCCCGCACGAGTTCGGCGTAATTCGCGATGCCATAGGGCACTTTTTTTTCCATGGTTTATTCCTCCTCGTCAACCCCAAGATACGCCTCAATCACTTTCGGGTCGTTTTTCATCTGCTCCGGCGTACCTTCGGCGATTTTCGCGCCATATTCCATGACGACGATATGGCGGCAGACCCGCATCACCAAGCCCATGTCATGCTCGATCAAAAGAATCGTAATGCCGCTGTCGCGCAGATGTTGAATCAGCCTGATAAGCTGAATGGTTTCCTGTTCGTTCATCCCGCCCGCAGGCTCATCGAGGATCAGCAATTTGGCTTCTGTGGCGAGCGCGCGGGCAATTTCCAGGAGGCGCTGATTGCCATACGATAAATTTTTCGCTAATTGCTCTTCCTGCCCGTTCAGTCCGACGATCTCCAGCGATTGCAACGCCCGAATCAGGGATTGTCGTTCTTCTTTGCGTTGCGACGGCGTGCGCAGCATTCCAGCGAGAATGCCGGATGTCATGCGGCAATGGCAGCCGGACAGCACATTTTCCAGCACGGTCAAATCTTGAAACAGGCGAATCGTCTGGAACGTCCGGGCAATGCCGCGCTGCACGATGCGGTGCGTCTCCATGCCGACAACCGATGCGCCGTCAAAGGTAATTTTTCCGGCGTCCGGTTTATAAATACCGGTAATCAGATTGAATACCGTTGTTTTACCCGCGCCATTCGGTCCGATCAGCCCGACAATCTGGCCTTCTTCCACTTGAAACGAGACGGAATCTACGGCAGTGAGACCGCCGAAGCGTTTTGTCACGGATTGCAGAATCAGCATGTCACGCCCTCCCCTCGTTTTTGAGAACCTCTGCAATCGGGAATCTGCGCGGACGCGCCGGGAGCAGTCCGCCTTTGCGGAAAATCATCATCAACACCATCATCATGCCATAGACCAACATTCTGGCGGACGCAAAATCGCGAAACAATTCCGGCAGGCCAATGGCGAGAAACGCGCCGAAAATCACGCCCGGAATGCTGCCGGAGCCGCCGAGAATCACGATGAGAAACATTAAGACCGACTCCCAGAAACTGAATGATTCCGGGGCGATAATCGTCATTTTCGCCGCGTAGAGCGTCCCGGCCATGCCTGCCCAACACGCGCCGAGAATGAACGCCCACAGTTTATAGTGCGCGGTGTCAATGCCGCTGCCTTCAGCGGCAATCTCGTCGCCGCGCAGGTAATTCAACGCCCGGCCAAAACGGGAATAGCGTTCTAAGCGGTAAAAGAGGAAGACGGTCAGCGCGACGAAAATCCAGATCAGATAAAAAAACTGCGGCGGGCGTTTGATGACATAACCGAAAATGCTGGGGCGCGCAATGCCGAAGATGCCGTTCGAGCCGCCGGTAATGCCGAAGATGTTGTTAATCAGCGCGATTCGGACGATTTCGCCGACGCCGATTGTCACCATGCAGAGATAATCGCCGCGCAGATGGATAATCGGACGAGCGATAATCGCGGCGAACAGCCCCGCCGTCAAGCCGGACACAGGCAGCAGCCAGAGAATCGGAATCTGGTAGCGCGTATTGAGAATAGCGGCGGTGTACGCGCCCACCGCATAAAACGCGGCATGTCCCAAATTGAATAAGCCCGCATGTCCCACGATCAGGTTCAGGCTCAAGCCGAGCAGCGCGTATAAACCAACGGTATTCAGCACGTCAACCCAATATCTGTTCAGATACAGCGGCGCACATACCAGCAGCACAGAGCCGATAATATACGGAATTGTCCGGCGATCGTTCATCATACTTTTTCCGCCACCCTTTCTCCAAGCAAACCGGTCGGTCTGACAATCAAAATCACAATCAACACAAAAAAAGCAATCGCGTCTTTCCAGGCAATCGAAATATACGCAGAACCGAGCGCTTCGATCACGCCGAGCAGCAGGCCGCCCAACATCGCGCCGGGAATATTGCCGATGCCGCCGAGAATCGCGGCGGTAAAGGCTTTCAAGCCATAGACCCAGCCCATCGTAAAATTGACCTGCCCGTAATACAGGCCGACCATGAGTCCCGCCATACCACCGAGCGCCGGGCCAATTAAGAACACAATCAAAATGACGCGATCCACGTCAATGCCCATCAACCGAGCCGCCCCTTGATCTATCGCGGTCGCGCGGATCGCTGTGCCGAATTTGGTTTTTTGGATGAACAGATAGAGGGCAATCATCAACACGACCGAAATCGCAAAGAGGATGATGCGCATCAAGGGAATCGAGACGCCGAACAGCGAGACGGTCGTCGGCGGCAGAACGTGCTGCGGATAGACTAACAGCCGCGCGCCATACACCAGCATAATCGCGTTTTGCAGCACGATTGACGCGCCGAGCGCCGATACGACGACCGAGAGGCGGGGCGAATTACGCAGCGGACGATAGGCGGCGCGTTCTAAGGCGGCGCCGACAAATCCGACTAATCCCATCACCAGAATTGCCAACAGCGAAATACCGATAAATACGCCGAAGATGTTGTGCAAGGCGATAGAGGTCAAAATCGTCATGCCGAGATACGCGCCGAGCGTAAACAGGTCGCCATGCGCAAAATTAATCAAGCGCATAACGCCATAGACCATCGTGTAGCCGAGGGCAATCAGGGCGTAAATGCCGCCAATCGCCAGACCATTCGTGAATTGTTGGAGAAATTGTTCCATAAAAGTTTTCATCAATCATGCTGAATGACATCGAAGAGACGTATGGAAGATTGGCTATTCGCATGTTCGCCTCTCTCCGGGCTAAAGCCCGGAGTTAGTCATCAGAAGTTACGCATCACATCGAATATAGGTTTAAACACGACAAGACCTGCAAGTCAATCGCATCTCGCAGGTCTTGTCGCGGCTCACCGTGCCATGCGGCGGTGTGACTTACTCCGCCTGCAACACGAATTTTCCGCCGGTTACGCTATAGACTTTATAGAGTTCGCCGACGCGATCGCCTTTTTCATTGAACGCTAACGCGCCTGTCAATCCGGCGAAATCTTTACCGCTATGCAGATATTCAGCGATTTTCGCCGTATCCGCGCCGCCAGTCGCTTCGATAGCGGCCACCGCCACACGGAAGCCGTCGCCAGCTAGCACCGCCCAGATCGATCCCGGCGCTGCGCCGTTATATTTCGCGGCATACGCGCTCAAAAACGCTTTGGCTTCTTCGGAAGCGAGGTCTTGCGGCACCGGCGGGCTTAAAAACAAATATCCTTCAGCCGTATCGCCCGCGATTTTGAGCAAATCCGGGTTATTCGTGGCGTCGCCGCCGAGGAAGGCCACGTCCCAGCCCATCTCTTTCTTCTGCTTCAAGAGCATGCCCGCTTCAGGATAGTAGCCGGTAAAAAAGACGCCGTCCGGACCAGCGGCTTTGAGTTTGGTCAAGATCGCGGTATAATCGCGTTCGCCAGGGGTCAGCGCATCGTAAAAGACGATCTCGACTTTTCCATCTAACAGGGCTTTGGCTTCATCGGCCAACCCTTTGGAATACGTGGTGTTGTCGTGCAGAATCGCCACTTTTTTCCAGCCTTTTTTCTCAACGGTCTGAGCGGCCACGCGGCCTTGTTCGTCATCGCGCGTCGAGGTTCTGAAAAAATATTGCAACCCTTTTTCTGTTAAACGCACAGCGGTCGAGCCATTCGCAATCTGCACGATCTGATTTTCATCGTAAATCGTTTGCGAGGCTTCCGTCACGGAAGAACCATACGTGCCAATCACGACGGCCACGCCCTGCGTCGAAAGTTTTTGCGCGGCCAACGCGGCGGTTTTCGGATCGCCGCCGTCGTCTTCGGTAATCAATTCCACTTGCTGCCCAAGCGCTCCGCCTTTCGCGTTGACTTCCTCGACAAGCAATTCCACAATCTGTTTCATATCCTGACCTTCGCTCGCCCATGAGCCTGTCAATGGCGCCATTAACCCGATTTTTATCGTGTCTGCGGCTCCGGCCAGATTTGCCATCAAACATACCGCCAAAGCGAAAAATAGACATTTTTTCATACGCTGCTACCGCTCCTTTTCTGTATCGAGAGCCTCACGCTGTGACACTCTCGGATACATGGATTTGTTGGGAATACAAAGGCATGAAATGTGACAAATTT
Source organism: uncultured Candidatus Moduliflexus sp. (assembly GCA_964602655.1). Classification (GTDB taxonomy): domain Bacteria; phylum Moduliflexota; class Moduliflexia; order Moduliflexales; family Moduliflexaceae; genus Moduliflexus. The sequence continues at coordinate 117,268 of CAZRSF010000003.1, forward strand.
GTCTACGTTGAAACCGAATGATTCTGTCAAGAACTTTCTCTAAAAATTACGGCCTTCCGGCATTATTGCGACGAGTTCGACAGAGACCAGCTGCATGTCGTTCTACGCCGGAAACGTCTCGATATACTTCCGCAGCCATTGCTCGAACAGCGGCACGCGCATTTTCCAGCCGTCGCCATCTTTGACGATATAGCCGTGCAATTCGAGGCGGGAACGGCTGACCGGATCGGTCGGCGTTTCGCCTGCGAGAATCTGCTTCACCGTCGCCCGCTCCGCCGGAGCGCAGAACTGCGTCCAGAAAATCTGAATCGTCAGGTTTTCCCGGAACAGCGTCTTTTCCGCCAATACCTGATTCAAATCCTCATGCGTCATCTGGCGGTGATTCGTCATGTTGGCGAGATTGACCATTTCGCTGCATATCTGCTGCACAAGCGCGGGATGGCCTTGCGTCAGGTCAAAGATGCGATTGGCGAGATCGTCGGCATAGATAAGGCCGAAATCAGGCGTGGGATGTTGAATCAGATGCAGCACGTCTGGCCGCTTGAGGTAATCCACCCGCAGATGCTTGACCTGCACGAAATATTCGTTCCAGTTCGGCTGCTGCAATTCCGAGAAAAACCGCGCCCCGACAAAGAGAAACACCACTTGATTCTGCTGCTGCGAAAAGCTGCGCATCACGCCCAACAGCCGCGCCGCCTGCTGCGGGTCCCGCTGGAAAATGTCGTCGTGCAGGATTTCGTATTCGTCGAACGCTAACACCAGCTTGAAATCTTTGCCGTTGACGAGTTGCGCGACATATTCCCGAAATTCGCCCCACGCCCGCAGCCAATCTCCCGGCGGATTCCATGCGGCTTCTTCCTGAATGGAGAAGGCTTTGTTGATGGTGTTTCGCAACGCGAAAAAGAAACCGCCGAGCGTCCGATCTTCAAGCCCTTGCAAATCATACGACACAATCTTGAAACGCGCTCCCAACAAGAGTGGCAAAAAGTTGAGCAGGCTGGTTTTGCCGACACGTCGCTGACCCTGAATCAGAAAGAGCGGCATCTGGCGGGCGGTTAAGATTTCAAACGAAAGGGTGTCTTTCAGATCATCGCGCCCGACGAAAATTCTGTCATCGAGTTGCGCTTGCAACGCTTCGCCCGATTTATAGAGATTCGAGGCCATCGGTTCGAGGAGTTGCGCCTGTTGTTTCAACGTGTCGAGATATTCCGCCGACACCTTGAGCCAAACGTCAATCGCGTCTAAATAGAAGCGATTCCATCTGCGCGATTCTACAAGCGTTTGCAAGCGAAACGCCGTCAGCATCTCGAAAAATTGCTCGAACGCCTCTTTTTTCAGGGTGACTTGCGTCTGCGTCTGGCTGTTGATCAATTGCGTTCGCAGGTGTTCAACGTTGGTAATCCAATTTTCAGAAGGATGTAATTTCTTCTGATTTTCTGGAAGTGATGGAGCAATTAACACACCTGCATTTAAGTTAATAGCCTGTTGCTGCCATGCCCCTGAACTCGCGGCATGGAGAATCTGTGCGACAAGCTGCGTTTGTAATGGACGATATTCTAAAAAAAATTCAGCAAGATCAAATGCGATGGCAGGCTGTTGTTGAGCCAAACGAATCAACTTACGATTGACAAGCCAGAGGGGAATTAATATTTGTCCATCTTTTAAATAGGAATTTCGCTCTAAATCGTTAGCAAATATGCTATAAATGATATGGCAGAAATATAATGGAATTCTACACTTCATAAGAAAAAACAGAGATAGGAAACCAATTCCAACAAAACTAAAATTCTGCATTCCAAATTTCCTGAATACTATGTAGTCAAGACTAAAGCTTATTATGCTAATTATATAGATTAGGATTAAACCTAATCTTCTGCGAAAGAAATCGCTAATGCCATCCTGATCCCCTCCGATAAATACTGTACACAGTATGCCTGCAAGTAAGCTGAGCATAATTTCAACAGGACTAAAACCCATTATACTATTAAATCCATTGCTGAATCCTATGCCAAAACCAATTCCAATGCCTAATTCAATTCCAAGCCCCATCCCAAGCCAAATGAAAAAAAGTCGCGGAGGAAGAATAAGCCAAAATCCCAATAAAATGCAAAACCCGCCGACAAGCGTTATAAAAACTTTAAAGATGCTTTCTTTTATGATAAAGACATAACGAAAAAACATGTCAGGATATTGGTTCCATTTAGTAAAAAACATTGGCGTATATACTTCTGGAATTCGTGATGGAATATTGCTAACAACAAAGATAAATATTGCGGTTAGCCAAAGTATAACTGCGCTGATTATTATATAAGGACAAGCCTTTAAGAACCAATATAACACCTTTCTTTTAGAAAGCGTTGCTGAAAATTTTTCCAAAAATATTGGCTCGAAAATCGTCCAGCGCAGCAGGTCAAGGCCGTTTTTCGGTTCGGTCGGCATCTGGAAGCGGGACATGATGGGGAACGACAGGGATGCGTGTAAGAAAGGATGAAAGCGTTCGGCGTTATCCTTTCTTACACGCATCCTTGTAGTTTTGTTACACAATCTGTTCTCGGAGATACGCCAAAAACTTGAACAACGATAATTCTTCGGTCAATTCGAGCGTCGCCTTCCCGCGTCCGTGTTTGTGCGGCACGAGTTCGAAGAGATGTTTTTTGCTCTCTTTGCCGAATTTCTGCTGCAATACTTGACGATCCGGGTAATTATCGAATCCAACGATAACTTCGCTCTCGCGAATGACATAATACGAATACATCCGACCGGTCAGCGAATAAATCTCTTTGATATGAACCTCGTAATCGCCGAACATGCCGACAACCTCCCACAGCCCCCGATCCGGATTGAGATCAAGGCGGTCTATTCGAATCGTGTCTAATGTGTCGTACACACGCCCTTTCAGCGTTTCGAAATCGCGTCGAGCCGGGATTGCCATGTCTGATATTCCTCATTCCAGTAATGCCATTCCAGCGCGTCCTGTTCCCAGGTAGGGCGCTGCGCTTCGATGCGTCGCAGGAAATCGGCGTCGGTTTGTACGGACTCGCTGAACGCCGCATAACCGCATTGATAGATGCGCTGATATTCCTCAAGGCGTTCCGCTGCCCTGCGAATGCGCCGCTGGCATTGCTCGATGGAATATGAACGCAGCGCGTCTTTGACGATAGAGATGGGTTCTCCAAAGAGTTCCATCGTTTCGAACCATTCATCTTCAAGCGTAATTGTGTGCATATTGTCGCGATAGCTGTCAGACACGTTCAACGTGTCTGCCAGCTTTGGGGTTATGGATGCCAAATATTCAACAACTCAAGCAGTTTTTTCAAAAGCTCCGGCTTAATCAGGCCGAGCGTTCCTAACGACGTGACGATGGCAATTGCGATTTTGAGCATCAATTTCCATCGTGATTGCGCTTTGCCGGGCGCGAAACCGAGCGCATGACGCCAGAACGAGAATTTTTCCTGAATGTGATTGATGCTGGCAGGCGTCAAGGTCGGGTTCATTTTGGCGAACGCTTTTTCCCAGCGTGGCAGGCGTTGTTTTATAGGCAGATCAGCATCTTCTTTCGCGGCGAATTTATCCGCCACGAACGTCAAGAAATCATAAGGTTTCGGATTGGCCTGAATCCGTTTGACGAGTTCGCCGAGCAGGTTATCCTGCCGCAGATATGGCATGTCCGGGGCGATGGTTCGATCCAGTTCGGCAATGATTTCGAGTTGCGTCAACGCCGGAAGTTGCTTCTGTTCCAAATCGAGCCACGAATTGCTGATGACTTTGCCGTCCACATAGACTAATGATTGATCGTGCGGCTTTTGCGTGACGCAGATCAGGGCGATATGCGGGCGATTGCGGCAGAAATTCAGCGCGTCGTAAAAGGTTTTGTCATATTTCGCGTCGTTATCGGTTTTGCCCAACAGCGCGTCGAAATTGTGCAGGCAGAGAAACGTCTGCCGGTTCTGCTGTTCGCATTGCTCGATCAACGCCGTCAGATTGACCGGTTTTTCGCCATGTTTGCCAAGCTGCCGCCATACGTCGTCAAGGAGGCTGTCGTAGGAACGGCGGTAATTTTTCAGATTGACGATGACCACCGCTGTTTCCGGCGGCGCAGCGCGGCGGATGTCTTCCAACAGCCGCTCCCGGCCAGCGCCTTCCGCGCCGATCAGATTGACCGATCTGCCATTCTGAAGCGATTTGACCACCAATGCCGTAAATGTCGGACGCAAACTGTCGTTGTAGGCTGTCAGGTCGTTGTTGGACATATTATTGTACCGTTAATGGCGTTGATACGAAATTTGATAAATAAGCCCTGTCAGGGTTTCAAACCCTGACAGGGCTGAAACTCAACTATTTAGCGGCGTACTTTTCGCCAAACCCGTTCAAGTGTCGCGATAACCCCTTCATGTTCGACGTGATACCGAAGTTTTTTCGTCAAATAGCCGCATTCTTGTAAAAATGATTGTCTGCTCGCATCAAGGATCGGCTGCCCTTTTTTGCGCTTGTACGGGTGGCGGCAAAACGCATCCAATGGGGCAATCGTTCGATCCCATGTCAACCGCTCCCGCACGAGCCGTTGCGCGTTGCGGCTGCGTTCTTCGAGCATCGTCGGCGAATCCAGCATCTCTTCCAGCGCCGCCCGAAGCGCCGCGCCATCTTGCGGATCAAGCGTCCATCCGGCCTGATATTCGGCGATATACCCGGAAAGTTCGGCGTAATTGTTATAGATCACCGGCAGGCCGCACCAGAGATATTCCACCGTGCGCGTCGTGAACGCAAGTTCTCGCTCCGCATTGCGCTGCATCAGGTCAATCGCGACGTATGACCGGCAATATTCCTGAATGAGTTGATCGCGCGGAATCATCGGCTGCATTCGTACCCGCGAACTCTGTTCCAATTCCGCGCGAAGTTCGTCGAATTTTCCGGTCGGAAAAGCCACAATCGGATGTTTACCGCCGAAAAACTTGAGGATGCCGCGTTGACGCGCTTCCAGCGTTCGAATGAGCGTTCGCAGGCTCGATACCGGGTCTTGCCAGGGCAGAAACACGCCGCCATAGACGAAAGAAACGTCGTCCTCACTGCGATGTTCCGGCAACTCCGGCGAGAGCGAGACTGGAATCGTGTGAATCGGGTCTTCGCGCAAATCGCATCCGGCGAGCATGAGCCAGGGGAAAAAGTAGTAGCGCTGCTTTTCTCCGGCGCACGTAAAAAAATCGGCTTTATGCAAGGCGCGGATTTTCTCCCGACGTAATTTTTCAAGGATTGGGTTCGCTTGAAATTGGGTCTCCAATAATAACGGGCCGTGAAAATCAATCGCGACCGGCGTCTCGCTCTGTTCTCGAAAATGGTTGGCAAGTCGCCAATGCTGTAAAATGATCACGTCGGGTTGATGCTGCGCAACAACGCGCGGCAAATTCTCTGGCGTATAGAGGAGCGGCGCACGCTCTTCCGGTACGCTCTCCATATTTTTCGCCGCAGACAGCGGCATGGCTAACCTGACATCATGCCCACGACTTTCAAGCCCTTTGGCAAGCCCCCATGCGCGCAGCCCAGCACCAGTTGTCGGACACCCTGGAAAGGGCAAAATATCGCCTGAAATCACCAGAACTCGCGCCATCTTCAATTTTCCTTATACACAAGATGTTTGAGTGATCCTATCAGTTCGAACAAGACACGTTGATCCTGTGGTTGCACAATTTTCAGCAGCAGCAGGCTTGCGCCATACATCATGCACAGCGCAAGAATGGTCAGCGGCCAGGGACAGGTTGAGCGGCAGAATAGACTGACCGACGCAGTGAGCAGCCCGGCAATCGCCAATTTTCCAAACAAGCTCGCCATCTGTTTCGCGCTCTTGATGATGGAATGCGCAAACCAGAATTGAATCACAAATCCAGAGCATTCCGCGATCAGCGTCGCAATACTCGCGCCGACGAAACCATAACGAGGGATGAACAGGGCGTTCAACACGATATTCAGCAACACATTGCCGAACGCATACGGCAAAAACGCATACATGCGCCGCGACATCGCCACGACATTGCCGACCGGGGCGTTCAAAAAGAAAATAAATAACGTCCAGATCAGAATGGCAAGCGCCGGCGCTGAGGGCAGGTAGGCGTCATTATAGATAAACAGCACAATCTCCCTGGCAAACAATGAGACCCCGATCGCGACCGGCAGCATGAATATCGCCAATATCCGCGTGGCATGCACATAAAGAAGCGTATATAACTCTTTATCGGAAAGCACCAGCCGCGACATGACCGGCAGCAATGCCGTCACAAGCGTAATCGGAATAAATTTGGCGGCTTCGATAAATTTGTAGGCCGCTTCATAGAAGCCGACGGCGGCGATATTTTCTATATGCGTCAGCATGATGATGTCGGTTTTCGTATATACGAGCGAGAGGGCGTGCAGCAGGCCAAAGGGGAGCGCCTCATACATCAGATGTCCGGCGGAACGCAGCGAGATCGCGCTGAATCGCACATCGGCAAGGCAGAAGCGGTTGAGCGCATACGCCCACACCGCCGCCACGCCAAGCCAGACAATACCAAACCAATACAGCCCGTCATAAATCGTTTGCCCAAGAAATGCGGCGACTAAAAACGGCAGATAACGGCAGAACGTGGAAAGCGCGTCAAGCGCGGCAATGACGTCCATGCGCTCATACGCGCTCAAAGCCGACGAACTGAGTTTGCGAAGGGCTTCGGGAAACAAAAAGATGCCGTAAATCAGCCAGGGAGACAGCGACGAACTGTTCAATTGCGGAGCGGTAAGCAGTAAGATGCTATACGCGGCAAGATTCAGCAACAGCCTGAGCGCAAAGGCATTCGGGATGATCTGCGAACTGCGCGACGCATCCTGCGCGAGTTCTCGCGTGACGACCGTGCTCAAGCCGCCATCCGCAAAGGCCGACGCAATGGTCAAATACGCCATCACCGCGCCGTACGCGCCCAATCCCTCGACCCCGAATCGCCGGGCTAAAAAAATCAGGCAGCCGAACGAAATCAGTTTCGAGACGATCTGCCCCATGAGCAATGAGAGCACAAGCCGAAGAATACGAAGAACCATCGTCACCTGCGTGATGCGTGTTGATAAGCCCAAATCCGACGCTGACACCGTGAAGAAGTTCTCATCATTCTGTCAAGCATTGGATTCGACATTTTCAAAGACACCTGATTGTGATTTTTTTCATGTCGAACAGATGTCTTCATCATGATGACGTCCTTCTAATATCGTTGATATTTTTCGATCCCGGCAATCGCGACGATTTCGCCGAAATAGATGCGATGATAATCTTGCGCCGGGTAATTCGCTTGAATCGTGGGATCAAGAAACCGCGACGGGTCTAAATCGTCCCAATACATTTTGCGGCACTCTACAATCAACTCCGCTTCCGCAAAACCGGGGGCGGCGACCTGCGACGACGCAATCGGCGTCAATCCCGCTTCAAGCATTTTATTGACATGTCGTCCGGATTTCGATCCGCAAATCTGCAATATCTTTTTGTGCGCGTCGGGGAAGGCGCACAACGTAAACGTGTCATAGGCATTCATAAACTCGTATGTGTACCGCCCAGGTCTGACAACCACCTGCGCGAACGGCTTGCCCCACATCGTGCCGAAACTGCCCCAGCCGACGGTCATGACATTGAACTTTCCGGTCTGGAAATCCCCGGCAGCCAACAGCAACCACTGATTCGCCCAACAATTATGGGCGTTGACGACAAATTCATTCTGAGAAATCGGATGACGTTCCATAGCGTTCTCCTTGCATTCGTTGATACATTTATAAACAGCGGCGATCAAGTTAACGATGTATTAAACCATGATAAACGTATTAAACCATGATAAACTCAGACGCAGAATGCAAGAAAAAAATGATGAATAACTTGACAACTCGCCTTTCTGCGCGTAACAAATCCCTTCTGATGTTCAGGCATTCACCCATTTATCCAATGCGCGAAAAATATTATGCAGATAGCATTCGATCATGTTTCATTCACCTATCCCGCTGCCACGAGCGCCGCGCCGCAAGTCGTCTTAAAAGAAATCACAACGACGTTTCAGACTGACCAACTCATTGGCATCTGCGGCATGACCGGTTCCGGCAAATCCACGTTCATCCGCCTGTTGAACGGCATTCTGAAGCCGACCTCCGGCAGCATCCTGATTGACGGCGAAGACATTCATCAATCGAAACAGACGCTCCGACGCATCCGCCAGCGGATCGGCATGAGTTTTCAATTCCCGGAACGGCAGTTATTCGGTCGAACCGTGTGGGAAGAGTTGACCTACACGCTCATGCAGCATCGCCTTGCTCTGGCCGATATTGAGGAACGTATCGCGTCAGTTGCCGAACTCTTGCAATTCGATATTCATCGCGTTCGCGAACGCTCGCCGTTTGCGCTCAGTCGCAGCGAACAGCGCAAGCTTGGCCTCGCCGTGATTTTAAGCCTGCGACCGGAACTGCTTGTGCTGGATGAACCGACGGCGGGCATGGATCGTGTCAATGCCGCGCATGTGCTTGATCTGTTGCGAACATTGCATCAGACCAACCATTCGGATGTCATGCTCGTTTCGCACGATCTCGAATTGCTGCTGAACTACGCCGGGCGGCTGATTCTGCTGCATGACGGCCGCATCGCCTTCAACGGCGCACCGCGCGACCTGCTCGCCGAGCCGGACATCCTCGCGCGGATCGGCCTGCCGCTGCCTCCGCTTTGCCAGCTATTTCAACAACTCCATGCCAATGCCGGGGCGTGTCAGCGTGTCTTCGAATTCGAGATTGCCGCGAAAGAGCGATTGGTCGAATAACATGAGACCACTGACATTCAAGAGGTCTCCCGTCAACCGATGAATTATTCTTTTGCAATAAAAAATCTTTACATGTTTGGCAATTCGACATATACGTATTCGAATGTTTGCGGTATCTCGGCGTATATAGCAGCGCTGAATGGAATACAACCTGACGCTCCTCGCCACGACACCTCTGATTTAGGACGACGATAAGAAAAAACCTGTAAAATATGAAGAAGAAAGGATTCGAAATAATGAAGACGGAATTCGGCAGATTTCTGTTGCTGTTCGTTGTTTGTTGGCTCTTCGGCATGTCATTACAGGCTGAAGAGCCTGTTGACGCGCTCACTGAGACCGATGCCCTGTTTCAGGCGGCATATACGCTGTTCGACGCGCAAAATTACACGGAAGCGCTGCCCCGTTTTCAGCAGTTGCTGCAAGCCGCGCCCACATATATTTTGGCCGATTACGTCGAATTTTACGACGCGGAAAGCTTGGTGCAGCTTGGCGCATTCGGCAAGGCGCGCGCAGCCTTGCAGCGCATGGCGGCTACATACCCCTCCAGCCGATTGTTAGCGGATGCGGAATTTTTAGAAGCCGACACCTGGTTCTATGAAAAACAGTATGCCGCCGCGATTCAAGCATACCTTACGCTAAAAAAGCAAAAACGCTACCGCCGTCACGACCGAATGCCGGGGGCGCTGCTGAAATTAGGGCGATGTTACGAGCAGACCGGGCAGTTTTCCGCCGTGATCGAATTGTATCATACGGAGCGATTAGCATATATCATGAGCGTTCACTACGCGCAATTTGCCGCAAACGAACGTCGCGTCGCGGAGCAGTATCCCGCGATTGCCGCGCAATTTTATACGACGGCTCGCCTCTTCGAAAGTGGAGACCTTCTTATTGAAAACGGCAAGGCGCAGGATGCGCTGCTGTTCGATGACATGCTCCGCTCTCGCCAGTTGTCAGCAGCCGAAACAATGCGCGCCGCCTTGCAGCGCGCCGCCATGTTTTACGCGCTGCGGGACAATCTCCGCGCCACCGCATCTTACCGCGATTTCCTGCGCGATTACCCGAAAAGCAGCGCTGTCCCGTTTGCGCTTGAACGCCTCGCCCGAGTCTATCTGCGCGAGAACGATATGGCCGGATTTCAGGGCATTTACGACCAATTGCGGCAACAATATCCGAAGAGCCAGCAAGCCGCTTCTGCGGTGTATTTGAAAGGGAGAGAGTTGGTCTTGCAGAGAAAATTCCAGGAGGCGCTTCAGGAGTTTACCGCGTTTTTGAGCGCGTTTCCCAAAAGCGGATTGAACGCAGAGGTCACCTGGCATTCCGGCTGGTGCTCTTACAATCTTGGGCAGTATCACGCGGCGCTGAAGGCGTTCGACCGCTTTGCCGTCACGTATCCGAAGTCCTATCTCTATCCCGAAGCGCTCTATTGGGCGGCGCGATCCGCTGAACAGACCGGAGCGTATTCGCAAGCGGCGGCGTATTATCAGCGGCTGCTCAAACTGGGAACGCGCACCTATTTCGGCAGACTCGGTCAACACGCGATCACCCGGTTGCGCAAGAGCCACCCGACGCTCGCGCCGAATGCGGAATCTGTGCCGAAGAAGATACTGACCTGGGGAACGGCAGCGACATTTACAACGCCGCAGGGGCAGGCGCATCTGGAAAAAGCGAGGACATTGGCGCGACTGAAACTCTATGCGCTGGCGGCGGACGAACTGGCGATTGCTGTCGCCTCAGACGCCAAACGTCCTGAACAATACGCCGAATTAGCGCGGTGGCGTCTCCGCGCCGGGCAATATGATCAGCTTGCCAGTCTCATGCGCAACCAGTTCTTGCACTGGATTCTGTTCGGGCAAAGCGATGTGCCGGACGAGTTTTTTCGATTGGCCTATCCGCCTGCGTTTGCTGACGCCGTGAACGCTCATGCCGACGCTTCGATGCCTGCGCCGGTCGTTGATGGCATCATGCTGGCAGAAAGCCTGCTTGATCCGGTCATTATTTCTCCAGCGGGAGCCATCGGGCTGATGCAATTGATGCCTGCCACCGGCAGCCGGATTGCCGCAACGCTTGGACGCGCCGCGCCCTCATACGAGGAGTACGCGCAACCGGAGATCAATATCCAACTCGGCGTCACGTATCTGAAGGAGCTTTCGAGGCTGTTTCAGGGCGCGCTGCCGCCGATCATCGCCAGCTATAACGCCGGGGAACATCGGGTGCAGTCGTGGTGGAAATCGGAATACACCAGGAATGTTCCGGCATTTATCGCCATGATTCCTTACAAAGAAACCCGGCTGTATGTGCAGAAAGTCTTGTGGTATGCGTTGGAATATCAGGAGTTGAACGCGAAGAAGTGAAGCAGGACGCATCCTGCAAGAGAATCTATGTTCTTGTTCGGCGTCTTCTTCAGATGAACGACGTCTTTTGATGCAAAAAGATATTGACACGGATCGGGCGCTGCGTGAAACAGATGTGCTGTTCCGAAGAGCGAAGGCTCAGTAGCGAATGACGCATTTACTGCCTACATATAGACATAAGCGTTTTCCGAAGAATGTCTATGATTAGACATGTGACAATGTCTAAAGATAGACAAATATTTTATCTGAAATAGACAGAATAGTACATTAAATCATTAGTTTTTAATAGACAAAAGATTCATAAATGATTCTTCTGGT
>CAZRSF010000004.1:0-37474 GCA_964602655.1 uncultured Candidatus Moduliflexus sp.
GCATATCCGCGCCTTTGCGCTCTCGGTCGCCGTGACGCTTGTCGGCGCGTTGTTCGGCGCAATCGCCATCGGCATTGATTCCGACGCGAAAGCGATTATCATGCCATTTTCGCATCTTCAGGGCGATCCGTCTGAGCGGGTCGCGGAAGAAGAACAAGCCGACACTGATCGCATGGAAGGGCAAAAAAGCTCATTTGCGGGCTATTTGATGACGCATAACACGAAAGTTTCGATTTTTACCTTTGCGCTCGGCGCGACGTATGGCGTCGGCACAATGGTCATGCTGTTTTATAATGGCGTGATTCTCGGCGGCGTGACGAGCGACTACATGCTGGCCGGGGAAACGCCGTTTCTTATCGGCTGGCTGCTGCCGCATGGGTCAATCGAAATTCCGGCGATCCTGTTGGCGGGGCAGGCCGGATTCGTGCTGGCAAGCGCCTTGATCGGCTGGGGCAAGCGCATTTCGCTGAAAGCGCGATTGCGGCAGGTGAGCGGCGACATGGTGACGCTGATGTTCGGTATTGCGCTGATGCTGGTCTGGGCGGGATTCGTCGAGTCGTTTCTCTCGCAATATCACGAGCCGGTAATTCCTTATGCCTTAAAAATCGGGTTTGGCGCCGTGGAATTGATCGCGCTTGCGGTATTCCTCAGCCAGTCGGGGCGCAAGACGGAGGCGGCATGACTCGCAGGAAAACCAGCACCTTGCAGATTACCACCCCGGAAGGGATTGTGTTTGCGCTGAATCTTGCCAGCCCCATCACGCGCTTTTTGGCGTATGCGGTAGATTTGGCCTGCATTTCGGCGCTCAGCACGGTCATCGGCACGCTCATCAGCCTGCTCGGCATTCTCAGTTCCGATATGGCATCCGGCATGATGTTTGTCGCCTATTTCGCCTTGCAAATCGGCTACGGTATTTTCTTCGAATGGCGATGGCACGGTCAAACCATCGGCAAACGGCTGCTGCGCCTGCGGGTGATGGATGCGCAAGGTTTGCATCTCCATTTCAGCCAGATTGTCATCCGCAATTTGATGCGCTTCATAGACAGCCTGCCGCTCTTTTACCTTGTCGGCGGCGCGGCGTGTCTGTTCAGCCGTTACGCCCAACGGCTCGGCGATTTCGCCGCCAATACGATTGTTGTCAGAAGCGTTAATGTGGCTGAACCAGACCTTGAACAGGCGCTTGCCGGAAAATATAACTCGCTGCGTGACTATCCGCATTTGGTGGCGCGGTTGCGGCAGCGCACGACGCCGCAGGAATCGGATATCGCGCTCCGCGCCATCTTGCGGCGTAACGAATTCGAGCCAGCCGACCGCCTCGACCTGTTTGCCCGGATTGCCGCACATTTCAAAACATTGGTGGAATTTCCGCAGGAAGCCGCCGACGGCATCAGCGACGAGCAATACGTGCGCAATATCGTGGACGCGCTGTTTCGGGGATAATTTTTACGATACATAACCGAAGAATAAAGAGAAGGAGAATCTAATGAGTTGGGATGCCGTAATCATAAAAGGACCAAAACCGTCATCAGAAGAATTTCAAATGGATAACTTTCATGCCCTTTCCCTGGGATCATTAGAAGATGTGATTACACATATACAAGCAACGATGCCACGTATTCAGCGTGACTCTCAATACTATGGATTTTATCAAGAACATGGCTTAAGTATTGAGATTGATCTCAAGACAACCAATGAAAACGAGGTCACCAAGATAAATATTTCTGCCAGCGGCAATGGTGATCCGATTGGAATACTTACAACACTATGTAAAAAAAATATGTGGGAAATATTTGACATGCAAAACGCTGAATTTATTGATTTAAATCATCCAAGCTCTGAAAGTTGGCTTGAATTTACTCACTATAGAGATCACGTCATTCGAACGTATAAGAAAAAATGGTGGGAATTTTGGAAAAAATAAAAAAGGAGATCATCATGTCCAATCGTTTCAAACACACGTTGATAGGAATGCTTGTCGCGCTGCTGATTCTTCAGATTTCGAACGTCGGACGCGCCGCAGACCAGCAGGAAGTCACGCGCGAGCAGGTTGATGAATGGATGAAGCAGTCGGCGGAATTATACGCGAAAGGGGAGTTTGCCGAATCCATCAAATTCGGCAGAATGGCGGCGGATCATGGCAATGCGTGGGGGCAGAACAACGTGGCGTGGGTGCTGGCGACCTGCCGCGACGCCGATGCGCGGGACGGCGCGCTCGCCGTGCAGTATGCGCTGCAAGCCGTCGAGCAGGAAGCGGAGAATTACGCTTTTGTCCGCACGCTCGCTGCCGCGTATGCCAGACACGGCGAATTCGAAAAGGCGATTGCCGCGCAGGAACGCGCTAACGAACTTTTTCAGCGCGATACACAGTTTACCGGAGACACGCGCGAGCAACTGCGCAAAGATAATGAGGAGAAATTGGAATTATACCGCAAGCATGAGGCGTATGTGGATGATCATGAGTAGGCGCTGCGAACTCACTCTTTCAGGGGTCGAAACCCTGACAGGGAGAACGCGCCATCACGCAACAGGAGGATAACGCCCATACAATGCCGCGCATATCGCCGTCCTGCTCAGCATCGTGCCGCAAGACATCTGCGATCTCGTCTCGTAGCAGACACAAACGCCATAAATGGAACGCATACCGAATATCCCCTGCTGGAAGGGGCAGGGCTGTTAAGTTTTAAAATATGCCGTCCAGCCCAACCCAGCCATAAATGGCCGGTCTCAACGTTCAAGCAGGCTGAAGCCCGCTCAAGGGCGCTTCAGCGTCCTTCGCTTCGAGACTGGCGATTGATCGCCAGGCGGCTGTGACGTTCTCATTCCATCGCCATTCCGCGCAAGAAAAATCCTTGACATGCCCCCGACATTCTGGGACACTCTCGTATTGAGGAGAGTGAGATGATCCCTTGAAGATTGCTTCGAACAAACTTCGGCGCATAGCAAAAAATAGCAGGCATCGCACACAACTAACCACAGGAGGAATCCGCTATGGCAGACGATCCCAGAAGAGAACGCGATTTGATTTTAGCCCCGAACGAACACGCCTATATTCTCGATGAAACCAAAGGCAATATCGTCAATTACGTGGGGCCGCACAAAACAAGTTTGGCGAACACGGATCAGCCAGTCACGTTCAACAGCCACACCAAACGCTTCGAACGCTGTTTGCTGGAAAAAGCGATCCAATTGTTCGCGATTGCGCCGGAAGGCTGGTATGTGATGCTGAAAAATCCGGCCAAAGACGGCAAAGCGCCGACGACCGGCACGGCCAACAGCCTGCCGCCGCTCGACATCGGACGCAAGGTCAATATCCCCGGCCCGGTGGCGTTTGCGCCCTGGCCGGGGCAGATGGTGCGCGTCATTCAAGGGCATCATCTCCGCTCCAATCAATATCTGATCGTGCGCATCTACGACGAAGAAGCGGCGCGCGAAAACTGGAGCAAAGCGGTGATCAAACGCCAGACCTCCGCGCCGGAAGAAGGCGTAGCGGAGACGATTGCGGATGTTGACATCCCGGATTTGACGCTTGGCAAGCTGTTGGTCATCAAAGGCACGGACGTGTCGTTCTATATTCCGCCCACCGGCGTAGAAGTGGCGCTGGACGCGCAAAGCAGCCAGTACGTGCGCAACGCCGTCACGCTCGAACGCCTCGAATACTGCATTCTCCTCGATGAAGACGGCAACAAGCGTTTTATCAAAGGCCCGGACGTGGTCTTCCCCAAGCCGACCGAAACCTTCATCAGCAAGGACGGTTCGCGCAAGTTCCGCGCTATCGAACTGAACGAAATCAGCGGCCTCTACATCAAAGTCATCGCGCCATACGAAGATGGCGGAAAAAAATATGAAGTCGGCGACGAACTCTTCCTCACCGGCAAAGACCAGATGATTTATTTCCCGCGCCCGGAACACGCCATTATCCGCTATGGCGAGCAGGAAGTGCATTACTCGGTGGCGATTCCGGCGGGCGAAGCGAGGTATGTACTGAATCGCTCCAACGGTCAGATTCGCTTGGAAAAAGGTCCCTGCATGCTGCTGCCCGATCCGCGCAAAGAGGTCATCGTACGCCGCGTGATCGATCCGCGACTCGTGGAAGTCTGGTTTCCCGGCAACGACGAGGCGCTGGAATATAACCGCCGCCTGATGGAAATGACGCGCAAAGAAAAAGGGGAAGAATTCGTCAGCGAACGCGCCCTGAAAGCCACCCTGCCCGCCGCCGCCGCGAGAGTCGCGCAGGAAGAGGCCGCGCCTGCGCCGTCCGCCGAATTTGCCGGCGACGCCTTCAAACGCCAGCAGAAATATTCGCCGCCCCGCACGATTACGCTCGACACCAAATACGAAGGCGCGGTGGCGATCAATATCTGGACAGGCTACGCCGTGTTAATCGTCAGCAAAACCGGCGAACGCAAGGTGATTGTCGGCCCGAAAACCTATCTGCTGGAATATGACGAGATTTTGGAAACGATCAAACTCTCGAAAGGCAAGCCCAAAAGCGACGACCATCTGCTGAAAACGGTCTATTTGCGGGTGTTGCACAACAAAGTGTCGGACATCATCAACGCGGAAACCAGCGACCTCTGCCCGGTGCGGATTACGGTGTCGTATCGCGTGAATTTCGAGGGCGAATCCGAAAAATGGTTCGATGTCGAGAATTACGTCAAATTTTTGACCGACCACACCCGTTCGATTTTGCGCAACGCGGTCAAACGGCACGGCATCGAAGAATTTTATTCCAAAGCGATCCAGATCGTGCGGGATACGGTGCTCGGCTCATCCGGCGAAAAAGGGAAGCGTTCCGGCCTGACATTCGAGGAAAACGGGATGCGGATTTATGACGTGGAAGTGCTGGAAGTGACGATTGACGACGCGCATATCGCCGACTTGCTGGTGCAGGCGCAGCACAGCGCCGTGCAGCAGACGCTGGAACTCGCAGGCGAGCAGCGTTCGCTGGACATGCACCAGAAACAAGAGGTGATTCGCCAGAACATCGCTCAGGCCGACGCCGATACGCAGCAGCTTTTGCTGAATTTGCAGATGGCAGAAGCGGCAAAGCGCCTGCAACTGAAGTTGGCGCAAATTGCCGCCGACGCCGACGCCGAGCAGCGCCGCCTCGACGCGCAGCTTGCGCAGCAGCAAGGGCTGGATACGGTGAACGCGGCGGAATTGGCGCGGCAAGATGCGAAATTCACGTTAGAATTGTCGGTCGCGGAACGACGGCTGCGTCAGCGGATCGACGAACTGAAAGCCGAAGTCGAAGCGGTGATTGGCAAAGCGCAGGCGATTTCGCCGCAACTGATCGCCGCGCTGCAAGCCTTCTCGGATAAAGCATTAGCGGAGCGCGTCGCGGAAAGCATGTCGCCGCTCGCAATTCTCGGAGGCAAGAGCGTTGCGGAGGTCTTCGCGCAATTAGTGAAAGGCACGATTCTGGAACGAGCGCTCGCGCCGGGACAAACGCCGGAAGCCGCGCCGAAAAACAAATAATCGAACAGCTATTTACGTACCGGCGGACAGCCTTGTCCGCGCAGCGTGTTCGACGAACAAGGCTGTTTGTCGGTACGTAAAGAATTACAAAAATTCCTCGATAATCTCTTTCATCCGGTGTTGAAACACGGCCAGATCGAACTGCGCGGCATGGCGGCGAATGGCGGCGGAATCAAATTGTCCGGCGTCGAATTGTTTGACGGTTGCAGCAAGGGCGTCCGCCGTTTTGGGGAAAAAGAAGCGCCCGGTCTGTTCCGACACGGTTTCTAAGGCGCCGCCGCCGCGATACGCAATGACCGGACGCCCGGACGCCTGCGCCTCAACCGGCGTGATGCCGAAATCTTCCTCGCCCGAAAAAATCAACGCCTGACACTTCGACAACGCCTCTCGCACAACCTGATCCGATTGGCGGCCTGCAAACGTGATATTCGGTTTCGCCGCTTGCGCCAGCCGTTGCCGTTCCGCGCCGTCGCCGATAATCAGCAGCGGCAATCCCAACCGATTGAACGCCTCGACCGCCACATCAATTCGCTTATACGGTTCAAGGCGTGAGACAATCAGAAAATACGATTCAAGACGGTCTGATATGCTGAAATTCGCCATGTCAACCGGAGGATACACAACCAGCGCATCCCGGCGATAATATTTCTCGATGCGTTGCGCCACAAAACGCGAAATCGCGATAAACGTATCCACGCGGTCGCTGCTCAACGTGTCCCACATCCGCATGTAGGTCAGCAGCGGAGGGACGAGCAGGCGGGCAAAACGGCTATTCCAACTGGTTTCCATGTATTCGTGATACATGTCCCAGGCGTACCGCAGCGGCGAATAACAATAGCAGATATGACGGGTTTGCGGCGAGGTAATCACGCCTTTGACAACGGAATGGCTGCAACTGAGGACGACATCGAATTCGGAGAGATCGAATTGCTCCACCGCCGTCGGCATAAGGGGCAGATACGCTCTGAATTTGCTCGCGCCGAACGGCAGGCGTTGGATAAATGAGGGGCGAATGTCGAAGGCGCGAAATTCCTCCGGCATCCGATCTGGATGATAGACCGTCGTATAAATTGGCGCGTCCGGGAACATGTCATGCAAATGAGCTAAGACGGCTTCCGCGCCGCCGCGCCCTCCTGGCGTGGCTAATCCGTCATGGACGATGGCTAATTTCATTTGCTCGCTTTTCGAAAGACTGATTCGGCAATGCGGCGAATCGTCCGGTTATGCATCAGCAAGTCTTGAATCCGATCATTCACGAAGAGGCTCGCCGCCGCTGTTCCGAAGATGCCGAATCGTTCGAGTTTGCGACGCATAGCAGCTTTACGAATCTGCTTGCGGACGCGATGCGCTTGTTTGAGCAGGCGAATGCGTTCGGCGCGAGGAAGTTCCGGCGTCTCGAACAGCGGCTCTTCGTCCCAATGCGAGGCGTTATTCAGATATTCTTCCGGCTGATGCAGGAAATAATTCTGTTCAGTGATCCATTGAAAAATTTCGGTATTCGGGAACGGAATCAGGTTATAAAATTTGGCGTCGAATACCGGATATTTTTGCGCGAATTGCAGGGTATTTTCCACGTCATTCGGCGTTTCGCCCGGCAAGCCGATAATGAAAAAGAGCGTCACGTCATAGCCGATTTCGCAGGCGGTTTTGACCGCGCGGTCAATCTCGTCGAGATGTTCCCCTTTTTTAATCGCCTTCAAAATATGCTCGTTCGCGCTTTCCACGCCGAACGAGAGATACCGAAAGCCGATTTCGAACATTCGCTTCAGCAGGTCGGCGTCAACGTGATCGGCGCGAATGCCGTTGCCGCAACGAAAGCGGAAGCCGGTCAGCCCGCGCCGCTCGATTTCGTCGCAGATGCCATAGACGCGATCTCGATGCATCGCAAAATTATCGTCAAGAATTAAGATGTCGCGATACCCCTGACGATGCCAGTATTCCAATTCATCCACAATCGGCTGGACGCTGCGAAAGCGGCAGGCGCGGCCAATCGTCGTTTTCACCGGGCAGAACGTGCAGGCGTGCGGGCAGCCGCGCGACGTGACGACGCCGATTTCGCGCGCGACGTATTTGTCTAATTCGAAGTGCTGATATTTCGGAAAGGGCAGACGATCCAATTCCATAATAAACCGGCGGTCGCCGGTATAGGCGACGCGCCCGTCTTCGCGGCGATACAACAGACCGCCGATCTGCTCCATCGGCGTGCCTTGACAGAATTCGACCAGCGTGTCGTCCCCTTCCAGCGTCACGCCGAAATCTATCGCCGCGCACTCTTCCAACACCTGCGCCCGCAACGTCGAGAGATGCGGGCCGCCCGCGATGATCGGAATTTCCGGGAAACGCTGTTTCAATGCCGACAGAATGTCATAGACCGAGCGATGAAACAACGAGGTCATGCTGATGCCGATCAAGTCAGTCTCGAAGTCTTGAATTTTCTGACTGACCTGCTCGACCGAATAGCCAAGCCCCATATCAATGACTTGATGCGAAATTTCGGCCTGCGACAATTTTTCGGACAGATATCCCAGTCCGACCGGCGGACGAACTGCGCCCCATTGACTTTCGAAACTCGGCGGCGCAAGTAATGTGACGCGCTTGAATATTCCCATCTGTGGTTACCTCTTTCCACCTGCTTCGCTGTAAACATGCAGCAATTCGCGGGCGGCGCGTTCCCAGGAAAAACACTGAGCTTGCGCGTACCCTTTTTCTTGAAGTGACCGATAGAGATTGGCGTCAGTCAAGACAGAGCGCATGGCGTCTGCCATCTCGCGGATATTCAGCGGATCAACGAGAATGGCGGCGTCTCCGACCACTTCCGGCAGCGAGGCCGCATTCGAACAAATCACCGGCACGCCGCAGGCCATCGCCTCTAATGGCGGCAGGCCGAAGCCTTCATATAACGAGGGAAAGACAAATAACGATGCGCCGCGATAGAGATCGAATAAGCCGTCGTCTTCGACGAAATCGGTAAAAATTATTCGACCGCCGGGGTCTAAACGGGCGGCAAGATCATATAACTCGTGGCGCCGCGAGTCGCGTTTCCCGGCAATCACAAGCTGCGTCTGCTGATAGACCTCCTGATGCGTCATAAACGCCTGCGCCAATGTGGTAATATTTTTGTAGCCGTGATGCTTGCCAACGTAAAAACTATACCGTCCTTCGATGCCGTAGCGGCGTTTCAAGGCCATCTCACGCGAGTCATGCGTGTTTGCCTGTTCTGGTTGCTGGCATTGCTCATCCGCGCCATTGGGAATGACGTAAATGTTGTCTGGCGACACATGAAAAAAACGAGTCAGGTCTTTTCGAGAATGCTCCGAAACGGTGAGGATCGCTCTGGCGTACTTCGCCGCATAACCGAGCATGTATTGCGCGTAATAATGGGCAATTTTCGATGGGCATTCTTCGGGATAGAGATAATAGATCAAATCGTGAATCGTCACAACATACGGGCAAGAAGGTATCATCGGCACATTGAAATTGGGGTAGTGCATCAAATCGATCTGTTGTTTGCGAATTTCTATTGGAAGGCGATATTGTTCCTTGATCGAATAAATCGGCGTCCAGGCTGGCAGATGCACCGGAATGAAATTGTCCTGCTGTATTGGAAGCATTTCCCCAGGCTGCAAAAACAGCACATAGTCATGCGGCGCATCAATGTGTGCCAAATGAATCAGCAGGTTTCGCAAATACCGTCCAATGCCGGTATTCCCAAGCATGCGCGCGTCAATTCCGATTCGCATACATTCGTTTTTTCCCATAAGAAAACAGAGAGACTAACGCGGCAGCAGCGTAAATAATCACAAACGGAATCAGCGGAGCGCGAAAACGCGGCATGGAGGTAAAAAATATCGGAATCAGCATGGAACTGCCTAACAGAACGTAAATCAGAATATGCTGTTTCCAGCATATATACGAACCGAGAAGACCACATATCCCGAAAATTGCAATGCCTGTCCAGGCGATTCGATCCGCTGGATGCGGATAGGGACTCCAGAAAATTTTCAACTTCCTCCACACCAAATTGGCGAATTGATCAGGATGTCCAAACATAAATTGTTTCGCCAACTGCGCAGCGCGTTCGTCTCTGGCTTTGACATCGGTCAAGGCGAGATCGGAAAATGGCTGATACGCTTCTGCCGGCGGCGTCCAGCCATTCGCCTGACCGCGTTCCAATAGCGTCAAATTATAATCGGTCGAAGGGCTATTGCCAAGATACATCGTCCAGCCGCCGTTGGAATTGACCAGCAGAAATGCGCCCGTGACGCGGTAATTCCGGTATGTCCAGGGGAGAATCACGCATGCCGCGACAAGACCGATGATCATCAGCAATGCCGCGCCTTTTACCGGTGTTCGCCAATAGCGCATGATCACCCATAGCACGACACAACTCGCCATCGTGATATTTGACGCTTTGTTCAGCATGAGCAAGCCGAAGGCGGCTCCGAGACCAGCGGCGTGCCAATAGATATGTTTTTCAGTTTCAGACAGGAGGAATGTCATGACGAGCAGCGTCAAAAAAATCGAAAGCCCTTCCGTCAGCGGCACATGGACTAAAAGTAAGAAAAACGGATAGCAACAACTGATGACGCCAGCCGCGATGCCAACCCGCTTTCCATATAAATGCTCTCCGACCAGATAGGTCAAGCCGCAAGAAAACGCGCTGATAATTGCCAGCCCTATGCGCCCCCAAAATAGCTTGACGCCGAACAGAGCATACCACAGCGCAAGATACAACGGCGTGAGCGGCGGGCGGAATGTGCCGGGGATATTCGGATCATACGGAGGATCGATGGTGCTGGCGAAGAGATGCCGCTCGACCAGATTTTTTGCGATCTGGTGATAGGACTCGGCATCAACGGAGAGGCTCTGGGGTCTATTTAAGGAAGGGCTGATGACAAAAATAAAGAGCATTCTGACCAAAAATGCAATTCCAATCGTACTGATACAAACAATAATGCGTTGCTCAGGAATTCTGCTCTGGGTTATTTGCATAATGGCAAGAAAGGAGATTTGCAGAAAATATAAACGTCTTCATCTCTCTTTCATGTTTCAGATCGGAGTTGCTTTTTTATACTACTCTCTTGTGAACCAATCATACCAATGCTCATAGTCAATCCTGCCAAAAACCAAAAATTCGGGGCTAATGGAGGAAAGAGCCAGAGCACATCGGCAATATTATGCACTAACGAAGCGATAAGTCCGGCAATGCCGCCATTCATTAAACCTTGCAAACGAATATCGCTTATGCCGGCTCGCCATTTCATCAGGGTCATGAATAATTTTCCTAATGTCCATAACAATATAAGAAAGCCGACGATACCGAGTTTGACAAACAGATACACATACAAATTATCAACGACAAGGTCTGCACCCATTCCAATCCCGAATAATTTCCGAAAAAAGGGGAGCTTATTAAACATTTTTATTGCAGATTCGACACGTTGCAAACGTCCGGCGCTGAATTGATCCGGATCCGTTGCCAAACGACGAAAATTGTACCGCGCAAATTCCGGACGATCTGCGTTTTGATTGATAAACACAAAGAGGCTGATACCAAAAATAAGCGCGATTGCAAGCGTTTGAATTTTAATTTTTTTGCCAAAGATCGCTAATATCAGAATGCCAATAACTCCACCCAACAAGGCCCCGCGTGAATAGGTGAGGAATAATGCGTACCAGATACCGATAAATACGAGCAAAAGTATTATTTTTTTCCAACGACTCTGCATGGCAAGAATGATTCCACCTAAAAACGGCAGGAACATCGCTAAATGGCCTCCAAAAATATTACCATTTTGAAACGTGGAATACAACTTTTGGCGATTTCCTTCGATATAATTCCAACGCCCGCCGAATTCCGCATATCGAATCATGTTATATTGTTCAGTGATTCCTGGTACAGCGACATTTTCGAATCCTCGACGTAATTGTAACGCGCCATAAAGACACACCAACACAAGAGAGATGATCAATACGAACAACAAAGCTCTCAGTCGAAAATGATTTTTCATCACCGTACATGTAAGGAAATAGACGGGAACAAATCCGAAAAACGCAGCAAATTCGATAAGAATCACTTTCGGAGGATTGTGATACATCAGACTGATTCCTGAATTTATCACTCCAGAGAGCATAAAAACAAGCAACACACGAAATAGTGGCGTTTGAGTGGCGAGATGTTTAGAAAATAGCAAGCTGAGAGACCATAGGATAAGGGAGAATAGTATCAGAATATTGGCAGACGTGAAGGGAACGCCAGAGATCGTTCTTCCAGACTTCGGGATCGTCACAGAAACGAAAAACGAGAGGAAAAAGAAAAGGAAGAGGAGGCGATGTTGAGAGGCTTGCGCGTCAGAATGAATAGAGATGGTATCTACGATAGATTGAGAACGGGAAAACGCATTGGCGTATAATATAACGGCGAATCCAGCAAATCCGGCGGCACCGATAAGCGTTGCTATCGGGGAAACTACAGTTGAAAGCAAGCCGATCCCTGTTCCTAAGATCAGGATACTGGTATATTTCAAGAACTCTGGAGCGAGTTGGTTGGAAAAATTTCCTTGTGGTCTCATCATTCGCCTCTTTTACTCATTTCATTTCCTTCGACACCTGTTGCGTCAGGCTTTTTATAGACGTCATCAGTTCTTCTGTCGCTTTCTCATGACCAGCAACGTTCCAATGCCCATCATGCTGAAAATGATATTGCATCGGATTGCCGCCGGCCTCAAACACCGGACGTAAATCCACAACAGTAAAACCGTATCCACGCAGCAATGTGACAAAACGTTCGTGCATTTTCCTCTCGACCTCCTGATTATCGCCAAGCCACAGGGCACGGGAGGGAATTAATACCAGAAACATTTCAGAAATAGCATATTTTTGCCGCAATGCAAGCAATTTTTCGCAAGATTTATCAAGAATCTCTTCTGAATAGGTCAAACGAGAGATTGCGTCCGTATAATCATCAATGATGCCGTATCGCACGGCAATCGTATTTAGAAGCGGGTTTTGGTGGAACAGGCCAATCACAACGTTATACAACGCTAATTGCCGTCCTAAAAAAATTTTTAGTCGGAAAAATACGCCACGATGAATTTTATCATAGTATGGGGTGGAATCCGAAGACGCGTTTAATGGCGGTGAGCTGGTCTCAATCGGGGAATTCTGTGGTTGATTCATATAATCTTTCAGGTCATTTTCCATACATATTCCGACAACCAGCCGCTTAATCGTCGCGCCATGCTCAATGGCATATCGCACCAATTTTTCATAGCCATTAAAATCCGTTGGAATGCTGATATTATAAACTGGTTCGCCTAACCTGGCTTCTAATATATTCGAGTAACGCTGCTCTTCTTCCACGCCATGCCCGTAGCTGAACGAATCGCCGACAACGAACAGATCATCGGCGGTCGAATGTTTCAAATCTTTGACATCTCGCAGACCATATTGATTGAATCGTACCGTGACATTAAAATCGCCGGCTTTCATCCAATGATGGAATTCCGAATTTTCCTGTCCTAACAGCACCCCGTCCTTATTGAAATAAAATTTAACCATTGAGGACGGATCATAGACCGGAAACAACCATCGAACAGCAAATTCAAGGAAGAGAAACGATAGCCCCGCGGAAAACGTAAACAGCGCAAGATTCTTCGCAATTTTTTTAAGCAATTTCATCGTATTTTTCACCGCGCAATTAAGGGGGTATACATCTCCAAAAGGCGTTCTGACATTATCGCGACAGAATATGATTCCATTACACGCTTTCGACCCGCTGCTCCAAGACGTTCGCATTCCTGAGGCGAGAAAAGCAGTGCGTTGATGTGAGCAAGGCATGCCTGAAGATCATGTTCCGGGAAAATTCTCCCGGCCTCGCCGATCACTTCAGGAATAGAGCCGGAATCCGAGCCAATAACTGGTACTTCACAACTCATCAATTCAATAACGGCTCTGCCGAATTGCTCTTTCCAGCGCGGCGTTGTTTGAGACGGCACAATTCCAATATCCATGCAATTCAAATATGCTGGGAGCTTCTCATATTCAATATTCCCGGCTAAATGGACACGGTGCGCGACGCCCTGTTCGGCGACGCGCGTTCGAAATCCCTGTTCTGCCTCCCCGCTGCCAACCACCAACAGATGTGCTTGTTCAGGCAGAGATCGCATCATCTCCACTAACAGAAAAATACCTTTACTCTCTAATAATCTTCCACAATAGCCGATGACGAATTTTCCGTCAAGTCCTAATCGCGCTTTTAAATCGTCAACACAGAGCTTTCGAAACATCCTGTGATTCACGCCGAGCGGAAAGACTGTGATTGGTTTTGTCAAGCCTTCCTGTTGTAATGTGTCTTTGACACCGGAACTACAGACAAACGCCTGTTCCGCCTGTCGTATGACATACGCCATCGGCAGGCGAAACAACGGATGAACATTGCCCGGAATATTTTCGGCAGAATAGACGAATATTCGGCTTTTCAGACCGCAAAGATTTCGAAATAGCACAGTCTGAAACGCAATCATTCCGCTGATCTCTTCGAAGATATGGAGAATATCCGGTCGGATGACGCGAATATCATGGAGAAGACGCGGGGAAAAGCAGGCTCCACGAATATGCCAAGGGAAAAAAAGGCGCCGTTGAAAAATACTCGAATGTAGTGTGGGCTCTATCGTTTCAGTATCAGGAATAACTACTGAGCATTCGAATGCATGATTGTTAGCCTGCACATATCGTAAAAAATCAGTTACTTCACGAACAAAACTTTTCGTAATAATCAATACGCGCTTCATTTCGAAACGTTACCATGCAAAAATATGCGAATCCTCTTCTTCCTTAATGGAATACCCCAATTTTTTTAAGAGCGCAACTAATTTGGGGTGTTGAGGCTGTTTTGACGCATCAAGATGATATGAGGAAATCGACCATTTGGGACGGTAGGCGCGGATAAGCTCTCTTGCGCCGAGTATGGCGGATTCTTCAGCGCCTTCGATGTCTATTTTGATAAAATCTACTCGTGCTAATCGTAATGTCTCCATCAAATGGTCAAGCGTTGTCACCTCAACGGTTTGATAAAACGTATGATAATTTGTTGGGGCTTGAGGAATCATGCTCGAATTCAGACAATAATCAGAAACACAGATGTCTGCTAAGCCTGGTTGATCGGCGACTGCACAGGGAACAACAGTGACATTGGCAATATTATTGGCAAGGAGATTTTTATGGATCACAGTATGCGTGACGGGTTCGATAGCGACAATCTGCCCGCTTCGACCAATGTATTCGGAGAAATACAGCGTTGTTGTGCCAATATTAGCCCCCACATCCAATACCGTGTCCCCCTCATTGATAAAGACATGACGCGAAAAAAATCGAGGCAGCACGAATGTTTCCGTAAGTACTTGGGTAATGCCCAGTAAAAAGAAATGAGGATCATGGATGATAAAATCGGGGGTGAAATACACTTTATATGGAGGAAGATCGAAATACTGTTCTCCATCTGGAGGAGTAACCAAACGTTTATGCAAAAACCGGTCAACAATTCGGTCTCGGTAAATATACGCATGGCGGATGATTTCCAGCCGTTCTGCTACTGTAAGATATGGGTTGCCCCACAATAGTTGCAATCGCTGCCTGATCGTTCTGATAATTTTGTCGAGTGGTAAATTACAATTCCTCATGTATTCAAATTCTCCGTTCTTTTACTGTACCAGTTGTTTCAAAAGGAGAATTCCGTGTATTGCCCAAGACGTTATGTTGCCATAATGCTTTCGATAAAACCGCCGCAAGCTGTCATCTCGCAACCGTTGCAGCCGTCGCGCCTGTTCCGGCGATTTCTGGCTGCTGCCGCGATTATGATGATAGACCGCGAGTTCGCCGAGATAATAGGTCGCCCAGCCTGCTCGCGCCGAGCGATAACACCAGTCAATATCTTCGGCGTACATAAAAAAATCTTCGTTTAATAGGCCGATCTGCACCATCGTTTCGCGGCGAATCATGAACACCGCACCGATCAAATAATCTACCGCAAAATTTGTTGTGACATCATGGCGCGTCATCCGACTTTTCCAACGCATTCGCCGCGACGGGCTGATTTTATCGCGCAGCATGTCGAGCGGCATTCTTGGAAAATCGTCGAACGACGCCTGCCACGATCCATCCGAATTCAAGAGGCGCGTTCCCGCAATACCGACCGTCGAATGCGCGTCGAGAAACGCGACCATCTGCGCTATCGCGTTATCGCGCAACGCCGTATCGCTGTTCAACAGGAGTAGATACCGCGCCGAAGCCTGCCGCAACGCCTGATTATTCGCTTTGGAAAACCCGACATTTTCCTGATTGCGAATCAGCCGCACTTGCGAAAACTGCTGCGCCACCATCTCCGCGCTGCCGTCGGACGAGCCGTTATCCACCACCCACACCTCGAACGTAATTTCTAATGTGTGCCGATAGACCGATTCAAGACACTGCCGCAGCAAGTCCCGCGTGTTCCAGTTGACGATAATCGCAGAAACGTCAATCATGGTTTCGTTCCGATCATAAGCAACGTCCGGCCTGTCGGCAAATCCAATACCGGCTTTGTGGCGCGATATAAATGCGGAAAAATCAGCGCGTTATATCCGGCAATCAGCGCGGTAATCAGCGGAAAACAGCGATTGTAGAGCGGTTGCAGTTTGCCCAGCGTCCGAATGCCGATGACATCTTGAATCCCGGCGCGTCCTTGCAAAAAACCGTGATCGCGAATCATCCAGGGATGAATCAGATTGCAAAACGTTTTCACTTTCGGCGGATTCGAATAGCCGCGATAGGCGATACGCAGACCAGCCAGTTTCACTTCCTCGGTCAATTCGTCTAAATCGAATTCCCGCACATGCCCATACGCTTTTTCGCCATACACCGCTTCGTCGTCGTCTTTCTCATGCTCGTGAAGATGCTTGTTCGGCGTCGTGATAATCATGCTGCCGCCTGGTTTCAAGACTCGATGAATTTCGCGTAGCACGGCCTGATACTGTTCGAGATGCTCGATCACCTCGACAAACAAGGCAACATCAACAGAATTATCGCCAAACTGCGGCAGGCCGTTTTGCAAATCGTGATGAAAAAATTCGACATCGAGCGGCAGATCGGGATGGCTCGCGCGGGTCTGCTTAGCATTTTCGCGGGCATGTCCGATTTCACGTTCGCGAATATCCAACCCGACCACGCGGAATCCGTTCAACGCAAATGTCAACGCTTTGATGCCAGGCCCGCAGCCGATGTCAAGCAGGGTTTTGCCCTTGCCGTCAGGGAAAAAGATGTCCATGACATCCCAGAATTGCGTTTCGCACGGGCATTTGATGCGTCCGCTGAATTCTCCTAATCGCGTAGGAGGAATCGCGTTCCATAACATATCTCGATAAGCCATAAAAATCCCTTATACGATAGAAGTCAACACGTCAAGAGTTTTTTGCGCGCACAACTCCCAGGAAAACTGTTTGGCTCGCATCTGCCCCATTTCTCGGTAGGCTCGATGCAGGTCGCGATCCGTCAATAATTGATGCAGCCGCTCCGCCATGTTGTCAACGCTGTACGGATCGAACAGCATCGCGGCATCCCCGGCGACCTCCGGCAGCGACGATGTATTGGAGCAGGCCACCGGCACGCCGCACGCCATCGCCTCTAAGACCGGCATCCCGAAGCCTTCGTACAACGATGGCAGCGCAAAGACATCCGCGCCGTTAATCAGCGCCGGCATATCCTGATCCGGCACGTAGCCTGTCCAGATCACCTCTTGCTGCAACGAGAGTCGCGTAATCGTGCCTAAAATTTCATCTTCCGGCAAATCGCGATATTGCTGGCCGATCAGCACAAGTTTATGCGGGATGCGATGCCGTTGCTTCAACAGGTAAAACGCCTGGATCAAGCGCGGGATATTTTTCCGGCGCTGCAACGTGCCGATGCACAGGATAAACGGTTCGGGCAAACGATAGCGATTCAGCGTCGCCTGGACAACATCGCGTTCGAGCGGCTGAAAGCGCCTGTGGACGCCATGATGAACGGCGATGACCTTCTCCGGCGCGATATTGTAATAGGCTAACACATCCTGGCGTGTGGCTTCCGAAACCGTGATAATTTTGGCGGCGGCGCGGATACTGTGCTGCGTGGAACGCTTCAGCCAATAGCGCAGAGCCCGAGAAAAACAATCAGGGAAAAAGAGAAATGCGACATCGTGTATTGTCACCACACTTTTTTTCGGCAAATACCAGAGCGGCATGGTGGACGTCGGGAAAAAATAGGCGTCTTGCGGATGCTTGATGAGTTCGAGCGGCAAACGAAGCTGCGCCCATAACAAAGGAAATTCGAGGACTCTCGCGGCGACTTCCGATGCGCCTGTCGGCGTGATGCCTAACGTGTTCAGCGGCGCGGGATCGGCGTGGCGCAGATAGAGCGTGAACCGGTGTGCGGTGTCCGGCGCATTGATCATGGCTTGAATCAGATGGTACGCATAATAGCCCACGCCCGCTTTCTGTCCCGCTGCTGCGCCTGTCGCTTCGATGCCGATCTTCATGATGCCAAATACTCCTTCTGCACTCCGTTCATCGGAAGCAGCACCTCGAAACTCGTGTGGCCGGGGCGCGACATCATGCGGATTTCGCCATGATGACGTTCCACAATTTGCTGCGCAATGCCAAGCCCTAAGCCAGAGCCTTCGCCCTGATCTTTCGTCGTAAAATAGGGATCGAAAATTTTCCCTTGAATTTCTGGCGGAATGCCAGGGCCGGTATCGGTAATGCGCACCGCGATTTTTCGTTCCGCTGGCGGGGAAATCTTCTGCGCAATCCCTTCAATGATTTCATCGCCCGATTCGACCTGCTTCGGGGACAGATACGTTTCGATGGTCAGCGTTCCTTTCCCTTTCATCGCCTGAATCGCGTTATGAATGATATTCGTCCAGACCTGATTCAATTCGTTCACATAACAGGGGATTTTGGGGAGTTCGTCAAAGTGTTTGATCACCTCAATCCCATATTTTATTTGACTTTGCAGGATGATCATCGTCGTTTCGATCCCCTCATGAATATCCACTTCTTCGACTTTGGCCTGATCCAAACGGGAGTAGAGTTTCAGCGCATTCACAATGCGCGTAATCAGCCGAATGCTGGTTTTTATATCGCGCGAGGCGATGACGATTTTATGACATTTTTCTAAGAAATCAAGCACGCGTTCGGAATGATAGGCCCGCAACAGTTGCAACAATTCGGCATTTAGCCCGTCACTCAACCCGAATCGGGACATTTGCTTGGCAATCTGTCGAATATTCGGCAACCCGCTTGTCTCCAGGAATTGTTCATATCGTTTGGTTTCTTCTCGCAGCGACATCGTGCTTTTGCGCTCTTTTTCGAGCGATTCGATGAATGCTGCGATGATATTCAATAAGCTCGCATGCGCTTCGCGCGCTAACGGTTCTCGCGTCAATTCGCGGAAACTCTCCACAATCGAAGCGAGCGCCGTCGTCATATTCGACGTTGCCGCATTGATCGCTCCGGCGGGCGTGTTGATTTCATGCGCCACGCCCGCGACAAGCTGCCCGAGCGACGCCATTTTTTCCGACTGCACTAATTGCGCCTGCGTCGTTTTCAGTTGGGTAATCGTCTTTTCAAGCTCAAGATTCGATTGCTCCAACTGTTTGAATAATAAGGCGTTATCGAGGACGATTGAGGCTTCGTTCGTAAACACCTGGAGAATGTCTATCGTTTCCGGGTGAATCGCGTTCTCTTTCGTGGTGCCGATTCCTAAAATCCCGATCACGCTGTTACGAATCTTCAGAGGAAACGCAAGAAACGTCGCGACTTGATGGTCGTCTTTGACCTGTTTCCGCTCCTGTTGCGACTGGTCGGCGTCTTTCAAAATCGTGACTTGCACATGCTCGATGTTTTCTAACGGCTGATGCTCTTTATACTCTTCGATCATGCGTTGTTTGACGGTTTGCAGAAATTGGCGGCTGACGGGCGCCATTAAAAATAAGAAATTATGGTAGAGTTTTTCTTCCTGGAGAAAAATCGAAGCGACCTGGAATTCGCACACTCTGGCGAGCAGGCTGAAAATAGACTGAATCGAGGTAAAAAACGAGTACATGTTAATGGCGAGATAACTCAATTCATTGACGATGGTCGCCTGAAACAACTGCTGATCCAGAATATGATTCACTTGTTCCAAAACCGATATTTCGGTGATCGGCTGACAAGCATCAGCCGCTGTCTGGCCGGATGTCGCATATTCTTCGTGTTCGACGTTGTCGGATCGGCAGCGCTCAAGCATGGCTTGAATTTTCGAAAATAACTCGTCTTCCGCGTCGAAATCCTTGGTAATAAAATCGTCTGCGCCCGTTGACATGCCCCAGAAGCGATCTTTTTTTTGCCCTCTGGATGTGAGAATAATAATCGGGATGGCTTTCGTGCGTTCATCGCTTTTTAAGAGCCGACAGACTTGATAGCCGGTCATTTTCGGCATTTCGATATCTAACAGCACCAAATCCGGTTTCGTCTGATAGGTTTTCGAAATCGCCTCAATCCCGTCAGACGCGCTGACCACTTCATATCCCTGGGATTCTAATAAAAAGCGAACGACTTCGATAATAGTCGGACTATCGTCAGCAATCAAAATTCTCATCAGAAGAGAACGCCGCCGCGCTTATACCAGACTTTTAATCGTCTCAAGCAAGCGGTGTTGTTCGAAATTTCCTTTCGTAATATACGCATTGGCCCCAACCTGAAGCCCGCGTTTTTTATCGCTTTCTCGCGCTAATGAGGTCACAATAATCACCGGCACATTCGCATATTGCGGAATCTGGCGCAGGCGCTGCGTGAAGGTAAACCCATCCATGCGCGGCATTTCGATATCGGTGATAATCGCCGCATACGTGGTCTGTTCGAGATGTTGGAGCGCGTCAACGCCATCGTTCGCGACATCAACCAGATAGCCGGAAATTTCTAAAATATGCTTTTCGATTTCCGCAGTATTCATCGAATCTTCAACGACAAGGACGCGCGGCGCGATATATGATGGCGGTTGGGCTGAGACTGAAGGCGTTTCGAAGGTCATCCGCGCAATTCGGGCGAGCACTTCGGGAATATGCAGCAGCAGCATCACCGAGTTATAGCTCGAAATGGCCGCGCCTGCAATCATTTTCGTCGCATTGCGGATATGCGGCGGTAATTGTTTCACGACGACATCCTGCTCATCCATGATGGCATCAACAATAAGACCGACGCGTTTTCCCTGCGCGCGAGCAATCAGCACGAAATACTGCTCGGGGGATGTCGCGGCGGATGGGCGACATTGCAGCACGCTGCCGAGTTCGACTAAATAAATCAATTGATTTCTATGACGAATCGCCAGATGTCCCGTCACCTGAAAGCAGGTTCGAACAGGCACATGCAGCGTCTCTTCGATGGCGTCAATCGGGATGGCAAAGACGCTGTTGCGAGTGGTGATAATCAAACTTCGCAGCGACGTCAGCGAGACCGGAACCGTCAAGACGCAGGATGTCCCTTTCTGCGGCGTAGAGGCGAGCGTCACGGTGCCTTTCAGCGCCTCAATCGTGGATTTCACGATGTCCATGCCCACGCCGCGCCCTGACATGTCGGTGATCAGGTCGCTGGTACTCAACCTCGGCAAAAAGGCTAAATTGATAAGTTCCGCCTCATTCAGACTTTGCGCCGCCTCTTCTGTCAACAGGCCGCGTTGAATCGCCCGCGCTTTGAGCTTTTCACACCGAATTCCTTGCCCATCGTCGGTGACTTCGATCCGAATGTGTCCGCTTTGATGCGACGCGGAAATCGTGATCAGGCCGGTCGGCGATTTCCCTTGTTTTGAGCGTTCTTCAGGAATCTCGATGCCGTGATCGATACAATTCCGCAGCAAATGATTCAATGGCGCGTCCAATTGTTCGATGATTTTTTTATCCAGCGTCGTGTCTTCTCCGAACATTCTCACCTCAATCTGTTTCCGCGCGTCTTTCGCCATATCGCGCACCGCCCGCGGAAATCGTTCGAAAATGTCAGCGAGGGGAAGCATTCGCATATTCAGCACATCGTCGTATAATTCCGTAATCGCCATTCCTCTGACGGCGAAATCGTCACGCTGCATACGGAACAACTGTTCAATCTCTTTCAACAACGACAGGCTGTGTTCGAGAATGGCGTCGAACGCGGGTTGATGCGTTCGATTGAAATGATGGTGGCGCTGAAGCGACTTTGTCAGAATTCTGGCTTTTCGCTGCACATCTTTCAGCGCGCCGAGACGATATTCTGATTTTTTATGGCTGATGGCGATTTCCCCGATCAGCCTGACAGCATGATCTAATTTTTCTACGGCGACTCGAATCGTCTCGCCGCTTTTCGCCGTGTCAAGCATGCGAACTTCCGGCGTCTGAGCGCCAGCGATGTCAGGCGATTCTGCCAGTCTTCCACGTGTTTTTTGACTCTCATCGGTATCAGGCAGCGCAACATCTTGTCCTTGAGCGGCCTGGAGTAACGCTTCGCGGATTGGCGCAATATCGAGAGAATCGGCCTCGTCGCGTTGGACTGCTTGAGTGCAGGCGCTGAGCATATCAACGCTTTCGAACAGCAATTCGATGATAGAAGGCGTGAGGGCGATATTCCCATCTTGCAAGGCGATAAGCACATCTTCGATGTTATGGGTCAGTTGGCTGATTTGATCGATATGGAGAATGTTGGCAGAACCTTTGAGGGTATGAACCGAACGCAACATGTGCTTCAAACGGTCAGTCTGCTGAGGCGATTTTTCTAATTGAATCAACCCCTCGTTGACTGTTTGAATCGCCTCATTCGCTTCTTGCGTAAACTTGCCGATAAAGATGGATCGATCAAATTTCATATTTCATGTGAAGAATCGTCCCAGATTCGAAAGACTCGCGTCAGCGCCAACAAGCCAAGCGCGTTCTGAAATTTCCCGGAGCGAATTTCCTGCCGCAAGGCATCGAGCGTCACTTCTCTGACGGCAATGGCTTCGCCGTCGTCCAATTCCGGCTCATGCGTTTTACGGGCATTCCGCGCCACGAATTGATGGCAATAATTATTCTGAAACGCCGGGTTCGGCTCCACTGCGCCGCAATACGTCCACTCGTTCGAGGTATAGCCTGTTTCTTCTCGCAATTCCCGCATCGCCGCTTGCTGCGGCGTTTCTCCTGATGAAATGCCTCCGGCAGGAATTTCTGTGGTGATTGCTTGTGTCCCAAAACGATACTGATCCACAATAACGATGCGGTCTTCAGGCGTCATCGCGACCACGTTCACCCAGTCCGGCATTTCCAGCACGACCGCTTTGAGCAAAGAAGCATTACGCGGATTTTCGACCCAATCGAAACGAAGTCGGAAAATGCCCGCGTTCAAACCGAATTCCTGACGAAGATATTTCCAGGGCTGCATTATTTCAACACATCATCCATCGAATAGAGGCCGGGCTGCTGATGTACGAGAAATTCGGCGGCTTTGATCGCGCCTGTCCCGAAGATGCGCCGAGACGTGGCGCGGTGAGTGATTTCCACGACTTCGTCCACTCCGGCAAAAATAATCGAATGCTCGCCGACAATCGTTCCGCCGCGCACGGCGTGAATGCCGATTTCCTCTTTCTTGCGCAACGTATCTTTGCCGTATCGGCCATACGTGAAATTCTTACTGTTATTCAGTTCTTCATTGATCGCATTCGCCAGCATATAGGCCGTTCCGCTTGGCGAATCCAACTTCTTGTTATGATGCCGTTCCACGATTTCGATGTCGAACGTTTGCGACAGGACGCTTGCGGCTTTTTGCACGAGTTTCAGCAGCAAATTGATGCCGAGCGACATATTGCCGGAATGCAGGAGCGCGACCGTCTTCGATAACTCGCGGATTCTGGCAAGAATCGGCTCTTCCAGGCCGGTCGTGCAAATGACTGCCGGAGTCTTTGTCCGTTCCACGTAATCAAGCAGCGGCATCATCAACGTATGATGTGAAAAATCAATAATCACGTCGCTTTTGATATTGATCGCATCGAACGATTGAAACACCGGAAAATCCGGATGGTGCTTCGGCAGCATCGTATCCACGCCGATGAGCGTCAAATCGCTGCGTTCATGCAGCATTTCCGTCACGATCTGTCCCATTTTTCCAAAACATCCGCATAACAAAATATTCAACATCGCGATTTCCTCTCTGAATGACCTGTCAGACACGTTCGAAGTGTCTGACAGGTTGCTGTTTGTTACGCCATCAATTTATAGGCACGCAATTCTTTTTTCAGCCGTTCGATGTTTGATTCGCTCATGTCGGTCAACGGCAGCCGCAAGCCGCCGACATTCAGCCCCATCAAATTCATCGCCGTCTTGACCGGAATCGGATTGGTTTCGGAGAACAGTGCGTCAATCAAGGGTTTCATGGTCAATTGCAATTCCTGCGCCCGTTTGATATTGCCGTCAAGATACGATTTCGCCATCAGATGCGTGTCTTTCGGCGCAATATTGGCGACCACGGAAATCACGCCGACGCCGCCCAACGACATGAGCGGCACGACCATATCGTCGTTCCCGGAATAGAGCGCGAAATCCGGCGGCGCGAGTCGGGCGATTTCGGCGACTTGCGCGATATTCCCGCTCGCTTCTTTCACGCCGCAAATATTGCGATGTTCCGCCAATTTTGCCACCGATTCCGGCAGTAGATTCACGCCCGTGCGTCCCGGCACGTTATACATAATGATCGGAATGTTAACGGCATCGGCAATCGCGGTAAAATTCGCGATCAGCCCTTTTTGCATCGGCTTGTTGTAATACGGCGTAATGCACAACAGGGCGTCCGCGCCGACTTTTTCAGCGTGAATGCTCATTTGCACCGCATACGCCGTGTCGTTGCTGCCGCTGCCCGCGATCACCGGAACCCGCTTTTTCGACACTTCGACGGCGCATTCAATCACTTTTTTGTGTTCGTCATCCGATAACGTCGGCGATTCGCCGGTCGTGCCGCATACGATAATCGCATCCGTACCTTGCTGAATCTGCCATTCGATGAGTTCGGCCAATTTATCGAAATTGACGGCATTATCTGCCGTAAACGGCGTGACAATCGCCACGCCCGATCCTGTAAAAATCGCCATACACTTTTCCTCCGGTGTTAAATGTAATGATGGTTGTCCTGCTATGGCTTGCGCACAATTCCCACGACATTCGGAATCGGGCGAGCGCCGGTATGAAATCCATACGTGCCGACGAGTTCGCACGCATAATCGCCAGTGTTGACGTAAAGCTGCGCTTCGCTGCCGCCCTCGACATACATGGCGCGCGCCATCCGAATCGGCAGCGCCAGCAGAATCGTATTCAACTCATTGACGCTGTATTGCGAGCGGGAATGAATGAACAACACACGCCCGTCTTTATCCGTCGCAATTGCCGCAATACTCCAGCGTTTGTCCGGGTTATGCCGCCAGAGATTCGAGCCTTTGCAGGAAATCATGCGGATGCTTTGCACCAATGTTGCATATTTCGGCATCCAGTCATCGAAATTCTCGCATTGCCGGTCAAGAATCATCACCGGCGGCAACTTCGAATTTTTCGGATTGAACGCTAAGATCGCTTTATCTTTTGAGAGTTTGGGGTTGTTGACATGGTTTTTGGTGCGCATGAGCGAGACGCTGGATAGATAGTCGGTTTGATACATGCTCGCGTTAATCGCGGCGACAAGCTGATGACGTTCGCTCCACTCTTTTGCGGTCAACGCTTCGCGTTCTGGCGTTGCCGAGGCGTTCAGCAGGCGAAAGTCGAACTGTTCGGGGTGAATGCGCAGGATGCGAATCAGGGAATCGCCGGATTCCGAGGGAATTGGCGCGGAAAAGACGCCGAATTCCAGCCCCGGCTCTAACAAATTCCAGGTATTCAACACCTGCTGCGATAATTTATCCCGTTCCTCTTGCGCGTCTGCGATGGCGATCATGATCGTCATCGTAAGAAACACGCAGGAAATTTGTCCGAGTCTTCTCATGCAATACAATGGAAGGAGATGATAGAGCCTCTCGCGCGGAAAGGCTCTATCTGGTTCATGCGTATGCTTCAAAACGGCGTAACGGTTGCGCAGGCAGGCAAAGAATGTCAAATGAAAAACGTCAAGATGATGAAATTTCCCGCGTGATCTCTTGTAAATAGGCGCATTCTTCAGAAGAAAGAAATGGGGAAATTTTTTCCCGCACCTCGCGATGATACGCATTCACCCAGCGGAGTTCTTCGCAGGTCAGCAGCGTCGCGTCAATCAGGCTTGCGTCAAGCGGGCAGAGCGAAATCGTCTCGAATTGATAGAATGTGCCGAATGGCGTTTCTTCTGTCGGAATCACGACGATCAAATTTTCGATCCGAATGCCGTATTCCCCTTCCCGATAGAGTCCCGGCTCATTCGAGCAGATCATGCCGAGTTCCAGCGGCGTCTGATTTTCGGGGCGAATCCCTTGCGGCCCTTCGTGGACGCTCAGAAAATGGCCGATGCCATGCCCCGTGCCGTGCCGGTATTGCAACCCCTCTTTCCAGAGCGCGATTCGCGCTAACGCATCCAATTGCGCTCCGCTTGTGCTCTGCGGAAATTTGGCGGTGGCTAAAGCGATATGGCCTTTCAAGACGAGCGTAAAATCGCGCGTTTGCTGCTGAGTTGGCGGCGACAGGGCAATCGTACGGGTAATATCGGTTGTGCCGTCGAGATACTGCGCCCCGGAATCTACCAATAACATGCCTTCCGGCCTGATTGACAGGGCAGAGTCCGGCGCGGCGGTGTAATGGCAGATCGCGCCGTTCGCCTGATACCCGACAATCGGATAAAAGCTGAGTCCCTGAAAATGCGCCTGCTGGCTGCGAAAATGATTGAGCGGCTCGACAATCGAGACTTCCGTGAACGGCTCTTTACCGACATGACCTTGCAGCCAGTAGAGCCACTTCACCAGCGCGACGCCGTCGCGGAGGTGCGCCTGGCGCGTTCCGTCCAATTCTGTCGCATTTTTGCTCGCTTTCAGATGCAAAATAATATTGGACGCGCCAATGAGCACGCAATGATCGGGCGTCGCGTCTTTCACCGCCTGCGAGGTCTTTTCAGGATCAATCAGCACGACGGCCTGTTCGGGAATGTCTTGTATATACCGCCAAAACTCGTCGTAGCCGGAACAGGAGACGCCGTCCTCTTGCAATGCGGCGGCGACTTCGGCGGACAGTTTGGCCGGTTCGATAAACAGCCGCGCAGTAGTGTTCGTGATCGCCGCATACGCAATCGTAAACGGATTAAACTCCACATCGCTGCCGCGAATATTGAACATCCAGACGATTTCGTCTAAGGTCGAAATCAGGTGAATGTCGGCAGGGAATGTTTGCATTTCATGACGAATTCGCGCAAATTTCGACTGCCGCGTTTCGCCGCTGAATGCGATATCCAGCAGGAACACCGGCGTGGCCGGAATCGGCGGGCGGTCTGTCCAGATTAGCGCGGCCAAATCTTCGTCGCGCCAGAACGATACCCGTTTGGCTTCGAGTGCTTCGGCAAGTTCATCTACCTGTTCGATAGACATGACCGCGCTGTCAAACCCAACCAGCGCCCCTTCCGGCAGTTCTCGCGCGAGCCATTCGGTATGCGTCGGCACACCCGGCATTTTCAATTTGAAGAGTTCGATGCCGGAATCGATCAATTGCTGCGCCGCTTGAATAAAATAGCGGGAATCCGTCCATAATCCTGCGCGATCTGGCGTCACCACAAGCGTTCCTGCCGAGCCGGTAAAACCTGATAACCACGCCCGCGTTTTCCAGTGCGGCGCGGGGTATTCGCTCTGATGCGGATCGCCGCTCGCCACAATCCAGACGGCCAAATTGCGCTCTCGCATGAGCGCTCGTAACGCGTGAATTTTTTCCGATGTTGTCATAAGGCAATAAAAAGGAGCGCAAAGAAGTTCTTGCAAAAGAGGCAGCAACTTCGCCGCGCCCCTGAAGGATTGTTACCTTCCATGTTTATGAGTGAATACATGTATTGACATAGAAGGTTACGGGGCAGTATTGGTATTTATCGGAGTATTTGTGTAACGCCATGTGTCCAATATCTCAGGGTTTTTAATTCGATCTACGGTTAGCAATGGCCACCTTATCTATAGATA
Source organism: uncultured Candidatus Moduliflexus sp. (assembly GCA_964602655.1). Taxonomy (GTDB): domain Bacteria; phylum Moduliflexota; class Moduliflexia; order Moduliflexales; family Moduliflexaceae; genus Moduliflexus. The sequence continues at coordinate 27,622 of CAZRSF010000004.1, forward strand.
TTCTTTTACACCGCGAAAGGTGACTCGATGAATCGGGCAGGGGCCATGCGCCTTGATGGCGTTACGGTGCTGCTGCGTGCCGTAGCCTTTATGTCCGGCAAAGCCGTAAGATGGAAATTGCCGGTCGTATTCCTTCATCAGGCGGTCGCGCGTGACCTTGGCGATAATTGACGCCGCCGCAATCGAGAGACTCAAGCTGTCGCCTTTGATGATGCTGCACTGCGGCATGGGCATTTTCGAGAGTTTGACCGCGTCCAGGAGGAGATAATCCGGCGGGATAGGCAGATTGGCGACAGCTTCTTTCATCGCAACATGCGTGGCTTGAAGCACATTGATACGGTCAACGATGTCCGCAGCGGCCATGCCGACGCCGATACTCAGCGCATGTTCCTGGATGACTGCAAAGAGTCTCTCGCGTTGATGCGGCGTCAGTTGTTTGGAATCGTTGATTTCGGCGTGCATCCAATCGCGCGGCAGGATGACCGCCGCGGCGACCACCGGCCCGGCAAGGCAACCGCGTCCGGCTTCATCAAGCCCGGCGACAGCGGTCGCGCCCTGCTGATACGCATAGCGTTCGTAGCGCAACATACGCTCCATACGGTCAGCTTCGTTTTGCGGCGTTAAAAATCGGTCAGGAAATATGAGTTGGCGACGAGACATAACAATAAAAGTACCGGCAGGGCTTAGGTTCTCAATATCGCTCGTGGTGAGCCTGCCGAATCATGAACGCCGTTCCTCTTCGACAAGCTCAGGCAAATGAAAAAATCCTGTAAACTCTACAGAGCTTAACAGTCCCGGGGGGCCTTTTTAATTAGGCGGCAAGGATGCTGGAAGAAATTAATACACAGTGCTGGAAATAATTACACACTTCATGGCAGGGTTTTGTGTACTTATTTACGAAACTCAGTACTAATATCATCTGTCTTGTCCGTCTTTCATGAATTTAGATACTTTTGTTGAGTAATTTCTTGCAGAAAGTTAAGCGGAAGACTCAGTAAGCGTTAAAGTCGTCTCCACATATGTCTTTGAAATGCCGGGATCAGGTCATCGAGCGCTTCAGCACTTCAATGCAGCATTCTACATCATAGGCGGTGGTAAATGACGAGGTGCTCGCCCTTACAGTTCCCCCAGAAGCGACAGTTCCAAGAAATCGGTGTGCCCATGGCGCACAGTGGATACCAGCACGGACAGCGATATCCTTCGCGCCCAATGCTGCTTCTGTGATTTTGGGGTTTATATCCCCGACAGCAAAAGAAAGAGTACTCCACCATGGAACGCCATTAGGAGGAGCGTACACTTTTACAGCGGGCAATTTCTCCAGTTCATTACGTAATTGAGCAGCAGATTCCATCGCATGGGTCACAATCGCATTGCGTCCTTTTTTTTGAAGCCACTCCAATGCAGCCTTGAGTCCGGCAATAGACCAGATGTTATGACTACCAGCCTCGTATGACGAAGGCACATCATCGGGCATGGCAATGCTTTCGGAAAACGTCCCTGTGCCACCATAAAACAGGTGAGCTGGCCGCCATGTGTCGGCAAGTACCAATCCAGCAGCTCCATATGGCCCATATAGTGACTTGTGGCCGGCAAAGATAAGCGCATCTATCAATCCCACATTCAACGGCAACGGAAATAGACCAGCCGCCTGTGCACCATCAACAATCACAACAGTATGTGGGTTGTTATTCTTCGCCATTTTTGCGATTTCAATGACCGGGGGCATGACCCCGCATACGTTACTAGCCTGGGTTATGCAGACCAAAGCAGGTCGTTCTCCCTGAAACATTGCTTCCAAACGGTCCAACTGGCAGGAATAAGAACTCTGATCGAAAGGTATCTCGCGTACAATAATGCCAATTTTATTCCGTAAAAACTCTATTGGACGTAAAACCGCATTATGCTCAAAGGGCGTGACGTAAACCACATCGCGCGCCTGAAGTGAAACGCCCTGAATGGCAATGTTGAGTGAAATCGTGGCTGAGGGGGTAAAAATGATTCGTTCAGGCGAAAGAGCGCCCAACCACTCAGCCAGCAAGGCACGCGTTTCTTCAAGCAATTGCGCACCTTTGCGCGCCATAGGACTCCCGCCGCGTCCGGCATTGCCACCATAACGTCTGTAAAATTCGTCGGCAGCCTGATAGACACACTCCGGTTTTGGGAAAATAGTAGCTGTGTTATCAAGATAAACCATTTTTTTCCTTTTTAAAAGAGATTAATCGCAAACCAAAACCATTCGCCGTCGCATATCCAGCCGATCAATGCCAATCCCTAAATGATCGATACAAGCAGGGCAGCGTGACATCGTCACATTCGCAAACTGGGACTGAACATTGGTACTATCGGCTTTATGATTTCTTTTTCATCCCATCTAATAACTTTTTGGCAATAGCGGGTTCCACATAGATTATTTCTTTTCCTTTTCGAAGACTGTCGAGGACATTCCCAAGACGGATCGCCTTGAACGCATTGCATATGAGTCGGGGACTTAAATGAATAAATTCTTTGTCTGGATACTCTCTAATCATTCTATGGTAGAAACCGATCTCTGATCCGATGACGAATTTCTTGTTATGTAATTTCCCTATGAGATTAGCCATTTCACCAGTTCCCACTGAGTAATCTGCCATATCTACAACTTCAGGCTTGGCTTCGGAATGCACCAGGAGACAACCATCCGGGTGTTCTCTTCTGACCCTTTCGACATCCGATGTGTCTATAGAATTATAAACATTGCAAAATGGATTTCCAGGATAGGGAATCACCTTTTTTTTGCATTTTTGAATGGCATGTAATGCGCAGTTGCCATCCCCTACGAAGAGCACCTCAGGCGCATCGACACGATTTATTGTCGAGACCACTTCTCCAGGCAGTGCAAAAAAATCCGCGAGAGACTTCACTTCTAAAGGCGCTACCGCATAGCACACCATAGGTACACCAGGATGATCCCGTTTGAACTCCTGAATTTTTTCAAAGATTAAGTTCTTATGATTAGCTACGGGACATTCGGCTAACGTCGGCACATAAACTGTCAACTCACGATCGGACAAAAGCATTCGTGCCGTTTCCGCAAAGAATGTAGGACCGAGTACCATAATATCTTTTTTATCATCAGGAAGGTTCATGATCCCTTCGAAGAATCCCCGACTATCGGATAGGCTGTCAGCGACAGGCTGTACCTCTTCAGGTGTGTAGGAATGCCCGATGATTCGGATGTTTTTCTCTCTCTTGAGAGAGATGATTTTTTCTACAAGTTCTCTGTTTTCCATATAAATTCCTTCGGTTTAGTTACGAAACCATTCCCTCACAAAATTTGTCGCATTTCGACTCACCAACAGACTTTTTAACACTCTCTGGAAATACAGAGCCTCATCTCCCATCTTTGCCGAATTCTACGAGTGAATCTGGTAATCCACGAATAAAAGCACGATAAAAACCTTAAAATTTAAAGAATATAGCCCCCACAGGCAAGAACTTAGCAGTCCTGTGGGGGCTATAGCAGGGTTTCAACGCAGTTTAAATCGCTACAGCAGCCTTCGCTTTTGGCGTGTCCATAAAACGGCGTTCTTTGATACGCGCGTCTTTACCGCGTTTTTTGCGCAGATAATACAATTTGGCGCGACGCACTTTACCGCGACGAAGCACTTCGATTTGGGCGACATTCGGCGAATATAATGGAAAAATACGTTCCACTCCGACGCCGAATGACATTTTACGAACGGTAAAGGTGGAGCGTTTCATGCCGCGTCGTTTGCGGATGACCACCCCTTCGAACATCTGGATGCGTTCTTTGCCGCGTTCCCGCACTTTTACATGAATTTTAACCGTATCTCCCGGGCGAAAATCAGGGAGATCGGTGCGCATTTGCTCTCGATCAATGGCTTCTATCAATGTCATGGTTTTCTTCCCCTTTCATTAAAGTACGTATTATCGCAACGACGCTTGTTTTCCGGCGGTTGTCATAGACAATCTTCAAAAAACATCATGTCCGATAATACAGTTCTTCTGTCTGTGATGTTTGCCGACTGTTCGGCTCGTGTGCAGAGCGCAAACGGGATGTTTGCGATGCATCGGATCATACGTCACGCGCAAAAAGACGATCAATCATGATTGCCGCTGCGCTGCGCACGGACAGGTGATTGTAATCCCCAAGTCCGCGAATAGGTTCCAACACAACATCGCCATGCGTCTTGATACATTCCGTCTCAAGGCCATATCCCGTGCCGAGCACGATCAGATAGGGCGTGGCAATGTTTTCCTTCATCGTGATTCCGGCGTCCTTGAAACGCCATAACGGCTTCTGACACAACTCAGCCACATATTCCCGCGCGCTGGTAATAACCACCGTCGGTTTCGCACCGCATTTTTCGTGGAGCTGCCGAATCACGTCTGCTAATGAATCCGCTAAATAGGTCGTGGCAAATGCCACCTGCCGCGTTTGATTATATTGGCTGCCGAAGCCTTCCACCCAGTGTTTGATGATGCGTCGGCAGAGTTCCTGCTGCGAAATCAGCGGCGTGACCATGTAATAGCCGCCTAAATCATACGTGCGCACCAAACGCGAAATATCGTGAATATCATGATTCGTAATCGAAGTGGATACGACATCGCCGTTTTTATCGAACACCGGATAATGGACTAATGCGACGCTAATATTCGAATACACGTTGTTCTTCCCCGACGCGCTATCTGCGTTGTCGTTCACGATTGCAATAAATCCGGCCGGCGTTGTTTCGTGCGCAGCAACGCCTGCTCTTGTCGCCATTCTTCAATGTGTTTGTGATGACCGGACAACAGCACGTCCGGTACGGTCATACCGCGAAATTCCGCCGGACGGGTATAATGCGGATAATCCAACAGCCCGTCGTAAAACGAATCGCTGATGACAGATTGCGCATTTCCGACAACATCGGGAATCATACGCGACACGACATCAATCACGACCATTGAGGCGAGTTCGCCTCCAGTCATGACATAATCGCCAATTGAGATTTCCTGATGCACTAACACAATCCGCACGCGCTCGTCCACATCCTCGTAATGACCGCATAACAGAATCAATTCTTCATGAGTTGCGAGCGATCTGGCGAGATTCTGCGTCAATGTTTCGCCCTGCGGCGTCAAATAGACCACATGTGGCGCAGTCAACTGATGCGCAGCAATCACATGTTCGACGGCCAGAAAAATCGGCTCCGGCTTCATGACCATCCCGCCGCCGCCGCCATACGGAACATCGTCTGTCGTATTGTGCTTATCCTGCGCGAAATCCCGAATGTTATACAGATGCACCTCAATCAAATTCCGGTCAATCGCCCGTTTCAGCATGCTATGCTGCAACATGCCATCAAACATGCCTGGAAATAAGGTCAGCACAAAGACTTTCATGCTACAGATCAAGCAAACCGTCAATCGGACGAACAATAATTTTATTGAGTTCCCGGTCAACCGTCATCACAATTTCTTTGATCGAAGGAATCAGGAATTCTTTGTCCTCACGGCGCGCAACATAGACATCATGGCTGCCGGTTTCGATAATATCCGTCACCTTGCCGAGGTATTCGCCTTGCTCGGTATATACGTCAGCGTCGAGAATTTCATAGTGATAATAGACTCCTTCCGGTAGTTCCGGCGAAGTCTCGACCGCTAACGAGCTTCCAACCAACCGCTCAGACTGTTCGACCGACGTATATTCCTCAAAATAGAGGAAGGCACACCCATGATGATAGCGCGCGCGCTCAAGCTTGAGCAGTTGGACGCGTCCATCGGGCAGTATGGCATGTACGCTGTCAAGGTGTTCGAATCGATCAGGGATATCGGTGAGAGGCAACACCTTCACTTCTCCGCGAATCCCTCGCGTTTTAACGATCTTCCCAATGGTAATCCATTCGGTTCGGTGCTCTGTCTGTTTCACGTGGTTCCCTATCTTTTTACGGACACCGTCAAAAACGCGAACTCCCCTTCGAAGAACTGTCAGGGGAGATCACATACGTGAAAGATGACCAGCAACGTTATTCCAAAATTTCAAGAACGGTTCGTTTGTCCATCTTTGCGCTGGACGCGTTGAGAATCGTGCGGATGGCATGAGCGGTGCGCCCTTGCTTGCCGATCACTTTTCCCATATCTTCTTTGGCAACGCGCAATTCAAGAATACGGGTCTGTTCTCCTTCCACTTCTTTCACATCTACGAGTTCAGGATGATCCACTAACGAACGCACAATCGTTGCAATCAAGTCTTTCATGCCGTGTCCCTCCAGGCGATGATCGAGTGTTAGGCTGCTGCGGCTTCGGTTGTTGCTGCTCTCTCGCTCTGTTTTTCCGATCTGGGCAAAATATTATTTTTTTTCAGCAGCGAAGCAACAGTATCGGTCGGTTGACCGCCGTTATTCAGCCAATATCGGATGCGATCTTCTTTTAATGTCACTTCCGCTGGATTTTTCAACGGATTATATGTTCCGACAGTTTCAAGAAATTTTCCGTCCCGCGGAGCGGTTGAATTTGCCACAACAATACGATAAAAAGGTTTTTTCTTTGCGCCGATACGTTTCAGTCGTAATTTTACCACGATAACTCCTCCGTCATCATTGTGAGATGTTCCGGTCTGCTGCTTCAACAAACACTGGAACAGGTTTAGGTCTCATGAATGCCTGCGCTGCGCCGACATTCCTCTGTCAGTTTAAAACGGCCTCGTCCCGCGTGAAAACCGTTTCGGCATGTGCCGAAAACGCTTTCCTCCGCTTTCAGTCAGCTTTTTCATTAATTTTCGCGCTTGATCGAACTGTCGTAAGAGATTATTGACATCCCGAATATCCGTGCCGCTGCCCTTGGCGATGCGCTGTTTGCGTTTGCTGTTAATCAGGCGCGCATCAAGGCGTTCTTTCGGCGTCATCGAACTAATCATCGCCTCTAATCGGGAAAATTGTTTTTCGTCAACCTGCAAATCTTTTAAGGCGGCTTTATTCACGCCCGGCAGCATGCCTAATAGCTGGTCAATCGGGCCCATCTGGCGCACCTGGCGCAATTGGTCACGGAAGTCATCCAACGAAAAACTTTGATCGCGAATTTTTCGTTCTAATTCTTCGGCTTTTTTCTCGTCCATCGCTTTTTCGACTTTTTCGATGAATGAGAGTACGTCGCCCATGCCTAAAATGCGAGACGCCATCCGTTCCGGATGAAAGAGTTCGAGTTGGTCTAATTTTTCGCCGACGCCGATGAATTTGATTGGCCGATTAGTCACCGCTTTAATCGAAAGCGCCGCTCCGCCACGCGCGTCGCCGTCCATTTTCGTTAAAATCACGCCGGAAATATCCAAATCTTTGTTGAACTGCTCGGCCACCGTCACCGCGTCCTGACCGGTCATCGCGTCTGCGACGAACAGCACTTCTTTCGGCGATAACAGCCCTTTCAGGTCGCGAAGTTCCTGCATCAACGCCTGATCGATATGGAGGCGTCCGGCCGTATCCACGAGCATGACATCAAAGCCTTCGGATTTGGCTTTTTGATGCGCCATCTGGCAAATCTTGCGCGGGTCTTTTTCTTGCAAGTCAGCGAAGACATCAAGCCCTAATTGCTGTCCCAACACCTGCAATTGCGTAATAGCTGCCGGACGGTAAACATCGGCAGCGACCATTAGGGGTTTATGGTGGTCTTTGGACAACATGCTCGATAGTTTGCCGACAGATGTCGTTTTTCCCGAACCTTGCAAACCAACAAGCATAATGACGGTTGGCGATGTCTCTGCAAAGGTTAAACCGACATATTCTTTCCCCATCAATTCTGTCAATTCTTCATTGACCACTTTCACAAGCTGCTGGCCTGGCGTGAGGCTTTTCAGCACTTCTCGCCCAACAGAGCGAATACGGACACGCTCCACAAAATCTTTGACCACATGAAAGTTGACATCCGCCTCTAATAAGGCCATGCGAACGTCTTTGAGCGCGATCTTAATATTCTGCTCGCTTAACTTGCCATGGCCGCGAAGCGTTTTAAAGGCTGATTGTAATTTGTCGGCTAAACTATCGAACATAACACAGTCTTTCGGGTTGAAATCTGCTCAAAATCCTTTATTCATGGGATAGACAGCTATTTTCACAAAATGCGTGTCACACTGTATGGTTGGCCTGGAAATTGTCAAGAGGAAAATCAATCTTGTGCGAGACGTATCGCGGACTGGACTACAGCGCAGGGGAAAGCATCCCCCGCGCGATGATCGAGACCTTCTTTCTCCTCTGCCTGAATTTAGAGATCGATAATGTATTTCATCGGGTTCGTGGCAACGCCGCCGACCCTGACTTCATAGTGCAGATGCGAGCCGGTGCTGCTGCCGGTGTTGCCGACATACGCAACGACTTCGCCGCGCTTGACCTTCTCGCCGACCTTTTTGTCTAATTTGGAACAATGGCCGTAAAATGTCTGATAACCGTACCCATGATCAATCACAAGCACTAAGCCATACGCGCCTTTTCTGTCGGAATAGGACACCACGCCGTCTGCGGGCGCGGCAATCGGCGTCCCGGTTTTGGTCGAAATATCAATCCCGGCGTGCATGGATTGACGTCCGGTAAACGGCGATTTGCGCTTGCCGAAACCGGAGGTAAGCCATCCGCGTACCGGCCAGACTGATGGGGTTGACGCTAACAATGTGTGCTGATCCTGGAAAAATTCCATCAATCGTTGAGATTGCTCTTCCTGATCAATGGCGGCGTTTTTCAACTTCTCCAAATTGGCAATTTTTTCCGTCATGCTTTCTTCGCTTTTTTGGTCGAAGCTTTCGACCATGCCGATAATATCGGACGAATCTTCGCCCCCCATGCCGAGATTGATTTCATTTCCTATCGGATTTTCCACGCCTGCCATCAACATCAATTTCGCATTCACCAGCTTCAAACGCGACACCATCTGGCGTAGCTCTGTGGTATCTTTCTCATATTGTTCGATCAGATTCTTCTGTTCTCGCGTTACTTTTCTGGCAACGGGAAGTTCCTGAATCGTCTGTTTCATCGTCTGATAGCGCGTCACCATAAAATAGGACGTCGCTGCGCCGACGATAACTACCACCAGCGCGAGCGCCAGCGCTCCTCGCGTCAAAAGATACGGCACTTTAACCTGTCGAAAGTGCGAGGTGGCATCAGGTACGATAATTAAGGTAAAATATTTTTTTGACATAGCTCTCCTTCGCCTGCGACAACATGCAAACCTTTAGACTAACATGGTCACAGAGACCTGGAAGAAATCATGAATTTTCAAGTGGTTATGATAACATGCAGGTATGCTGAATCATACTCGTATTTTTAGCAAATCTGTCAAGTTTTTAACGATTTTTCTCTTGCGGCAAAATGTAAAGAGGAGAATAACGACACGAAAAGAATGGGTTTGTGGGCAAAGACCTCTGCGTCGCACACACGTAAAGATAAATAACAAAAAAGTATTTTTAATAAATCAATTTTACAAAAATGTGAAAAATTTTATGTGGCTGAATGACTTTTTTCTTTCGCTGACGTTTCTGCATAGCGGTATCAACGAAAATTTTGAGATGACGCCATCCGCTGAATTTAAAGGCATCACAGGGAGAATACGAAATTGTACACGGCATAATAGTGTCGAGATATTGTCTCAAGAGGAGGTGGTTGGCATGATGATTGTATAAAGTACAATGCAAGCGAGAACGTCATTATGGGGCGTGGTGGAAGATACATCAAGCCATCTTCATAAAATAATAACACATCCTCTACAAGGGAGGTTAGTGCGCGATTGGGCAACATGTCGCAACCGGGCGCTTACCTGAGAACACATGACAGAGATTCTTGAACGCGTAAAACAAGACAATATTAAGTTCGTACAACTCCAATTTACTGAC
>CAZRSF010000004.1:37484-125537 GCA_964602655.1 uncultured Candidatus Moduliflexus sp.
TCTTGGCGTCGTAAAAAGCTTGACGATCCCTGTGCAGCATCTGGAAAGTTCATTGAAAGATGGGACATGGTTCGACGGGTCTTCGATTGAAGGTTTTACCCGGATTCAGGAAAGCGATCAGTTTTTGAAACCAGATGTGAGTACTTACGCAGTCATGCCCTGGTTGACCAATACCGCCCGGTTTATCTGCGATGTGTTCACGGCTGATGGCGAACCGTTCGAAGGCGACCCGCGTTATATCCTCAAAAAAGCGGTGCAAGAAGCGAAGGACATGGGCTATGACCTCTATACCGGCCCGGAATTGGAATTCTTCCTGTTCAAGAAAGAAAACGGCAAGTTGATGCCGATGCCGCACGACACCGCCGGATATTTCGACTTGACGACGGACGAAGGCATCAAAATTCGCGAACAGATGTACGACGCGTTGTCAGCGTTCGGGATTAACGTCGAAGCGTTGCACCATGAAGTTGCTGTCGGACAGCATGAAATTGATTTCAAATATGATACGGCAGTGAAAACGGCAGATCATGCAGTGACGTTGCGTTTCGTGTTGAAAGCGATTGCGAATATGCACGGCCTTCATGCGACCTTCATGCCGAAACCGATTGCCGGGATCAATGGCTCTGGCATGCATGTGCACATGAGCTTGTTCAAAGGCAGCCAGAACATGTTCTTTGACGAAAGCAAACAATATATGTTATCCGATATCGCGATGAGCTATATTGCGGGCGTGTTGAAGCATATCCGCGCGATTGCCGCCGTGTCGTCACCGACGGTCAACTCGTACAAACGCCTTGTGCCGGGCTATGAAGCGCCGGTCTATTTAAGCTGGGCGCGTCGTAACCGTTCGGCCTTGATTCGCATTCCGCGCTACTCGAAAGGCAAAATCCAGGCGACCCGCTGCGAAATACGCTGCCCTGATCCGAGCTGCAACCCGTATTTAGCGTTTGCGTTGATGTTGAAAGCCGGTCTCGACGGCATTAAAAACAAACTGACGCCGCCTGCTCCGGTGGAAGAAGACGTGTTCGAATTTACGGCAGCAGACCTGAAAGAGCACAATATTGCCACGCTGCCGAGCAGCCTGGGCGAAGCATTGGATGAGATGGAAAAAGACCCGTTAATCAAAGAAACGCTGGGCGCGCATACCTACGGCAAATATCTCGAAGCCAAACACGCTGAATGGGATGCCTATCGCCTCTACGTGTCACAGTGGGAACTGGATCGCTATATGGAAGTGTTCTAATCCATCTGAGATACGCCTGCTTGAAAGAAACACCCCCGAATCCGAATGGATCGGGGGTGTTTGTTGTCGTCAATCAGAGATTACCAACAGTCGTTCCGTTATAGCTCATTCCGCAGGCGTAAGGCCGTTGTCTCGGCATTCAGCGCTTGCGCCGCTTCTTTCACCGATTTCCCTTTTGCCAAATCTGCCAGACTGCCGAGCGCGTTTTTGCCGCCTTGCAGGATGCCGATCAAATCGTGCATCGGGCCGGAGCCGGAGCCGATTACTAACCCGGTAATCAACATGTCAATGAAACGCGGCGTCGGAATACCGATGTAGCGCATCATGCCGAGGTCGCCGATCACAGAGACGACTAACCCGATCAACAGCCCGAACCAGATCGCAATCGCTTTTTTCCAGGCGAGATATTCCGGCGCGCCAACCCAACTGCGCAAGCGTTGCTCGGCTTTTACCAGCCGGTCTTCTGCGGATGCGATCAATGTGAGTTTTTCCGAGGTCGCGTCCACGCTGACCGTCTCCATCGCTTCTTTCGTCGCCTGATACGCGTCTTGGTATTCCCGGCCAATCCAATCTAAGGTTTCGCGCGGCGCGACTAAAATATCGGCAATGGCCCGCGACGATTGTTCGAACCAGTTAAACCCGGTTTCCAATAAACGTTCGATGGCGACGGACACCGCTAAAAACGGCGCAAACACCATCATCAAATCCGTGCTGACGGTTTGGATGCTCTCCGCAGGGCTGAAGAGCCACGCAAAGCTCGCCAGCAGCATTCGCAACGGATCGACAGGCGCTTGTAGCATTGCGGCGGAAATTCCTTCGGGCAATGACCTGAGAATTGCTAAGACAACAGTCACGATGACTAACAGACTGAACAAAAACGACAGGCTGACGCGCGTTTCATACTTTTTCATCGTTGTCGCCGCATCTTTCATCGCGACATCCATTGTCGCGTTTTCCTCAGGCGAAAGGCCGCGGCTGCGCGTTTCCAGCCTCCGCATCTGTTCCTGCGCCGCAGACAAGGCCGCGGTGCGCGGCATAGAAGAACTTGAGAGAGCCATATTCGAATCTCCTTCAGGTAAGAACCCTGCCAGGGTTTCGAACCCTGGCAGGGTTGTGTTCGATACGTAAAATATGTTGTAGCACATAAAGAAAACTGAACGTTATGCTACTCACGATTTTCATAGGAAGTCAAGAACGAAATCGCTGGAAAGCGCGGAAATCCTGAATTTTCATGAAATCTGCTTGACACGTTCGCTCCGGGTCACAGGTATAAACGCGAAAAAGTATATACGTGAGACTGCATAAATTTGTGAAAACTACCAGGAGTCTCAACGCGAAGCTTTGACCGCAAAAGCTGCGCTTTCGCACTCCTCGATACAAAGAATAATTATCCGAAGAAAGGCTTGCCAGAAAGGAAATGACAAAAAGATACATTTTTGTTGTTTCACGAAAAGCAAGAAGATATATGCGCCGACTTCTGTTCGAATCCGATTCGCCAACGTCCGCATCCGTTCCTGAACGCGCAGACGTATCGGAACAGTATCGCTGGAATCTCGCTGATTTATACCCATCTGTCGAGGCATGGAAAACGCAGAAAAACGCCGCCGCCGCGCAGATCAACGATGTGGCCGCTTTCAAAGGCCGCCTGACTGAATCGCCTGTCGTGTTAGCGACAGCGCTGCGACAATATTTTGATCTTGCCAAAACATTCAACCATCTCTACTCGTTTGCGCATCAGTTCGCCGATGAAGATGTGCGCATTGCCGAACGACAGGGCGTGTTGCAGGAAATTCAATCGCTCAACACGATATTCGGCGAGCAGACCGCGTTCATCGCCCCGGAACTGACCGCAGCCCCGCCGGAACTCTTGACATCCTATCTCGAACAGACGCCGGAGTTGGAGGAGTTTCGCATGTTCTTGAAGGAAATCGAACGGAATCGCCCGCATACGCTCTCTGAGCCGGAAGAAAAACTGCTGGCCGGAGTCGGCGATATTACTGGCGCAGTCGAACAAGTCTTCACGATTTTCGAAAACGCCGAATTCCCGTTTCCGTCCGTCACACTTTCGACCGGTGAAGCCGTGACGCTGACCGCTGCGAATTACCTGAAACATCGCGCGTCGTCCGTGCCGCAAGACCGGCAGCTTGTGATGAGCCGTTTTTTCGAAACGTTCGGCACGTTCAAAAACACGTTCGGCGCGAATTTAGCCGCGAAATTGAAAAGCGATTTTTTCTACGCCAAAAGCCGCAAACACGCCTCCTGCCTTCAGGCCGCGCTGCATCATGACAACATTCCGGTGTCCGTGTATGAAAATTTGATTGCGCAGATTCGCCGCAGCCTGCCGACGCTGCATCGTTTTCTCGATTTGAAACGCCGCATGTTAGGGCTTGAGACGCTGCATTATCACGATCTCTACGCGCCGCTTGTCAACGACGTGGATTTGAAATATTCGGTCGAAGGGGCGCAAGAGATGATTCTCTCAGCGTTGCAGCCATTGGGAAACGCCTACATCGAACGCTTGCGGCACGGTTTGAACAATCGTTGGATCGATTACATGCCGACCGCCGGAAAACGGAGCGGCGCGTACTCCAACGGCGCGGCGTATGATGCGCATCCGTACATTTTGATGAATTGGAACGGCAATTACGACTCCCTCAGCACATTGGCGCATGAAATCGGCCACACCATGCACAGCGACTTGACGAATCGCGCACAGCCGTTTGCCAACGCGAACTATTCGATTTTTGTCGCGGAAATCGCCTCGACCTTCAACGAACAACTCGTGGATCACTTCCTGATGGAGCAGATTCAAGACGCGAACACGAAACTCTATCTGCTCGGCCATTATCTCGAAGGTTTTCGCGGGACAATTTTCCGGCAGGTGCAATTTGCTGAATTCGAGTGGGAAATTCACAAAAAAATCGAGGCGGGCGAAGCGTTGACCGGCGAATCCCTCAGCGAATTATACTGGGAGATTACCAAAGCGTATTACGGCCATGATCAGGGCGTCTGCGTAGTTGACCCGTATGTCGCCTACGAATGGGCGTTTATTCCGCATTTCTACTACAATTTTTACGTCTTCCAATACGCCACGTCGCTGATTTATTCGACCGCGTTAAGCGAGAAAACATTGCGCGGCGAAGCCGGAGCGGTCGAAAAATATTTGCGTATGTTGCAAAGCGGCTGCTCGAATTACCCGATTGATTTGATCCGCGCAACCGGCATCGAACCGCTCTCGTCCGAGGCGTTCGACCTCGCAATGCAGCGCATCGAAAGCATGATGGATCAGATCGAATCAACTCGCTGCCTCGAATAACACAATCTCGTTCCACGCTCCGCATCCCGCACTCGCCGCGGAGCGTGGAACGAGAGACTGTTTTAACCGAAGCGTTGACACTCCGGCAGTGTCGTTTCTGATTTGGGCAGCGTAAATTTGAACGTTGTTCCTTTTCCCCTCGCGCTTTCGACCCAAATTTTTCCGCCATGCCGCTCGACGAATTCTTTGCATAGAATTAACCCTAAGCCTGTGCCGCGCTCGCCTGCCGTGCCGATTTGTTTATATTTCGAGTCAATCCGAAACAGGTTCGACAGCCTCTCTTCAGGAATGCCGATCCCGGTATCCGACACGGCGAATTCGACTTCGCTTCCGTTCGGCGTGACCGAGACGTTAACCGTGCCCTGCGCATCGGTAAATTTCAAGGCATTCGACAGCAGATTCAGCACCACCGTATTCATCATGTGATCGTCGGCATACACCATGATCGGCTCGTGGACCGAACTCTTCAATGTGATCCGCTTTTTTTCGGCATTGAGCGCTAACAGGTTCAAATTTTTCTCGATCACTTTTTTCAGATTGACTGGATGCGGCTGAAATTCGAGCGTTGCTTGTTGCGCGTTGGCCCAGGTCAGCAAGTTGTCGAGCAGGGCGTTCAGTTGTTGGGCAGAGTCGCGTTGGAGGATGGTCAGGCGCTTGATATCCTCCGCGCTATAGCGGTCGAAATTTTCGACAATCAATTCGCATAATTGAGAAAATGTGGTGACCGGATTGCGTAAATCATGCGCGATGATAGAGAAAAATTTGTTTTTGTTAGCATTCACCTCCTGCAATTCCTGATTAAGCTGCCGAAGCTGTTCCTCCGACGCCGAGCGTTTGACAACTTCCTGCTGAAGATTTTTTTGAAGCTGCCGCAACGCTAAATGCGTGTTGATACGCGCCAGCACTTCGGCAGTCTGGAAGGGTTTGGCGATATAATCTACCGCGCCGAGCGAAAACGCTTTGACCTTGTCGAAGACGGCAGTGAGCGCGCTGATAAAGATGACGGGAATTTCGCGGAGACGCGCGTCGGCTTTGAGTTGTTCGCAGACCTCGAATCCGTCCATTTTAGGCATAATCACGTCTAACAAAATCAAATCAGGAGGGGCGCTTCGAATCATTTCCAACGCATACGGACCATCCAGCGCCGGCCTGATCTGATAGCCCTGGTCGCTCAAAAGGCTCATTAACAGCCGGACATTATCCGGCGTATCATCAACGACGACAATGTTGGCGCTCATGGGTTCGATCTCTGCGCAGGCGAGCATGTGAGGCAGGGCGTCGTCTCACGCGCTTCCCGGCGCACAATTTCCTTTAATCACGCTCGAAGTCAGTGTCCAGTGTATTTTCTTGCAACATGTAGCACTCTGTTGAGGCATCCAGTCGAAACTGATCAACCGAGTTCAGCAAGATGTCCGCCTGCGCTCGCAATATTGGAGGCGAACGTTGATGAGCGTTTGGCGCTGGTCAGGATTTTTTGCAAGGCCTGTTGCGCGTTCGCTAATGTTTTCTTGCGTTCACTCTATTGCTCGATCAAAAGCGCTCGAAGTCAGCATCTAATACCAATTGCCTTCGAATAGATCGTAAATTGTAGGGCGAAACTGAAGTTTCGCCCTCGTCGAAACTTCAGTTTCGACGTACAACGCAATATGATCTTTCAAAAGGCAATTGGTATTAGATGGGATTCTAAACGTCAAGCGACATTATGTATTGGAAATATTGTCTCAAACGCATTGCGCATGGCCTCTGGATGTACGCCGTGATTATTTTCATCTTTTCCGCGCTGTTTAACGCGACGATGGAAAAAACGGTCAGAACGCAGATCGAAGACCAAATCCGCGGGGAACTGACGAAACTGCGCACGACAATGAAACCAGAGGAGATGACACGTTATCTCGAAGAGCGCCGCGTCGCGAAATACCGGTTATATCATCTGGATCAGCCCGTCTGGAAACGGGTTGTCTGGCGGGCGATTGATACGCTGACGTTTCGCTTCGGCGAATCCACGCTGATCACATCGTCGGCAGGCGATACGTCGGTCTGGAATATCCTGATCGAAGCGCTCCCCCGCACAATGCTGTTGTTTACGTCTGCGATTGCGCTCGATATTGTGATCGGCATCTGGCTTGGCCTGAAGCAGGCGCAGCGCGTCGGCGGCTGGCTCGATAAAACCATCTCGCTCGCCACGATGACGGTGTACGGCATGCCGACGTGGTGGCTCGGCATGTTGATGATCATGGCGTTTTCGTACGTCTTCAAGATTTTTCCTTCCGGCGGAATGCATTCCACGCCGCCGCCGTCCGGCCTCTGGTATTATCTCGACGTGCTGCATCATCTCGCGCTGCCGACGCTGACGCTCGTGCTGCTTGGCTTCTGGGGACGCGCCCTGCTGACACGCAACATCGTGCTCGGCATTTTGCAAGACGACTATATCATGGCCGCCCGCGCGCGCGGCTTGCCGGAACGCCGCGTCCTGTACGGCCATGTCATGCGCACCGCCTCGCCGCCGCTGACCACAATGGCGCTGCTGTCGCTCCTCTCGTCAATCGGCGGAAACCTCGTCATCGAAGGGATTTTCAGTTGGCCGGGCTTGGGCAATTTGTATTGGATTGCCATCGAACAAAACGATATTCCTGTGCTGATGGGGAGTCTCGCGATTACCACCGCGCTCTATATGTTCGGATTGGTGGCGCTCGACCTGATTTACGGCTATCTTGACCCGCGCATCAAAGTCGGAGGCAAGGGATGAAACGGGCTGATTTTTTTGCGGACGTGCGATCATTCTGGAATGAATTTCGGCGCGAAAAATCCGGCATTTTCAGTCTCTTCCTGCTTGCCCTGTTTTTCGCGTTGATGCTGACGGAGCGGCTGATCATCCCATTCCCGGAAGCCCGCAGCCGGTGGCGCGACATAACCTATTGGGAAAACAACCCACGAAGCGCCCCGCCGGTCTGGGTAAACTGGTTTTCTTCTATAAAACGGGCAGAAAGCATGACCGAAAATGCAATAAAACCGAAAGACGAAATCGAAAAACTTGTTGGAAAAGCGACTGTAAGACGATTCTTCTTTGTTTATACTTATAACGCAGATATTCCGCCGACTGATATCCTGTTTACTGCGAAAGTAAGTGGTTCATCGGTAATTGTGCTATCAGTCGAACGCCCTGATGGCGAGGTTCTGAAATTATTCAAGAAGACATTTTCTAAACTTAATAACAAAGCAATTCGACTCACGATTGATAACGAGGCGAAAAATACGGTGGCACAATTCGCGGCACGATACGACCAGAAGGCTCAAAACATGGAAAAAGATTTGGTGTCGCCAACAGCAATTCTGTTTGCAAAAGCACAACCTGACATGGTGCACCAGCCCGAACCGTTGCAAGGGGTCTATCGTTTTGCGGTCGAAATGTTGATTCCTGATAAGACATCCCAAATCGAATCTCCTGCGTTATCGTTTGCCGGAAGTGCTTCGGGCTGGCTCGGCACGGATAGCTCGCGCCGCGACCTCTGGAGCGGCGTGATCGCGGGAATGCGCTGGGCGCTGCTGATCGGCCTGCTGACGGCCTTAGTCGCCGTATCGCTCGGCGTCGTCTTCGGCGTAACCAGCGCCTATTTCGGCGGCTGGATTGACGCTCTGATGCAGCGGATTTTCGAACTCTTCGTCAGCATTCCGCTCCTGCCGCTGTTGATTGTTATGAGCGCGATTTTCAAGCCCTCGATCTGGACGCTGATTCTGATGATGAGCGGCTTTTTCTGGGTCGGGCCGGTCAAAACCGTGCGGAGCATCGGCCTGCAAATCAAGGAAGAAACCTACATCGAAGCCTCGAAAGCGTTCGGCGCGTCGGCGTGGCGGATTATTTTTCGGCATATCGCGCCGCTGCTGATTCCCTACTCGTTCGCGTCAATGGCGCTCTACGTGCCGGGCGCGATTGTCTATGAATCCACGATCAGCGTGCTCGGCCTCGGCGATTCAACCATCGTAACGTGGGGACAGATTTTGCATGATGCCCTGACCGGCGGCGCAGTCCTGAACGGCCAATGGTGGTGGGTGATTCCGCCGGGCGTCGCGATTGCGCTGATGGGCATGACCTTCGCGTTTCTCGGCTTCGCGATGGATAAAATCCTGAATCCGCGCCTGCGGACGCGCTGAACAGAATAGATCGCATATCCGGTAGAGACGCACGGCCGTGCGTCTCTACGAGAATAATCGGCATGATTTTGACGACGCTATGATCCTTTTAGACGTGAATCAATTGACCGTGCGTTTTTTTACGCGCAGCGGGGCGGTTCAGGCCGTCGAGAATATTTCGTTCAGCCTGCAACGCGGCGAAACGCTCGGACTCGTCGGCGAATCGGGCTGCGGCAAAACAACGACGATGCTGGCGCTGATGAACATGATTCCCGCGCCTGGACGCATTCTCGGCGGCGAGATTCGGCTTGACGGGCAGAATCTCGTTGCGCTCTCCGAAACGGACATGCGCGAGCGGATTCGCTGGGTCAAAATGGCGATGGTGTTTCAAGGCGCGATGAACTGCCTGACGCCGGTTTATACGATTGGGCGGCAAATGCTGGAAACGCTGCACGCGCACCGCGTCATGTCGAACGACGACGCGCGGCAGCGCATCGTCACGTATTTGAATCGCGTCGGCCTGTCGGAAGATGTCATGTCGCGCTATCCGCATGAGCTTTCCGGCGGCATGAAGCAGCGCGTCGTCATCGCCACCGCGCTCTTCTTAGAGCCGCAGATCGTGATTTGCGACGAGCCGACGACCGCGCTCGACGTGGTAGTGCAGGCGCAGATTTTGAATTTATTGAAACAACTAAAGCAAGAACTCAGCCTGTCGCTGATTTTCATCACGCACGATCTCGCGACTGAGGCGGAAATCGCGGATCGGATCGCGGTGATGTACGCCGGAAAAATCATGGAAATCGGCGCGAACGCCGATATTTACGGATCGCAGGGCGCGGCGCATCCCTACACGCAAGCCTTGCTGAACGCCACGCCGCGTCTGCATCAGCGCGTCTCGACGTTGGCTTTCATTCCCGGCGCTCCGCCCGATTTGCTGCATCCGCCCACCGGCTGCCGTTTTCATCCCCGCTGTCCCGTCGTCATGCCGCGCTGCCGCACCGACGAGCCGCCACTCTTCGCGCTTACCGCCGACCATTTCAGTGCCTGTTGGCGGAATCAATAATTCATCGTAGAGACGCACGGCTGTGCGTCTTATGGCCGTGCGTCTCTACACGGTTACATGCTTGCGCGGCGTTTCCGGCGGACATGACGCGCAAGCAGGCCGAGGCCGAGACCGAGCAGTCCGATGGTTCCCGGTTCTGGCACATTGCCCGGCGCGTTTGCGCCCGCAACCGGAACTTTCAGCGGATTGAACGGTTTTTGAAGCGCTTCATTGCCGGTTTCGACTTCCCGCTCAAAGCGATCCGCCTTGTTTTCTGCCTCTTCGAGCGCTTTGCGCTGCTCGTCGTTCACCAACACGATCATCGAAGAATAGGGCGAGACGATCTGGAATTGTTTGGCGATGCCATGAACCAAATCGAGGCTGGCGAGCGCCGACATATCAAGCTGTTTGCCGAGCGCGAGCAGCAATTGCCGCGCCGCAAGCGGGTCGAAGGCGGCCTGCAAATCGCGCTGTTCCGCGAAGGCGACGCTTTCGGCGGTCTGTTCCACCTGCCATTTGTAGCCGTCCACGATATTGACGCCCGCGCCGAATTTCGCGGTGGTCGCCAATCGCTGCAAGACTTCCCGCGCATCGGACGCCACGCCGCCGCCGCTCGTTTCGATGGCTTGCAGCGTCGCGTCGTCGTATGCTTTTGGCATACCGCCGAGATGCACCATCCAGAGCGGCGCGGGGAGCGTCGGCAGCGCGGTCTTGTCTTGCGCCAATTCGTAGCTCCCTTCATCCGTCATCAACAGAATCGCGTCATACGCCGTGTCGCCGCGCAGCGCCATGAAGCGGCTGATCATCTCCTGAAATTGCACCGTGCCGTAAAACGTGAGTTCATCGAGATCGAAGGCCGCATTGCCGAGATATTCGACCCGACGGCTCAGTTCCGGCTGCGCGTCAATCAAATAGAGATCGACCGCGTTCGCCGCCAACACGTCGCTTTTGAGCCAGGCGAGTGTCTGTTTCAGCGTCTCCGCCTGTTTGTTCATGCTGTACGACGTGTCAATCAGCAGCGCGAAGCGTTTGCCCTGCGGCATGGCGTACTCTTCCGGTGTCAGCGGCGCGACGCTGACGCGATAACCGCCCGGCGCGGTCAGGTCATGCGGCGCGGCCTGAGCGGGCTGATTCGCTTTCAAAAAGGCCGGAAGCCAGTCGTCGCCGCTGTGTTTCGTTTCGTAGCCGTTGTAATTGCAGGTTGTCTTTTTTGTCCAATAGACATTCCGTTTTTCCCCCAAATCCGGCAGCGGCCATTGGTCGTTCTGGCGCAAGACTTTGTAGGTCAGCCAGAGATGGAATTTCTGCGTCGGCGCGGTTTCGTCAATCCGCGATGCTCCTCGTTCGCGGCCTCGATTTCGCGCCATCAACGTCTGTCTGGCAGGCACGGGAAAGGCTCGCAGGCGATAATGACGCGGGCCGACTTGCTCCAATAACGCCGGATCTCGGCGGACGCGCACCTGCTCGTTATAGACCTGCTGCGCTGCGCCGCGCGGCGAAATCTGGAATGCGAAGCGCGTGTCGCGGTTCTCGCTGTCGCCAAGCCAGAGGCCGGTCATGACCGCGCTTTCCGGCAGCGAGAAGGAATAAAAGACCTCCTGTTCGTCCGGCATCTGATTTTCATACACTTCGTACAACTCCACGTTCGCCCAGTCGCCATGCGGCTCGACCGTGATTTGCTGATGCGCCAGCCAGACCTTTGCTTCGTTCACGTTCATCAGCCCGGCCTTGACTTCGTCGCGGTTGTAGGTGGAAGAGAGGGCGCGTTTGATCGCTTTCGTTTCGCCGCGCTGGATCGGCGTGTCGAAAAATTCAGCGTAGAGTTTCGCCGCTTTTTCAGCATCGTCATCATTGCCGTCATACAAAAACGGCGATAGCAGCAGATTGTGCGCGTCCTGAAACCATTGCGCCACCGGCTCGCTGAAATGAAAGACATCTTTGGATTGATACCATTCGCGAATATTCGTCGCGTCCTGTTGCGGGCTGAGATAGCGATACGACTGCAAATAGGCGTTCAACAGCCCCTTTCGAATCGTATTCGACTCCGCGAGCAGGGCGTGCCGCGCCGAATCTTTCTGCGCGATTTGTTCTAACAGAAAAAACGCTTTCTGCTGCGGCTGCTGATTGATGGCGGCAAATCCGAACAGCCACGCGATCAGCACCGCCGCCGCGCCGATGATGGTCGGAATCCTGCCGAATTGCTGCGCGAAACGCTGCCAGAGCCTCGCTCCGGAATAGGCATAGAGCGAGACGAGCGCCGCCGGAAAGCCGATGAGCAGCGTCAGGCTGAATCCGGCGAACAGCAGCCAGAGCACGCCGATATGAAACATCCAGGTAATATTGCGGAAAAATTCGAGCACGCCTTCGACCCATTCGAACCGGAAAAATTCGCGAAGCAGGAGAAATGTGAGCGGCGCGACGTAAAACATGAAGAGCGTGGAAAGATAGACCGCCACGAAGACCATCAGCGTATGTCCGATAAGCTGCGCGACCGCGAACGCTTTGCGGCGCTGCGCGTAGCCGTAAGCTAATTCGATGGCGAATGCCGCGATCACGGCGAGCAGCGTGGCGAGCATGAAGGAATTGGACACCGTGCGTTCGCGGATGAGAAACAGCCAGAGGAGCAGCAGGATGAAGAGCGGCGCTTCCACGCCGTAAAGCAGGCCGATCAGATTGTAGGCCGACGAGCGGACATGTTTTCTGAACCCGAACACCGTGCAGGCGGTCGGCACGGCGAATATCAGCAGCAACGTGATGGCGAAATTGACCGGAATGACGCCCTCGAACGTCCCGGCGATCAGATCAATCCCGATAGCCGGGAGAATCCAGATATAGACCAGGGCTAACCAGAGCAGATTCCAGCCCCAGAAAATCAAATGCGTCAGAACGAATACGATTTTTTTCATGTAAACCTCCCCTGTGGCGTAAGTCGAAACTGAAGTTTCGACCTACGTGAATAACTTCGATGGCATAGGCCAAAATTGCAATTTCGGCTGACACAATCATCCATGACGTGAATAGAAACCTCACAGGTCTTGAAGACCTGTGAGGTTTTCTCAATTACAATACGCGACCGACTCTTTTTTTGCAAAAGAAAAGAGGCGAAAAAATGACGGAAAAGACAGAGAATTCTGTTGACATGACAGGAGAAACGACAAGGATACGTGTAAGAAAGGATTCCGAGTTTCATCATTTCTTACACGTATCCTTGTCGTTTCTTGCTGCGAACGGGGACGTTCGCGGTACGATATTCATTGCGATTATGGAATTATTGGCTCCGCATTATTTGCTTACCTGCTCGCTCTGCGGCAAAACGCATGACGACGCGCCGAGCGGCTTCCGACTGGCATGCGCGGAAAATCACGCGCCTGCGTTGCTGCGGGCGCAATATGTCAATCCGCGTTTCGAGATTCGTTCCGACGCGCCGGGGATGTTCCGGTTTGCGAACTGGCTGCCGGTGCGCCGCATTCTGCCGGATGCGCCTGCGCCGGTTGTGATGCATAGCGAAAAATTGGGGCGGCGGCTCGGCTTGAACCGGCTGTATTTCGTCTTCAGCGGCTATTGGCCGGAACGCGGCGCGTTGATGACGACCGGTTCGTTCAAAGAGTTGGAAGCCCCGGCAGTCTGCGCCCGTATTCCCGATGGCGAACGCCGCCGCCTCGTCGTGTCGTCCGCCGGAAACACGGCGCGGGCGTTTTTACATGTGTGCGCGGCTCACGAAATTCCAGCGGTGATCGTCGTGCCGGAAGCCGGGCTGCCGTCTCTTTGGATGCTTTGCAACAAGCCGGATTGCGTCATATTAGTGGCATTGACTGGCAACGCGGATTATTTCGACGCGATCCGGGCTGGCAATCTCATTGCCTCAACTGACGGTTTCTTCCCGGAAGGGGGCGCGGCAAATGTGGCGCGGCGCGATGGCATGGGAACGGTATTATTGTCGTTTGTGGAGCAGATCGGCGCGTTGCCGGATCATTATTTTCAGGCGGTCGGGAGCGGCACCGGCGCGATTGCGGTCTGGGATATGCGGCGGCGACTGGTCGAAGACGGGCGTTTCGGCAGCGGCAATATGCGATTGCATTTGTCGCAAAACGCACCGTTTAAGCCGATGACAGACGCCTGGAATCAGCGCTCCCGCGATCTGCTGCCGGAAGGCGACGCGCAGCAGCGGCAGAATATCGCGGCGACGCGAGCGCATGTCCTGACGAACCGCCGTCCGCCCTACGCGATTGTCGGCGGCGTATTTGACGCACTGACCGAATCCCAGGGCTGCATGTATGCCGTCACAAACGAAGACGCGCAACGCGCCGGAGCGCTGTTCTCGCAAGAAGAAGGCTGCGATCTCGATCCTGCGGCGGAAGTCGCGCTCGCGTCGCTGTTTCAGGCGGTCGAGCGCAAGATAATTGCGCCAGATGACCTGATTTTGCTGAATATCACCGGCGGCGGCTATGAACGCCTCAAGCGCGAACAACATTGTATTCCCGTTCAACCTGATATTGTGCTGACACCCGACGATCTCACGCCGGAAATTATCAATGCGAAATTTTCATGTTCCAGCGGTTGAAACCGCTGTCTATATCCCTTTGCCGCTTCGCGGCAGGCTGTTCGCCCTGAAAGGGCGGCGAAATATAGGCGGCGATTTCAACCGCCGCTTCTGAATAATGACCAGATTCGCGTTTGGCAAAAATTGGCAGAACTTTTTAACCACGCTAACCGAAGCGCAGATTATCGAGGCTGAACTCGCCTTGAAAACCATGCTGTCAGTCGAATCGCTGGCCGGAAAAACGATGCTGGATATCGGCGCGGGGAGTGGCATTCACAGTCTCGCGGCGCGGCGGCTTGGCGCAAATGTCGTTTCGTTCGATTTCGATGCGCAGGCGGTGGAATGCGTCAATATGCTGAAACAGCGCTATTTTCCGAATGATCCGAACTGGCATATTACACAAGGATCGGCGTTAGACGGCGAATTCATGCAGGCGGCAGGCATGTTCGATCTCGTCTATTCATGGGGCGTGCTGCATCATACCGGGCAGATGTGGAAAGCGATTGAGCTTGCAGCGGAACGAGTCAAGCCGAATGGCTTATTGTTTCTCGCGATCTATAATGCACATTGGACAGCGCCGATTTGGAAGCAAATCAAATATCTTTACAACATTTCGCCGCCGTCCTTGCGCAACGGGTTGGTCTATTTTTTCAGCGCGATCAAATTCGTCGGCGCATGGCTGACGACCGGGCAAGACCCGCGGCACGCCTCACGCGGCATGACTTTTCGCACTGACGTCATTGATTGGCTCGGCGGTTATCCGTATGAATACGCCAGCATTGGCGCGATTGTTCGAGTGATTGAAACGAATGGTTTTCAGACCAAAAAAGTCGTCCCGACAGCGGGCTGGACAGGATGCAATCAGTTCGTGTTTCACAGAAAAAAGTTGTCAGACACCTCCAAGGTGCCTGACAACTCTCCAG
The DNA here is from genome assembly GCA_964602655.1 of uncultured Candidatus Moduliflexus sp. Classification (GTDB taxonomy): domain Bacteria; phylum Moduliflexota; class Moduliflexia; order Moduliflexales; family Moduliflexaceae; genus Moduliflexus. Next base: position 52,677 of record CAZRSF010000004.1, read on the forward strand.
CGGTTACTTGAGGCGAAGTGGGACGATTTCATTGAGAAAAGCGTCGGTTCTGTCTTCCGGCACACGCAACGTCAAGGTGACGATGTCGGTAAATTGTTCTTCTATCAGAACGACTTCGTAGTGGGGTAACAGCCGTTTGATCGGCTCGAAATTGGCGTAGGAACAGGCGATTTCCAACGTTGCGGTGGCGATTTTTTGGGTCAGCGGCAGTTGTTCGATCACCGCTTTCGCCGCGCTGCTGTAAGCGCGAACCAGTCCGCCCGTGCCGAGTTTCGTGCCGCCGAAATAGCGCGTCACAACGAGGACGACGTCGCCGATGTCCGCGCCGCGCACAACCGCCATCACCGGCTTGCCGGACGTGCCCGCCGGTTCACCGTCATCCGATAAACCTTCCTGGACGCTGCTGCCATATCCGGCGCGAAAGGCATAGACATGATGCGTCGCATCCGGCATTTCGGCGCGAATACGTTGAATGAATTCGCGGGCAGCCTCGACGCTGTCAGCCGCGCCGATGGTGGCGATAAAGCGGGAGCGCGTGACGACAATTTCCGCGCGAACCGTGCTTGCTGGGATCGGATAGCGTTGGGACATGGACATAAAAAAAGCGTTTCATCGCGACGATGAAACGCTGATACATGGTGCCGAGGGCCGGACTCGAACCGGCACGAAACGTTAGTCTCGAGGGATTTTAAGTCCCTTGCGTCTACCAATTCCGCCACCCCGGCACACACTGTGCTTCATAAGGCAGCTATGGAGGCGACATCCGGATTTGAACCGGAGAATAACGGTTTTGCAGACCGTCCCCTTAGCCACTTGGGTATGTCGCCCCATAAAATAAAAAAAGCGGGAAACGAGATTCGAACTCGCGACCCTCGCCTTGGCAAGGCGATGCTCTACCACTGAGCTATTCCCGCGTAACAAGAGGTAACATCTGAAGCAGGGGGAATTTTGTCAATAAAAATTTTCTGTCAGTCGCAAATTTTCTAAAAGAGTTGAGATTATCGCGAAACGCGCGATAACATCGTTCCCCCGGCAACAAAGGCGATTACGGAAAATGCTTGACAGAAAAACTTCTCAGCGCACAGTCATCATTGTAAAAACACGCACATTTTTTCTCAGATGATTTATCATTGACGCGAGTCGCCAATGTCTCTATTATCAGGAGTAAACGTGATGATGTTCAATTCGAAGATCAATTTTTAAAGGGGAATCGCCGTGAATACATGCCCGACGTGCCAGACGACATTACGTCAGATTGACTATCAACAACTGACGCTGCTACAGTGTGAGACATGCAGTGGATTCTGGTTTCGGGAAGGACAATTTCGCCAGGTCAAAGCATTCGGTTTTTCCGGGCTTCCCGGCGAGCCTTCCGAGGATGAACCCGACGCAGAAAACAGGATAGAGACGGCAACAGATAGAGAGCCTCCTACTCTTGCTTGCCCGGATTGTGATGTCTCTCTGATGCCATATACGTATGCCTATTCTACCGGGATTCAATTACATCGCTGCCCGCGTTGCACTGGAATTTGGGCGACTTACGCCGATTTGCTTCAGATCGAACGTCTGCTTGCCGGGTATCGGGAATCATTGGAAGAGGCCAAATCCAAAGTTATACCGCTGATGATGAAGGTGAAGCAGCAAATTCAGGAAGAAGAACAAGCCCGCGACGCAGACAAACGAAGTCGCAGCTTTTTCCGCCGTGTCTTTCGAGGCAAGCCCGTAAAAAATCAACCGCGCCCATCACTGCATGACGAAGTTGATACGAACGCCAATTCAGAAGAAGGGGACGACGTTGAACAATAGTCGGGCGCGAGTTCGAGGATTTTGTCCGTGATTATTCATTGTATTTTATAGCAAGAAGGAAGGGAAACATGCGATTCGAACGTTCGAGCGGGATTCTTTTACATCCGACATCATTGCCGGGAGCTTTTGGCATCGGAGAATTAAACAGTCATGCGTATCGGTTTGTTGACGTGTTAGCGGAATATAGGCAGAAACTCTGGCAGATTTTTCCGCTTGGGCCGACAGGCTATGGCGATTCGCCGTACCAATGTTTTTCCGCGTTTGCGGGCAATCCGCTGTTGATTGATATCGAGCAGTTCATCAGAGCGGGCTGGTTATCGGTAGATGAAACGCAGCATCCCGCATTTGATGACCACAGCATTGATTACGGACCGGTGATTGAGTGTAAAACCCAATTACTCAAAACTGCCTATCGCAACTTTCGAAAGCTGGCAACCGACGAGCAGCGGCAGCAGCTTCAGGCATTTTGCCAGCAGCAGAAAGAGTGGTTAGAAGATTACGCGCTGTTTATGGCGCTGAAGGATCATCATGGCGGCGCGGTGTGGAATACATGGGAAACCGCCTTAGTCAAGCGCGATCCGATTACGATGGCCGCCTGGAAAACCAAACTGGCCGACGAAATCGGGTATTATGAATTTTTGCAACATATCTTCTTCACGCAATGGCTCGCGCTGAAAGCGTATGCCAATTCCAAAGGGGTCAAAATCATCGGAGATTTGCCGATTTTCGTCGCCTTCGACAGTACAGACGCCTGGTCGCATCCTGACCTCTTTTTCTTTGATGACAATGGCCAGCCAGAATGCGTCGCGGGCGTGCCGCCGGATTATTTCAGCGCTACCGGCCAGTTATGGGGCAATCCGCTCTATCGTTGGGATGTCATGAAATATCGCGGCTATTCCTGGTGGACGGAGCGCTTCAAGAAAATTTTCGAATTGGTGGATATCGCGCGGATTGACCACTTTCGCGGCTTTGCGAAATATTGGCGCGTGCCTGCCGGAGAAAGCACCGCGATTAACGGTTCGTGGGAACCCGGCCCCGGCCAGGACCTGTTCCGCGCCATCGAGGAAAAATTGGGGAAATTGCCGATTATCGCCGAAGATTTAGGCATTATCACGCCTGATGTCGTCGCCTTGCGAAACGCCTTCGATTTTCCGGGAATGAAAATTCTGCAATTTGCCTTTGATTCAGGCGAAGAAAACGACTATCTGCCGCATACCTACGACAAAAACTGCGTCGTCTATACCGGTACGCATGACAACGACACGACGAAAGGCTGGTTCGAAAAAGCGTCGGAAAAAGACAAACATTGGGTGCGGAATTACTTGCAAACTGATGGCTCGGACATCTGCTGGGATTTTATCCGCGCCGCCTGGTCGTCAGTCGCCGACATGGCGATGACGCCGCTGCAAGACATTCTGGAGTTGGACAGCAACGGTCGCATGAATACGCCGTCAACCACCGGCATCAACTGGAAATGGCGTTTCACCTGGGATATGATTCCAAAAGAATCAATGGAACGTTTGCGCCTGTTTACGGAAATTTACGGGCGATAGCAGGCAACCCTGGCAGGGTTAAGCTCGAATTTTTTATCAACCAAGCTTCTTTCGCAGCTTCAATCGAATATCCGCAAGCCCCGCCTGCTCATGACGCGGCGGGCGCGGCGCGGCAAATCCCCACAACAGCCCCACGCCATACGATATGTGCATCAGCAGATACCAGAACGGCAGCAGCGGAACAAACAACAATTTTCGCTGACGCAGGCCGCATTGCGCAATTGCCGAGGCCGTTGCGGCTGCGGCGTAGATCATTCCAGGAAGCCATGCCAGCCAGCCGATCTGCCGACTGAGCGCCGGTAACGCAAACAGGTAGAGGAGCAGCGCGGACGGGAGAAAAAACAATAACGACTGGAAAGAAAACCCTTCGACAACGGTTTGTCTGGCGCGTCCCCGCCCATAGCCGAACATCTGCCGGATAAATGCTGTCAAATGCGTTCGGCGGCTGCGATACACGAGCGCGTCGGGATCGTACAAAAATCGGTAGCCTTTTCGCCTCAGCCGGGTGATGAATTCGTTCTCTTCATTCGGATACAATTGTTCGTTGAATCCGCCTTCTTTCAGAAAAATGTCACGCCGGATGCTCAGGTTGCAAAGAATCAATTCTTGCTCGCCAGCCTCGCGCGCGCTGCCTGATGGGAGATAACGCGCCGCCATTTTCGCATGAGCAAAGGGCGAGGCCAGCGCATGTCCGGCAAGTTGCTGGAACGCGCTGTCGCTTGCGGGCGTCACGTTCGGCCCGCCGACGGCAATCGCGTCATGCGGATTGTCGGCGTCGTAATGCCGGGCAACCTGGCGGAACAACGTCGGCGGCGCAATCGAATCGTTATCCAGAAAATAGAGTATTTCTCCCTGCGCCGCCGCCGTCGCCCGATTGCGCTGCGTTGACGGATGATTGCCGATGGTTTCGATGATTTCGAGGAGTTCTTGCGGGTAATCGCTGTGGAGAATCGCCTGAATCGCCTGCTCGGCGGAATCGCGTTCGCGGCGGGGCAGAATGATGGAAATTGTCGGAAATTTCACGAGCAAAGATCATTTTTGCGTTGTAGGGCGAAACTATAGTTTCGCCCTACAAAATTAACGTTTATATGGCTGCAAGGCCGGATGCTCGCGCAGGCGGCGGACGAACGCTTCGGCGAAAATGCGGTTGGCCTCTTCGTTTGGGTGCCCTTCCCAGGGACTCACATTCAATTTCCGACCATCGTAAGTTTTATAATATTCTTCAGTCGCGATCACATCCATTCCGGCCAATTGCAGACTTGTTTCCGCTAAACGCGCCACCTGATAGCTTCGGCCATGATAGACGGGGTATTGGTCCAAAACCATCGCGGTGATTGGCGGCAATTCGTTCGTTAGAACAAAATAATTCATTGCCGTCACGTCTCTGGTAAAGCGAAGTTGATAGTCATACAATCCATCCAGAATATTGCTCAAAAACGTTGCCCGCAGGCCGAGGCGCATTAACACGTCATTATACGCGCGTTCAAAAAATTCTCCAGCGGCCGTCTGTTCGATCATGTGCTGTTTAAATGAGATTGGAAGCGGAACCGCATAGGCGTGAAGCTGTTCTCTGGAACGCTGTAGTTCCGAACTTCCCAAAAAGTCATTCAGACAGACGCCATACACGACGATGTCAGGCGTTAATTGCGGCACGGCAGATAAGAGCAACGCATACACATCCTCGCTTTGATAGCCAGGAATGCCCATATTCAGGACTTCTACACGGAAATCTGTGTGGAGTTCGCGTTGCATGATTGCGGAATACGTATCCTCTTGGGCAATGCCCGATCCATACGTTAATGAATCGCCGACCACGATAATCCGGCATGTCTCAGGATTTTTCGCTGTAAATGGCTCGGTGCGGCGCATATTATACTCATTCGACACATGAAGTTTACCATGCCAGTAATAGGCTTCTACGGCTCCGGGAACAAACGCTTCCCGCCGTTCCCATTCTTCCGGCATGGTCAGCAGGCGTTTTTCGCCCTTCCGCTGCGCTTGAATTCGAAGAACGCCTTCGAATGCCGTCAGTATCAACATGATGGAGCAGACCAGCAATAACACATTCCAGTAGGTTGAGAGCTTGCTTTCGCGATGAAAGAGGCGCAACGTGAGCAGATGAATTTCTCTGATACAAAGTATCAGCGCCGCCAAAATGATCGTAAGAAGCGCCCATGTCCAGATGCCGGAAGAATCAGGCAATAAGCGCCATCCCCCGATAATTCCCAATTGCAGGAACAGGATGGAGACGATATGTAAGGAAATATGTCGCTTCGAAATCATCATAGTATACGCTATCGAGCCGTCTCGTCGTGTTTCAGCGCAAGCGCTACAATATCCGTATCTTCGTACACAATCCGATACGGCGACTCCGGTGCAAACAAGCGAACATGCAAATCGTAAATACGATGCGGGCCGCCATGATTCAGATCATTGCTCATGACGAATTGCAGATCGGCAAAGCGTGTTCCCGGCTTTTTCCACGACCAGCGCCCGGACATGGTTTTGTTGATCAGAATGATTTCCGGTTGCGTGGCAATAACCGCGTCCGTATCCACGCCCCAGGCGGTCTGATAATTTGTAAATTTCGGGTTTTGATAACAATAGACATCTTTCCTAAATAGTAATCTTGGTTGCGTGATATTTACGTCATATAGCGTAGATTGACCAAACCGGCAATCAGTGTCCATGTTTGGCCAAAATGTTTGTGTTTTCCACGATAGGTGTCTTTGACAATCCGAAAAATTTTACAGCGCCGATTGACGTGTTCAATGGCAATACGTACTCGAGAAAGCGCCTGGTTATATGCCTGTTCATCGGAGGTCACCTCGCGAATTTTAGGTTTTTTGATCGGGATCAGGCTGTTGTGATGGAGATGTCCAATGCCTTGATAGCCTGAATCGGCATACACTTCGACATGGGGGGCGAGAGGCAATCTGGTCTGTTTGAACAGCGTCAAATCATGCATCCGCCCCAAGCCGCATACGACAGAGACAATCTGCAAACTGCATAATCCAACCATCAATTGGGCTTTGATCGTATGCCGTTTCTTTTTGCCCGAATAATACGCCCGTTGTCCTCGCGTCGGACGTTCAATCGGTTGTTCGGTCACATCGAGGAGTAACGCAGTTGTCTCGTGAGCGAATAAGGCTTTATGCCCTGGTAATCGTAGGAGAGCGACAAGATACGTCCGGTATCGCTCATACAGTTTATGGGCGTACGATTCACTGATGCCGAATTGAGCGCCTAATTGCTGAAACGTGGGATAATGACGGACATATGTGAACGTCAGGAGCAACTTATCTTCGATGGTGAGGCAACTGGATTGTTTGCCGCGTCGTTTCATCGGCCAACGGATACGTTCTGTCGCAATGAGCAAGGCGACCTGATCGCGGAGCACCAGAAATTGGTCGAGTGTGACTCCCACATCACGAAGAAATTCGTCTGGGGGCAGTGTAGAAACCGTCGTAAAGCGTCGCATAGACATCTCCTTCACAAAAGAACAAGAGGGCAAAAACTCTCGTAACTCCAAAGAAGCCAATGCCTGACGGTGATATGATTTTAGCAAGGTATTTTTAGACAGTTTTTGTCTGAACATTTTTTCTTCACCGCCTGTGAGGAAACATTTATTCAAGAAAGATGTCTAATAAACATCGGCTAAAATCGAAGTTTCCGGCGGAAAATGCTGCTCGATCCAGGCGCTCGCCTGCAAATAGGGATGATCATATTTCTGCGAACTGGCCTTCATGAATTGAATGGTCGCGACCGTCATCGGCAGAATCGCGACCGTCAGGCCGCAGGCGACAAACAGATTCCAGCGTTCCGCGCGTTTCCTGCTCTGCGCAAACAAGGCGATGCCCGCGCCGCTTAGTACGATAACGTAGGGCAGCAGATGAAAGAGATAACGCGGGGTTCTGGCGCGAACGAAGAAAAACAGATGCAGAAACACAAACGCGCTATACGGCAGCAGCGTAAGCAGGGCGCGATGAAGCGGCGTGGCAAGCAAGGCGCGCGGCTGCCGGCGATGTTGGAACAGATACCAAGCGAGCAGCGCCAACCCGACCGCGACGATCACGCTGCCGCTCAAGCCGAATTCGCGGTAGATGACGGGAAACCAGAGAAACGGATTCGCCGGTTCGGCGGCGGATGTGCCGATGGAGACATGCGTTGATTCGAAGCGAATATCTGTGACGACTTCGTGAAAATTCGCAATCACGGTCGGATTCGTGACGAGCCAGACGCCGAGAAATAACGCGGTCATGCCTGCCAGCGCAAGTAGAAAGCGTCCGGCATCGCGCCATGTCAATCGCTGTTGCGCCGCGATCCGGTCATGGATGACGGCGAAAAATGACGGCAGCGGCAAAAATGGGAACATGAAAATTCCCGAATACTTTGTGGCGAAGGCAAGCCCGGCAATTGCGGCGGCGGCGAATGCGCCGGAAACGCGTTGATAACGGCAGGCGACATACATGGCGAGCAGCAGCAGACACGCTTGCAGCAAATCGGGGTGGACATATTGCGCCCAGAAATAGAGATTTGGGGTTGACGCAAGCAGGACGGCGAAGCAGGACGCGAACAGCGCGTCGTTCGTCGCCAATTTCATCATCCGATACATAACGAGCATCAACAAGACGTAGGCCGCAAACGAGACGGCGCGGGCTAACGCGGCTAAAAAGCGCATATCTACCGCATAATCAAGCGCCTGAAAGACGCGGGCGAGATAGAAGATGACGCTGTGATAGATGTAGCCGTAGTTATAAAAGCCATACGGATCGAGACGATTTTCTTGCAGGTTTTGCGCGATTTTTTCGACGGCATACGGTTCATCGGTCGAAAACACGGCCATCATGGCGAGATCGTCAATGCCATAACTGATCGTGATCGCCGCTGCCATCAACAACAGCAGCGCCGCGACGGCTAAGATGCTTTGCAGGAGAATTTTTATCATCACTCTACTCGACGAACAGCCGGTTTCCAGAACATAAAAAGACCGAGTAACCCGATGAATGTCAGCGTCGTGACTATCAGCCCGAACTTCGCCTGCGTCGGCTCGAAACGGAATGTGATGTCGTGCTCCCCTTTCGGCGCGACAATCGCCTGCATCGTGTAATTCGCTTTGTAAATTTTGGTTGCCTTACCGTCAATAAACGCGTTCCATCCGGCGTAATATTTTTCGCTCAAGACGATCAGTCCATCAGTCGCCATGGACGCTTTCATGTTGATCGTCCGCGTCCGATACTGCGTGATTTCGACGCGAGACGCTGCCGAAGGCACGGTTTCCTGCGCCATCTGCGCGTCCGGGCGTTCTTCCAGCACGACGAATTCGCGAAAATCCACATCAGGATGCTGCAACATCTCGAACGCCTCATCTTTCGATGCCGCGATAAACGCATTATGCACGGCATAGGCGCGAGGTAAGACATTCGAATTTTCCAGCAGCAGCGCGTCGGAATCCATGACGACTTTATACGGTTCGATGACGTCGCCGACCTTGACCGCCTGATTGTCAAGCGTTGCGCCTTTGGGAAGAATGATGTATTTGATGTTCAGCAGGTCAACCAACGGCGTCCAGAGCGTCATTTGCTCCATGTAGTCGTTGTAATACTGCACGCCGACCGCTTCGTAGCCGGAAACGCTGTACAGACGATGCAGCACGACTTTGTTATGCACTCCGTATGTCATCGGTTCGTTCAGCGCAGGCAGGAAGCGATAGAGTCCCGGATTCTCTTTCATATACCGGATCGCGCCATTTTCGCTGACATAGACCGAGTTTTCAATGGGAACCGTATCAATGAATTTTTCGTCGAACGTCCAGATGTCCAACAGATATACAGTCAGCATCGCCGCCATCATCCAGCGCATTCGGACGCGCGTAGCGAGCCTCATGCCGAGTGCCGCCAATGTCGCGCTCCAGAAAAATGAGAACCATGCCAGGCTGTTGAGCAGGTTCTGAAACCGGGCTTGCGCCAACTCCTCAGTCGCGCCTCTGGAATAAAACATCTCGTGAAATTGCTGCATGACGCGCGTCTGAAGAAACGGCAGCGCTAAAATCAGCAGCCATGTCAGCAGCAGCGCCGCGCCGCCAAGCAGCAGCCCGATGCGCAAACGCCGCTCTTTCTGGCGCGTCCAATCCTGAAACAACCATTCCGCGCCGAACGCCGATAGCGCCGAGGTCGCAAACGCAAACACGAACAGAATCATCTGCGGCACGCGGAATTGATTGAAGCCCGGCGCGTGGTCGTACAGCAGTTTATACATCGGATTATATTTGCCGAGTCCCATCGCCAGGGCGATGAGCGCTAAGACCGTCAGCGTGAGAATATGCTTGTTGCGAACGCCGCAGAGCGCAATGATGATGAAAACGACTGGAAGCAGACCGAAATAGCGGGCGGTCTGCATGAACGGCGCGCGTCCCCAGTATTGCACGGCGGCGACGCTCGGTTCGTCGTCATCCGTATTCAACCGGCGCAACCCGACAAGGCCGGGCACAAAGTAGGTCAGAATCTCTTCCGGCGGCAGCGACCAGCTTGTCGCGAATTCGTAATCCACGCCTTCCGCGCGGTCCGAGACTTTGGCAAACGACAGCATCGGCAGAAAATGAAAGGCAATCAAGAGTAAAAAAACGACGACCATGACGGCAGAATAGGCGGTCAATTTCAATACTGGCGCGAACGTCCGTTCCTGCCGCCAGACAATCAGCGCGCGAGTCACGGCGTAAATGCCGACGGCGATGCAGATATAATAGGAAATCTGGACATGCCCCTGCCAGAAGGCAAAACCAAGCGCGGCGGCGGTGACGAGAAACGCTTTGAGCGTTCGCTGCGTCAGGGCGCGTTCCAACGCCCAGAAGACCAGCGGCATCGGGGCAATCGCGCCGAGTTTGTTGACATGCCCGGCGTTGAGCAGCGTGACCAATTCGCCGTTGAGCATCAAAAACACGCCGCCGAGAAACGCGCTGCGCCGCGACAGCCCCAATTCCCGCAGATAAAAAAACATGCCGATGCCTGACAGCAGCAGATAGCTGACGATTTCGTAGCTGGTGGCGATATGCACTGGAAGAAGCAACAACGGCAAGAGCATCTGCGGACGGAAAATCAGGTCAAGCCCGCCGCTGAATGGCGTGCCGCCGTTGACATAGGGCAGCCAGGTCTGGAAGCAGGGATCGGTGAACAAATTCTCTTTGATGAACACATTCCAGAAATATTGCTGCGTCAAAATGTCGGTCGCGTTGATGCTCTCCCCGGAAAAGAGGAGTTGCGCGAAAAAGACGACGCTGATCAGGATGAGGCCGCCAATAGCGTAAAACGAACGCGGAAGATGGTGTAATTGCACGTAATTATAACCGCAAAGACGCGAAGGCGCAAAGTCTTGTGTTGTACTTTGCGCCTTCGCGTCTTTGCGGTGAATAGATCGGGGTTTTTAAAAAAATTTTCGACGTGGCAGTTCGAAATCAATTTGGAATTCACCGCAACGTTCGATGAATCGTTGTCGCTGCGTCCGGATGTCAGAGGATGACATCGAAGCGGCAGGAATCGGATCGATCCGCACGAATGGCAACCCCTTTTTAGTAATCACGACAGGTTCGCGCATTTTATAGACCTGTTCGCAAATTTGAGAAAGTTTGTTTGTGGCATCTATCAAGCCAATAGTTGTCATGACATATCGCCTCCGATAAATAACCATGCGCGAAAGAAGATAAGAAAGTCAAGGAAAAAATGCCGCGCGGCGGTGCAGGCAAACACACGCGGCGTTCCGCGTTTTCGCGCCCCGGCGGTGAAACTATGAGAGAACAATTTGTTGAGAATCGAATGTCTTCGCTGCCCGTCAACCAAAATACCGATACGCCCGCCAATCCGGCTCAGGAATCGGCAGCGGGTGCATGACGGCAAACACGCGAAGTTGGTACATGCAGAAGCAGAATCCGACGATAAACAGCGCCCAAGTCACGACACCGGTATTGCCGGTCAGTTGTTCAAGATATGGGGCGAATATAAAACACAGCATCATCACTGCTGCGACAGAAAGAAAGATATCATGCAAATACGGATGAATCATCGCCCATTGGCTAAGAAAATAGCCGGAAATCAAATAAAATTCAAGCGGCAACGCAAACAAAAGGAATGCGGATTTCAAGTTCGTTGATTTATATCGCAAAAAACAGGCGAGCATCAAAATCAACGCAGCAAACGCCGCATTTCTAAGGAAGAGATTCGCGCTGCCGAGATTCGCTGGCGTGAGCAAGCCGACATGATTTGTCGCGCCATCTAAACCGGAGCGATAGAGAAATGTTGAGCCGACAAACGTGAGGTTCGGAAATTTTTGCGAAGTCCAGAATAACTGTGCGCCATGCAATAGCAAACCCACTATTCCAGACAATCCGATTCTCATGACATGTTGTATCGAACACACTCCGAATAACATTCTTGTCAGAAGGTATGCGGCGAATGCTGGAATCGCAAGACCTTTATCAAGGTACACGAGAAAAACAATCAGCATATTACTGAAAAGAGCCGTTTTTCGAGTCGTTTTTTGGAATTCGCGATCCTCGACAATTAAAAAGAAAATAAGCAGAAGACAGGTAAATTGTTCAGGCAACGGCTCGAAATACCACTCAAGATTTCGAGGAAACGTATGAAAAATGTTCTGCCCGATTATGCCGTAAATCAATGCTGAAAAAGGCGATGCGCCGATTCGGCGCGACAACCGAAATCCTAAAAATCCAAGGCTTGCGGCAGCCAACCAGTGCGCTATTTGCGGATACCAGACATACAAACGAAAGCTGAACGGTTCTCCTGTTATAGCGTCATTCGCGAAATTCATCAGATAAAGAGGATAAAGAAATGCCGGTGGACGCGAACGATAAACGAACGCCTGCGGATTCACGCTCGGCGGCTCTGAATACCCCAATCCGGCCAGATTAAAAAATCCATAATCATGCCAGAGCGTCAGAATATGTTCGACTCGAAACGATTGTGGCAGTACCTCTTCTATTGGGCGAGAATGCACGGTCATGGCTAAAAATAGCGCCACCATTGCCGATGTCCACGCAAAAAAGACATACGTCCATTTTCCGCCTGAGAAGAGAATATCTTTCTATTCGATATGTTTGATGACGTTTTGCACACACAGTCTCCTTTTTTTATATATGCTATTGTGCTTGTTTTCTAGCTAAATATGTCATAAACCAGCAATTTGGCGAACCGACATAACCTCCGACAAAATTATAGAGATATCTGCCGCTACCGCCATATCTTTCATATTGTAATGCAGGAATAGTAAGCACAGATTCCTCATGTATCATACTGATAAACGGTTGGTTGTGTAATCGTTCATATATTCCATACGTGTGTCGTCTGAATTCAATCAACGCATTTAATGCTCCGATACTGAGTATCGTGATGATGAACGTCCTGATTATCCATTGGCGGGACGAACGGATTGGAGCGCGAAAAGACCACAGAACCGCGATAAATGTGACAAACAAGGCCGGAATAGACGCTCGCATGACAAGATCGTTAAAAAATCCGTATCGAAACAAAGGAAGCACGATTAAAACAGCCGTCGCAATCCATAACAACCAGCATTCACTCTGGCGGATGTCTCGCCCGGTTCTGGAAAGATAGAGGAATAGATGTAGTAACAGAAATTCGGAGAGCAGAAAAATGACATACCCGAAAAATGCCGGTAATTGCGTGATATTCATCCCAAATCCACCTTTGGGAAGGAGTACGATTTCGAATGGGAGCGTATATGGCTGAAAACGCGCAACAAAGTAGATAAGTAAGATCAGCCCAATCACCAGCCCCACAACGTTGAGAGAGGAGCATATTTGTTTCAACATCGTTAACGCAGATCGCCGCTGCTGCCATCCTTCGAAAAGGACGCCGCCCGCAATAAATGGAAAAATACCGATTGTCAAAAATGGAGACCATAGCAGGCTGAGCGCAAGATACAAACAGCCTGTTCGCAGCAAACGACTGGTTTGGACATCGCTGATAACGAGCGACGTCAGCAGCCATCCGGCGACGGCCTGATGCGGAGCCCAGAGCAATTGCGTAATATGGGCACTATACTGGCCGATACCTGACCAGTTTTCAATATGCAGCCATTCTGAAAAATTCAGCAAAATCGCGCCGAGTACATCCATTCCTGAGAAAAAGATGAATAATACCCCAATCAAAATTGACTTTTGTCGAGTCAACATGTGTGTCCATAACATGGAAAGGCATACGCCAAGCAATGTCCAGAAAAACAACGTATGATTCGCGAATTGCCAGTTGCTCAATTTTCCAATAACCGCAGCAGGAAGGTAATAGGCGGTATAATATGTCAAAAGAAGCGAATCTTCGGGGAAATCGCGATAGATTACAGGCCAGGGATTAATGATTAAGTCATGGAGTATTGCATTATGCTTATACCAGTCAACAGTTTGATATCCGGCACTCCAACCCCCAACTCCTGAATAGAGCATAAAAACGACAGCGAACAGGAATATTGCGGTTATCGAAAGAAACGATAATTTCTGCGTATCCGTATTATCAGAATACGCCACGTTGTTTTTATACCGAAAAAGCCGCCATCCGTTATATGTGACCGCAACGATCAGCAACACTACCAATGCAGTTGAAAACGGCTGACGCAGCCATCCACCGAAAAAGATCAGTATTGGAAGCGAGAGATACGTTGTTGTTAAAAGCGTCAGAATTTTTCTTAGCATAGAATATTGCATCTGGTAAAACTCCTCTATCCCTGTGACTTTACGTTGAAAGAGTAAGCTATAATACTGTCGCCCTCGTCGAAGCGCCTCTACGGACATATAATCAATCCGCAATTATCGCAAAAATCCCGGCAGGATTTTCGAATAGCTGATCAGGTCGTCCACCTCCTGCGGCACGCAGGTTTCGCAAATTATTCTTCGCCGATTCGTTGCAGTATCGCATTGATAAACCGCTGACTATATCGAACACCTCGTCGAACCATCTCATCGAGGTAAGGTTTCACCGCAGAGATTTCCCCAATTTGCTTGGCGCGGATAAGTATCCCAACGGAGCCGAACACAGGCAATCCGAGAGATTCTGCGACCTTTCGCCCAGTCAGTTCATCAATAATAACTGTTGAGGCATGACATTCTAATGCCAATGCAATGACTTCCGCTTCGCCTCGGTCTAAGGTTGGCAAGAGCAATTGAACTTGTTCTTCGTACTGAATTGGTCGAATGTGAATCCATGATTCTTGAGAGAGCGCGATGGTTCCGCTATACGGACTGGTCGTCTGTGCAAGGATTTCATCGGCGACAGCCTGAGGGATGTGAATCTTTCCTACCACTTTTTCGAATAACGGGAGTTGCCGAATCCGAGCAAATGCAATCAATGGCGTGGCGTTGCTGATAATCATGATAGGAGTTCCTCTGATAATCGAGCAATTCCGCGCAATTCGCTTTCTACCACAGATTCATCATAATCAAAAATCACGATCCCTTTTTGGGCGAGGATATCCATGAATGCCAACCGGTTATATCCGGCAAATTGCGCCGCTTTTCCTAATGAGAGCTTTTTCTCTTGAAAATAAGAAATCGCGGCTAACAGGCGCATGGATTCGACCAGATCGCAAATTCCCATTTTGAGCGACGCCAAAATATCCTGAGAGATTTCCAATGTCATCGTTTCAGTCATTTTTGTTCCTCCAATTCATAATGTCACCGCAAAAAGCCGGGCAGGATTTTCGAATAGCTGATCAGATCATCCACTTCCTGCGGCACGCAGGTTTCGCAGACCGGGAACGGACGTTTGCCCGATTTGATCGCTCGACGGAACGCCTGATATTTCGCGCCGTTCCAGACGTCTTCCAGCGGCGATTCTAGCACGTTGCCCATCGTCGTGTAGTCGTACAAACAGGTGCAGCAAGGGCGCATCTCCCCTTCCAGCGTGATATACGACGAAAACCAGGGAAGCAGGCAGAGCCGCCGCTGATGGCTCGCCTGCATCTGATATTTGTTCCAGTAGAGCGGCAGCAGGCGTTCGAACATCCGTAGATTCGTCTCGACGCGGCGCGACCGGCTGGCCTGAATGCCGCGCTGGATTTCCTGGCCGAGGCGTTCCTGCGTCATCTCGCCGACAAGCGCCTCCTGGCGTTCTTCGATGCCGAATAGGCCGAGCGGCTGGAAAAAGATCGCATCCACGTCGA
The DNA here is from genome assembly GCA_964602655.1 of uncultured Candidatus Moduliflexus sp. Lineage (GTDB taxonomy): Bacteria > Moduliflexota > Moduliflexia > Moduliflexales > Moduliflexaceae > Moduliflexus. The sequence goes on from CAZRSF010000004.1 coordinate 68,219, forward strand.
GCGTATCGGCGAGTTCGACGGTTTCGGCGATTTCGCGGTAATTATCCTGCGACACCACGTAATTGAAGCGAAGGTACGGCGTGACCGAATTCAACCGTTTTTTCGCCGCCATCAGCGTTCGAATGCCGTCAAGCACATCAGCAAAACGGTTTTCGCCGCGAATGTTGACGTAGGTCTCCGGCGTCGCCGCGTCAATCGAAATTTTCAGCAAATCCAATCCGCTCTTCACCAATTCGGCGGCGCGATCCGGCGTCACCAGCGTGCAATTTGTCGTGGTATTCATTGTCGCGCCGAATGACTTCGCTAACCGGATCAGATCGAACAGATGCGGACTCAAGAACGGCTCGCCGCCCCCGCTCAGGCTCAGTTTGATCGGGCGAATCGGCTCGATAATCCGGTGAAATTCGTCGGGCGTCAGATGGCGCGGCGGCTGATTCATATACTTCGAACGCAAACAGGGCTTGCAGTTCAAATTACAGAACGTCGTAAATTCCAACTGAATGTGCAGCGGCGGCTGACTTGCTCGGAGCGGCTTGAACAGCATATCTTTCGCCGCGATGAGATAGCGCAAATTCATCATATTTCTGAAATGGGGTTTTCGTGTGTTCTGGCAAAACGACTGTGTTATCACGTGTAACGCAACCGGGACACATAGCTGCGAACAGCCTTGTTCGCAGTGTGCCGACAACTCTGTCGGCATGTGCAAACCCGTCAATGTATCTTTATCGCGCCAGTGGCCAAAAAAGTCAACTTCCAAATACAGTTCTTCCTATAAAACCGTATCGAGAATACTGATGAAATTGGCCGGAGGAGAGGCGAACGAGGCGTTTTGTGCGGTTATTGCTTGATCAAGTCAGCCAGGTTTTCGCCGATATATTCCCGCCAGTTCAGCGTTTCGACTAAATGCAAACCGGGCGGCGAATCGGTGAGGACGCGCAGATCGTATCGGATGACAAATTGAATTTCACCGGATATTTCAATGTTTTTGGCAAATACGCTCCCATGTATGAATTCTCCGTCAACGCCATGACTATTCAGCGTCACGTCGCCTTGCGAATAAATCAAACCACTGATATGGTTCGTCGTATTCATGTCGCGTCCGTTTCCTTCTTCCGGTAAATACGGTTCGATACTTTCGAACGGAATATAGGTCAGCAAACATGACGCGGACGAAAAACTGAGGAGCGCCGGAAAGTTTTCGACCGCCGAAATCTTGACGATCCCCTTGATTTTCCAATCTCCTGCGCCTTGAAGCAGCAGCGTGCCCTCAATGTCTAAATTCGTCAGCGTATTCGACGCGTCATCATTGATGATGGTGTCAGCGTAAAAGATTCCGGCGGGATTCTTCGTCGGATCGGGGCGTCTGACATAGAGATGAATCGCTCGCGCCGGAGGCTCGACTTCGCCTTTCGGCACGAGCGCGACGATGTTCGGCGAGCCAAGCGCTTCGGCGTCGTAGAGCTTCCCATGAAACATGTACTGCGGAGCATAAACCTTCGATGACATTTGAGGAAATGTGATGTCGGTTTCTATTTGTACGATACCTGTGATCGGATTAGCGGGGCAGGTGATTTTCCCTTCTGGCGCGATAATCCGATTCTGGCATTCGATATTTGCGCCGGAAGTGACATTCCCCGCGACCGATACGCCAGGAGTGAGCCTGACATGTTGGCCGCCGTGAATATTCGACGCGATGTCTGCCGTATGTCCGACGATTTTTACGCCTCCCGCCAGCGAGAGTCTTTCTGAAGCAAACAGCGTAAACGGTTTGATGATGACGTCCTGCGCAACGCCCCGTCTTGTCGCCCCGGTAGCGCCGCTGATCAGCGCGCCGCCAAATGCGGAGTGATGATAGAGCGCGCCGGTCTGAGTCGGCGGCAAGGCTTCTGAAGAAAATGCAATCAATTCGTCGGCAAAGGTGACGAGTTCATTCGTAATCTTCAACGGTTGCCCGTTATTCGCGCGAAGATTCGCGATGCCGAGCGTTAACGCACTCTCCGCGGCATAAAACGCCTGCATGGAACGCTGCTCGAAGAAGGACACCTGCGTTTCAGTCGAAGTCAGCAGCAGCAGCAGCGTGATGGCTAAGTAGATGATCGCGCTCAGGACGACCACCATAATCAAGGCCGCGCCAGAATCGTTGTTTCTGTCTCTGCGTTGGTTGCAATAGCGTTTGACGTTCATCGTAACGACTGTTTTGTCACATTCAACGTGACGGACGATGTCGGTTCGAATGGAACCGACATCGTCTTTACGTGATACGGATAGGTTACGCAACGGTTTTTTTAGCAAGGAACGTCCGGATTCCGCCGGAATTCCGCATTTTATCTAACAAGACCGCGCCTAAAATCACTAATCCCAACACGACCTGTTGGGTGTAACTTTCGATTCCCAGGAGGTTCATGCCGTTTTGGATGACAGAGATAATAAACGCGCCGATCAGCGTGCCGAGAATCTTGCCAGCCCCTCCAGCCAGACTCGTGCCGCCAACCACGCACGCTGCGATGACGTACATTTCATACATCTGCCCGTAAGTCGGCGTGCCGGTGTTCACCTGCGAGGCTTGAATGCAGCCGCCCCATCCCGCCATCAGCGAACAGACGATATATACAAACATGAGCACCCGTTTGATCGGAACGCCAGAGAGCCGCGCGGCTTCCATGTTGCCGCCGACGGCGTAAATATAGCGCCCCCAGACGGTTCTCGACATAAAGATATGCGCGAGCGCATACAGGATAATGAGCATGACGACCGTATTCGGAATGCCGAAAAATGAGCGTCCTTGCCCTAACCAGGTCAACGTGGCAGGCACTTGATAAATCGAGAAGCCGCCGGTCATCAAAAACGCCCAGCCGCGCCCGACCATCATGAGCGCTAACGTCGTAATAAATGGCGCGACGCGGAAGGTCGCCACTAAATAGCCGCCCAGCGCGCCCAGAATCGTACAGCTTAACGTGCCGATCACGAAGCCGACAAACACGGCAAAGGGGCCAGCGTCTAAGCCGCCCATTTGTTTCATGACCAACGTGCTGATCACGGCAGACAGCGCGATTAAGCTGCCGACCGACAGATCAATGCCGCCGGTGATAATCACCATCGTCATGCCGATAGCGATCACCGCGATCACGACGATCCGGTCAACGATGGCTAAAATATTCGAAGGTTTGAGGAAATCCGGCCATTTATACGATTTCGGGATAATAATCGGCGCGTTGGCAAATTCCGGAAATTTTTCCGGGAGCGTCTTCACTAATTCCCATTCAAGCATTTCGCCAGTGGTCGCAATCGCGCCAAGCGCTTGCCCCGCAGCGCGCATTTCATCTAACTTCACGCGCAAATCGCGCGGCTTGCCAATCACGGTTTCCAATTTGGCGAAACCGTCTTGCGTTAAGAGTTCATTCGCATCTTTTGCAAAGGCTTTCGATTCATTCGACGTGGTTGCCACAATCAATACGATCCCTTCACGCCCGATTTCTTTTTTGATGCGGTTGACCACTTGTTTCGCCGCCCCTTTACCTTCGGGATGCTGCGTTTTGATGGTCATCAAGCTAAAGAAAATACAGAGTACGAGCAGCATTACGATAATGCCGTAATCACGCATAAAACGTTTCACGTCAGACCTCCTTGCTATCCGATTGCCATGCCGAGGATTTGTTCCTGCGTGGCATGTTCAACGTCCTGGATTTCGCCGACAATGCGACCTTCATGCATCACAATAATCCGGTCGCTCATGCCAAGAATTTCGGGCAGTTCGCTGCTGACCATGATAATCGCCTTGCCTGCGGCGGCCAATCGGTTGATCAGCAAATAAATTTCATATTTCGCGCCAACATCAATGCCGCGTGTCGGCTCGTCAAAAATAATCACATCGCAATTTTGCTGAAGCCATTTGGCTAATACTAATTTTTGCTGGTTGCCGCCGGAAAGATTTTTTGCCAGTTCATCATGGCTGGAAATTTTAATTTTTAAACTCTCAACAAACCCGGTAAACGCTTTCTTTTCCTGGCGTTCGTTCACGAACATCCCAGTAGAAAATTCCTGAAGATTCGGCAGGCCAAAATTTTCGACGACTGAGGCGCCAAGTAAAATCCCTTCTTCTTTCCGATTTTCCGACAGCAAACAGATACGATGACGCATCGCGTCAGAGGGACTGGTAATGGCGATTTGGCGGTTATCCATAAAAATGTGGCCGGAATCGGGAATATCCGCGCCAAAAATCAGCCGCATCGTTTCGGTCCGGCCAGCGCCGACCAGACCAGAGAAGCCGAGCACCTCGCCTGCGCGAACGTGAAACGATACATTTTTGACTTTGTGCCCGCGTTTCAGCGATTCGACGCGCAAGACTTCCTTTCCAGGCGTGGCCTTGACTTTCGGAAATTCTTCATCCAGGCTGCGACCAACCATCATTTCGATCAGGCGTTCTTTGGTCGTCTCTTTGACATCCGCCGTCCCGACCAACTCGCCGTCGCGCATGACCATCACGCTGTCGCAGATTTCGAACACTTCGTCCAGACGATGACTGATATAAATGATGCCGATGCCACGGCGTTTCAACTCGCGGATAATGTTGAATAACGCCTCGACTTCGCGGGTGGTTAAGGCGGCGGACGGCTCGTCCATCACCATGATTCGGGCGTTGATGCTGAGGGCTTTGGCGATTTCAACGGTTTGCTGCTGCCCCACGCTGATGTCGCGGCACAGATCATTCGGATCGATCTCAAGTCCGATTTTTCGAAAGAGTTCTCGCGCATGTTGAATTTCCTGCCCTTTCTGCACAAAACCATAGCGCGCGTGTTCGCGTCCGAGCGTAATATTTTCCCAGACGGTCAGATCGGGAATCAAATTGAATTCCTGGTAAATGATGGAAATGCCAGCCTTTTGCGCTTCAACCGGATGGGCTAACTGCATTTTTTGCCCTTCGATGAAAATACTGCCGTGATCGGCGATGTGCGCGCCGCCCAGGACTTTGATGAGCGTGCTTTTCCCTGCGCCGTTCTCGCCCAACAGCGCAAGTACTTCCCCTCGGTGCAGTGTGAGATCGATTTTTTTGACGGCATGGACGCCGGCAAACGATTTATCAATCTCACGCATTTCAAGGAGTGGGGTATTGCTGCCGCTTTGTGTCATGCTTCTGTTCCCCCTTTCGCTTGAATGTGGGTGATGATGAAAAAAGCTCAAAAGGACAGAACGTCCTTTTGAGCTTGTGATTCACGCTTGTGTCAAATTACCACTGTTCAGCTTCGCGTGAAGCATCATTGACGGAGTTTTCATATTTATAGTGCGCGCATGGAATGAGCGTCACTTTCGGCACGTCTTCGCCATTCAAATATTTGACGAACGCTTCGACCGTGCCAACTGCCATTTGGCGGGGGAATTGCTGCGGACTGTCATAGAGTTTCTTTTCGAACACGCCTTGTTTGCCTGCCGGCGACGCATCGAACGCCACGATGGCGATTTTATCGGTTTTGCCGGCTTTTTCAACGGCAGCATACGTGCCTAAACCCGACGGATCGTTAATCGCGAAAATCCCGACGATGTCCGGATGCGCTTGCAGAATATCGGTCGCCGTGTTGTAGCCGGTGTCGCGATTGCCTTTGCCAGACAGTTCGGCGACGATTTCCAACTTGCTGTTATGCTCTTTCAGATAGGCTTTGAAGCCTTCGACGCGCAAGATGCAGGACGTCACTTCAGGATAGGAGACGATAGCAATTTTGCCCTGATCGCCGGTCGCTTCCATCATGCTTTCGCCAGCCAGCAATCCGCCCTGATAGTTGTCGCTGCCGATATGCGAGACGACCATTTCAGCAGCTTCTTTGTCTGTCACATCCACGTCGAACGTAAATACCGGCACGCCAGCTTCGGTGGCTTTTTTGACACCTTCACCCGCCGACTTGGAGTCAGCAGGATTCAAGAAGATCGCTTTATAGCCCTGGGCCGCAAAATCTGCCATTTGGCTATTTTGTTTGGCCGGATCATTCGCGCCATCAAGGCACACCACTTCATAACCGACTTTGCCGGCTTCTTCTTGCATCGTGTTACAGATGAGCTTGAAAAACGGGTTGGTCAAATCCATGCAGGTGTACCCGATTTTTCCTTTTGACTCAGCAAACGCTACACCAGAAGCCAACATCACAACCAGCGAACTCGCCGCAAACTTTAAAAACGTTCTTTTCATAACGATGCTCCTTGTTCGAAAAGGGTGAATAGATTATTGAATGGTCAACACCAATACGCTTACAACATGACAGGAAATCTTGATGCGCGACTGATATGCGCTATTTCCTTTTTGATATGTTGCAAGTTAAAAATCATCTCTTTCAGATACAGGGACATCCTGTCAAGAAGGAAATACGTTTTAAATCACTATTTTTCGTAAAATTTTCGCAATAAATAACAGATTGTTTTTATTATAGTTACAGCAATTATTTAACAAATCATTTGAAGATTGGCAAGCCAGAAAAATAGATATTATACCCAATTGTGCTCGGTTCCTAACATTTTTTGAGTCAACACCCTGATTCATCAGGGTGCGTGTGCGCTGGCATTCGCGGCCTTCCAACCGCTTCAGCGGTTTTGGAGCGGGAAACCGCTGACGCGGTTGGGGGGAACGAATGAGTGTCGTCTCCCCCGCACCACAATGAATTGTGGTGTTGGCTCAAAAAATGTTAGGAACTGATCCCAATTGTGTTTGAAACGATTTCATTCGATGCTTACGACGAAATGGTGTTTCGACACTGGCGAAACACCATTTCGTCGTACAAAATTTATTTTCCCTGCTCGATATTTTCGCCTTTCCGTCCTTCGTCATGCGCTTGCAACGTGCGCCGCAGCACCGCTTCGATTTCGGTAAGGAGTTGTTCCGCTTCGAAGGGTTTTGTGATGTATTCGTCTGCGCCACAAGCCAACCCGCGTTTTTTTTCTTCCATCGAATCTTGCCCGGTCAGCATAATCACGGGGATAAACATCGTTTCTACGGCGGAACGCACGGCTTTGCAGACAGCAAAGCCGTTTTGCTTCGGCATATCTATGTCCAGCAGGATCAGATCGGGGAGTTCGACGCGGATTTTTTCGAGCGCCTCGTCGCCGTCAACGGCTTCGATGACCTGAAATCCGTGGTGGTTCAGCAAGACGCTGACCATCTGCCGCACCGGTTCATCATCCTCTGCCACTAAAATGCGGATCGCCCGATGTTGTTCTACCGTCTCGACGGCGAGCGTGTCCTGCGTGTCATCGGAAGAGGCCGCCGTATTGGCTTGAGCAGATGAACGTTCCCCGCAGAACGGGCAAAAATTCCAACCGCCGTTGAGCGCGGCCTGACATTGCTGACATACGCGCCGCAAGCTCTGTTGACAGCCGGGACAGGTGTCATCCGACGTGGTCATGAGATGCCCGCATTTAGGACATTGCAGAAGAGGCCGCATCTCCTCCGGGTCAATCGGGCAGACGCGCGCGATTTCTTCCAGCGTCGTGATGCCTGCGCGCACTTTTTCCAGCCCGTCTTCCAGCATCGTGGTCATGCCGCTGGAGCGGGCGAGGCGTTTGAGCGTCTGTTTGGAGGCGCGTTGCGCGATAGCATCCCGCAATTTGTCGTTTTGAACCAGGAGTTCATAAATCGCGCTCTGGCCGTAATATCCGGTTTGACCGCAGAGCGAGCAACCGCGCCCTTTGCGGCAGATCATTCCGGCATGTTCCGGCGCATACAGGCCGACGCATTCGAGTTCTTCCCGGGACGGCGGATACTCGACTTTGCATTGCGGGCAGATTGTTCGCACCAGGCGCTGCGCGATGATGACCAATAAATTCGCCGCCACAAGATCGGGCGAGAGGCCGAGGCTGAACAGACGATTCACTGTGGACACCGCGTCGTTCGTATGCAGCGTGCTCAACACGAGATGACCGGTTTCCGACGCCTGCATCGCAATGTCGGCGGTTTCGGGATCGCGGATTTCGCCGACGAGAATGATATTCGGGTCTTGCCGCAGAATCGCGCGCAAGCCTTTGGCAAAGGTCAGCCCGGCTTTCGGATTGACCGGCGTCTGGTTGATGCCTTCCAACTGATATTCAATCGGGTCTTCGACGGTCACGATATTTTTCGAGCCGTCTTTGATGGCGTTCAGCGAGGCGTACAGCGTGGTGGTTTTGCCGCATCCGGTGGGGCCGGTGACGAGAATCCAACCCTGCGGCTGGCGCAGCATGGCGCGATACAGATGCAGATGCCGTTTCGACATGCCAAGCTGCGGCAGATCGCGGACGGAGATGGATTTGTCCAAAATTCGAATGACGATTTTTTCGCCGAAATGCGTCAGCAGCGTCGAAACGCGCAAGTCTATTTTGCGCTGCGCGAAATTGACGCGAATCCGTCCGTCCTGCGGCTTGCGATGTTCGGCGATGTCTAAACCGGCGATGACTTTGATGCGGGAAATCAACGGCAATTGCAGCCATTTCGGAATCCGCAGTCCTTTGCTTAGCAGACCGTCAATCCGGTAGCGGACATTCAAATATTTCCCCGACGGTTCGAGGTGGATGTCGCTGGCGCGCTTTTTGACGCCATCGGCAATCACCATGTTCGCTAAACGAATGACCTGACTCCCTTCGCTGACCTTCCGAATTTCGCCGACATCAACCCCGTTTTCCGCGTCCGTTTCCCCGTCCTGTTCGACATTCACGCCGTCTTGTTCCGCGACATTCTCCAGCACCTGCCCAAGATATTCATCCACATTATAATGTTTTTTGACCATCTGGCGGAGTTGAGACGGCGGCGCAATCAGCGGTTTGATCTGCATTCCGGTCGAAAATTCGAGGCGTTGAATAATGTCCACGTCAAGGGGATTTTCCATGGCGACAAACAGAATGCGATCCTGGACGAACAACGGCAGGATATTGCGTTTGGCAGCGACTTCTTCCGAGGCTAATTGGACGACTTCCTGACTGATCAGCGCGCCATCCACGTCAACAAATTCGACATTGAGCAATTCCGCAACGGCGCGGCAGACCTCTTCTTCCGAGACCCAGCCCTTTTCTACAAGAATTTGACCGATCAGCGCCGGTTTTTTTCGCTGAACATGTAACGCCTTCTGAAGTTGTTCTTCACTGATAATGCAGGCATCCACTAACACTTCGCCAAGTCGTTTGCGCTTTGCCATAGACAGTCTCCTAAGGGCGAGTTCGGCGTTTTAACGGATAATGTTGATTGATCATGCTGCGGAGTTGACTGGGCGCAGCGACTACGGGTTTGACCGTCAGCCCGGTTTCATGCTGCAAGAGGAGGATGACGCCGGAATCAAGCGGGTTTTCCATCGCTAAATACAGGATGTTATCTCTCACTGAAAATGGGAACACATTACAGGACACTGCCAACGAGTCCGGCACAAGTTCGATGACTTCCGGACGAATTTCGAATTCTTTCAAATTGACATGTTCGATACCTAACATTTGAGAGAGTGACCGGCAGAGTTCTGCTTCTGTAACCCAACCCAGATTGACAACCAATTCGCCTAAAAACCCAGTTTTGGATTCCTGAAGCGCTAACGCCTGTTGAAGCTGTTCTGCCGAGATTAATTCGGCTTCCACGAGTAAATCACCCAATCGCCTGCGTTCGCCAAAGCCGATTTCGCGAGTAATCTTTTTCCGAAGGTCTTCAGGGTAAGCTGCCATCTGTTCGGCAGGTGATTTCTCTTGAATATGATAGTACTTCGCAATCATGTCCCCGAGTTCGTTGGGAGGCGCCATCAGCGGCCTGACCTGCCTGCCGGTTTCGTATTCGACTAATTGAATCACGCCCGTATCGCTGGGATTTTCCATCGCTAAATAGACCATGTTGTTATGCACGAACAATGGCAGGATTTGACAGGTCACGGCCAATGAATTCGAAATCAGCCCGACGACTTCCTCGCTGATCAACACGTTTTCAATGCTGACGCAATTGACATGCAGGGATTCGGAAATTGCGCCGCATAATTGCTTATCCGTAATCCATCCTTTTTCCAATAAAATATGCCCCAAAAACCCTTGCTGTTCTTCCTGGATTTGCAGGGCTTCTGCTAACTGCGCTTCGTTGATGACGCCGGCTTTGAGTAAACATTCCCCCAGGCGTGTTGCCATAACCCTTCCCTCATTTCATAGGTTCTCTGAACAAATCGGATGGCGGTTGCCCCCTGACGCTTTTCATAAAATCATGCTGTTCGAACGGAACGCTTGTCAAGACAAAAATTTTCGCCTCTTCTTTTTTCTCACACCTGCTGGACAGATGGATTGAGTGTGTTTCCATTACGCAGAGAAAATCCGACAAGCAGAGCGCGTCACGATATTTGCAGAAGACGTTCTTCTGATAGATTGCCGTTTTACGTTGTCGCGGTCATTTTCTCATTGACAATCTCGAATAGTTCATGTATACATGGCTCATAAGTAGTTATAACAGAGTGTACTCATCAACACCAGTTCTGGCGACAGGAGCAAGGGGGCAAGGGCGAAACCTTGTTTTCCATGACATATCAACCCCTCGCCGCGGGGGACGTACATCATGCCATACGCTGATATCGGAGAGAATCGCATTCATTATATTTCCATAGAAAGCATCAATAAATCTATGGGAGAGGGTGAAAATGTCTTTTTTTTGCATGGGTTAGGGGGAAATATTTATAACTGGGCGTATCAGACGAAATATTTCTCGGAAACCAACAATGTTGTCGCCATAGAATTGCCAGGACATGGGCGTTCATCGGGGAAAGGCGGATCGTCCATCGAATATTACAGTGAGTTGTTGAAAAAATTCTGCGATTCCATGAAATTAGACAATATCGTCCTGGTCGGCCATTCGATGGGAGGCGTGGTGTCGTTGGATTTTTCATTCAAGAATCCTGAGCGCGTCAAAGCGCTTGTGTTAGTTGCCACGTCGGCGAAATTCGACATTCCGACGCAGAAACTCATGGAATTGAAAAATGACATGGAGTCCATCTTCGGCAGCCTGGAAAAAGCGAAAGAGAAAATGAAAGACATTGACGAACGCCTTGTCACCAATGATATGATGGTGCTGTTGGGCGATGTCATGGCGATCAAAAAATATGACGGCGTCGCCCATTTGAGCGAGTTGAAAATGCCGACCTTAGTCGTGGGCGGCACGGAAGACGTCCTCGCGCCAGTGTCATACTCCGAGCAGCTTCATGGCAATATCAAGAATTCCCTGCTGCGAATTATCGAAAACGCCGGACACATGGTCATGGTCGAAGCGCATCAAGAATTCAATGCTGTGCTGGAAGATTTCTTGCTGGATTTATTAGTGAATTCGCTGTATGGCTAAGAGAATGGGTTATGACGCAACCACAGGCAGATCACATACGAAATATCGGAATCATCGCGCATATTGACGCCGGAAAAACGACGGTGACGGAGCGCATTCTGTATTATACCGGTATATCGCATAAAATCGGCGAAGTGGACGACGGCGCGGCGACGATGGATTGGATGGAGCAGGAGCAGGAACGCGGTATTACGATTACCTCCGCCGCCACGACATGCCAGTGGAAGGGGCATGTCATTCATCTGATCGATACGCCGGGGCATGTGGATTTCACGATTGAAGTCGAACGCTCGTTGCGTGTGCTGGACGGCGCGATTGTCGTGTTCTGCGGCGTGGCGGGCGTGCAGCCGCAGTCGGAAAAAGTCTGGCGGCAGGCCGACCATTATCATCTCCCTCGCATCGTGTTCATCAATAAATTAGACCGTGTCGGCGCGGATTTTTTCGGCGCCATCAGCAGCATTCACGACAAATTCCATGCCAACGCGATTCCTGTGCAAATTCCGATTGGGCGCGAGCAAGAATTCAGCGGCATCATAGACCTGATTCGTCAGAAGGCGCTCTATTGGAACGATGGGGTTGATGCGCCGCCAAGCGAAGCTGAGATTCCCGACAATTTGGCCGCAGACGCGCAGACGCATCGCGAACATCTGCTCGAAGCGCTGGCCGAATCCAACGACGCAGTGATGGAACGGTATCTGAATGACGGCGATGTCTCTGAGGAGCTCTTGATGAAGGCGCTACGCGCCGCAACCATCGCCGGGAAGATTTTTCCGGTACTCTGTGGCTCTGCCTTAAAAAATAAAGGGATTCAACCGTTGCTTGACGCGGTGGCGCACTATGTTCCCGCGCCGACCGAAGCGCCGAAAATTACGGGAATTCATCCGAAGACCGGGCATGAACAATTGATTCATTGCTCGGAACATGATCCGCTGTCGGCGTTGGTCTTCAAAATTATGACGCATGTTGATGGCCCGATGATTTATTATACGCGCATCTATTCGGGCGTGTTGGAAGCCGGGAGTTGGGTCTATAATCCGGGAACGCTGGATCGGCGGCAAACCGGAGCGCGCGAGCGCGTGTTGAAAATCCTGCGCCTCCATGCCAATAAAGTCACGCAAATTGACAACGCCTATCCTGGCGATATTGTCGGCTTGGTCGGGTTAAAAGAAACCGTGACCGGCAACACGCTGTGCGCGGAACATCATCCGTTGATTTTAGAGACGATTTCGATCCCCGAATCGGTCATTTTCGTGGCAATCGAACCCCGTTCTCAGACCGAACAGAAATCCCTCGACGAGGCATTGCAGCAACTCATGAAAGAAGACCCGACCTTTCATGTCAAAAAAGCGGAAGATACGGGGCAGACGATTATTGCCGGGATGGGAGAACTGCATCTCGACGTGATTGTCGAACGCCTGCAACGGGAAAAACATGTGCAGGCGCGGATCGGCAAGCCGCAGGTCGCCCTGAAAGAAACAATCACGACGACCGTCGAATCTGAAGGGATCTTCGACCGGCAAACCGGCGGACGCGAGCATTATGCGCATGTCTGGCTGCGCATCGAGCCGAACGAACGGAACGGCGGTTTCGCGTTTACATCTACCGTCCGCGAGCAGACGATCCCGAAACATGATGTGGCCGTGATTCGACAGGCGTTGCAAGATACGATGGGGAGCGGCGTCCTGGCTGGATATCCGATAGTGGACGTGAAAGTCACGCTGTTCGACGGGACATATCACGAACAGCGCTCGTCTGACATGGCGTTTGCCGTCGCAGCGACGAAAGCGTTCAATGACGGCTGCCGCCAGGCGAAGCCGATTCTGTTGGAGCCGATTATGAATGTCGAGGTCACGACACCCAAACAGCATACCGGCGATATTATCGCAGATTTGAATTCCCGACACGGGAAAATTTTTCATATAGACACGAAAGACGATGTGGATATGATCCGCGCCTACATGCCGTTGTCAACCATGTTTGGCTATACCACCGATTTACGGTCGCTCAGTCAGGGACGCGCGGCGTTTTCGATGGAATTATCACATTACGGCGAACGGATCGAACGAACATAATAACCTGAAGTCAGTCTGTGGTTGTCCATGCCGCAAGCTGCTCAAAACACGATAGATTTCTTATGAGCAAACACAATCAATCATTCGGAACATGTGGGTTTTTCTCAATGATCTCGATGCTTTTCTTCGGCGCGATTTTCGGCGGAATCGGTCTTATCGCGGCGCATCTGCTGATGAGGCATCTTGAGAGTTATTATTTGATCTTGATTCCTGCCATCGCGTTAGGTGTTCTCCTCGGATTGGGCTTGAATTTCGGCGCGAAAATCGGGCGATGTTCGCGCTTCGGCCTTCTGACGTTTTTGTTCGTCCTCTTGTTTTCGCTGCTGGTTTATGCGAAGTTGTTGTTTTTCAATAACTATCATGACACGTATGCGAAAGATGCCGCTCTCGGCGAAGAACTGTTGCTGTTGGCGGTAGATTCCTGGAATACGCTGGACGCCGTGCCGTATTTGTCGGATTATGTTGCTCCGCTCACCGATCAGCAGGCCAAAGGCGCTGTCGCGAACATTCCGGTCATTTCTTCGCTTCTTGCGCCGGCAGAGCAAACGCCGGATGCATCGAACCCAACAGATCAGGCTGCGCCAGCGCCGTCCCCCGACACGTCCGCGCCTTCTGAATCGCCCTCGCCTCGCGAGCATATCGGACGGCAGTTGCTCACCTTTTTCACTACATTTCCGCAACGCGCTGTCGCCGAAGAACCTGTGTTAATCGGCACATTGTTTCACTGGTCGTTTTTCGAGCCGGTGCGCCCATCCCTTGAGCGGATCGGCATCACCAAATGGGAAGGCGATGCGGCTGACGGACGCTTGCTGTTCGACGAACGCGCGGTGAAACCCTGGATGGCCTGGACGGCAGAATGGCTGTTGGTCTGGCTGATTGCGGTGTTGATGACGCGGAGTGGAACGAACAAAGCGTATGACCGTTTTCAAAAACGCATAGAAAAGAAAGGCAGCGGAAAAACGCAAGGCGGTTTGCAGATGAAATCGGCTGCCGCCGTGACACGCGAGGAAGAAAAGCCTCTCGCGAAATCGAAAAAAGACAAAAAAGAAAAATCCGGAGGATTCTCTCTGTTCGGCGGAAAGAAGAAGGCGAAAAGCGTGGAAGAAGGCGCAGAGGAAACAGAACAATCTGTTGGTGCGGACGAGGAGAGCAACAAATCCAAGAAGAAAAAGGGCGGCGGATTCTTCGGCCTGAAAAAGAAGAAAACCGAAGAGATTGAAGACGCCTCGTCTTCGCCTTCAGACAGCGACGAGTTGACATTTTCCGAAGAGGTTCCGCAGCAAGAGTCATTGTACGCCATGATTCTGCACCAATACGACCCCAAGCGTCAGGAAGACCTTGTGCGGCTGCTCCAACAAGTCGGACAGGTGTCGGAAGAGAGCGCCAGAAAGCTGCTCAAAACGCCGTCATTGGTCAAACGCGATGTCAATACGCAACAGGCGAATATCGCGATCCAGAAATTTCAACAAGTTCAGGCGCAGGTCAAGCTGATTACGATGGATCAGTTGACGCAGCTTCAGAGCAAACAGCGACCGACCGCGCAACCGACACCGCCGCCGCTTCCAACCGAAAAATCAGTCAAAGCGCCCGCGCCGCAGCCTCAGAAGGCGGCGTCTGCTCCGCCGCTTCCCTCATTGCCAGAGCAGCCCGGCGAAAAGTATGCCTTAGTGTTGCGTAAATTCGATCAGGCGCAGCGTAAGCAGGTTGTCGAACTGCTTGCGTCTCTGAGCGGAACGCCGGTGGCGCAGCTTCAGCAGAGTTTGAAAACGCCTGCGCTTGTCTTACGCGACGCGTCGCGGGATGAAGTGATGATGATTGCCCAGCAATTTCAAAAAATTCAGGCCGAGGTCAAGATGCTGACAATGGCCGAACTGCAAAAGCTGACGAACAAAACCGGGTAACGCGCAGATGTTGCGCAATGCGTTTTCTCGACGGCAGCAGCAAGCGCTTGCCGCCTGCATCCTCCTCTATGTTGCGTGGCTTTGCGCAGCGGTGGCGACAGAAAATCGGCGTATTGTCGAGTCGTCGCCGCTTCGCCGAAGCGACCCTCCCGATATGGCGTTCTATCTTGACGCGCCCATCAATATCAACCGCGCTGATGCGCTGGAACTCCAATTACTTCCGAGCATCGGCCCGGTGCTCGCCGACCGGATTCTCGCACATCGTCGGGAACAGGGATATTTCGCCTCGCCCGATGATCTTGATGCCGTCAAAGGCATCGGCCCCAAAACTATCCAGAAAATCCGACATTATCTTATATTTTCAGAATAAAATGTCCTTTTTATAAAGGAAAATCGGTAGAAATCATTTCATGATAACAACATCTTCAGAAGAATATCTCACGCAGATTATTGCGCTCGATGACGCCTTAGAACATCATTATCAACCGCTGATTGTCAAAGAACGCGCCCTGACAAGACAAATAGTCAGTTTTCAGGCCA
Source organism: uncultured Candidatus Moduliflexus sp. (assembly GCA_964602655.1). Classification (GTDB taxonomy): domain Bacteria; phylum Moduliflexota; class Moduliflexia; order Moduliflexales; family Moduliflexaceae; genus Moduliflexus. The sequence continues at coordinate 84,028 of CAZRSF010000004.1, forward strand.
ACAAAGAGAAACCATTTTATCGGTGGTATAAATACAAAGAAGCATTTTCCGCTGAACTTGTCGCCTATTTGCTGAGAACCTACCGCGTTGCCAAAGGCGCTCTTCTCGACCCATTCGCAGGCGTCGGCACGACATTGTTTACGGCAAGTCAACTTGGTTACGCCACTCACGGTATCGAATTGCTGCCAATCGGCCAATATGTGATGTCCGCTCGCCAATTCTTATCATCGCATTCGCCTTGTCATGCGGAATTAGCTCTGTTGAAGCGATGGCGAGACGAAAAACCCTGGCAGCAGATGCAAGAAAGAAAACCCTTATGCGAATTTCGCATTACAAAGGGAGCGTATCCGCCGGAAACGCGCACACAGATCGAACAATATCTGGCAGCCGTAGAACAGACTTCTGATGCAGAACGTTGTCTGCTTGTATTCGCATTGTTGTGCATCTTGGAGTCAGTGAGCTACACGAGAAAGGACGGACAATATCTGCGTTGGGATACGCGCTCAGGAAGAAATGTCGGCAAAAAACCTTTTGATAAAGGGAGAGTATGGTCTTTCGAAGAGGCGCTTGTCGCAAAACTCCGCGAAATGATCACGGATATTGAAAATAACGACGATACCTATACGTTATTCAGGCCATCCGACCAACATGGCGAAGTCCGCATCTTGAATGGGTCATGTCTGACGACTCTCCCGAAGCTGCCGTCAGCGACCTATACTGCGATTCTGACATCTCCCCCGTATTGCAACCGTTATGACTATACTAGAACATACGCGTTAGAACTCGCCTTATTAGGGGTTTCCGAAGAAGAACTTGTCCGATTGCGGCAGACCATGTTAAGCTGCACGGTTGAAAATCGGGAAAAGGATTTATTGGCGATGCAGCCTGCCTGGAAGGATGCCATCAATATCACTGACCAGCAAATGCTTCTTCAGGAGATTTTACGTTATCTCGAATATCAACGACAGCAGAAACAATTGAATAACTCGGGCATTTTCAGAATGGTCAAAGGATATTTTTATGAAATGGCGTGCGTGATTGCGGAATGTTCCAGGGTTCTCAGACCGGACGGGTTGATGTTGATGGTGAATGATAATGTTCGATATGCCGGGGCCAGTATTTCGGTGGATTTGATTCTTTCGAATATTGCGGAAGGGTTGGGATTTATGGTGGAACATATTCTCGTCTTACCTCAGGAAAAAGGCAATAGCAGCCAGCAAATGGGCGATTATGGCAGAACATCGCTGCGAAAATGCGTGTATGTCTGGAGGAAAAACCAGTGAAATCGTCGTTTTCTTATCACAATCATTTAGGCTCAAGCGAAGAACTCGTCACATCATATCAGGCCATCCGCGCCGGTTTTGTCTCGCTGGCGTTAGAAAAAAATAGAAAGGCCACGCCATTCGTGATGGAAGCGCGAGCCTTGAAAATTGCCGTATCCGCCATAAAACATCCACGCGATCTTTTGAAAATAGATACAATTCGCGCCTCATTATTGACGGCTGCCGGAATTTCGGAGAAAGCGGCGAAATTTCTGACAGAAGAGGATGGAAATCAGGCGATACAGGGCTTGATCGAACAGTTTTTAGAACCGGCAGGCAAAGAGTTTGCGGAAGAATTGATCTATCGCTTTTTACTCACGAAAGGCGATACGCTCGGCGGAATTATGCGGAATCTTGGCGGAATGTTTGGAGAACGCACATTAACGCGAGCGTTGATTTCGACGTTATCGCTTGCAGGTACGCCGTATTCATGGCTGCACTCCAAAACGCTGCGTTGGATTCCGATGTCTGTCGACGACAGCGACATCGAGATGCAATTGCGCGCATTAAGCTGGGAACAGCGCGGAAAACCGAGAACACTCATCTACAATCTTAAAGTGCCATTGATCAAAAAGAACGTGGATTTGTGCTTATTTCATGGAACACCAGCAGAATTCGGACGCCGTCATACCTCCGTGCATAACGTTCCGGCAAACTACGTGGCATTAGGCGAATTGAAAAGCGGCATAGACCCCGCCGGAGCAGACGAACATTGGAAAACGGCGAATTCTGCATTGGAACGGATACGAACAGCCTTTGCAAAACATTCGCTGCAACCGCACACATTTTTTGTCGGCGCTGCAATTGCGAACCAGATGGCGGCGGAAATTTTTCAACAATTAGAAGAGCAGCGCATGACGAATGCCGCCAATTTGACCGATGAAAAGCAACTCTTTTCGCTCTGCTCGTGGCTGATCGATCTTTAGCGTATGGCTCGTCCCCTCATTCCCGTTGTGCTGGCTCTGATTCTCGGTGTCTGGATCGAATCCTGGCGCAGCGCGGCATTTTCCTCGCTGTTTCCGTCGTCAGCATTGCCGGTGTTTGCGGCATACGCGCTGCTGCTGATTGGCGCGAGTTTCGCGCATCTCCGCCGTCGCGACCATGCGGCGACCGCTTGCCTCCTGTTGTTGGCCTTTCTGACCGGCATGACGCGCTACGCTGTTGTCATGCGCCTGCCTGCGCATCATCTCGCTCGATTGGTGGATGATGAAATTGTCACAATCGAGGGCTTTTTGTATCAACCGCCGGAAATGATCGGCTATAATCGGCGGCTGTATGTCGAAACCACAATTGTGGAAAAAGACGGGCAACGTTACGTCGCGACTGGCCGCGCGCGCATCACCTTGACCGACGAATCGCTGCCCAACACGGGGCGAAAACGCCTGACGTATGGCGACATGCTCCGGGCGCGGCTGCGGCTCGCTCCGCCTCAGAATCGAGATGATGAGTTCGATTATCGGGAGTTCATGCAGCGGCGCGGCATTTATCGCGTCGGTTCGCTGCGGAGTGATCGCAACCTTCTGATGTTGCCTCAGAAAAGCGGGAATCCGGTCATCAGTCACCTGTATCGTTTTCAGTCCAAAATGATCGCGTTTCTGAACGCATTTCCACAAAAAACAGCGCAAGAACCGCCGCCGCTCGATTCTCCGCGCTATGCGATTCAGGTCATTCAAGCCATGACCATCGGCACAGGCTATGTGCTGCATCCGGACATTCGCGCTACGTTCCGCAATTCCGGGATGTATCACATTTTAGTGATTTCCGGGATTCACTTCGCGATTTTAGCCGGGGTGTTTCATCTGCTGTTCAATCTGTTCGGCATTCCCTGGCAAGCTCGCAACGTGATTTTAACCATCGTGTTTTTCTTCTATGCGGGCATTACCGGTTTTCAATATCCGGTGATGCGGTCGGTCTGCATGGCGCTGATTTTTTATGCGTCGTTCACCTGCAATCGGCTGTCGGATTCGCTGTATAGCCTGTGGTTTACGGTGGGATTGTTCGTGATCATCGATCCGAATGCGCTCTTCGATGTCAGCCTGCAATTGACGGTCGCTGCCACAGGCGGCATTTTGCTGGTGTTTCGCTGGCTGAACGCGCGCGCATGGTTTCAACGGCTCAAAAACGCTCCGAAATTCTTCCAGGCGGTGGCAATGAGCGTACTCAGTTCAGTGGCCGCGATGCTTGGCGTCACGCCGTTGATGATGTATTATTTCCAGCAGGCGAACGCCTTTTCGCTGATTTCTACGCCGTTGTCGCTGCCGCTCGTGACGGTCATGCTGCCGCTCAGTATGCTGGTCTGTTTCGGCGCGCTGCTGCCGAAGGCGGTCTGGCCGTTCCTGAAACAGCTGCTCTGGCTGGATGTCTGGCTGTCGCGCCTGCTCATCAAATTCAGCGACCTGTTTCCTGCCATAGATTTTTCGGTCGAACGCCCGTACTGGATTGCGCTGCCGCTGTATTACACGTTGTTCTATCTGTTGTTTGCAGGAGACTTGAAAAAGCTCTGTCAGAAGTCGAAGACGAGCGCGAGATTATCGCTGGGCGACGCGCAAAAATGACGTGATATACTCTTGAAGCTGCGGAAAGGGGATCGTAAAGGTTCGTTCCAGGCTGCCGGGAAATTCAGCCCGTTCATCCGATATGCTGGGAGCGCTCCCGGTTTTCAGCGCTCGTCGAATCAATTCGAACATCTCTTTATCATAAAACTTGCTCAAATTCGGCAGATGCTCGCCTAATTCCCAGGTCGGCGTTGTTTGCGGAATCGGCGCAGATTTTTTGCTGTGCGTGATTGCGCCATGCAGCTTCTCGATATTTTCGCGCAGCGAGTGCGACAGCTGCACGATGTTCGGCTCTGGATTGGCGGGAGCGCGCCGGAGATATTCACTCACTAACTGCTGGATTTCTTGAAGCAATAACGTGTTATCGCCTAAGCGCTTTTCTGGAACGACAACTAATTCTTCCTGCGTCAAATTGGAGATTTCTTGAAAAAGCTGGCTCATGGCATATTGCCGGTAGCGCAGCCCTTCCTGCACTTTTTGTTCCGCTTCCTCCAGACTTTTGATATTCAACGACACATCAAGATGCGTTTGCTGCGTCTGCAAAAATCGGTCTGTTTCTTCGAAGAGCGATTGGCACAGCATCAGGCTGAGCGCCGAATTTTCAGCCACATGCTCGATGCTGAGAAACGACATATAATGCGACAGTTGCAACACGCGCGTGGTTTTCCGCATCTGGTTTTTCCGATACGCGAAATGCTTCGCTAAGGCGTGAAGGACTTGCTGACATTTTGTGCTGAATTCGACGATGCTTGGCCGTCCGGTAATATCTTTGCGTAAAATCGCCAGCGTCGCCTGAAGCAAGGCCTGATGCGCTTCCAAATCCGCCACATTGTACTGATTGAACACGCCGTCGAAATCCGGCGGTTCCGCGCTGAATACATGCTCGCATAACGAACGCGCCTGCGCGATGTCAGCGTCATAAATACGACTGCCATCAATGACGTTACGGATAATTTTACTATACACCTTAAACAGGTCGGTGTCCACATCCATATTCGTCAGCAGATTTTTCAGCAGTTTCCGGTAGGCGTCCAATTCGTTGCCGGAGTAGTTGACGGCAATCAGTTCAGGAGGGTTATCATAAAATCGTTGTTGGATTTCGATGTTGACCGCTTCGAGAATATTCTGACTGGCAAGGGTCAACGCTTTGACCAAATGGCCGGAGTCGAGATAGGCCGTTTTGACATCTTCCAGCAAATCGCGGGACGGAACAAGCGCAAACACGGAATTACTCAGCGCAATGACTTCAGGGCTGGCAGTCGAAAATTTTGCAATCAGCGTCTGAGCCACTTCCATCCGCTTGCCAATCACCCGTTGCAGCCGGTCATACGCAGCTTCAAGCGTCCGCGCGTCTCCGCCGCTATCTTCCGCAGGAATTTGCAGCGCCTCCTGGAGGATTTGGCTGTTTTTCAGCAAATCCCGCATCGGAAATGTTTTCACCGCCCCGGCCATTTTTGAGGGCGAGTATTGTTGCAAATGACGGATAATTGCGTTCGTTTCTTTTGACATACAGTAGAGACGCCCCGGCGGGGCGTCTACTCAACCCAAAGAGTCAACTCAAAGACGGTAGCGTCGGTCAAATCGAAAAACGCCCCGCCGGGGCGTCTCTACGCTCGTTCGAACGTTTATGATGTGCCTTTCGACAAATGTTTGATGCGCTGCGCCATCCATTCGAAGGTTTTTTGCAGTCCGTCTTCCATCGGCACGACCGGTTCCCAGCCTAATAACGTTTTCGCTTTGTGAATATCGGGCTGGCGGACTTTCGGATCATCTACCGGCAGCGGCTCGAACACGATTTCGCTCGACGTGCCGGTAATCGCTTTGATTTTTTCGGCAAACTGCAAAATGGACATTTCCCGCGGATTGCCGATATTCACCGGATCGGAATGATTCGATGTCAGCAGCCGATAAATCCCTTCCACTAAATCAGACACATAACAGAAGCTTCGGGTTTGCGAACCGTCGCCGAAAATTGTCAACGGCTCGCCTAAAATTGCTTGACGGAGCATCGTCGGCACGACGCGACCATCATGCAGCCTCATGCGCGGACCGAATGTGTTGAAAATGCGGACGATGCGCGTTTCCACGCCGTGAAAGCGATGATACGCCATCGTGAGCGCCTCGGCGAACCGTTTGGCTTCGTCATACACGCCGCGCGGACCAATCGGATTGACATTGCCCCAATAATCCTCTTTTTGCGGATGAATCAGCGGATCGCCATACACTTCCGACGTGGACGCCAATAAAAACACCGCATTTTTCTCTTTCGCCAGACCAAGCGCTTTATGCGTCCCCAACGAACCGACTTTCAGTGTTTGAATCGGCAGCTCGAGATAATCAATCGGGCTGGCCGGACTGGCGAAATGCAAAATAAAATCGAGATCGCCATCAAGATAGATGTAATTCGTCACGTCATGGTTGATAAATAAAAAATTTTCATGATGAATGTGCGCGATATTGGAAATATCGCCGGTGAGCAGATTGTCCATGCACACCACGTTCATCCCTTTTGCCAGCAAATATTCGCATAAATGCGATCCCAAAAACCCAGCCCCACCTGTGACAAGCGCACGCATAATGTGTTCCTTTTCTCATACGCGGTCAGGCACTTACGAAGTGTCTGACCGCTATTTTTGTTTATTGTTTCGGGACGATTCTGATAAAACGACGTTTCCCGACTTTCATGACTTTCGGCGCATTCAGCGTAATTTCCGCGTCCGGATTCGTCACCTTTTCGCCATCAATACTGACAGCGCCGTCTTTGACAAGCCGCCGCGCTTCGCCGTTGCTCGGCGCAAGCCCGCTATCCGTGATCAATTTGACGATCCAGCAGGCTGCGGCGTCGGTGTCGGGCGTGAAGTCCTGAATATCGTCCGGAACGTCTTTCTGCACGAAGACCCGGTCGAATTCCTGCTCCGCTTTCAGCGCGTCTTCCGCGGAATAATAGAGCGTCACGATTTCCCGCGCCAAGCGGCGTTTCAAGTCGCGTGGGTTTTTCGTCGGATCGGCCAGGGTCGCTTTGATCTCGGCCAATTCCGGTCTCGACACGGTGGTCGCCAACTCGAAATAGTCGTACATCACGCTGTCGGGAATGGACAGCGTTTTGCCGTACATCTGATTCGGCGCTTCGGAAATGCCGATATAATTATCCAGCGATTTGCTCATCTTCTGCTTGCCGTCCGTGCCGGGCAGAATCGGCATGGTCAGGATGATTTGCGGCTCTTGCCCGTATTCCCGCTGCACATCGCGCCCGACGAGCAGATTGAAGCGCTGATCCGTGCCGCCGAGCTCGATATCCGACTTGATCGCCACCGAATCCATCGCCTGCGCGAGCGGATACAGAAATTCGTGAATGCTGATCGGCTCGCCGCCTTTGTAGCGCTTCTCGAATTCGTCGCGTTCCAGCATCCGCGCCACCGTGTATTTGCTGGCGAGCTTGATCACGTCTTCGAAGCTCATTTTGCCGAGCCATTCGGAGTTATACGAAATTTTCGCCCGCGTTGGGTCCAGCACTTTCGACGCCTGATCGTAATACGATTGCCCGTTGCGCCGCGTTTCTTCCAGCGAGAGCGCCGGGCGCGTTTCGTTTTTGCCGGACGGATCGCCGATCATGCCGGTAAAATCGCCGACAATCAGGATGATCTGATGGCCTAAATCCTGAAATTGCCGTAATTTCCGCAGCACCACCGTATGCCCCAAATGCAAATCCGGGCGGCTGGGGTCACAGCCCAATTTCGCAATCAGCGGCTTATTTTCTTTGATCGAACGCTCGATCTTTTTGACTAACTCATCTTCCGGCAGCAAATCCACCACGCCGCGCTTAATCACATCCATTTGCTCATTGACACTCGGAAACATTACTCCTCCTCTGAAAATTGAATTTTCTGTGTTGCGGCGTAGGTCGAAACTGGAGTTTCGACCTACATGAATAACTCCTATCGAACCACCTGATACTGCGAGCCGGTATCAGGGTATTTCACGACTTCGATTCTGACTGGAAAGGCGTCTTTCAGCGTTTCGAGATGCGTAATCACGAGAATTTTTTCGAAATCCACGCTGATCGCCTTGATCGCTTCGACCAATTGCTCTAACGCCTGCGCGTCCTGCGTGCCGAAACCTTCGTCAATCACGAGCGTTCGCAGCCTCGTTCCGGCGCGTTTCGCCAGCAATTTCGACAGTGCGATCCGAATGGCGAAATCCACACGAAACGCCTCGCCGCCGCTGTACATCTCATAACTCCGCGTCCCCAATTCGTCGCTGATTTTAATGTCGAGCGTCTCTTTCGTCCCGCCGCTCTGCAAGTCTTTGAGCGATTCGATGGTGATGTGCGTCCGGTTCTGCGTCAGGCGCGACAGAATCACATTCGCTTCGTCTTCGATGTCGGGAATCGCATTCTGAATCAAATAGGATTGAATCCCGTTCTTCCCGAAAATACTGACTAAATCGCCATAGAGTTCCACATCGCGCTTGCAGGCTGTCTGCTCTTCGATTTTGTGGCGCTGCTCTTCGGCCAATTCCAAACAGCGCTGGTATTTATGCTCGTACACGCCCTGTTCCTGGATCGCCTGATCGCGCTCGCGCTGTAACGACTCTAACGCGGTTCGCTGCTCATGTAATGCCTGTTCGACTGCCGGGAGCGCCGCAAGATCGCGTTCGAACTGCTGCGTGTCGGCTTCGGCTTCCGAAAGGCGAACCTGTTTTTGCTGGTGTTCTTGCCGCCATTCGTCAAGCGTTTGCTGCAATTGGCCGAGCGATTTCTCCGCCTGATCCAATTCGGCTTTCCGCGTCAGCGCAGGTTGCAGACGCGGCAATTCCTCGCGGATGCGGGCGTGTTCGCGTTCGTCGTATCCGATGGCGGCGATCTGCGCGCGCAGCGTTTCGCATTCCGCGCGTTCCGCGTGCGCAAATTCCTGAAGGTCGAGCGTCCTCTGAATATCCGCGATTTTTTGCGCGATCTCCGGCAATTCCGCGAGAATCGCATGTTCACGTTCTAAGGCGGCGGTCAGCGCGGCGTGTTCGCCTTCGTATTTTTCCAGCGATTTCCGCCGCTGTTTGAGCGCCTGATGCTCTTTCGAGTCATACGCCAGCGCGGTCAGCGTGTTCTGCAAATCATCCAGTTGTTGGTGCGCTTCGAGGGCAAACGCCTTACGTTGAAGCTGCTCGTTAAGCCGATACTGCTCCTGCGCCATCCGTTCCAATTCGATGGCCGCGTCGCGGCTTTGCTGTGCGGCATGTTCGGCGGAACGCAGTTCTTCCCGCTGCCGCTCTACCGCGCTCGCTTGCTCTTCGAGTTGCTTGTATTCGACACGCAAACGCTCCAAACTCGCTTGCTGATCGCGTTGTTCCATTCCATTCCGCGCGAGTTCTTGCTCAAATGTCAGCAATTCGCGCTGAAAATGCGCATCAAGCTCCTCTTTTTTTTGCGCATCAAGCGTCGAGGCGCAGAGCGGACATTCGGGCGTATCGCTGCGTTTCAATAGCTCGAATTTTTCGCGAGCGTCGTCAAGTTGCGTTTGCACACGCTGACGCTGCGTCTCAAGCGTTTCCAGCCGCGCCCGGCCTTGCATCCCGATTTCCTTCTTTTGTTCGAGTTCACCAGTCAGGCGGTGCGCTTCCGCGACAAGCCGATGATACTGGGCGACTCGCGCTTCGTGTTCCGGCAGTTCCTCCGCCAACGCACGAACTTCGGTCAGGCGGCGCGTCAGCGCGTCCACATCTGCCAACAGCCGCGCCTGCTGCCGGTCTATATCGCCTTTCGCGGCGCTAATGGCGCGTTCGAGGCGGTCGGCATCATTACGCGCTTCGTCAAGCTGCTCATCCGAACGCTTCGTTTCGCGATAATTCTGAAAGCCATCCTGAATCTCCTGCGCCCGTTTCCGTAAATGTTCGCTGTCGCGTAGTTGCGCGTCGAGTTGCGCCTGTTGAGATCGAAGTGTCTTGCGCTCCGTTTCCAGTTCATGCCGTGCCTGTGTAATCGCCTGTTCGAAGGCGGTTTGCCTGGTCTGCAAGCCGCGAGTTTCCTGCGCCTGCTGTTCGCGTTGCCGATTCTCCCGCTGTAACGCCTCGTAGCGTTCGGCGTCGCTCAGAATCGCCTCGCGTTGGTCAAGAATTGCCTGTAGTGCGCGAATGTCGTCCTGCTGGCGGCTGATGCGTCGCGCAAGCTGCGCGGTTTCGCTGGCAAGCTGTTGCGTCTGCTGCTGTTTTTCCTGGAGTTGCGCCTGTTTCGTCAGCAGTTCCGCTTGCTGCTGCTGCAAGGCGTGGCGTGTCGCTTCTTGCGCCGCGATCTGCTGATCGAGTTCTTCGATGCGCTGCGTCAATCTATCGAATTCATGCTCATATTCGGCCTGATGCGACACTTCTTCTTGAATCGTTTTCAGGCGTTCTGTCACAATCGCCTCGGCGGTAATGGCATCGCCCTTATGCTTTTTTGCAAGTTCAACAAGGGCGTCGTATTGCTGTAAATCGAGGATGTCGGCCAGAATCTCTTTGCGCTTGTGCGGCGTCTTTTTCGTGAATTCGTCCACGCGCCCTTGCAGGATGAACGCCGAATTGATGAACGTCTCGTAATTCATCCGCAGCGTCGCGTTAATGCGATCTTGCGTTTGACGCGCCGAGCTTTCCGTCAGCGCTTTGAAGCCGTTGCTCGTCTGGTCGAACACCTGAAAATCCAGCGATGCCGTGTTGCTTGACGCGCTTTTGCGACGTTGGAATTTTCGAATCACGCGATAGCGGTCGCCTTCAAGGTCGAAATCGAATTCGACGCGCATGTCGGTCGAACCGAGCCGCAGCAAGCCGTCCGCCGGAGAGCGGTCGCCCGATGCTTTACGGGCTTCGCCCCAGAGCGCCCAGGTCATGGCGTCGAGAATCGCGGATTTGCCGTGTCCGTTATTGCCGGACAGACAGGCAATATCAAACTCTGTGAAATCAAGCGGCGGCACATCCTCGCCGTAACTGAGAAAATTTTTCAGGGCTAACGACACTGGAATCATAATAGATACAGGGACAATCCTTTTTTCATGGCGTTCTTCATCGCATGTAAGAGATGTATATGAGACGACGAGCAGGCCGCATCAATCAGGGACATGTCATGACAACCGCGCTTCTGTCAAGGAAAAATAGCGGGAAAGAGTTCAGGACACGGCCTGCGTCAGAAAGGCGGCCTGAAACGCCGTTTGTTGTATAAAACGTTTAATGAATGCCTGCGAGCAGCCCTTCTATCTGTTGGGCGATTTGGGGAGCAAGCGTGGCGATTCGGTCTTTTTTCGATGCCGAAGAAATCGAGTCAATCGGCAAATCTTTCGGTGTCCAATCGCCTGATTCTGATGTGGTCAGCAGTACGATTTTTTTCATGTCTTTGGCGCGGTCAAGATACGCCTTGACATCCGCATGTATTTTCTCCGCTTCGCATGTATTGATGAGCACGGCTGCGTTCCATTCTACGTCATTGATTCCAGGTAGCGCCGACACGTCAACGACCCGAATATAGACCGATTGTGGCTTCAGGCGTCCTGTGATTTCGGTGACAAGCTGCGTTTTGAAGGCGCTTCCTTGTGTGGCAATCAGGACTGTTGATTTCGAACGATTCCGCGACGCCCTGCGCATAAAACACGCGATACACGAGCGTGGCGGCGATCATGATTCCCACAAGACTCCCGATGACAATCAGACCGATTTTCAATGGTTTCATACAGAGAACTCTGTTATGTTCAAGTGAAATTGTTTTTATTGGTTGTGGCGTTCACGAAAAAATCCATGACTGTTTCTACAAATGTCTGAGGCTTGGTCTATAGACGTTCTCGCTCGCGCTATAAATACGCATCTATAAACTCCAGCAACGCCGCATAATCGGTGATCGTATTGATTTGGCCGCGTATTTTGGCGGCGTTCGGAAAGCTTTTGATATACCAGAGCGCGACTTTGCGCATAAAGCCGACCTTGCCCCTCTGTTGGCTGCGTCGGAATTCTTCGACATACGCTAAATGCCGTTTCAGCGCCTCTTTGCGCGTCAGGAGCGAAACTTCCGGCAGCGTCTCGCCGGTGGCGAAATAGTGTTCGAGTTCGTTGAAAATCCAGGGATTGCCGAACGCGCCGCGAGCAACAAGCAAGCCGTCGCAGCCGGTTTCATCGAGCATTGTTTGGGCGAGAGTCGGCGTGAACACGTTGCCGCTGCCGATCACCGGAATCTTCACTGCCGTTTTGACCATGCGAATCGCAGCATAATCCACATCGCCGCTATACGCCTGCTCCCGCGTTCGACCATGCACGAACAGCGCGGCAGCCCCGGCTCCTTCGCAGCGTTTCGCAAGTTCGGTCAGAGCCAACAAATTCACGCTGTTGAAGCCGACGCGCAGTTTGACCGTGACTGGAACGGACACCGTTTTCGTTAAGGTTTCGATGATGCGATAGAGCGTCTCCGGAACCCGGAGCAAGCCTGCGCCTGCGCCTTTTCCCACGACTTTTCTCACCGGACACGCGCTGTTGATGTCCAGCAGCGTCACCGGAACATGATCCAGGAGTGCTTGCGCCGCATCCCGCATCAATTCGGGCGTTTCGCCGACAAGCTGCGCTCCGATCGGCGCGTCCTGCGGAGTGGTTTTTAGAATATCGAAGCGTTTTTTATGCGGGCCGAGCAGCGAGTGCACGTCCACCATTTCGAAAAAACAGAATTTTGCGCCGTATTCCCGAACAATCAGGCGAAATGCCAAATCCGAGCAGCCGGAGAGTGGCGCGGAAAAGAGATTGGATGGTATGTGAGCAGAACCGATCATCATGAGATGGAGTTCCTTAATTGCTCATGTTCGCCGAAAATCAAGCTAAAATCTACCTTGATTCCACCATGCTCGACCACGCCGGAAAGCTTTACCTCGCGATGATGCGGCGTGGATACATAAATCGTTCTGCCATACGGCTCGATAGTCCATACCGCAGGAACACCCGCCGCCAGAAATTTTTCCGCTTTTTGCATTAAGTCATGAATGGTCTGACTTGGTGACGCGACTTCGATGGCAAGTTGAGGCAAAAGATCGCATCTGAACGCATCTTGATAAAAGTCCGGTTTGACAGAGCCTCGACGGAAGACGGCGATATCCGGTATCAATCCGGTTTCGATATTCAATGTTAACTCAGGCCAGGCTTCCCATTCTTCTGATTGCTCGACTTGCAGCAGGATTTTTTTACACAAATAACTATGATTGATTGAAGGGCTCATCGTTTTCTCCTTACGAAACAATGAATTACAGCAATATTTTTTTCAATAAAAACGGCATGTCGTTTTTTTCACTGTTCGGGATTTCTTCTTATTCTGTCAAGCGATTTTCTTTTCGAAAAGAAGGTCTATTTCGAGTTCAGCGATTATTCCGCGAATTATCTGTTTTATGAATCGCCGAACTAATATTTCCTTGAAAACTTTCGCAAAGAAAAGATTGACAGAAATATTGTCGGGGTAGATATAGAACAGGGTTGCGTTCTGAAGCGGGGCTGGCGTGATGATTTGGGCAAACAGAGGTTCAGGCGTGGGGCTTTCGTCATGATGTTTGCTACGGGTAAAGTAGCCTGCACAGTCGAAAGATCAGGGGAGTGGTCATGGCAATCACGGTAAGCACGGTGTTCGAAAAATTGTTCGAGTCGGTGGATATTATCCAGGTTCTCGAAAATGCGCTCGCAAAAGTTTCGCCGTGGAAAATGGAATTTCTGCGGCAGAATATGATGCGCACGGTCATCAATTCTCTCTGGCCGGTGATGATTGCCGGTGTTTATTTCTTTGGCTGGAGAACGATGGCAGTTCTGTTGGTTTCGATTCTGACCTGTGTCATCACGGAATGGCTGTTTGTCAGGAATCAGAAGCCGGGAAAAGTCTCTGAAGCGGTCTTTGTCACGGCGATATTGTACGCGATGATTCTGCCGCCGACAATTCCGTTTCCGATGGTCGTCTTGGGCGGCATATTCGGCATCGTCTTCGGCAAAATGGCGTTCGGCGGATTCGGCGCGAATGTTTTCAATCCGGCACTTGTTGCCCGCATCTTCGTTTATATTACCTTTCCCGTCCATTTGACTTCGAAATGGACGCCTGCCGCAAGTTTCTCCGACGTTCCCGGCGGATTGTTCGCCTGGCTCTATGCTCCTGGCTCTTCCGTGTCGGCCATTACAGCAGCCACGCCACTCAGCGCGTACCGGGACGGCGTGGCGACGCTGCCGAGCATCTGGCAGCTCTTGTTCGGGAATATCAACGGCCAATTCGAGCGGATGGGCGAAGTGTCGTTAATCGGCGGCGGTTCGATTGGCGAAACATCAGCATTGCTGCTGCTGCTCGGCGGGACGTACCTTCTTTATAAAAAAGTGGCGAATTGGAAGATCGTCGCCAGTTTTTTCGGATCGTTCTGGGCGTTGCAAACGATTTTCAATTTCTTTGATCCCGCCAACGCTGGCAATCCGATCTGGGGGCTGTTAGCGGGTGGCGTGATGTTCGGCGGATTTTATATGATTACCGACCCGATTTCGGCGGCGAGAACCGACACCGGCCAACTGATTTACGGGTTTTTGGTGGCGCTTTTGACGATTGTTATTCGGGCGTACTCGCTCTTTGCAGGCGGCGTGATGTTTGCGATTTTGTTAGGCAATACGTTCAGCCCGATTATTGATTATGCCGTGACCAGTTACAAAGAAGGGAAAACAGAAGCGAAAAAGGAGTAGCGTATGGGACAAGGAATGAAAACCGTTGGGTTTATGGTGATTGTCTCGCTCGCGTTTATGATCGTGCTGGCAACGGTGAATGAAGCGACCAAACCGCGTGTCGAGAAGAATTTTGCGTTGGAGCAGGCCAAATCCATGCTGTATGCATTCGATGTATTCCCCTCCGGCGTGAAAGAGGACGCGATGTCGCCGATCAGTATTACGGCGAACGTCCCCTGGAAAGAAGCCGAACTTGTGCAGGCGATGCAGGCGCGGATGCGTAAAGCGAATGTGCCGATTCCGGCCACATTACAGAGCGAACTGGCCGGGACGTTTTTAGCAGGCAAATCGAGCGTGGACATCTATGAGGGGCTGGACGAACAGGGCAATGTCATCTCGTATGGCCTGTTTTTGTATGGCAACGGGCTCTGGGGATCAATCGAAGGATTTGGCGTGATTTCCTCTGATTTGAAGAAAATGGTCGGGATTGACTTCTTGAAGCAATCCGAAACACCCGGCCTCGGCGCGCGCATCACGGAAAAGGAATACAAGTATTTCTTTCGCAATCTTGATCTCGGCGGGTTTTACGAACCGAAAGCAGGGATGACGCCCGTGATTATGATCAAAACCAAAGCGCAGACCAATCTTGAAAATTCGACCAACAGCGTGCAGGCGATTACCGGTGCGACCCAGACCTCGCAGGGCGTGTTGGATATGGTGAACAGCAATTTGGTATTGTATCTCAAGATTTTGCAGGCGTATCAACAGAAATAATTTATGAAAGGAGGAACTGCACATGACAACAACAATCGAAGCGGTTTTTGATGGAAGGGTATTTCGTCCAATAAATGCCATTGTATTGGAACCGAATACGTATGTGAAGATGAACATTGAAACTGTAAAACCTGCAAAGTTGCAGTCGTTTCTTCAAACAGCGCGTATGCTTGATCTGGATGGGCCATCTGATTGGGCTGATCGTCTTGAAGATTATTTATATGGGGACAAGAATGCAGATGAAACGAACATTATTTCTTGATACATCGTATGCAATTGCATTATCATCGCGAAATGATGGCTTTCATCAACAAGCAATTACTGTCTCTACTCAAATCGAACAGGAGCGTTCCAATTTAGTCACGACACGAGCCATCACTTTGGAAATTGGAAACGCACTTTCTCGATTACGTTATCGCCACGTAAGCATTGCATTGCTTGAATCGCTCGAACAAGATGCTTCTATTGAAATCGTGCCGATTTCAGAACCATTGTACAGGCGAGCGTTTGACTTGTACCGCAGCCGGCCTGACAAAGATTGGGGCTTAACAGATTGTTTGTCTTTTGTTGTTATGAAAGATCGTGAGATTTCAGAAGCGTTAACGGCAGACGAGCATTTTCAACAAGCTGGCTTTCAAGCGTTATTGCGGAAAACATAAAAAGGTTTCGATAAAAAACATCTTTTCTTGTTCATTGGGAATGGTTCGAGAGGCGTTGTCCCAACAGTGACACGTGATCTCGTTCATGTGACTCCAAAGATATGGCAGCAAAAGTCGGTATTGTGCAAGTGATGAAGGATGATTTATGGAAGAATAACCCGGTCACGGTGCAGATTTTAGGCATCTGCTCCACGTTGGCGGTCACGAATATTTTTGTGAATACGCTGATTATGGGGCTTGGGTTGATTTTTTCCACCGCGTTTTCGTCGCTGACGATTTCGCTGATGCGCAACGTCGTTCCGGCGAAAGTGCGCATGATGGTGCAAACGCTGATTATTGCCGTGTTCGTCATTCTGGTTGATATTGCCTTGAAAGCCTACGTGCCGAACATCAGCCGCGCCCTTGGGCCGTATGTCGGCCTTATTATCACAAACTGCATTATCATGGGGCGCATGGAGGGGTTTGCCGCGTCGAACGAGCCGCTGGTATCGTTCGTAGATGGTGCGATGTCCGGCGTCGGTTATACCTGGGTGCTGCTCGTCATTGCGTTTATTCGGGAATTGTTCGGATTCGGATCGATTTTCGGCTATCAGGTGATGACGCCGTTGATGCAAACCATCGGTTTTTCTGGCGGATGGCCGCAGTGGTCAATCATGATTATCGCGCCGGGCGGATTTTTCATGTTAGCGACGTTTCTCTGGTTAGCCAACACCTTTACCGCGAAAAAAATCACGCATTCGGGAAAATAGCGTTCCCGTAGGGAGAAGAGCGTATGCAAATATCACCGTGGGTCATCTTTTTTGCGTCCATTTTCACCAGTAACATTCTATTAGCCTATTTTTTAGGCATGTGTTCGTTTCTGTCGGTCTCGTCGCAGGTCAAAACCGCGATGGGATTAGGGATGGCGGTGACGTTCGTCTTAGCGCTGACGACGGCGTTGAATTACATCGCCTACTACTATATTTTAGTCCCCTGGCATCTGGAATATCTCCAGTATATCGTCTTTATCATCGTGATTGCGGCGGCGGTGCAGCTTTCCGAGATGTTCATCGAACGCTATTCGGAGTCGCTCTATCTGAATCTCGGCATCTTTCTGCCGCTGATTACGGTCAACTGCGCGGTGTTCGGGGCGTGTCTGTTCATGGTCATCCGCAAATACAACTTTATTCAAAGCGTGATGTTCGGCACAGGGAGCGGGATCGGCTGGGCATTAGCGATTCTGGCGCTGGCGGGGATTCGGCAGCGCTTGAATGAAAAGCGGATTCCAGAAGCGCTGCGGGGGCCGGGCATCGTGTTGATTATTGCCGGGTTGATGGCAATGGCGTTTGTCGGGTTCTCTGGCATGGTGCAAATTCAATGACGGCTGCGGCAGAACGGCGGCGCGGCTGACGCGCTGTTGTTTCTTCCGGCGGCGTTTCGTGTATGGATGTCATGATGATTGTGAAGGCGGTCTTCTCCGTCACGGCTCTCAGCGGCGTGTTGGCCGGATTGCTGGTCATTGCGGACAAATATCTGGCAGATTACGGCGAATGCAAAATAGACATCAACGACGGCAGCAAAACGCTGAAGGTGAAAGGCGGCTCAAGCCTGCTGTCAAGCCTGGCGCGCGAGAAAATTTTTCTGCCGTCGGCCTGCGGCGGTCGCGGGACGTGTGGCTATTGCAAATGCAAAGTGACGGACGGCGTCGGTCCGCTGCTGCCGACCGAATTGCCGCTGTTGGATGACGCTGAAAAGGCCAACCAGATTCGTGTGGGATGTCAGGTCAAAGTCAAAAAAGACTTCAAAATCGTAATTCCTGAAGAACTGTTTTATATCAAGGAATTCGAAGCGCAGGTCGAAAAATTGGAAGATTTGACATACGACATCAAGCTGATGCGGATGAAATTGCTCGATCCGACTGACATCACGTTCAAAGCCGGGCAATACGCGCAACTCTACACCAAGCCCTACGGCAAGGTGAAAGATGTCGTATCGCGAGCGTATTCGATGGCATCGCCGCCTTCCGCGAAAAACTACATTGATTTGATGGTGCGGCTTGTGCCGGAAGGCATTTGCACAACCTGGGTGCATCAGCACGTCAACGTCGGCGAAAAGGTCAAAGTCGTCGCGCCGGTCGGCGATTTTTACGTCCGAGAAGGCGAGGGCGAAATGATTATGGTCGCGGGAGGTTCCGGCATGGCGCCGCTCGCCTCGATTCTCTACGACATTGCGGAGCATCCGGTCAATCGCCCGATTACCTATTTTTTCGGCGCAGTAACGAAGCGCGACCTGTTTTATCTCGACGAAATGCGCGAATTGGAGCAGCGCATTCCGAATTTCCGATTCGTGCCGACGCTCTCCAAGCCTGCCCCGGAAGACGAATGGCAGGG
The DNA here is from genome assembly GCA_964602655.1 of uncultured Candidatus Moduliflexus sp. GTDB lineage: Bacteria > Moduliflexota > Moduliflexia > Moduliflexales > Moduliflexaceae > Moduliflexus. Next base: position 102,375 of record CAZRSF010000004.1, read on the forward strand.
CGAAACCGGCCTGATTACCGCGCCGCTGGAAAATTATCTCAAAGACCGCGATAACAGCAAGGTTCACGCCTATATGTGCGGCAGTCCCGGCATGATTAACGCCTGCGTCAACGTCTTGACGAAAAACGGTCTTGACCGGAAAAATATTTACTTCGATCCGTTTGCTTAGAATCAGAATGAACCCACCCCTTGCCCCTCCCAGGAGGGGAAATGTAGAACGAGATTCCCCTCTTGGGAGGGGCAAGGGGTGGGTTATCCGTAGGCGTCGCCGCCAACGTTTCCGCATACCGTTGAGGCGCGGACGGCGACCCTTCCCGCTATGAAAGAAACGCCGCAGGAACAACATCTTCACGACAATTTTTTGCCGGGAAAGATCACGAAAGAAGGCTTTTTAGGCGATGATCCCCGCCACGTTCACGACATTATCGAAGCCGATGCGCATACGTTAGCGCGGCTCGGCGTGACGCTACAGCAAATCGCCGACCGCCTGCAATATTTCATCGAAGAAGGGAAAAAAGGGTTGGAATCTCCGGTAGATTTAGGAAATTTCGTCGTCACCGCCGTCTGGGATCGCGGGATGCTTCCCTCGCCATTCGGCGACCCGAAACGGCTGTATCATAAAATCGTGGCAACCGTGCAGAATAAACGGCTGCAAAAAGAGATTCGATTCACGCAATTAAACGTCCACATGATTCGCGATCACGGTTTTTTCGAAGGCAAAGGGAGCGTCTTTCGTCTCGAACCTGAAGTGATCGTTGAAATTTTGGATATTCAACCGGAAACATCTGCATAGCGTTTCGAAGGGAATATGAACATTCTACAGAAGTTTATGCAACGACCGTCAGAAAAGGATGTACAAGAGAGCCGCTCCTATAAAAAGGCTTCGAATAAGGCGGAATCCTACCTGAACGATCCAGAAAAATTGCAGGGATTGCTTGCGCAAGCCTCGACAAAAGCGGCTCATCATAAGGCCGGGCCGCTTGAGGCGTTATGGGATGACTTGACCACGTTACTGCGGATGTTGCAAGCGTATGGCGCGAGGAAATATACGACGATTCCGATCTCAACCTTGCTGATGTTGGTGACGACGGTTGCATATTTTGTCATGCCGATAGATGTGATTCCAGATTTTATTCTTGCAATGGGCTTTCTGGACGACGCCACGCTGATCGGGCTGACAATACGTTCGTTTCAGGCGGAATTGCAAAAATTCAGGATGTGGGAAGAAGCGAAGTCGTGAGAGCCGCATCGCCACTGGACGGTTGTGACATCGCAATTGATTGAAACGACATCTTCCATATTCCGAAAAAACGATCATTGATTTAGGATTGAGAGGACTCTGCCTGAAAAAAATTGCAGCGCAAAAGCCTTTCAAGAAGCGTATCATGCATCTCAAATTGAGAGGAAAATTTTTATTACCGATTACACTGTTGATTATTGTGGGAATCGGAACGATTGCTTCTGTGTCGTATTTCACGGCGCGGAAAGCGCTTGAGAAGGCGCTAATCAATCAAATGCGGCTGATGGTTGCCAGTCTTTCTCAGAATATGGATGCGTTGATCGAGCGCACGAAGATGGATTTGACCGTCTGGAGCCGCCTGGAAACGTATCAAAAGATTCTCCAATCGTTTTCTTCTGACGAAACAATTTTACAAGAGTCTAACCGGCTGTTACGCGCGTTGCAGGAGGCGTATCCGTTTTATGAAGCTGTGGCGATTGTCAATTCCAGCGGGAGTATCGTCTCGGCGTCGCCTGTCGAGATTATCGGCAAGATTTCTATCGCAGATCGCGACTATTTTCAACGCGCTATGAAGAATGAAGTCGCGCTTTCCGAGGTACTGGCAAGCAGAGTCGCAGGAAATCCTGCCGTCACGATTGCCGTGCCGATTAACGCTGCTGGAAATAGCTGTATCGGAGCGCTTGTCGGCACGATCAATCTGGCGTATTTGACGCAGTTGTACATTGACCCCGTGAAAATCGGGCAAACCGGATATGCCTATATCTACGATGCGAACGGTATCATCGTCGCCCATCCTGACCCTATGCAGATATTGAAAATGGATATGCATGATTATGAATTCGGACAAGAGATGCTCAAAAAAGAACGCGGCGAACTCGTGTACGAATGGCAGAATCTCTCGAAAATCGCAGTCTTCGAAAAATCGGCGAATACTGGCTGGACGGTTGCATTAACCGCCGGGACAATGGAAGTGTTTGCGCCGATCAGGCGGTTGGGAATCATCAATGGGGTCGGAACGCTGCTTGTGATTGCCTTAGGGATTGTGGTGATCGTGCTGCTTGTGCGTTCGATTCTCGCGCCGGTCATGCAAAGTATGCGTTTTGCGAATGCGATTGCAATGGGCGATTTATCAGCGACGATTTCCACCGAACGCAACGATGAACTTGGCAATCTGACGCGGTCGTTGCAGGATATGAAATCTCGGATTGCGCAGGTGCTACAGGAAACGACCGGCGTGCTTCAGGGAGTCCAACAGGGGAATCTTGCCATTCGCGGTGACGCCGAACAATTTCCCGGCAGTTGGAAAGAACTCATTTTCGGCGTCAATGCTGTCACGGAAGCGTTTGTCGCGCCGATCAAGCATACGGCAGATCAGCTTGATCGTATTGCCAAAGGCGATATTCCAGAAACGACTGACACGGAAGCGCCTGGCGATTTTAATCTGATTAGAAACAATCTGAATGTGTTGATTCGCTCGACGAACGAGATTACGCAACTTGCGGAACGCATGGCCGATGGCGATCTATTAACGCACATCGCAGAACGTTCAGGACAAGATCGGCTGATGCAAGCGCTGAATAAAATGATGCAGCGTTTGCAAGAGGTGGTTCGCCATGTCAAAGCGATTGCCGGAGATGTGGCCGACAATAGCCAGAACCTCAGTTCCTCTGCCACCGAATTATCCGAAGGCGTCTCCGAACAAGCGGCCTCGGCGGAAGAGGCATCATCTTCGATGGAGCAGATGGCGGCGAATATTCGACAGAATAGCGATAACGCGCTGCAAACCGAAAAAATAGCGCTGAAGGCGTCTGACGATGCGAGAAAAAGCCGGGAATCGGTGTCGCAAACTGTGCTGGCGATGCGTGAGATTGTCAAAAAAATCTCAGCCATTGAAGAGATCGCCCGGAAAACGCACATGCTCTCGCTGAACGCCACCATCGAGGCCGCCAGAGCGCAGGATTTCGGCAAAGGATTTGCGGTGGTCGCGGCAGAAGTTCGCGCGCTCTCCACGCAAGTGGAAACGGCGGCGGCGGACATCAATGAGGTGGCGGGAAACAGCATCGTGATCGCGGAAAAGGCCGGTGAAATGCTTGACCGTCTTGTCCCGGATATTCAGCGCACCGCAGAACTTGTTCAGGAAATCTCGGCGGCAAGTCGCGAACAAGCGATGGGAAGCGGGCAAATCAATAAGGCTGTCCAGCAGTTGGACCAGGTGACACAGCAGAATGCTGCGATTTCAGAGGAGTTTGCCGCGTCCGCAGAAGAACTGAGCGGTCAAGCAGAGCAGCTTCAAGAATTGATCGGATTTTTTGCCGCTGAAGGGGAAGACGAGGAACTGCTTGAGGAAGAGGACGATGAGGGTTTTGTTGAAAAAGACACCCCGAAATCAACGCCGAAACCGAAACGCGCTCGCGCGAAAGCACCGGTACAAAACAAACGCGTTCGGAAGATCGCAGCAATCAAACACCCGAAGCAGGGACAGAAAAAAACCGACGAGTTCGACGAGTATAAAGATGAATTAGATGATGAATTCGAGCGATATTAAAAGGAGACGACAATGGGAGATTATCTTGTGACTGTTTTGAGTAAACTGTTCGGCCAGAATGAATTTCTGTTTCGAGAAAGCGTGTTGGGATTTTTAGGGTGGTTAAATGTACTCTTCGCGCTTGCCGCAGCGTCATTATTTACGCTCAGGCGTATCAATAAACACTGGTTTTCCAACAAAAACGCGACGCTCAAAAACCTGTTGAAACCGTTAAGCAAAGCGCATCCGTATCTCGGCGCGGCACTATTGATTTTTGCCTACCTGCACGGCGATATTGCGCTTGGAACGATTTTCAAAATCCATACCGGGCCATTGACATGGTGGATTATATTGGTCATGATGCTGGTGGCCTTGATCGGGAAGAAATATAAAGTCAAAAACTGGCTTCCCGCTCATCGAATCTTGGCTGGCGTATTATTTGTCGCGATTTTTCTGCATCTTTTTTTCAGAAATATCCTTTGACGAGGGCGACATTGGTCAGAACTCCGAGGTCTTTAAGACCTCGGAGTTCTGACCAGGTTATTCGATGCGTATGAATTCGACACGCCTGTTTTGTGCGCGCATTTCCGCATCCGCATTATCGGAAAGCGGCTGCTGTTCGCCATATCCGTGAGTGAGCAGGCGATCCGAACGAATGGCGCATCGCTCTGATAGAAAACGTTTGACCGCTTCAGCCCTGCGTTGCGACAGCGTCAGATTATACTCGTCCGATCCGATATTATCGGTATGTCCGGCCACGACCAATTGAATATCAGGCAACTGCTCAAGCAGCGTCGTCGCTAAATTTTCTAAAATCGGATACGATTCGGGCTTGATTCGATCTGAATCGAAATCAAACAGAATCAACGAGCGCGCCGTCGGATTTTCGGTCAGTTTTTTGTAATCTTCGACAATCGCCCCAGGTCCTTTGACCGCCTTTAGCCCTTTGGTTTTCAGGCGTTTGGTTTGCGCCGGCTGCTTCAACACGTCCAAGAAATCGTCCGGCGATGCCTGAAATGTCGGCGGCGTATTCTCTGCGCTAATGGCGAATCCGGCCATTACGCCGAATGCGGCAACCGTTGTCAAAAAAATGCGAAGTCCTCGTAATCTTCTCATGCTCTTCCTCCTTATGTTGACCTGTCATCTGCGTTATTTATGCATGAACGTTAACGTGTAAAGACATGCCTGCCCTTCTTCCTGACAACTACCGAGCAGATAGCGCCGTAAGGCCGAAAATTCGTCTCCGCTGCCGCTTTGGCTCGACGCCTGATGTTTCGAGGGCGCATCTTCCGTGATGGAGGCGACCCCTTTCAGCGCATTCAGCGATTTGACGAATTTCGCCTGTGCGACGCGCATATCTGACGGCGCACCTTGATTTTGCACTTCCTGGACGCGCTGATAGAGGCGCTCTAATTCCGGATCAGGCTGAGGCAGGGCTAAAAAGAAAATTTGTTCTTTCCCAACCTGCTGATCCAGCGCGAATGACTTCTCTTTGGCGGGAACATAATACAATTCTCCCGCCCGCACCGGATTTTGCAGGTTGACTGGCACGCCGCGGAAATGATCGAGCGGAAATAAACAGAAAATTTTATTCGACGAATCCATCTGAAAAATGTAGATATATTGTTCGCTCGGTGCGCGGAACAATATTTTGTATTTATCGCCGGATCGCAAGGTGGCGCCTTCCTGAATGATCTCATTGGTGGCGACATTCAAGGGCGCAATTTTGAATTTACCAGACGGCGCAGGCGTTTCGCCGCCGGACGAAGCGGTCTGAGATGTTTGTGCCGGCGTCGAATTCGACGGCTGTCGCGACGCGTGTACCGCCTGCCGCAATGTCGCCACATCGCGCTGAAAATCGGGCGATGCGGCTGACACTGCCGGATGGCTGGCGACACGGCGCAGCGTATCCAGAAGATACCTGAACGCCTCATAGGTTGCCGGTGATGGACACTGGTTTTTTTGGCGCAAATCCGACAGAACGCCTTCTAAGTTATCAATACTGGCTTGATAAGACGAAATTTCCGCGCCGGTTGCCCCCTCGCGCAACGCGCTGGCGACAAGCTCATCCGCGACTTCGAACACGACCTCCTCGAAATACTGCCAATCCTGCGAGGCCGCGTCTATTCTGAGACAGCTTGCAATGCTCCCCCAGACGATGAGTCCAAGTATGACAATTCGTAAGCGGTGCTGCATGTTCATACGTTCTCCCCCCTTATCAGTGAAGTTTATCGAATCCGAATCAACTCGATTCGGTTGTTCAGTTTGCGCGCTTCCGCTTGGTCAGAGGCCGCGAACGGCTTCTGATTGCCATACGGTTTGACGAGAAGGCGGTCTTCGTCAATCTGAAAATGTGTCAGAAAAAAACGTTTGACCGCGTTCGCCCGTTGCCGCGACAATTCTATTGCGCCTTGTTCATCGGTCATTTCATCCGCATGGGCGGCAATAACCACGACGCTTTCATTGGCAGCGGCCTGAAGCGCCTCGCCGTATTCATATAACGCCGGATATGATTCCTGAAAGATAGTCGCTGATTGCGCGTGAAACAAATCAAAAAAACGCACGACAGGCATCTCGTCCAGCAGATCGTTGTGCTGCACTCCTTTGAGTCCATCACGAGGAAGGTTTGCCATGATGTCATGCGGCTCAAGCTGTTTCTGTAAGTTCATGCTGAACACGCGCCGAATTTCCTCGGCCATTTCCGGAGTATCCAACGACAAAACAGTCTCCCGATCAAGGTTGACAATCGGAGCGATTGAAGAAAGACTCGATGCTCGAATCAAGCTCACGAATTGCCTCCGGGCGATTTCCCCGCGCAGAGGATTCGTTCCCGATTGCTTCTGCAAATATTCCTGATATGTTTCTTCAAGTCTGATTTCCTGAACTGGCGACGCAAGAAAATAAATTTGGCGCATCGGAGAAGACACGCCAACCGTCAACGGCATGTCCTCCGCCGGAAGATAATACGTGATGCCGCCTTGAACCGGGTTGCGGCGTTCGTTCTGCGGGAAAAGCTGCGTGACATAATCGTCGGCCTCGACTTGAAAAATATACACAAAACAGCGTTGCTGCGGACGAAACACGATGCCGTACCGATCCCCGTCGCGCAGCAAACTGCCGTTCGTCATCGGCGTGATCGTTCCCTGATTTCCCTGGCGATAGACATAATAAATTTCGATGGGCAGCGCCGTCTGATCTCCAACCATCACTGGTTGTAATGTTCGGACATCCCAACGGGCGTCTGCCGAAACGGTATTCGAAAGAAATAGTATGATCGCAACCATACACGGCCACATCAGGTATTTGGGTTTCATGGCATTTGTTCTCCCCTCAAAATACGATTTTCATGCGTTGCGGTGTAAGCCGAAACTATAGTTTCGACTTACATGTCCCGGCAAATCCGGCGATGTTCGTCATGCGACGGCGATTGATCAGCCACAAGCGCGTCACGAATCCACTCACAGCCGAAGGCGATAATGTCGTTCGCCGATGTCGCCTGGCTTGACGCGGTCGTCATCTTCCACACTCGCACCGTGCGGTCCCATCCGCCGGACAACAGTTCGCCGCGATCTTCTGCGAATTGCGCGGCATACACGGCGTCGGCATGACCGGCCAATACGGCAACGGCTTTTGCGTCAGGAAGCGTCCAGAGTTTCAAGGTTTTATCGCCCCCGCCGGAAAGCAGCAGCGTTCCATCTGCGTTGATGTCCAACGCTCCGACGAATTCGGCGTGCGCCTGAAAGCGTTGCGCCACAGTTCCGTCAGCGAGGTTCCGGAGCGCAATCATGCCGTTATCGAGTCCGATGGCAAGCGCGGCGTCGTTTCGGAAGAATTTCACGCGCTGAATGCCTCCTGATGGTTCTTGAAATGTCGCGTGTCGTTGTCCGGTCGCTGTGACCCAAACAGCAATGCTGCCATCCCCGCCGCCCGTCGCGAATAATGCCCCATCGGCGCTGAAGGCGACCGCCAGCGCGGACGTCGTATGCGCGCGCAGGAGAAGCGGAGGCTGCGCTGGCGGAGCGCGAAGATTCCAGAGCGCCACGCTGCCGTCTTCCCCGGCAGACGCAAGCAGGCGTTCTTTCGGATGAAACGCGATTTGATGCGCTGGCCCGTTATGAAGAGACTGGCTGAACAGCGGCGCGTCATTGTTCGTTTCCCAGATCATCACAGTTCCTTCCGACGTTCCCGCGGCAAACAATTCGCCATCCGGCGAAAAGGCGACGCTTAACACCATGCCCGCAGGCGCGCGGAACGTTCGCTCGATCCGCCAATCGCGAAGATTGACGAGGTGAATCACTCCGTCCGCGTCTCCCGAAAGAAGGCGCTGCGTCGCCGGATGATACGCGATTGTCGTCACAGAAGCCTGATGATGCTCCAAACGAACGCGTTCGCGGATATGATGCAAAATTTCGTCGAATTTTGTAAAGATCATTGTGCGAACATCTTCATCAAGGCGAAAGGTTTCAACCATATTGGCCGCTTTGATCATTGCCATGACCGCCTCAAGATCGTCATGCGAGAGATACAGCGCCATGGCCGAAGCGCTTAACGCTTCGAACGTTTTTTCCTCGGCAATCTCGCGCTGCGCGATGGCTGTCAGGCGCTGGCGTTCCGCATTGCGCCAGAGCCAGCCGAAAATGCCGGCCAGCGCAACCGCGCCGACCATGAACAGCGTTCTGCCGAGCCGTTTTTTCCGTTGGGCGGCATTGCGCTGCCGCGCGCTGGCAAGAATAAAAGCGCGTTCACGCTCGCCAAGGTCGTTTCCGCGACGCGCAAGCCAATCTTCGGCGTCGAGCAGCGGAGTCCCATGCAAGAACGAATAGGCGCGATTCGAAATCGCATCCGAAGGCGGCATGACGGAACGCAGCCGTTCCTGCCAGACGCGAAATTCGCGGTCGCGTTCCATCCAGTCGCGCAAACGCTGCCATCTGGCGAGGAGCGCTTCATGAACGACTTCGACCGTTTTTTCGCTTGCGTCGCCTTTCGCGCGATTCGTGACTAACAGACGCGCGTCGGCCAACTTTGCGACGACCGGCCAGTTCGCGCGTCCGATGTCGGCGGGCGCGGCGATACGGCGCGTGTCTTCCGTGCCCTGACCGGGCTGCACCAATTGCAGAAAAATGTTTTGCGCCGCCGTTTGTTCTTCTGATGATAACGCATGATAGATACGTTCCGCATATTGCGCCAACGCCTGTTCGACGCCGCCGATCCGGTCGTAAGCGGCATGAGTCAGCATGGCTCGCGACGGCGAGGCATGCTCCGAAAGGTCGGCTTGCTGCCGCCACATTTCCGTCAATGCGAATTCTAACAGCGGCAAATTGCCGGAATGCGTCCCGACGGCGTCGAGGATGCGGTCTGTCAAACGCTCTTCTAATGCGACGCCGAATGCCTGCGCCGGTTTTTCAATAGTTTCGCGCAGTTCGTCGCGCCCCATCGCGCCGAGCCAGACACTCCGGTCTTGCGCGAGTCGCGCAAACGTAGCATCGTTCAAAGCCTTTCCTAAAAAATCCGCGCGCATCGTCAACAGGCAATGCGCCGACGTTTGCGGCTGCATCAGGCTCGACAACTCATCGAGAAACCGGCGGCGCAGTTCGTCATCGCAACAGAGCGTGTAGAGTTCCTCGAATTGATCGATGATCAGCAAGACCGGCGTCTGCGGATATTGGGCGGCGATTCGGCGAAATGCATCATCGAATCCGAACGCGCCTTCTTGCTCGATGAATTCGATATCCTCCGCATTCGGCGATAACAGGCGGGCAAATGCGGCGGCAGCCGACAAAAACGGGTTGACATTCGGGCGAAACGCAATGACATGCCACGTTGCGTCGTGACGCAGGCGCGGAATGACGCCGGCATAGACGATAGATGATTTGCCCGTGCCCGACGCGCCAAGCAGGGCGGCGAAACGTTTCGTGCGAAGAACTTCGATAATGCGTTCGATTTCGCGGTCGCGTCCGAAAAACAGGTCGGCGTCAGCTTCTTGAAAGGCGGAAAGACCGCGATACGGCGATTGCATGGGAAACGCGGCGGCTTGCGCATATCCCGGCGCGTCGAAAAGCAATTCAATCAGTTCAGAAAGTTCATGTCCCAAGATTTTCAGGATTGTTTTTCGGCCAGAAGACAGCGTCGCGCCATGCGCTCTAAACTGTTTGAGCGATTGCGCTGTGATATTCGCGTTCCGTAATAACGCGTCGTGACGGGGCTGAATATTCGCGTCAGGCAGCAAAAACAGCGCGTCTGGCTGGTCGTCCGCCAAAAACGCCTGTAATTTGAGATCGAAGCCGTCAGGTTTGACAGCGGAGAGAAACGGATGCATTCCATCTGCAAATTCCAGACTGCCGGTACACCAGATATCGCCGGAAATTTGAGGCAGCGCCACCTGTCGCGAGCGGCTGATCAAGCCGAGCAGATAGGCGAAATCCTGCGAATCTCCGAAAAACGCCTGTCCACCGTCGTCTCGCTCGTATAAAATGCGCTCGGATTCTCTGGATTCCGGGGCTAACAGCGAGGCCGCCGTCGTGACTTTCGTCAGGTTTCCGATCTGCGGTTCCGCGACATGATAGCCGTCGAGCGGCGCGTCGAGCGCGATAAACCGTCCGCATCCGAGAAATTTCGTTTCTCTCGTTTTCGCGTTCGGATAGGCAAAATGCGTCATGCGCTCGCGTCTCGCAGAATCAGGGAAATCGCCCAGGGGTCTGACGACGGATCGAAGCCGAGATCATCTTTTGTCAGCGTCTCTTCCCCGCAGAGGCTTGTGCCGAGGCAAATCTCGGAGCGGATCGCTTGCGATTCCGGATCGATAAAGCGGGCGACCAACCGGCTTCGGCTTTCTAATGAGGCTTCCCACGACACTTTTAAGAAGGCCGGGGTCGCGGCATACGCCGGTTTCCATTCGCAGGTCATGACGATTTTACCATGTTCCGACTGAAAGGTATATTCCTGCTTCGGGATATCATCCGCCGTGACCGCCTGCCCTGCCCAGAGCGGCTGCCAGATCGGGCTGATCCATTGCGTCACGCGATCCAAGACGCGGTGAATTTTGGCGGTCAGAATCGTTTGCGCTAATTTGCCGTGAAAGCCTTCGACATCTGCGCCGAGCGCGCGAAGGTCGCTACGAATCTCATTTATCGGCGTCACGTCATCCACTCTGGCGGAAAAATCGTTGAGCCAGCGGCGAGCGCGTTGTTGCTGTGTAGTCTGGGTTGCGTGTGTCATCATATTCACCATAATATAGCATTATGCGGAAGCATTGACTCCGTGAGAACCCTGCCAGGGTTTAAAACCCTGGCAGGGTTGGATTCAATCCTCATGAATAATGCTATAATTGTTGCGCGGACGGTTAGACCAAACCCGCCAAGCGAGCTTTCAACCGTCTGTTGGCATTATATATTTCGGAAAGCGGCACGCCAAGCGCCGTCGCCATCTGCTGGGCTTTCATCGGCTCTTCTTCGGCGTGATCCAGCCGGTATTCCACCATGCGGAGCAGCAACGGATCGTCTTGCACCAGTTCCATGATTGCCGTCCGCAATGGGGATTCTTCGACAGGTCCCGCAGTGGCGTCAGGCATATATTCCAATATCTCGACCGGTTCGTTGACGATGCCCTCTTTTCTCCAGGCCGCGTACAGGTGGCTGACTTTGCTGCGTACGATATTGAATAAGCAATGGACGACATCGAGATGCTCCACCGGACAATGACGTTTATCATCCAATAAATCCTGATACGCTTCCTGCAGCAGATCGTCCGCGTCCGGCGCGTCCGTCACCTTGCTTAATTGCACGGCGAATCGCTGCCAGAGGCGAAATCGCAGCCGGTCGATCTGTTCTGTTGTCAACTGTTCTAACGCGTTGACGATAGTCATGATGTGCGACTCCTTCTTAATAATATAGACCCGCAGTGTTCCGATTTTCGCGGTCGGCTGAATTATTTTTTTTCGACCGCAAAAAACGTAAAATATTCGGCTTGTTATGAATGAGGGCGACGAACGATGACACAACGGCGGCGCAAAACAAAAAAAATAAAAAAATTTGACGCCACCGCAAAAAATTCGAATTCGTCGGCATACAATAGCGAGAGCGAAAAAAAGTCAAACAGAATCACAAAGAAAAACTTGACAGACACACACAACTACAAAACATCCTGTCCGATGTGATGCGCATGAACGATGCGCTTCACGCCGCCAAACAGGACACCGACCTATGCGTAAAGTTACAATGATGCTGGTAGCCGCTTCGATGTTCACGATGACGATGACCTCTTTTGCGTTTGCGGAAGACGGCCTCCTTTCCGATGTCAAGGACGTTTTATCCGACGGCGTGGAAATCGTCAGCAATGTCGCCGACATTACGGATACAGTTGACAGCGTGATGGATGTGGGCGCAGACGCTGGAAAAAATTTGCTGAATGACGGCTCAGAATGGCTGGGAAATAAGATGAATGGCGGCAGCGTGGAGATTGACAGCCTGCTGGTCACGTCAGAAAATAAGGTGAACGGCACCATCAAAGCGGAAGATCAATCAATCATCGGCATCGGCGACGTGGAATTGCAAAATGCCAAAATCAGCACAGTGCTAATTGATAGCAACAACACACTGCAAAGCGTCGAAGCGAAAGACAAATCCGAAGTGCTGGTCGGCAGTGTGCATTTGAAAAATTACAAAGGCAATAAAGTGTTAGTCAAAACGGATAATACGGTGACTGGCAAGATTACCGCAAAAAACAAATCGAAAGTCCATGTCGGTTCGGTCACTGCCCGCTAATGCGCAAGGCCGGAGATAATGCGCCTCTCGGAATACACTACCGAGAGGCGCAAGTTTTTACCTCAAAAAAAGGAGAACGTGATGATGCGCTCGATAACTGTTGTTTGCCTGATGATGATTGCGGCGTTTGCGTCTGTGACCGCATACGCGGAAGATAAAAAGCAAGCGCCTGTAGTCAAAACGACCGGCATTGAAAAAAGTTTTCTTGAAGGGCATGACACCTTTCGGCAGAAGCACGACGACGCGCATGAAATCGCCCGCATCAAAAATCGAGCGCAGACCGCGCCGGTCGCGAATAATGGTTATACGCGCTATAAATATACGTACATTCCCAAATTCGTTGATTGTGCGCATATCGGCGAAGCCGCCGGAAACATCGCGGGCGCCAGGGGAGTGTATAACGTGACGGTCGTCAGCGATCCGGCAGTTCTGGCCGAAGCGTGTCCGGGATTGATCGGCAACGTGACGACAACAGGCGGGGACGTGACGAATTACGTCAATATCGAAGGGAACGTGACGGGCGTAGGCCAGGAGATTGCCATCGGCAATACGATTGTGACCGGTTCTGCCGGAAACGTGAGCAACACGGTGACGATAGAAGGAAATATCAGAAGTACGGAAACCATCAACATCGGCAATACGATTATTCGAAATGGGAATGTGCAGAACGTGACGAATAGAGTGTCCGTTCAGGGGAACATTAAAAGTGGTGAGGATGTGTCTATTGGCGGAATTGTTGTCGGAGACGCCTCTGCCAAAACGCTCGAACAGTCTGTGATTATTGACGGCAATATTACCGCTGAGTAACTGATGTTACGCAATTCCCCTCCTGGGAGGGGCAAGGGGTGGGTATCGTCATGGGCGGCATTCCCGTCCACAACCCACCCCTAACCCCTCCCAGGAGGGGAATTCGCGGTCATTGGCATCGCATCTGCTACGTAACACCAGTGAATAAGCGAACAACAACGGGAGAGACTTATGACAGCGCGACGCGTGATCCAATTGATTATGGCAGGCATTATCGGCGGAAGTTTGCTGGCGGGATGCACGCCGTCTTTATCGAAAAAAGACGAGCAGGTGCTTGAGAGCCATAATAAACCATTGCAATACAACACAGATTATCGCGACGCGCTGATGCGGTTGGGGAAAATCATCAATTCTGGAAACGGCAGGCAGCCCGTGTTTTATCAGGTCAAGAATATCGCAAACAAAACCGGCGGCGAAGGCATGCCGAGCGACGTGACCGAAATGGTGATCAGCAGCGTCAATACCATCGCCGGAAATTTGCTGCGCGTCGTGCCGTATGATCCGACGTACATCGAGCAGGAAGCGGGCATGAATGCGGGCGCGTTTCAACGAACCCTGCCCAATTACGTGATTGACGGAGCGATTACCGAATTCGACGAAGCGGTCTCCATGAAAAATAACGACGTCTCGCTTGACGCCTGGTCGCCCCTGCAAGTCGAAGGCCGCGATCTCGATCCGGATGTCGAGCTTGCTTTCGACCGCGCTGAGCGCATCTCGCGCATTTCCGTTGATTTTCATCTGCTGGATTATCACACCTTGCAATATGTTCCGCAAATGCACGTCACAAGCACGATTCTTGTTGTGGAAATCGAAAAAGGACGGTCGTGGGGCTTCAAAATTTACGGCTCCGGCCCGACGGTGTCCGGGCGAATCGCCGTGCGCCAGGGCTTGCAGCAGGCGACCAGGCATGTCGTGGATTACAGCATGATGCAGCTTTTCAGCATGCAATACCGCGTTCCGTTCTGGCAAGCCTTCGATTACGATACCGGCGTCAACAGCCAGCAAGTGATGACGGACTGGCGGCAGGATTTTTCAGCGCGAGACCAACCGGGGCAGATATCGCTGATTCAGACGAAATTAGCGAAATACGATTTAGGCGCAGTTTATGTCAGCCAGACGTTGCAGCGGACAATTCCCGACGCAGAAATCGGGCGCTTCGGTCAAGTGACGCAGGCGTTCACGCTGAAATTCCTCTACCAATACGCGCCGCGTTCGCCATTGATTCCGTCCGTCGAAAGCGGCAGCTTTCCGCAAAATGCCTCCGGCCTCGCCGATTTGTACATGCTGCTGATCGAGCGCCTTCCTTTATAAGACCAAATCGTAGGGCGAAACTGACGTTTCGCCCGCGTTCCTTTTGCCCGCTTTTACAGGCCGCGAACAATTTTTGTACCTGTTTACCAGACATAACAGGAGTGCAAAAGCGACCCCGCGAAGCGGGTTGCGCTTGTGCAAAACCGGAGGACAGGCCATTGCAAAAGCTCAACTTCGCTTCGCTCAGGTCGCTTTTGCACTCCTGGCTGGTAAACATTTGCCAATTTCTGTAAAAACGCGATTTTTTTCCTTGCATTCGGGCAGAGTTTCTGCTACCACCCTGACATTCGCGTATTGCATACCTCTGCCAGGGGTGACACAACTGATTGAGTACCGCTACATCTCTACAGGAGAAAAGCATAATGCCGGTAAAATCCTCTCGTAAATTCTGCGTTATTGCGCTGCTATTGACGCTCGTCATGATGATATTCGTGAAAGGTTGCAACGAGAATAACCCGAGTCAACCAAACAAGGATGACGGATTAGCGCTGAAAATTTTCGCCAATCCTGACACGCAGGCCAAATTGACCGGCTTGACCATTGACATCGTCGGGTTGGATGAGGCCGGTCAGCCTGCCTCTCCGACGCTTCCGACCATCAGCATATCAGGCAGCAGCCTGCCGGTCACTGTGCCGGTCACGCTCTACGATCCGCCCTGCCGCTATTTAGTGACAGCCACCGCGAGCCTGACGCATGACGCGCCGCGCACCGCCAGCCGCGTGCTGGATGTGTGCAGCGAATCGCGCTTAACAATACAGATGGATACGTTCGAAGGCTTCTGGCTCGCCGTCAATCCGCTACGCGCCCCGGCGTCAGTCAATGCCGGCGCGGCGGCGGACGTGGTCTGCGGCACGAACCAGCTTGACGCGCCCGATAAAGCGCAATATCCCTTACAGGCCACCCTGAGCGAAACGAACGGCCAGACGATCAGCGGCGCGTTCGATGTCAACGTGGCGGTCGCCGGATCGTTTGCCGATCCGTATCCGCTCAGCGATCTCACCGAACAGCGGAATTTCACCTGCGTGATTTCCGACGGACATTCGACGCCGCAAACATTTACCGTCAGCGTCAAAAGAATTCCGGCAACCCAGCCGCCTGCGCCGCCTGTTCCGCCAACTGATCCCCAGACTCCGCCGGTAGCGCCTCCCGTGCCTCCAGTAGTACCGGGAGTGACGAATCTGACCATCGCATTGGCAGCCTCTCCGTCGCCGGTTCCTTTTGGAACGAATGCCACGACGCTGACAATCACATTGCGGGATAGCGCGGGGAACTTGTGGACAACGCCTGTCGCGGTCGCGCTGACTGCCACAAACGGAAATCTCTCGCAATCGTCGCTGACAATTGCGAATGGGAGTGGAACGGTCACGTTGTCCGATGATGGATTGCTGTCGCGGCCACAATCCGTCTCGGTTTCTGCGCAAGTGACATCGGCTGGATATGCCAGTAATACCGCCAATACCGCCGTAACCTTTGCGGCGCAGGTGATCACACCTCTGACCGTCACGGTGGCAGCCTCGCCGAATCTGGTGACCTTCGGAACGAATGAAACGACGCTGACGATCACATTAACGGATAGCGCGGGAAATGTGTGGACAAATCCGACTGACGTCTTAGTGAGGGTCAGCGGCGGGAATCTCTCGCAATCAACCCCGACGATTATAGGCGGGAGCGGCACTGTTAAGTTGTCCGAAGATGGGACGCTGCCACTGACGTCCCCTGTAGACGTCACGGTTTCTGCGCAGGTGACATCGCCCGGCTATACCGGAAGTGGCAATACTCTTTCTCCCGTGACATTTCAGGAGATACCGCCAACGAGTACACTCTATCGCTCATATTTTTGTGGAACTACTGATGGCAGAATCGCTCTATGTGCAAACGATGGTGTCAACGGCGGCGATTATACTAACTATATTGACTCTGTGGGGCCTGGTCCAGGTAGTGGCGACTGCATATTAGGTGAGATTTTGGCATCACCATCTGGGACAACAAAACCACTCTATCTAAAATATAGAAATGATGTGAGTGCCGGTACCCCTGTAAAGGATGATCATATGTCAACAGATACTGAAGGCGAATTAAATCCTCAGTGGGTCTCCCAGGGTCCATTAGGCCATATATTGAGAGAACCCGTTCCTGGAAGAACAATTCCGTTATATCGGAGACACCAGGATTATAGATATCGTCCTTCTAATCTTATAGACTCTACAGATTATATGACGACACTTGATCCAAACGAAAATGGGATATTGATTTTAGGTACTGGCTGGATAACGGATCGAGGTGTAGGCAATCCATTAGGCCATATCTTGAAATCATCGTCCGGTTCCTGCCCATAGTGGATAAAACGATAACGTTCACGTTATGATACTGTGCAAAGCTGTTCGACATTGCTGTTGAAGGAGTATTTATGTTCTACTATCGCGTGTATTCAAAGATTTTGTTCCGTACTGTTCTGATTGCAGCCTGCTGTCTCGTCATATTTGCAGCCTCTCCGGCGACGGCGCAAGAACTGGCTGCGCCCGTCAACTCGTTCAACGGAGAGATGATCGTGTCGCCCGCCTCGCAGCCGCTCCCGGCGCTGAACATGGCGAACTCCGACGCGCCCGCGATCTTGACGTATAGCGGCGATGTCCGCGTGGTCTCCGTGCCGCAGCCTGCCAATCTGCAACGGGCAGTGGTGGGGCTGCCGCTGCCGGACGGCTACCGCATTATCGCCCCGCCCGGCGCGTCCGCCACGCTGACGCTGCCGGAAGGGAGCCAGATTCATATCCGGGAAATGAGCATCGTGGAACTGAACGGCTTTGCCTGGGATCCGCAGGCGAATCTGCGCGGCATGTTGATGTCGCTCTATGCCGGTTCTGTGCGCGTGATCATGTCTCCAGCGGAGAAGGAGCGCGGCTCGTTTTTCGAGATCAAGACGCCGAACGCGCTCATCTCGCTTCATTTTTCGCAGCCGGATGTCGAAGTGATTTACGCCGCCCCGGTTTTGGAAAATATGACCGCGCTGCTGGAAGAGGGCATGACGGTGGAGACCGAAGAAGCGGCGCTCTGGCAAAACGTGTTGGCGAAGCGCGAAGAAGATGTGATTCGCAGGCAAAACGAATCCCGCGCGCAAACGCAGTTCGCGACGCTTCAGAACGACAACGCTCCCCAATTGACGACTGGCGCGGCGACGCTCGTCGAACAAGGCGGGTTAGCGAAAATCGGACTGATTCGAAGCGAAGAAGACGCCCTGCTGCAAGCCCTGATACAGCAGCGGGACGAATTCGCCAAACGGGTCGCCGCCGCCACGCAATCGCAGGCCGCCGCGCCGGTCGCGACCGACATCGAGCAATGGCAGTGGGACGGCCTGATTGTCGGCGACGATGAGGCCGGCAAAGGCGCGACGTTCGTCTTTGCCTATACCACCAAAGCCATCTTTATGAACCGCCTCACGCGCGAAACCAGGACGGTTCAACCCGGCCAGCGGGCGCTGGTCAGAGGGCTGGGCATTACGATGACCGTCTTGAATGGCAGCCCGATGCTGCAAGACCCGCCCCGCAATATGGGCACAGTCTTTGCGCTCGACAGTCAGCGGCACGAATCGCAGGAATCGTCTATTCAGAATCAAGAGGGCGTCGCCTCAACCGGACTCCCCGGTTCGGCTGGCCATCCCGAATCCTGGAGCAACCGTCCGCGGGCGCATAACATCGAAATCACGATTGCCGAATAGCTGACGCACCTGTAAGGGCTATGAGGTGTTCCTGTATCGTTGAACGCATGGAGTTTTTAGCTCCATAGGAGCGCAATATGTGTAGCCAACGCGCCATCGCCCCCGTTCGCGAGTCCCGTAGGGACGGCATATTTCGCCCCTATGGGGTTTTTATGAAGATCGGGGTGGTTTTCATGCTACACATATCGCGCTCCTACGGAGCTGCATCTCCCTCGTTCCACGCTCCGCGTGGAATGAGAACTTAACATTGAAATCACTGTTGCCGAATAACCTTGCATAATCGAAGGAGCGATACACGCATGAAAGACCTGACGCCACGATATAGCGGACTCGTTATCGGACTGCTGCTGCTGATGTTCAGCCCCGCCGCGTTTTGTGAGTATAACGTGACCATGACGCTGCAATATGACGCGTATGAGACGGACGATGATTCAATCGAGATCACAGGCGTCGAAATGTCCGTCCCGCTTGAATTGGCCTATACCAGCGACCAGTTGACCGTTAAGCTGAGCGCGGCGTATGCCGATGCCAACGTCAGTCAAGACGGCAGCGCGGACGCGACGCTCTCCGGGCTGACGGATACGACGGTGAACGCCATCTATACCTATCCGTTTTCGGATAACCTGACAAAAGTCCTGCTCTATCTCGATCTGAATCTTCCGACAGGGGAAGAGCGTTTGGACGCCGAACAGGCTGTCGCCGAAAGTCAATTGCGCGGCGACGGCGATCTGTTTCGGGTTGACGATTTCGGCGAAGGCTTGAATGTGGGCGCGACCATCGGCGTAGAACGGCAGTTCGGCGCGAACACGGTTGGCGTGTATGGCGGCTATACCTACTACGGAGAGTATGATCCTTCAGCGGGTGACATCGTTGATGAGTACGATCCGGGCGATGAAATCTTCGCCGGTGTCTTGTTCGAAAGAAAAAGCAACTTGCAGAACTCCCTGCAAGCCTATGTTGGCTACTCCTACTTCAGCGTTGATACGGTAAACCAGGAAGATGCCATCAGAATCGGCAGCAAGCTGTCCGCTGGCGTCGATCTTCAGGCGAGTTTGCTGGAGAATATAGAGATGGCGCTTTTGCTTCAATACATCTACCAGTTCGCAAGCGAAGACGCCATTCGCGGAGATCTCGTTGAAGAGCCGGAGAACAGCAATGGCGATGAACTGCTCGGTTCGTTGGGGTTCACGTATCATGTCGATCCGCGTTTCAGCGTTCAGCTTGTCAGCGAATTGCGTTATTATGGCGAAAGCGACCGCAAGCGCGAAGATGCCGCCCTCCCTTATGAAAGCCGATACACGCGCTACTCCATCGGTCCCGGATTCGAATATCGGATGACGCCCTCCATCGCGCTGCGCGGATTCGGCTCGTATTTTTACTTAGACCGCGACGCGGATACGACGTTCGCGGAATCTCGCGCGTTCCAGGGCATGAACCTTGATTTCGGCGCGAAATACACGTTTTGAACGCATGACCAGTGTTCCCTTCGACAAGCTCAGGGAAGGTTTCGAATACCGCATTATTCAATCGCTTTGACGCCATCGCCACCCCTTGCCCATCGCAGGAGGCAGGGCTGTTAAGTTTTCAATGAGAAACGCCCTCGTTCCACGCTCTGCGTGGAATGCCGCTTTTCGGACGCTCCGCGTCCCGTTTCGCCGCAGAGCGGCGGGCAATGGGCATTCCACGCAGAGCGTGGAACGAAAATTTACCCACCCCTTGCCCCTCCCAGGAGGGGAATCGCGGAGATGAATTTCGTATGCGCATACATCCATTCAAGCCACTGTTCCATGCTGCTTGCATGGCTCTCCTGATAATCGCGTTTTTTGTCCCTGCATGTTATGGAAATTCTGCCGTCGTCCGCTTTGCCGAAGAGGGTACGGCGGCGTATCAGGCGGGAGAGTATGCCGCTGCCGTCAACGCCTGGCAAGCAGGTTTGGAAGAAGCTCGACGATCCGGCAACGCCCAGCATATCAGCGTCTTTCTCTATTCGCTCGGCACGGCATCTGAACAATTGAACCGCTATGAGGACGCGCTGGAACATTATCGCGAGGCGATTGGACTGCGGCAGCAACTCAATGACGCGCCTGGCCTCGTCAAGGCGCTGAATCGCTTCGGAATCGTGTCGGATAAGTTAGGCCGATACGCAGAGGCGTTGGAGGCGTATCGTCAGGCATTGCCGCTCGCCCGGCAGGTCAATGACCGGGACGCCGAAGGCGAAGCGCTCGCGAGCACCGGAATCGCCTATTTCCAACTCGGCGAATATCTCGCGGCGCTGGATGCGCAGCGGCAGGCGCTCGTGCTCTATCGCCAGCTTGGCCGCCGCGATCTGGAAGCCAGCGCGTTGAACAATATCGGCGACTTGTATGAGCGCCAGGGACGCTATCAGGAAGCCCTTTACGCCTACCGGCAAGCGCTGTCGCTCCAGGAGCAGCTTCAGGAAGTCGGCGCGCAAGGCCGGACGTTGAATAACATCGGCGTGATCCATTTACACCTCGGCCAATATGAAGAAGCGCTGACCTATTATAAGCTCTCGCTGGCCTCCAAACGGGCAGCCAACGATCAAGCCGGAGAAGCCGCGACCCTTAATAATATCGGCGTTGTCCAATGGAAACAGGAAAAATATCAGGAGGCGTTACGCTCGTATGATCAGGCGTTACGCCTCAGACGCGCCCTGAGCGATACTCGCGGTCAGGGCAGCACCCTGACCAACATCGGCATGGTTCATGCCGCCGAAGGACGTTCGCAGGAGGCGTTGGAGACGTTCCGACAAGCCCTGTCCATCACGCAAACCGTCGGAGACCGGCAGCGCGAAAGCTGGACCCTCGCGCAATTAGGCAAACTGTACAACACGCTCGGCGATGCGCGGCAGGCGCATGACGCGTTCCAGCAAAGCGTGGCGCTCAGCGCGCCACTCCAGGCCCGCGAGATTCTCTGGGAAGCCTTGCGCGGCCTGGCGGCGGTCGAAGTCGAACGCGAGCAGTTCCAGGAGGCCATCCAGCATTATGAGCAGGCGCTTGTGGAGATCGAAGCCTTACGCGCCGAATTTCGCGCCAGCGATGAATATTTCGTGGTGATGGCAGACAAATTCGAGGTGTATGACGAGTTGATTGACCTGTTTAGCAGACTCCACCAAATGTCCCCTGAAAAGCGGTATGATCAGAAAGCCTTCGACATCTTCGAGCGCAAACAAGGCCGCCTGTTTTTAGAACAAATGGGCAAAACCGGAACGCGCCAGTTTGCAAGCTTGCCGGAATCGGTTCGACAGCGTGAAGAACAGACCGATGCGCAGCTTGAACGCGCGCAGTACGATCTGGCAGCAGCGCTGTCCCAGTCGCCTCAGGATATTGACCGGATTGCGGAATCAGAACAACGGCTGCAAACCCTTCAAGCCGAACAATACAAGCTGCGCGCCACGCTGCAAACCGAATACCCTGAGTATTACGCGCTGCGCTATCCGCAGCCGGTCAGCCTCGATGAGCTTCGTCAGCGCGTGCTGCAACCGGATGAGTTGATGCTGGCGTATCATGTCATGCCGGGCAGCACGATCCTGTGGGTTATCGGAGCGCAGCAGATGCAGATGCGCGTCCTGCCTGCCGGTGAACGCGAGATGCAGCAACTGGTCGCGAATATGCGAAATGCCATGCTTTCGAAGTTTATCGGGACTGCTATCGAACAAGAGTATAATCCGGCCACTGCAGAGGATATGCCATTTCCCGAAGCCAGTTATGCGTTGTTTGCGACCCTGCTCCCTCAGGATATTCGTCCGTTGCTCACGCAGGAAAGGCCGCTGTATATCGTGCCTTCCGGGGCGTTGTATGCCATTCCCTTCGAAGCGTTGCTCACCCGCCCGGCTCAACGCTCTGAAGAAGAGCATTTTCTGCTTGAAGATGTCTCTATCAGCTATGTGTCTTCGGCCTCGCTGCTCAAGACCTTGCGGGACGCTCGAAATCGGGCAGGCCGCTCTACCCGATTTCCGCTCATCGCGTTTGCTCACCCTGCGTATAAGTCTCTCTCGCAATCGGCTGGAACAAATCGCTCATTACAGATGCAAATGCTACTGTCGGAAACAGGAGGGAATATAGAAGAGCTCGAAGACACCGAGGTTGAAGCCCGCAAGATTAACGACGTGTTAAAATCCCCGCCAGAAAGCCGCCCCTTGCAACTCCGGCAGGATGCCTCGCGCGCTAACTTGCTCCAGATGAACGCCGATAACCGGTTAGACGACTATCAATACGTCCTCTTTTCACTGCATGGGCTGATCCCCGGACAAATCACCTATGTTGATCAACCAGCCCTGATTTTGTCCGATGACCTTCTTCTGATGTCGGATGTGTTCGGATTGAGCCTGAACGCCGACATGGTGGTGCTGTCGGCATGCAATACCGGACGAGGGAAATACGAGCGCGGCGAAGGCGTCATGGGTCTCACGCGCGCGTTCATGTATGCCGGAACGCCGACGACCGCTGTCACGCTCTGGTCGGTGGCCTCGTTATCTTCGCAATATCTCAGTGTCGGAATGTTTTCTTCTCTCAAGCAAGGAATGCCCCCTGCCCCTGCCCTGCGCGCGATCAAACTGCAACTACTGAAAGACAAAACAAACCCGGAATTCCGGGAACCGTTCCATTGGGCGCCGTTTGTTATCTTTGGAGAAGGGTTTTTTTGACAGCGCATCACAAGCGAGATTGCGCACGCCCTCACCCGCCTGTTATAGCATTATTCATGAGCATTGACACGGAATCCAAGAGTGGTCAGGAAAAGCTGTCAGACACCTTGAAGGTGTCTGACAGCTCTGTCCATAACGTTCTGTGTC
>CAZRSF010000005.1:0-19879 GCA_964602655.1 uncultured Candidatus Moduliflexus sp.
GATTTGTTGTCGGGATGGCACCGTTATCACGAGATGACGGTGCCATTTTTGTTTGGCACTCCTGTAAAAAAAGCTTGACTATTTTTCCTGTAATTTATGCTATCTCTTAGATTGAATGTATGAAGATTCCGACACTCTTTATCTTGTTCTGACTTTTATTTGAAGATGGAGGTTCTATGTCAAAAAAACTATCTATTCGAGATGTCAATTTTGCCAATAAGAAAGTTCTGATTCGTGTTGATTTTAATGTTCCGTTAGATAAAAAGACGAAAAACATTACTGATGATACCAGGATTCGAGCAGCAATTCCAACAATCGAATACTTGATAAAACAAGGGGCTGTTGTTGTGTTAGCCTCTCATCTTGGTCGCCCTGATGGTGAACGGAAGCCTGAATATAGTTTAGCTCCCATCTCTGTTCGGTTGTCGGGACTTTTAGGAAAAGAAGTAACATTTCTTGACGATTGTATCGGGAAATCGGTAAAGACCTCTATTCAGGCGGCCAAGTCAGGAGATGTTCTTTTGCTTGAAAATGTGCGATTTTATGCAGGCGAAGAAAAAAATGATCCTGAATTTTCTCGTCAACTCGCTGATGGCCTTGATTGTCTGGTTAATGATGCCTTTGGAACCGCGCATCGTGGACATGCATCCAATAAAGGTGTCACGAAGTATCTTTCGCCTGCGGTAGCAGGATTGCTGTTAGAAAAAGAATTAGAGTACTTTGGAAAGGTGATTGATAACCCTGAACGACCCTTGGTTGCAATTCTTGGCGGGGCGAAAGTATCTGGAAAATTGCAAGTCATCAATAATTTGATGAAAAAAGTAGATACACTTTTGATCGGCGGCGGGATGATGTTCACATTTCTAAAAGCCCAGGGTTTAGAAGTCGGAGGTTCACTGGTAGAAGACAACCTGATTGATACAGCAAAAGATATTTTGAATCAGGCAAAAAAAACAGGGATGAACTTATTACTGCCGACTGACTGTGTAGTGGCTGATAAATTTGAAGCAACGGCAAATTCCAAACTTGTTAGCGTTGAGAATATCCCCTCTGGTTGGCTAGGGCTTGATATTGGCCCGGCTTCTATTCAATTGTTTGCCAATGCCTTGAAGGGCGTCAAAACTATTGTATGGAACGGCCCAATGGGAGTGTTCGAAATGGAGGCGTTCAGCAAAGGAACGGTCTCCTTGGCATCAACGATTGCCGATTCAGGTGCAGTCTCGATTATTGGCGGCGGTGATACTGTTGCCGCAATTGAAAAAGCAGGAGTCAGTGAAAAAATGTCGTTCATTTCTACTGGCGGTGGCGCATCATTAGAACTGTTAGAAGGAAAAGAGCTTCCAGGTGTTGCTGCGCTTACGGATAAATAAAGCACGGTTAACGTTATTGTAATCACATCTGAAGCCGGCGCTGAAAGATAACGACTTCTCCAGTGAACGGCTTCAGGTACAATGATAAAGGATTGTAATTCATGAGAACTCCAATTATTGCGGGAAACTGGAAAATGTTCACCATTGTCGAAGAAGCGAAAGCTCTTGTGCAGGCTCTAAAAGGCTTGGTGAATGATGTCAAGAATGTTGAAGTGGTTGTATGCCCTCCGTTTATTTCATTGCAAGCGGTGAGTGAAGCACTCGCTGGCAGCCGTATCGAATTAGGCGCTCAGAATGTGTATTGGGAAAAAAATGGAGCATTTACAGGCGAAATTTCGGCCCCGATGTTGAAATCGGTAGGTTGTTCTTACGTCATTATCGGTCATTCCGAACGGCGGACATATTTTGGTGAAACCGACGCCTCTGTAAACAAACGAATTTTTGCAGCATTGGCCGAAGGATTGAAACCAATTGTCTGCGTTGGGGAAACGTTGCAAGAGCGTGAAGCCGGTAAGGCATTTGACGTTATTAAACGCCAGATTTCCGAAGGGTTAGCGAATCTTTCTCTGCAACAGATGGCCTCTGTCGTGATTGCGTATGAACCTGTCTGGGCAATCGGGACAGGAAAAACCGCGACTCCTGCGCAAGCCCAAGAGATTCACGCCTTTATCCGGAAATTGGTAAATGACTTATTTGATCAGACAACGGCAGAAGCAACAAGAATTCAGTATGGCGGAAGCGTTAAACCCGACAATGTCGCCGAATTGATGTCTCAGCCAGATATTGATGGCGCATTGGTTGGCGGGGCAAGCTTGAAAGCTGATTCATTCGAAAAAATAATCAAATATTAGTCTACAAGTGAGAAATATATGCTACTGATTTTTGTCACCATTATTCATGTCATTATGTGTCTGATTCTGGTTGCGATCGTATTGCTTCAAACTGGAAAAGGGGCTGATATGGGTTCAGCCTTCGGCGGTGCAAGTCAAACGTTGTTTGGCGGGGCTGGTCCAGCAAATTTTCTCAATAGAGTCACAACGATTGCAGCGATTGTTTTTATGTTTACATCGTTATCATTAGCGATTTTATCGAGTCGGGGCGGTTCTTCTTCGAAAGTCCT
The DNA here is from genome assembly GCA_964602655.1 of uncultured Candidatus Moduliflexus sp. Lineage (GTDB taxonomy): Bacteria > Moduliflexota > Moduliflexia > Moduliflexales > Moduliflexaceae > Moduliflexus. The sequence goes on from CAZRSF010000005.1 coordinate 2,491, forward strand.
GGATGCATCGCCTGTCCAAGAAACGCAGACAGTCGTTGCTGAAACGCCGACCCCTGCTGCGGAAATGTCTCCGACAACGACGCAGCCTCCCACAGAAACGACAACAGTGCCTGCGGAGGAAACATCACAGACGCAACCGTCGGCTGAAACAACGATAGCGCCTGTTGATGAGCAGAAGACAGAAGAAAATATGGAAACTGCTCCTCAGGCGACTCCAACCAATTAACGGCGGCATCATTCTTTTTTGGCCGTGAATGGTTCGTTTCATGTTTTTTGCGTATTCAATGCGTAATACATAGAATACTCGTGTATTACGCATTTCTTATTTCTATTGTCAGTACAACTCAACTATGGAAGAACGTATACATAAAATATTAGCACATGCTGGCGTTGCATCACGGCGCGCATGTGAGCAACTTATCCTTGACGGATGTGTCACCGTCAATGGAACGCTTATCACCGATGTCAGCGCTAAAACAGACCCATACATGTCGGCGATCAAAGTGAATGGCAAGCTTGTATCAATCTCCCTTGAACAGCACGAGAGCCATCAATATCTTCTGTTGTATAAACCGCGCGGTGTCTTAACAACAATGAAAGCAGACGATGAAGAAGGCCGTCCGACGATTATCAATTTGTTGAATACCAAGATGCGGACATATCATGTATACCCTGTAGGGCGGCTGGATTTCAATTCTGAAGGGTTGCTGTTGTTGACGAATGATGGCGAGCTTGCGTACCGATTAACCCATCCGAAGTTTAAGATTCCTAAAACCTACGAGGTGAAGGTGCATGGCGTTCCGCCCAAAAAGATTGTTGATATTCTTGCCAATGGCGTGAATTTGGAGGATGGAAGAACTGCGCCTGCTCGCGTAAAAATGTTGAAGATTACTGGCAAGAATGCCTGGCTGCTCATGACGATTTCTGAAGGGAAAAAACGGCAAATTCGTCGAATGTGCGAAAAAGTGCGATACCCTGTGTCTAAATTACGGCGAGTGAAGATCGGCCCGCTCAATTTAATGGGTTTGGTTCCTGGAAAGGTTCGGTTTTTGACAGAACGCGAAGTCCTTTTGCTGAAGCAGGCTGTTCAGTTAGCGTAATTCATGCCGGGTATAAATACCCCAGACCGGAAATTTTCCTTTTAATCCTTTAAAAAGGGCATCTCCGGCTTTGATTAACATCAATTCCTCTTGGAGCGCAGCATCAAAAAAAGTGTAATGCACTGCTCCCTCAGTCAGTTCTTCCTGAAGTGGTTGGATCGCATGAAGATGAGTGAACGTATCGTTGCTCAACGCAATTCCATGATTGTTCAGTACGCCTGATAATACTTTGACGCTTAATTTTTGATGTTGCGCATGCGCTGACGCAGCCTGATCTTTTTGCGATTGGATGGACTGAACGGCGTGCTGCAAGCGATCTTCGAGAATTGCCAGTGCGCCAGAGCCAATTGAGAGCGAGGGATCATGCGCTTCAAGATACTCCCGAAGTTCTCTGATCGCTTGCGGGTCAACCTGAATTTTTTTCTCGGTCTTTCCAGACGATAGTCGCCCGACAAGATTCGCTGATAATCCGATTGCTGTATTGAGACTCGGAGACTCTAAATCTGAAAAAAAGTACGTTTCTTCTACTAAACCAGTATGAATCCCAATTCCCATGCCGGTGAACGGAATTTTATGTTCGGTTTTGAGAAGGGAAAAAACTTTTTTGACTTCCATCGCAGCCCGAATCGCCTGAATAACGTGATCTTTCGAATCGCCGAACGACGCCAAAATTCCATCGCCGGCATACGTTTTAATCACCCCGTTAAAGTGATTGATAATATTCACGACAGGATCGAAAAATTTATACAAATATTGTTTGAGTTCCTGATCAGTAATATCTCCTGCTGAAAGTTCTGTAAAACCGCGTAAATCGAGAAATATCAGCGTGACATTACGCAAATCCTGAATAATGCGGCCTTTTTCGAACCGATAACTGATTTTGTCGGCAACTCCGGCAGCAGCGTTCTCTGAGGAGGATGGGTCATGCGAACCGTTATGATGGTTTGGCGTGAAAAAGGCGAGACGATTGCGAAGCGCCGTGATGATTTCAGATCGTCGTAAATCCTTGGCAAAATTCAGGTAATCGGCAATCGCAAACTCCCACGAGCCTTCTGCAAACAAATCGCCGAGTTGAGAGGCCGAGCTTTTGAACAAGAGTTTCTTGCGCGTCGGACTTTTGACCGGTAATTGTTTGATTTCCTCCGCAAAGATAGAAATGACGCCCGGGTGAAACAGGATGGCTTCTACCGGAATATTCAACACGTTGCGGCTGGAAGTCTTCATGACATTCGCCACCATTTCGCAAAACATCGGGTCTTTACTACGCAGGCGTTTATCAATATACACGCGGATTCCTGTGTAGATGTTGACAAATTCATCGTATGTGATATGATATTTTTCGTTGCCCTGTTGGAAAATGGTTTGGGCGCATTGTATCAGGTTGGTTCTGGTGAGTTGGGGAAACATGATATGAATCTGATCGGTAATCACGGAACGCGAAAATTCATGATTGAATGCCTCGCCTAAATGGGAGAGCATCATTTCGTCAATGTATCTGGAATAATGGCGCTGTTGCGCATCTTCTTTTTGCAAATACCGTTTGACTTGCTCGACCGAATCAAGAAAGGTCTGTGCGATAAGCGGCAGCATTTCTAATTTCCGTTTTGTTTGTCTTCCGTCCCGATGAGCAATCACGCGATCCAGTAAACTGAGCAGGTATTTGGAAATCACCAACCAGAAGAGATTGTAAACTCCTAAGCGTCGTTCCTGCTTGATCACATCTACTAAACGTGCGCCAAGACGATTCATGCAATCTCGCCTGAGCGCGACAAAATTTTCAGCGACATCGCTATGCTGTCGATCTCCAGACTGTTGTTTCCATTCAACAAGACTATCAAGCCCTTGCAAAAATTCTCGAATCGTAAACATCAGCGCAGAGGAGGTTTCCACAAGATACCCCTCGATGTCTTCGCCGTTCAGAGAAATAATGCCGGACGTCGGCGGGAGGATCGGGAGCTGCGTTCGTCCCACGTCGCCGTCCTCCGGCGTAAATATTTCTCGAATAGATGTCAGATCGCCTAATGAATAGATCAACGGCAATCGTCCGATATTCAACTTGAGATCAATCTGTGAGAATTTATGCATGTTGTGTGATGGTGAAAATTCCCGTAATGTTTGTTATCTGGGATTTGTGTACCCTAACATTCGTAAGTCTTGTTCGTTCATGCGCCAATTTTTACGCACTTTGACCCAGAGCGTAAGAAAAACGTTCGACCCAAGAATTTGTTCGATTTCTCGACGAGCGAATGAGCCGATTCGTTTTAACATTTCTCCCGATTTTCCAATTAAAATGCCTTTTTGGGATGGGCGTTCCACATAAATCGTTGCCGTAACATCTACTAAATCTTTGTCCTCTCGCGTCCGCATTTCTTCTACGACAACGGCAACCGAATAGGGAATCTCTTCACGTGTTGCGCGCAAGACTTGCTCTCGAATTAATTCTCCGACGATAAAACGCTCCGGTTGATCTGTCACCATGTCGTCGGGGTAATATTGCGGGCCTTCAGGCAAATAGCGAATCAGCGTCTCTATCGTGTGATCGACATTTTCGTTTTCTAAGGCAGAAAACGGGATGATTTCCACAAATGGAAACGCCTCGGAATACGCTGAAATCATGGGCAGTAATTCTTCGCGCTGAGGCACAAGGTCAATTTTGTTCACGCCGAGAATGACGGGCGTTTTTACGCCCTGAAGCACGCTGAGAATATAACGATCTCCTGGTCCAATCTTTTTTTCTGGCTCGACGACATACAATACCGCATCAATGCCTTCAATCGTCTTGATCGCTGTGTCAATCATGTATTCATTCAAGCGATGCTGCGGTTTATGAAATCCTGGCGTATCGAGAAAAATAATTTGTGCCTGGTCGCCGTGATAAATCCCCATGATTTTATTCCTCGTCGTCTGGGGTTTATCCGACATGATCGCGATTTTTTGTTTGAGGACGCGGTTTAGAAGCGTTGACTTTCCAACGTTTGTCCTTCCGATAATGGCAATAAATCCTGAATGAAATACGGTCTCTTGCTTCACTCAGACACCTCCCTTGTTCAACGGGTTAAATAGAGAATGATGAAAATATGATCTTTCGGCCAGAGATTGCGGCAACACAGACACGTCGAGAGTCGCTCTCCAGTGATGCGTCGTGAAGAAAACGGGCTGGAAGTCAAGCGCGATAATTTTCAGGGTCAATCTGCAATTCCGTCAGCATCTTTTTGAACGTATCTGCTTTTAATCCGGCATCAATAGCCGCATTCTTCATATCGCCGTGATGGCGTCGCAACAAGCGGACACAGTACACGCGTTGAATTTCTGACAATACCTTTTCTCGTAAAGGTTGATAGGCCGGTAACTCCCGATCTTCATCCAATAAGGCGATTAAATAATTCAACATGCCGGGGTCGCTGATACCTCCCGTCAATATGGCATCATCGAAGCGAATCATCTCTTCAGTCAGCGTCTTTTCGCCAGTAGAGACCTCAATAATCGCACGTTCGATCACGGCTTCAAGTTCCTGAACATTTCCAGGCCAATTGTGTTGAATGAGCAGATTGATGGTTTCATCCGGGACGCGCTCGACGGCTTTGCTATGGATGCGGTTCGACGCTTTGACAAAATGGGCGACCAGGCCGGGAATATCTTCTTTCCGGTCTCGTAACGGCGGCAGCATGATGGGATAGACTGAAAAATAACGATACAGGTCTTCGCGGAATTTCCCTTGTGCGACAAGGTCGCGCAAATCTTTCGTCGTGGTGGCAACCATACGCACGTCTGACGGATACAGCACATCTTCGCCCAACGGACGAACGGCTTTTCCTCGAGCCGCCTGAATCAGTCGTGTTTGAATCTCTAAGGACAAATTTCCGATTTCTTCCAGAACTAATGTGCCACCATCTACTTTGCGCAACAGGCCGATTCGATGATCGTCCGCGCCGGGAAATGCGCCTTTGCGATGTCCAAAGAGATCATCTTCCAACATATCCATATCGCCGTCGCAGATGACATGTAACACTGGCCGATTATGGCGAGGGCCGACTTCTGTGATTATATCGGCAAGGACGTTTTTTCCTGTGCCGGGTTCTCCTTGGATCAAAACAGCAATCGAACTTTTGCTCAACTTTTCAACCCGGTAACATGCCTGTAACAGCGTCTGACTTCGCGTCGCAACGCCATGTTTCTCGAACACGCGCACCATTTTTTCGCTGGCATCTTTAAACATGAAACCTTCGTTATTTTGACGGGGAAGATTTTCGATTTGGCGGCTGAGTTCTTCTTCTCTCGCCAATAGTCCTTTGATTTCGATCTCTCTGGCGCGAATTTCTTTTTGTAACGACGCCACCTGACCGCTATGGTCGTGATGATGCGCAGCCATCTCTTCCTGGATGAGCCTCAGTTCCTCGACTTTTGAGCGTAAACGATAGCTTTTGCGATCCAAGTCCTCACGAATTTCAGTGTATGTGTGTTCCAAATGGTGAAGATCGTCCGCCGGAGTTTTCGAGGCTTTGCGTTTCTTTTCTTTGCTGTCAGCGTTTGCGCGAGGCACATCAATCGTGTCTTTCTTTTTCGGTTGACGGGAGCGGTGTATAAGCAGGCCGGTAGTGATCAATGTCAGCGTGACAGCGAATGCCGGGGGAAGCACTGGAAGAAGCAGGTGAAATTGAACATACGCGCCATACGCGATGCCGCCATAGATCAGGCAGAAGAGCAGCGCAAAGACGAATTTGGCAAGAAAGCGATGGGTGCCGAACATGAGTCCCGCAAGGGCGCCGACAAAGATGATGATTCCGATGGCAAGCCCCGGGTGCAGTTCCATCAGAAAGTGATCCGTGGTAATATTATTGATAAAATTCGCAAGCATTCCAATCAGCGGATAAGACTTCGAGACAGGTACGGGTTGATTTCCGCCAGAACCCACGAGAACGATGGCATCTTTGAAGGAAGTTAATATCGTAGAGAGCGCCGCAGGATCAAACATGTTCGCTAAAATATCTCGTTCCATTGAAAACGTTTGGTAGGGCGCAAGGTCGCCTTGAGACGGCGTATAGGCAAAATCAATCAGCATTTCCCCGTATTCGTTGACCGGGATTTTCATGAAACTCCCATCTTCTTTGGCGACTTCAATGTATTGCCCAGGGTAAAAGGTAATATCTACGCTTTCAATCTTGAGGTAATCCATTGCCATCAACAACGGCAGCGAGCCATACCAGCGATTTTGATAGGTTAAGAAGAGTGGAATTCTTCGAAATACGGCATCAGTATCAGCCAGAGTATTCACAAATCCGATACTGCGGGCTGTGGTGAGATACTTGTGCGCGGGAAGCTCTACTCGTTGCGCTTCGAATACTTTTTGTCCAGTATCGCCGATATCCGTTAATTCCATGCGGAACGGGAGAATATCTTGATTTTCAGGTTCAGGCGTTGTTTGCTGTGAGTCAAAAATAAATGAATAGCCATAGTACACATTGTTCGCAGCAGAGGCGACGCTCACGAGTTCATCGTTGACCTCAGCGTCGAACCGATAATTCAAGCCGATGACTTTCGGCTTGAATTGACCATTATTCTCAATAGAAACCAGACGGATAAAGGTCGCAAGTTTGCCGCTTAAATTATTCACGTCATCCACAAGCACGATTTTGATAGCGGGAGATGCTTTCGGAGAAGGACTGTATTGCATGCGATAATCAAGGGTTCGCAACTCTAACTGTCGCAGCAAAGGAGAGACAGTGGGAATGTTCCAGTGTCCATAAAATAAGAATGCGACCATACCGGCGCACATTAAGCCCAGAAGACAGGCAAAAAATCGTTTCATGAATGCATATACTCTCCACGAAAAGGCGCGCAATCCGGCGTTCCAGCTTACGTCGCTTGTCTGGAGACTGAAAAAGAATGATGGAAGATTCGATCCATCCAAATAAACGCGCTGAGAAATTGTCAAGACTTAATCCGTCTATCTTCGAAAACCTGCGAACTCAGATGAGGCTCTCTTGTTCAATCTCTGATTGAAAACTTGACAGAAAGAGAAGTTTCCGTCATGAAGACATCGCAGACGATTCACGATTTTTCCTTGACATATCTACTTGTCCGTTATACCCTTACAACAATAGGAAAAGCCGCGTCTTTCGAATCTCTGATGAGGGATGGGCGACAACTCGTAAGGAATGAACAGGGGGCGTTATGAAAAAGATTGCAGCGATGGTCCTGGCCGGAGGGGCGTTCAGCGCATTAGGAATCATGGCGGGACGCCGGGCAAAAGCTGCCATTCCATTTGGCGGCATGTATCGCATCATTGATTTTGTCTTGAGTAATTTGATGAATTCCGAGGTTGACTATGTCGGCATTTTAGCCCAGTATCGGCCTGCATCGCTCATCGATCATATCGGGGGCGGCGCGTCATGGGATTTGTATGGCCGAACCCGGGCAGTCAAAATTCTGCCGCCGTTCAAAGGGGAAACCGATTCGGATTGGTATCGCGGCACAGCCGATGCCGTCTATCAGAATCTCAACTTTATTCGCGATCATCAACCGACCGAAGTCATTATCCTCGCTGGTGAAAATGTCTATTCCATGAATTATCAGGATGTTTTGAACGCTCATCGTGAAAAACAGGCGGACTGTACGTTAGTCTGCAATCCGCTGCCAACCAAGAATCCCCATCGGTTCGGCATCGTCTCGCTTGCACAAGATGGGCGCGTCGCGGCGTATCATGAAAAACCTGGAACGGTTACCGGCGACTCGTATTCTGCCGGGATTTATGTATTCAATACCGATTTTCTCTTGAAAAAATTGACGGAAGACGCTGCCAATCCTGCGAGCAGGCATAATTTTGCCGATGATATTATTCCTGCAATGCTGCGGGCTGGCGACCGATTTTATGGATACGTCTTTCATGGTTATTGGGCGTATTGCGGCACGCTCGACGAATACTGGCAAGCGAATATGGACTTGCTTGACGAACCAACCGCATTGGATATGTGGAAGTGGAACGTGCGCACGAATTTGGATGATCGTAACGTCTCCGGTCATCATCCGGCGTTATTTCTGCCAACGTCCACGGTAAGGCGCGCATTGGTTTCGCCAGGCTCGAAAATCAGCGGAACGGTTGAAAATAGCATTCTGTCCCCCGGCGTGATCGTGGAAGAGGGCGCTGTTGTTCGAGATTCGATTATTATGAATGAATGCGTGATTAAAACCGGAGCGGTGGTCAATCGCGTGATTTCCGATAAAGATGTGGTGATCGGAACTGGCGCGCAGATTGGCGTGGGAGACGCGATGCCCGTCAATTCAACCTCCCCGGAAGCGTCTGCGTTTGGCCTGACGGTGATCGGAAAAGAGGTGCGAATCGGAGAGCATGCCCATATCGGGAGAAATGTCTTGATTAATCACGGGAGAGTGATTGTACCGAATCAGCGCATCGAATCGGGACGCGTGATACAATAATTTACGTTGGTACTCATGACGGTGATAGATACAGGAGGAATTTAACGGAGAAAAGGACAAGGATAACTGTTGCAGGGGGAAGCGATTCCTTGTGTTTTTCTCCATTCCTGTTTCCAGCATGGCGAAGGGAAAACCTGAACTGTCGAAAATCGAGTTATATGGCGTCAGCGATCCGAATATCTCCGGACAGCTTATTTTAGCGAAAGAAAAAGGATTCTTTCGGGACGAAGGCTTAGACGTCACGTATCGCCTCCTCTCTTCTGGCACGATTATGCCGGAAGAGGTGATGAAAGCGAAGCAGAAGCCGTTTGCCTTCACACAGACGCCGATCACGACGCTTGTGCTGCAAGAAAAAGGGGTGGATGTCAAGATTGTTGCGCCATTAGCCGACATCTCCGGGACGCAGCAAATTGTTGTCCGCACGGCGGCGAAGATTCAATCTCCTGAAGATCTGCTCGGTCGGCGCGTCGGGATGGCAAAAGGCGCGGCGGTCTATATCGCGATTCAGGGCATGGCGAAAGAATTCGGGCTGGATCTCTCCTCTGTGCAATTCGTGCATCTCCTGCCAGCTCAACAGTTAGAAGCGATGGAAAAAGGCGAAATTGACGCCATGGCCTGCTGGGAACCCTGGACCAGCAAAGCCGAGGCAATCGGCGGCAAATTTTTCTTTTCCGGCGCGCGTTCCGAAATCCCAGAAAACGAAGGCGATATTAACTGGTTGGTTGACCAGAGCGTCCTGATGACGTTTCGGGAGAATTTAGAAAAATATCCTGAAACCGTGAAAGCCTTGATTCGCGCATTTTGCACGGCCACGCGCTTTATCAACGAGCATCTCGAACAAGCGGCGAAGATTCTGGCCGGGCCGCTCTCGCTGAAAAAAGAAGAATTGATGCATATCCTGTCATTGAATAAATATTCGATGACGATGGATAACCTCTTCAAAATCGGCCTTCTCTCCTTCAGAGAACTGCTCTTCCAAAATGGCGTTATCACTACGACACCGCCGGAAGGCGATTTGTATTCCACAGAATTTCTGCGCGATGTTGATTCCGCGCTTGTCTTGATTGAAGAAGCTGCCGCTGAAGAGGAGGATGAAGAACTTCAGGAATATCTCACGATCTTTTTCGATGAAGTGGACGAGATTCTGCGCAAACTCGATAACGATACGGTGGCGTTGGAAGCAAATCCGCAAGATAAATCCAAATTACGCGCCATTACCGGCGCGTATCATACCCTGAAAGGCAATGCCGGATTTTTGGGGTTCGAAAAAATTACCAATGCCGCCAAACAGATTGAAGGCTACCTGAAAAGCCTGTTAGTGGATGAAAATGCGGTTATTTCCAAAGGCATTCTGACCTTAGTGTATTTCGCCAATGACCTGTTGAAAAACTTAGTGGCGGATTACAAACAGAATCGCAGTTGCTCGATAGATATTTCCGGCATACCGCAGCGGATCGCGCAGCTCTCTCCGCAGATGGAGGAGACCGTCGAGCAAGTTGTCGCGCCAGGCGAAATCGAAATATCTGGCTATGAAGCCCTGAAACTGCGCGAAGCCAAAAAAAAAGGCAAGGTCATCTACCGGATTGATATTCAATTCGATTCCGAATGGAAGATGAAATCCGCTGGCGCGTTTATTATTGTCCGCAAGCTGGGCTTAAGCGGTGAAATCGCTAAAGTCATCCCTCCGTTAGGCAGTAAAGAACTCAAAGCCGCCTCCGAAATGCACATTCTGTATGTCTCCGATATGGAGAAAGACCGCATGGCGGAGATTGCGAACGTGGCGGTCGTCGTATCATCCGTGAACATCGCCCCATTCAGCGTGCCTGAAGTGTTGGTGGTGCAGAAAGATGAACCGGATTATTTGAAGGAATTCGGCTCAAACGAAGATTTTACACTCGGAGATCGTTCGAAGGCGCGTACGCTGCGCGTGGACTACAAAAAATTAGATGATATTATGAATATCATCGGCGAACTGATTATCGGCGGTTCGACGTTAGCGCGCGGCTTGAACGAAGTGCGGGAGGTGCTCTCCACGACGCAGTCTTCGTTGAAGCCGATGGACCATCTGCAAAAAACCAGCGACGGAATTCGTAAAAACCTGCTGAATCTGCAAGAAAACATCATGAAAGTTCGGATGACGCCGATTGATGTGGTCTTCCGCCGATTTCCTCGCGTGGTGCGGGACCTGGCGTTTAAAAGCGGAAAAGATGTGAAGCTTGAGGTGATCGGCGAGGATACAGACCTCGATAAAACGTTGGTTGACGTGATCAATGAACCGCTGTTTCATCTGATTAAAAATACGATTGATCATGGCATCGAACCGCCGATGGTGCGGGAGCAATTGGGCAAACCCCCAAAAGGGACGATTCAACTGATCTCGTTTCGCGAAGGGAATCAAATCGTGATCGTGGTCGAAGATGACGGGCGCGGCATCGATCTGGAAAAACTGAAGCGGCAAGCTTATGAAAACGGCATGCTCTCCGCTGAAAAGCTACAAAAACTTTCGAAAGCCGATGCGTTCGGTTTGTTGTTTATGACAAGCTCCGGCTCGCCATCAGAACCCGGCAGCAGCGATCAAAGTGGCATGATGATCGTGCGCGATACCGTGCAGAGCTTGAAAGGCTCAGTCGAGTTGGATAGCAGATTAGGCGAAGGCACGGTCATCATCATCAAACTGCCGTTGACGCTCGCCATTATCCAGGCGTTAGTGTTCGGGGTCGGACGCCGGATGTTTGCCATTCCGCTTTCCACTGTCGTCGAGGCGATTCGGATTTCGCCGGAACAAATCACGTATGTCGGCGAGCGCGAAGTCTTCGAACTGCGAAATCAGGTCGTCAATCTGATTCGTCCGCACGGCATTCTCGGCATTCCAGAGCCGCACCTGGACGAAAACAGAAAAATGTATGTAATTGTCGTCCGCTCCTCTGAACGGAAAATTGTCGGCATCGTCGCCGATTCGCTCATGGAAAAAGAAGAGTTGGTCATCAAATCCTTAGATCAGAATATCATGCGTTCTGAAATCACGTCCAGCGCGTCCAAGCTCGGCGACGGGAAAGTCGTCCTGATTTTGGATGTCCCGGCGCTGATTCGCCGCGTGTTCGGATAGGCTAAAGAAACCATGCTCAAAAAAGATGGAACGCCGTTTACATGTTTGATTGTTGATGATTCGCGCTTCGCCCGCAGCAGTCTGGTGAAACTCGTCGAACAGATTGGCGTCACAGTGATCGGTCAGGCCGCGTCCGGCGCGGAAGCGCTCGAAATGCACGAACGCCTTGCGCCCGATTCGGTCACGATGGATTTATCGCTGCCGGACGTGGACGGGATCATTCTCGTGCGCAAAATGATGAACGTGAATCCCAATACCCTCATTATTCTCAGCAGCGGCATTCCGCACGAGGAAGTGATCGAAGAAGCTCTGCGCGCCGGCGCGGAACACTTCATCTCAAAGCCGCTGGACGTCAATAAAGCCAAACAAATCATCGAATGGGTTCTGCGCGTCTCCAATAAATAAGAAATCCGATGCGCCAGCGCCCGTTCCCATCTCAAACAGGAAATCCCTATGCAACCCATTCTGGACAAACTCTCGCAAGCGCGCACCTCAGGAAAAATCAGCGAAATCGCTGTCGCAAATATCCGTAAATGGCTGACAGGCAAGGAGTATCAGGAATACTGGGAGGCCATTGCATCGCTCGTCGAACGCGAGCGATTTACGGAATTAGAAGATAATTTTTACACGATCATTCCGTTCGGCACCGGCGGACGGCGCGGGACGTGCGGCGTCGGTCCGAACCGCATCAACGCCCGTACGATTGGCGAATCTGCGCAGGGATTGGCCGCGTATATCGAGAAATTCGGCGCAGAGGCCAAAGCGCGGGGCGTCGTCATCGCGTATGATACGCGCCTGACATCGCAGGAATTTAGCGATGTCACCGCCAGCGTGTTGACCGGTAACGGCATCAAAACCTACATGTTCGGCAGTTTTCGCTCGACGCCGGAACTGTCGTTCGCCGTGCGCGAGTTGAAAACGATGGCGGGCGTGGTTATCAGCGCAAGCCACAATCCTCCGAGCGATAACGGTTTCAAAGTCTATTGGGAAGACGGCGGCCAGATCGTCGCGCCACACGATACCGCCATCATTCAAGAAGTCAACGCGGTCACGACGTTGAAAACGATGGATTTGGCGGACGCCGCGCGTCAAGGGCTGCTCAAAAAGATTGACGCGGAGATTGACGAGCCGTACATTCGAGCCGTCGTCAATTTGTCGCTCAGCCGCAACCGCAACGTCAAAATCGTGTACAGTCCGCTGCATGGCACGGGGCAGACCTCGATTCTGCCGGTCTTGCGAGCCGCCGGATTCGAGCAACTGTATCTCGTCGAAGATCAGATGAGCGCGGACGGGAATTTTCCGAATGTTCCGGCCAATTTCCCCAATCCCGAACTTCCGGCAGCTTCGGAACGGGCGATGGCGTTTGCCCGCGAAATTGACGCTGATCTCGGCCTGACCTCCGATCCCGACGCCGACCGGCTTGGCGTCTTTTGCAAATATACGAACGCCGACGGCAACGCTGATTGGATTCTGCTGAATGGCAATCAGGTCGGCGCGTTACTGACCGATTTCATTCTTTCGAAATTGCAGGAACAAGGGCGACTGCCGCAGCAAGGCGTCGTGGTCAAGACGCTCGTGACGACAGATTTGGTGTCCCGCATTGCCAAAAGCTTCGGCATGGCGACAGTCAGTAATCTGCTGGTTGGCTTCAAATATATCGCGGAAATCATTCGCAACTTGCCGGAAGGGCAGGAATTTCTGTTCGGCGCGGAGGAAAGTCTCGGCTATCTGCGCGGCACGTTCGTCCGCGATAAAGACGCCGCAAGCGCTGCGATTACGATTGCGGAGATGGCGGCGGAACTGAACGCCGAGGGCGAAAGCCTGATCGACCATTTGCGCAAACTCTACCGGAAACATGGCTATTTTGCGGAACTCTTGAAAAATATGTACGTTCCCGGCGCAGAAGGCACAGCCCGCGTGAAGAAGATGATGAAAGTCTTGCGCGAGCAGCCGCCGTTGAAATTAGGCGACAAACGAATCATTGAAGTGGTCGATCGTCAGGTTGGCGTCGCGATTGCCCCTGAAACCGGCAAAGTGATCCGACAGGTCGAAGGAACGAAAGGCAACGTGCTGGTTTTCCTGTTGTCCGACGACCATCATACCCGCGTCACGATTCGCCCCTCCGGCACTGAGCCGAAAATCAAATATTACGGCGCGATCCGCAAAGATGTGCCGGTCGGTATTTCCGATCAAGAATTGCTGCAATTGAAAACCGAGACGGATGCGCGCCTCGAATCCTACGTCAACAGCCTGATCGCCGAAGCCGAAAAGCGCGGCTGAGAAAGAATATGTCCAGCGCAACTCTGTTTCGTTGAACGCCTTATCGGGCTGTTAAACTCTTTCGAACGGTCTGACGGCGTAAATGGAATGAATCGTATGAATTATCGTGTGCTTGGGACAACCAACCTGCGCGTCAGCGAAGTGAGCTTCGGCTGCATGTCGCTCGGCGAGGATCAGGCCGAAAATACGACGCTGCTGCGGAAAGCGTTCGAAAATGGCATCAACCTGTTCGATACTGCTGATCTCTATCAACACGGCCAGAATGAGGTTTTTGTCGGCAAGGCGCTCCACGATATACGGCGCAAGGTGTTGATTGCCACAAAGGTCGGCAATCAATGGCGGCAAGATGGCAGCGGTTGGGATTGGAATCCCAGCAAAGCCTACATTCTTGAAGCCGTAGAGGCGAGTTTGACGCGCCTTCGAACCGATTACATAGATTTGTATCAACTACATGGCGGCACGATAGATGATCCGATTGATGAAACGATTGAAGCCTTTGAAATCCTGAAACAGCAGGGGAAAATTCGACATTATGGGATTTCGTCCATCAGGCCGAACGTCATCCGAGAATATGTCAGCCGTTCGCAGATTGTCAGCGTGATGATGCAGTATAGCTTGTTAGACAGACGCCCGGAAGAAAGCTGTCTTGGTCTTTTGCAGCAGCATCGTATCGGCGTCTTGGCGCGTGGCTCTTTAGCAAAAGGCGTGTTGGCTGGGAAACCGCCTGCCTCGTATTTGCAGTATTCGCAGCATGACATTCATCTTGCTGCTGAGGCGATCAACGCTTGCGCAAACGCGCAGCGCAGCCCCGGCCAAACGGCGTTGCGTTTTGCGCTGCATCATCCGGCCATCACGACCGCAGTGGTCGGCATTCGTACCATGCGTCAGCTTGATGATTGCTTAGAAATTGTTACCGCTCCGGTGTTAACAAATGAAGAAATGGCGATGTTGCGGGGTTTGCTGCCGCCGAATATTTACGACGTGCATCGTTAAAAACTTAATAGGAGGCTCTATGAGCAATTTATATAATCATGTGGATAGCGACATAAGAAAACATCGGGCTGTTGAGGTCGAACTCACCGTATTAAAGGCTGATAACAGCCCGTTGGAGCAGCAAGACGTGGTGATCGCGCAAACAAATCATAAATTTCTGTTCGGGATTTCCGGCTTTGATATTGTTCAGGCCGTAAACGCGCCAAACGAAGAACAGCAGGAATGGTATGCCCGACGGGCGGCGAAAATCGCCGACTTGTTCAATTCTGTGACGCTGCCGTTTTACTGGGGACGATTCGAGCCGGAACAAGGCCGACCGATGACCGCGCAATTAAAAAAGGCCGCGCAATGGTGCGTTGATCGCCATCTGCGTGTCAAAGGCCATCCCCTCTGCTGGCATACCGTTTGCGCCGACTGGCTGCTGCCGATGAGCAACGCGGAGATTCTGCAAGCCCAGCTTGGCCGCATCCAGCGCGAAGTCACCGATTTTCGCGGCCTGATTGACGCCTGGGATGTCATCAATGAAGTCGTTATCATGCCGATTTTCGATAAATACGATAACGGCATCACCCGGATATGCAAAGAGTTGGGGCGAATAAAAACCATTAAAACCATGTTCGAGGCCGCCCGCGCCGCCAATCCGTCAGCGACATTGGTGCTGAACGATTTCGACATGTCCCCGGCGTATGATATTTTAGTGGAAGGCTGCCTGGAAGCCGGAATAAAAATTGACGTGCTTGGCCTGCAATCCCACATGCATCAAGGCTACTGGGGCGTCGAAAAAACGCTGAAAGTGATCGAACAATTTTCCCGCTTTGACATTCCGATTCATTTTACCGAAACCACGCTCGTTTCCGGGACGATTATGCCGCCTGAGATTGTGGATTTGAATGATTATCAAGTCACCGATTGGCCGACAACGCCTGAAGGAGAGGAGCGTCAGGCGCGGGAAGTGGTGCAGCATTATAAAACGTTGTTCGCGCATCCGTTAGTCGAAGGGCTGACCTACTGGGATTTCGCTGACGGCGGCTGGCTGAACGCTCCGGCGGGCTTAGTTCGGAAAGATGCTTCCAGCAAACCGGCCTATGAAGAACTGATGAAACTGATCAAAGGCGAATGGTGGCTGAAACCGACGCATTTTATCACCAATCAAGACGGAAAGGCGCGTTTTACAGGCTTTCTCGGAGAATATGATATCCTTTTCGAAGGAAAAAGGCACACCTTCGAATTGGATTCCGTTGGATCGAACAAAATCGAGATTCGACTCTAAAGAAAGCACCCCGTCAGGGTTTCAAACCCTGACGGGGTTATCATTCATATTATGCAAGCAAACAAAATTATTCATACAGTACGCGGCGCGATCCCGGCGTCAGAATTAGGCTGGACGTTGCCGCACGAACATATTCTGGTAGATTTCGGCGGCGCGGCAACTGCCGGAAAACATCGGTATGACGCCGCCAATGTCATCGCCGTAATGCTGCCGTATCTGGTAGAACTTCGCAAACAAGGCATCACAGGCTTTTTCGAATGCACGCCGAATTTTCTCGGCAGAGATGTCGAAATCTTCCGAACGCTTGCGGAGCGTTCCGGCCTGCATATCGTGACGAATACCGGTTTGTACAATAAAGAGTTTCTCCCCGATTACGCCCGGCAGCGCAGCGCGGAGAGCCTGGCAGAAGATTGGATTCGCGAATTCGAAGAAGGAATTGACGGCACGACGATTCGCCCCGGCTTTATCAAAACCGCCGTGCTGCCGCAGCCGCTGAACGACCTTGAACGGAAATTGATTCGCGCCGCCGCCCTCACGCATAAGGCCACCGGCCTCACCATCGCCACGCATACCTGCGTCGCCGACACAGCGGAAAGCATTCTGAACGAACTCGAACGCGGCGGCGTTGATCCGTCGCATTGGATTTTCGTCCATGCGCATCGCGAAGAAGCCAACGAACGATTGGCGACATTGGCAAAGGCTGGCGCGTGGATCGAATTGGACGGCCTCGCCTTCGGCGGCGAAGAAAATCATCGCGACAAGCTCCTCTTCCTGTTAGAACGCGGTTTCGAAGATCAAGTTCTGCTCTCGCATGACGGCGGCTGGTATCATGTCAGCGAACCGAACGGCGGAACTGTCATTCCATTCACCCGCATGTACAGCACCTTTCTCCCGCTCCTCAAAGAACGCGGCGTCAGCGACGCGATCATCGAAAAAATCATGCGCATCAATCCGGCCAGAGCCTTCGCGCTGTAAATGCCAACAGTTGTCAGACACCTTCAAGGTGTCTGACAACTTGCAAAAAACGACAAATAACATCCAGGGGTTGAAACCGCTGTCTATATGCCGCCGACCTTTCAGATCGAAACGCCTGCCGCGAAGCGGCAATGGAATAAAGCCAGACGTTTCAACGTCTGGGAAAATTGTATGTCGAAACTCTTTTTCGACATAGGCGAAACAACAGTTTCGCCCTACATCAGAAAATCC